>NZ_JBALPG010000157.1:0-5858 GCF_036965245.1 Neobacillus drentensis
TATTTATTATCGTGTTCATACACAAGACTTTGGTTGGCTAGGCTGGGCAAAAAATGGGATGAAAGCTGGCTCAGAAGGGCTTTCAAAACGCTTAGAGGCAATTGAAATTAAGTTAGTTCCTAAAGGTCAAGGTGAACCAGTCAATAAAAGCACTGCATTCAAGCAGCCACTAACTGTATTTTTAGATCCGGGACATGGTGGTTCAGATCCAGGTGCAATTGTTGGCGTTTATCATGAAGCAGACTTGAATTTTGCCGTTGCAAAAAAGGTTAAAGCATTATTGGTGAATCGCGGCTATAGGGTTATTATGTCTCGTAATACCGATACCACAGTAGAATTGTTAGATCGCCCTCGAATGGCGAATGATTTAGCAGCAGATATTTTCGTTAGTATTCATACAAACTCAACAGGAGAAGGTGTGACGTCCGCTGCTGGTATTGAGGGTTATTACTATGAATATAATCCAAAGTATCCTCCTATATTTAATAGTGCTATGCATAATAATCCAGAAAGAATTTCAAAGAGTATGACACTAGCAAACTTAATTCAAGGAAATATGGTTGGCTATACAGGTGCGAAAAATCGTGGAACGGATGGAGCATCATTTGCAGTTATACGTGAAACAGCTATGCCTGCAACTCTAGTAGAGATTGGTTTTATTAACAATGCAAGCGAACGTCAAAAATTATTTATAGATTCTTATCAAAATAAATTAGCACAAGCATTAGCTGACGGAATTGTTGAGTATTTCAAAATTTATTAATTTATTTTTCTATTAAAAATGAATGGAGTTAAATTAGTAACCATTAACCAAATTTTAGGACTAGAATCAAAAATAGATTTCTAGTCTTTTTTTATATAGAAANNATTTTACAGAAATCAACAAATTTTTCAAAAAACATTATATAATTAATTTTGGTATATCAATTGTTTGAAAAGGATGGAATCTATGAATCGACAATTATACAAAAAAAAGAAAAGCAAAACGAAATTAAAAAAAGTTTTCTTGGGATTCTTCGCGCTATTACTAGGGCTTTCAGGATATATTTATTATCAATATTCACAAGGTTTAAAACAAGCTTCAGGTAAAAACATTGTTACGAATGAAAAAGCAAAGCAGGAGTTTAATGGTACTAAAAAGGAAAAGATGGATAAAGTTAATATTCTTTTATTAGGGGTAGACTCCAGAGGAGAGGAAAAGTCACGTACTGATACGATAATGATTGCCCAATACGATCCTAAAAACCAAACGGCAAAAATCGTTTCTCTGATGCGGGACATTTATGTTGAAATTCCAAATCATAGAAATTATAAAATTAATACGGCGTACTTTCTCGGCGGACCAGAGTTGCTTAGGCAAACAATAAAGAAAAATTTTGATATCGATATTCACTACTATGCGATGATTGATTTTAAAGGATTTGAATCAGTAGTAGATACACTGGCTCCTAATGGGATTGAAATGGATGTTGAAAAGAGAATGTCCGAAAATATAGGTGTTGTTTTAAAACCTGGCTTACAATATTTAAATGGTAAAGAGCTGCTGGGGTATGCTCGTTTTAGACATGATGCAAACGGTGATTTCGGCCGTGTAGAGCGTCAACAAAAGGTAATTAATGCTTTAAAGGATGAGATTATTAGTGTTAATGGTGTAACAAAATTACCAAAGTTAGTTGGTACGATTCAGCCGTATATTGAAACTAACTTGGAAGGGATTGACCGATTAGAATTATTAAAGGACTTTTTCTTAAATCCACCAGACGAAATAGAAACATTAACAATTCCTGTTGAAAATTCATATAAAATGGGCAATTATGAACATGCAGGTTCTGTCCTTGAAATTGATTTTGAAGAAAATAAACAAGCCATCAAACAGTTTTTAAATGAAGATCAAGTGGATTCACAAAATGATTCAACTAGTCAAAAGGGAAAATAAGTCAACTGAAAGACAAAAAAACACTTACTAGTCTTAGTAAGTGTTTTTTTGTTGCTTGCAATATATTGTTTTCACTTGCTAATATTGCTATGATAAAAAAAATTATTGTGATATACTCGATGGAAAATCAGCTTAAAGAAGTTATATACAATATATTTGGGAGAAATGGAATTGAAAAAGCATTTCATACAACGTATAGCTGCATTCATAGCAGTAAATAGTCTATTTTCTTTCTTTTTAATATTTATTGGCAAAATGTTTCGAAATGAATTTAAAATAGAATATATTATTCACTGGATGCAGGAAGATACAACTAAGTTTGCAATTTACTTTTTTATATTTTTCCTAGCCCTTTTTTCCACATTTAAGATCCAATTAAAGATCTATAACAAGTTAAAAAATCAGTACCCTTGGGTTTTGGTATTATCAAAATATTTATTAATTTTTCTTTTATTATTTGGATTATCATTTATAATCAACTATTATTTTCAGTATTTCCAAACCTTAAAAGATCCCCTGCTTACAAACCAATGGATTGGAGAAAAACCAAAGGCCTTTTTTGCAGGTGTGTTGTATTTATTGATACTATTCTTGTTAATCTTCGTATTGGTTGGAAACATCTATATTAGTTCGTTCATCACTAGTATCTTTTTATTGACTATTGGATTTATCCATTACAATAAACTAAACCTGCGAGGAGAGCCTTTATACCCGGGTGACTACAATCAAATCAGTAATTTAAAAGATGTAATACCGATGATTAGGGATTATCTTTCTATTAATCAAGTGATTTCCGTCGTTTTCATATTCGTATTGGTTGGAATCGTCATGTTCTTGCTGCCTAAATTAAAGATAGCCATTTGGATGAGGGGATTAATTTTTGTTATTTCACTAATCATGATTTATTCGTTTACGTATTTCCCTAATACATTTATGAAATCACTTGTGGAAAAAAGTGATATCGAAATTGTAAAGTGGAACCAAATTTATAATTACCAAACCAATGGATTTTTATTTGGCTTTGTTTTGAATTTGCAAAATAAGGTGTTTGAAGAACCAGAAGGATATTCGAAACAAAAAGTAGAAAAGACTGTTCGAAAATATTTAACAAGTTCTGACAGTTCTCGTCGAAATGAAAAATCACCTAATATTATTTATTTAATGAGTGAAACATTCTGGGATCCAACAAAACTAAATATTGGTTTTAGTGAAGATCCAATTAGAAATATACGTCAATTCATGACTAATTATTCATCAGGTCAAATTCTTTCTTCAAACTTTGGTGGAGGAACAGCGAATGTTGAATTTGAAGCGTTAACAGGATTTACTATGTCATTCTTAAACGAGGGAGCCATTCCTTATCAAGATTTGGTGCCACAACAAACATTTATTCCAACGATAGTAAGTGATTTAGAAAATAAAGGCTACAAATCGTTAGCTATTCATCCTGGAAGTAAAGTGTTTTATAAACGAAATCTTGTGTATAAAACGTTAGGTTTTGATAAATTTTTGGATGAGGGAACAATGACTCATACAGAGAGAGCGGGCGGAGGTCTTATTACTGATGAATCACTTACTCTTGAGATTCTAGACAATATAAAAAATCAGGATAAGCCAATGTTTATTCATTCGGTATCTATTCAAAACCACATGCCATACCTGGAAAAAAATTATCCTGAATATCCAATTGAGGTATCAGGTCTGGAGCCAGAATCAATCTCGCAATTAAAAGTATATGCAGAAGGACTTAGAAGATCCGATGAGGCATTTAAATTTTTAGTTGATCAATTAGAACAAATAGGTGAGCCTACCATAGTGGTTTTTTGGGGTGATCATTTACCGATTCTTGGTGAGGATTATTCCGTATATAAAGAAGCTGGCTATCATGATAAAGATCCGAAGGTTAGGGAATTAAAATATTTTGAAACACCGCTTTTAATCTATTCAAATTTTGACACGGAACATTATGACCTAAATACAATTAGTCCAATCTATCTAGCACCAATCGTTTATGAAATGATGGGGTTGGAAAAACCTCCTTTTTATAACTTACTTGATCAACTTAGAAATGAAATACCAGCAATGAAAGGTACTGCAAAAGTTGGCAGCGATCAAAAGTTGATGACTAAACTGACAAAAAAACAAGAACAGCTGTTAGAAGACTATAAGCTGATTGAATATGATTTACTAAGGGGAAAACAGTATAGTATGAAATCGTTATTTCCTCAGAAAAAATAATGCAGGTGGTTATTAAAAAAATCCTCTTCAATGCCTGAAGAGGATTTTTTATATGTTTACTTCTTTCGTTTATCTGTAATCAAATAAACTTGGTGATAAATTCTAACTTACAAATTTAGATAAATTATGACTTAACCAACCAAATTATGATATTATTCTTTATGTGTAATAATAGAATAATAGAATTGTGGGGGTTGATTATAGGTTTGTCTAGTAAAAACTTAATAAAGGTATCTTTAATAGGCTTGCTCTCATCTGTTTTTGTTCCCAATAATCTTGTTTATGCAAACGAAAATAGTGATCCTGTTTATAAACCAGCACCTCAAAAGGAAGTCCATTACAATTGGGGCTATGGAAGTCCGGCAAGCGGGTTTCCAATTGATCATTTCAAGGCTGAATTTGATCAATCCGGAACGTATGCAAAGGGCGATTACTTCCTGCAAACTTTTGCGGATGATGGTGTTAAAGTTGAAGTAGATGGGGTAACAAAGATCAATCGATGGACGGACTACACTGGCGGGATTGAAAAAGCTCTTTGGTTGGGAGTAACGGATGGTCAGCACTCGGTAAAAACAAGTTATTACGAAAATGTATCCGGTGCAGGTGTATTCTCAGATATAGTACCATTTGGTTCCTGGCTTGCCTATTACTATCCAAATGACTCGTTATCAGGAATGCCAGCATCAGCAAAGGTGATCTCTACAGAGAAGCTATCAGAAAAATTCCCTGGCAGCCCTGCGAAGGGAATTGGAGCAGATCATTTTTCGGCAAGATATACAACAGCAAAACGTATTTCAGCTGGAGATTATATGCTCAATTTGAATGCCGACGATGGAATCCGAGTTTATGTAGACGGAAAGCTAGTGGTGGATCGTTGGCAAAAACCTGGAGAAGATAGAATAAAATTAACCATCTCTGACAGTAAAGATGCTAAAGAGGGAGAAAAGGACGTTCACTGGATTGAAGTAGAGTATCGTGAAGATATTTTAAACGGTTATGTGGATGTTTCTCTTACTCCATTCCCGGTGCTTGGATTAAAGACTGGCAAAGAAGCCCATTACAATTGGGGCTATGGAAGTCCGGCAAGCGGCTATCCGAGCGATTATTTTGTAGCTGACATTGATCAATCGGGAACATATGCAAAGGGCGATTACTTCTTACAGACATTTGCAGATGATGGAGTCAAAGTAGAAGTTGATGGAGAAACCAAGATTAATCGCTGGACGGACTATACCGGCGGAATGGAAAAAGCCTTATGGCTGGGAGTAGCGGAAGGCCAGCATACGGTTAAAACCCGTTACTTAGAAAATGTAGCCGCCGCAGGTGTATTCTCAGATGTAGTACCATTTGGTTCCTGGCTTGCTTATTACTATCCAAATGACTCGTTATCGGGAATGCCGGCCGCTGCAAAGGTAATCTCTACAGATAAGCTATCAGAAAAATTCCCTGGTAGCCCGGCAGCAGGTATTGGAGCAGATCATTTTTCGGCGAGATATACAACAGCAAAACGTATTGCGGCTGGAGATTATGTGCTTAAATTGAATGCTGATGACGGAATTCGAGTTTACGTGGACGGAAAGCTAGTGGCAGATCGCTGGCAAAAATTTGGAGCGGATTTAACTAAGTTAACCATCTCTGATCGTACAGATGCCAAAGCAGGAGAAAAGGACGTTCACTGGATTGA
>NZ_JBALPG010000158.1:0-4873 GCF_036965245.1 Neobacillus drentensis
TTAATTTTCATGGTAGTTTAAGTTATCATTATTTCACAAACTCAGATGATTATTGTTTTTGTTTTAATATTTCTTCCTCAATTTCTTTCATAATGTCATATGCTCCTTCCGACTTGTTCGAACATATAACAGTTTTAATTAAGGTCTCAGGATAAAAAGCAGAATGGAAACTAACTCCAGGGTCATACCCCATTATGTGATATTTCAAAATCTCATTATCATTTTTCTCAATCCATACTCCATAACCATAAAAGCTATTTTTATCATTAGTTTTAATATATGGAGTAAGTAACTTGCGAGTGTATTCTTCACTTAATAATTGATTATTTATAAGTGCATCCCATAAATTTGCCATCTCATTCACGGTAACGAACGCCCCACCATCTGAACCACCTTTTACGGGCAATGAGTAAATGTTCGTCTTCCAAGTACCATTAGGGAAGTCAATATAACCAAGTGCCGTTCTTTGGGGTAGAGAATCAAATTCAAAATAACCCGAGTCAGCCATACCAGCTTTTTTAAAAATATTTTCCTCAATGTAATCAGCGAATTTAAACTGACTTGCTTGCTCTATAATTAGACCAAGTAAAATGTATCCCGCATTATTATAATGAAATCTTTCGCCTACTTTTAATTTCATTGGTTGATTCTGAAATAATGGTAAGAAATCTTCCAAAGTTCTTATGAGATACATCGGGTTCTTAACCCACAACTCTTCAAAGTCATCCATAACTTCCTCATCAAAGTAATCAGGTATTCCAGCCGTATGTGTTAAAAGGTGATGAATGGTTATATCCTTATCAAAATTAGGAAAAGAAACATTAAGACAATCTTCTAACTTTGTTTCAAAAGAAAGTATTCCATCCTCCACAAGCTGGCAAATTGCTATCGATGTAAATAGTTTACAACCCGATGCTATTCCAAATCGTGTATCGAAGCTATTTTCAATTTGCTCAGAACGATTAGCGTAACCATAACTTTTCTCTGCCAAAATTTTATTGTCATTTTTGACAAGAACTGTTCCTGAAAAGTTATTTTTACCCATAACATCGGTAATGCGATTTATAATATTGGTTTCCATTGAATCCCTCCCATACTATTTCTTCTTTCACTAAATGCCCCGTTACTTGAATAAGAAAAAGGATCCCCGCAGCAATCCATTCTTGTACTCTTGCACCCGTTATCTTAATAAGGGATTATTCTTCCTCAAAATCCTCAGTTTCTTCTGCGGAGATTAACACGATAAAGTCTTTCAAATTAGGGGCATATTCTTCTATTTTTTGCATTTTCGTGATACCAAAGATAGATTTCATCCCTCATTATTCCGTTACTTATTTTTAGACATAATTTATCACCTGAACCATCATCCCCAATAGCAATTAGTTCATTAGGGAAACCTTCTTCTCTAACCTCAATGTTTTGTCTAACGACATCATCCCAGGTCTTTTTAGGATTTCTATTGTCTTTTATAGGATATAGTATCCATTCACCTATTTCTGCATTATTAACTAACTTAAAAAGTTCTTTGTACTGTTCGGGAAAAATCGCACCCAACTTTTCCTCTGCCAAGTTTATATCGAATTCATCAACACCTGGTTTCTTTGTTTGGATTAAGTCTCTTATATTCCCCATTAGAAAAAACTCCCTTACTATAAATAATCTAATTTGATTAATTCAATATCAAATTGAGCTTTTCCTTCTTCAACTATCCTGCCCGTTAATTTAAGTGAAAACTATCACAATCTTTACTCTATATTTCAACATAAATATCCATTCTTTATTGAATACATTCCTCAATCTGGACCTTAACATAAATCGAGTAGGAGGGGGTGACTAACCCCCGACCTCTCACACCACCGTACGTACCGTTCGGTATACGGCGGTTCAATTAAGTTTGACGTAGAAAATCATATCTTTGATATAGACTTTTGAGCCCTCGGTTACTCCAATAGGAGTTATCAAGGGTTTTGTGTAGAATCGGACTACTAGCTATTCTCCAGTATTTCTTTCTGGAGTTTCCCCATTCGTAAGCCTTGTTTGGTGCTACTCCCAATCCTTTGAGTTTTCTCACTCTAGTTTTCGGTGTTTTCCATTGTTTCCATTCAATCATACGAAGCCGTCTTCTTATCCACTCATCAAATTCTTTAAACTTACTTGGTGTATCCGCTAAGGCAAAATAACCACGCCATCCCGTAAGGTATTGATTTAGTTTCTTAATTCTTATTTCCATTGGGATGGGTTTTGAACGTGAAGTTAGTTCGCGTATCTTAGACTTTAGTCTTTTGATACTTTCCTTGGATATTCGAACCTTCGGTTTCTTGTTAAAAGTAAAACTAAAACCTAGAAACTTACGTTTCCACGGGCGGTCAACTGCAGATTTCTCTCTATTTACTTTAAGTTTCAATTTCACTTCTATAAAGTTTGTAATAGAGTTCATTACCCTTTCGCCAGCTTTCTTTGACTTCATGTAGATATTACAATCATCAGCGTAGCGGACGAACTTATGCCCCCTTCGTTCCAACTCTTTATCAAGTTTATCCAGCAGTATATTGGAAAGAAGAGGACTTAGTGGACCTCCTTGTGGCGTTCCTTCCTCAGAATCATAAGTTACACCATTAATCATGACACCCGCTTGTAAGTATTTCCTAATTAGTTTCAAGACCATACGGTCTTGGATTCTGTTAGCCAATATCCCCATCAGCTTATCATGATTCACTTTGTCAAAGAATTTCTCTAAGTCCATATCTATAACCCATCTGTAACCTTCACTTATATATTCTTTCGCTTTTCGAACTGCGTCATGTAGTTCATTATTACAGAAATGATGTCTCGTTAGTGCCATAAGAAAAGTTGCATTTTATTGCACGTTATTCAGGTACTCTAATACGACAAAAATCAAGTTTATATTTTCAAACTGACTTGTAATATTTTTTTAATTGTATATAATAACGCTATCTTAAAGCGTGAAGGGACTGAACTATGCACAGATATCAATATCTAAACCCCAAATGTTGAAACAAGAAATTTTAAAACAAAATGGAGGTAAAAATATTGATTACCGAATTACAAACTGAACGATTAGTATTGAAAAAAATGGAGGTATCAGACTCCTCTAGCTTATTTAAAATCTGGTCTGATTCTGAAGTTACAAGGTTTATGAATATCTATAGTTTGACTGATGAAAGTCAAGCAATAGAAATAATTGAAATGCTTGATGGCTTATATCAAGAAGACAAAGCTATTCGCTATTCGATTATTCAATCAGAGTCAAATCAAATTATCGGTTCTTGTGGCTACAATTCCTTAGACTTTGAGAATTTAAAAGCAGAAATCGGTTATGACCTTGGTAAAGAATACTGGGGTAACGGATTTGCTTCAGAAGCCATTCTCGCATTATTGGATTATGCGTTTAATACGCTTAATCTCAATAGGATTGAAGCAAAAGTCATGCCTGAAAATAGTAACTCAATAAGACTTTTGGAAAAGTTGCATTTTCAATTTGAAGGCACCTTAAGAAAGTCCGAGAAATCAAAAGACACGTTTATTGATTTAAATATGTATTCAAAATTAAAAACTGATTAACATAATTGTGAAAAGCCTATATTCATATAGAATATAGGCTTTTTCGGCATTCTATTAATTATTTTTCTATCTAAGATTATCTTTTCTTATTGAACTGCTTCGTTAGCTTAAGAAGAAAGCTGCCAAAATTGGCAGCTGGATCTTTAATTCTTGCCCACCGTTACTTTAAGTGAATTGCTTCACAATCTCACAAATTGGTCGCATAAAAAATGGCATTACCCCATTGTTGAAGTAATGCACCAGTAGTGAGCAAAAAAGAATTATTAATTTTTTTGAAATAGAGCAGTCAAAAAGTCAGGTACACCGAAAACAACATTTGGCTGTTCAATTACCTTCATTTTTCTTATTTCAATTTCCTTGAAATCCCTAAATATAAGCCTTAATTTTTCCTCTGTATATCCTAAACCACCTTTAAGGCTTCGCAATCTATAAACTTCCCAATCCGATATCTCTGCTCCACCTAACTCCCCACCTTCAACAAAACAAGTAATTGCAAAGAAACCATTTGGTTTTAATGCCTTTTTCACTAAATCTATGTAACTCATTCTTCGGTGTGGAGCAATATGGTGAAAACAACCTGAATCATAAACAATGTCATATGTACCTTCTTCAATGTCTAATTCAAATATATTTTCTTTTATAAAGTTTACACTTACATTCTTTTCAATTGCTCGTTCTTCTGCCCATTTAAGCGACTCTTGTGATAAATCTACAGCATCAATGTTACAACCTTTTTCAGCAAAATAGATTGCATTCCGACCAGGACCGCAGCCAAGTTCAAGGACTTTTCCTGGCCTAAATAGTTTATTTTCAAAGTAACCAACTAAATTTTCGTCAGGAGAATTAGTAAAAAAAGGTACGCCCTTTTCACGGTCAGAATAAAACTGATCCCAAAACTGAGTTGGCTCCCGCAATAAGGAATCTAACATTTCTAATAAATCTTCATAATCATGAATAGTTTCTTTCAAAAGTTACCCCTTCTTTACAATTAAATTTTTTATACAATCCTGCCCTTTAGCCAACTATGAATCAGAGCTCACCACAGAAAATGTAAGAAAAAAATAGTTCTTACAAGTAGTACGATAAGAAAATGGAGATTGACTAAGCTGTCCCAATTTTTAACTTTGCGCCCATTTAGTTGATTAGTGACTTTTCAAGAATTATTTTAATTTCTCCCTTTTCATCGGTATATGTACTAATAACATCGAACCCCTTTTTAATATTCAAAATCAACATATTCCTCCATTTATTCATTGTTTTTGTTTGAACAATTTTATATCCATTTTCTTTT
>NZ_JBALPG010000158.1:4954-5239 GCF_036965245.1 Neobacillus drentensis
TTTATATCCATTTTCTTTTAAATGCTGGTGTTGAATATCCATTAATTTAGAGGCCACACCATATTTCCTAAAGTCTTTATCAACCCCGCCTAACCAGCTATAAAATTTGTCGTGATCAAGTTCATATCCAATTTTATATCCAACCACATGTGTATCTTTTATTGCGACATTGATAAGCAAATTCTTTTTACTCTCCATTTTATAAACCAAATCATTTGAGTCACCAAAAATAGATCTATGTAAGCTCATAATGCCTTCTACTATACTATTATCAGGAATTGAACT
>NZ_JBALPG010000159.1:0-3628 GCF_036965245.1 Neobacillus drentensis
TCTCGTAGAAGAATTTCTCAGCGCCCGATGACTTCTCGTAGAAGAATTTCTCAACGGCGAATGACTTCTCGTAGAATCACTTCAAGACGTGTGACATCAAGAAATCGCAACACGTCTCGGAGAATAACGTCAAGACGACATACTTCGAGAAGAAAGACATCCAGTCGCTGTACATCAAGAAGAAAGCATAGGTTGGTCTGCTCCGATTGGCGAAACACATCTAGCGGCAATGAACAAACGAAAAGTTGTTGGAAAGATGGAAACATGTGGGAATTTAGAATTCGCGGACTCAGTTAAGTGGTCTATCAAAATACCAACGGGAAAGGGAGCCTAGGCGTCCTTTCCCATATTATTTTTACGGCCTATTGTTTTTCAGGAATCACGCAGTTGCCATCAGCACAACTGACATCTTCGTCAGTTGAAAGATCCTGAAGTACTGGTGCAGGAAATTCTTCCTCCCAAACCTTTTGTATGGCCCCCTTGAAAGTTTCCAATGGTTGCGCACCAGAAATAGCGTATTTTGAGTTGATAATAAAATACGGAACACCGCCAATTCGATACTGCTGGGCAATTCCTTCGTCTGCACGTACCTCGTTGGCATAAGTGGTTTTATCATTAAGAACCGTTAATACTTCTTTTCGATTTAAACCCGAATCCTCAGCAATGTCTGCCAATGTTTCGACATCTCCAATATTCTTAGATTCGGTGAAATAGGCTTGAAGAAGCTTTTCAGAGAGCACTGCTTCTTTTCCTTTTGTTTTAGCAAACTTTGCCAATCGATGGGCATCAAAGGTATTTGCTGGCTTCATCTCTTCAAAATTGAACGTCAATCCAACGGTTGCTGCCTGCTGGCCAACACCATGATTGGCTTGTTTAGCCTGTTCAATACTCATACCATATTTGTCTGCTAATACCTCATTAATATTTTGACCACTGTATTTCGGCGAATTCGGATCAAGCTCAAAGCTTTTGAATTCAACCTCAACTTGATCTTTATGTGGAAATTGACTTACCGCCTCTTCTAACCGACGTTTCCCAATATAACAAAACGGACATACAAAATCAGACCAAACTTCTATTTTCATAACAACACCTCGTTTTTCTTTGGTTACGTTTATAGTAACATACCGCATTTGAAATCCAATATTATGTGCTCATGAAATAGGACTAATAAAATCCCCCTTTTGGATCCAAAATATTATTCCAAAAACATCAAATATGGGGAAATGAAGCAACATTATTTTTCAAAAAGGTATATCTTTATCTTCAATCACTTTAAACGGCTTCATGAAAAAGGTGCATTTCNNAATGCTTTTTTGATTTGTTAAACATGGTAAATTAGAACTTAAATGAGATAAAATGAACAGATATTTAGGAAATGTAGCGATATTTTCTGTTAAAGTATAATTAATCTAAATTAATTATTAATTTATCTGAGGTGATGTTTGGTGAAGAAATGGACAAAGGAAATAGAAATTGATGCACCTGTTAACCAGGTTTGGGGATTGTTAGATGGCTCATTAGAGGACATGCAAAAAATTATGCCTCAGGTAGTTGATCATAAACCAGTAAAAGTTACCGATGAAGGTGTAGGAAGTATCTATCGCAAAAAAATATAAAGAAGGAAATCGGATTCAAGAGTATGATGTTGAAACATTAGAATTTTTGAATACGCCTAATAAAAAGAAATTAAAAATAGGATTTACGCTTGCAAACATGTTTGAAATTACTGCCTTGTATGAATTAGGTCAGCTCAACAATCAGAAGACCCTCTTTACATACACATGTACCAATCGTCCGTTGAAATCGTTCCTCAAGTTATTTTTATTTTTTGCAAGTGATAAAATAGTCGTTCAATTTTGTGAAAGAGTAAAAAAAGTGGCTGAAGAAGAAAACAAAAACATAATTTAATCATATAGAAGCATGGTTCGATTATTTTATTGAATCTATCCACCTTTCCATTACTACTGCAAGTAAATCTACTTTTCTTTACTTTAAATCATCAGGATTCTTAGATTGCCTATTTCTAACGATTTTATTAATGAACATATATTTTTCTCGTCTGGAAATAATAATCTCTATAAGGTGAACATGGAAAGGATGGATGTTTGATGTCGTTAGAATGGTTTGACAGAGTTTGTGGAGAATTACAGGATCATCTTGAGTCTATTTGTGAAGAATACGATCAGGTTGGTCAAATGACAATTGAAAGAGCTGCCAAACATCCAAGGATTGAGTTTTTCGTTGATAACGCGGATGTAAGCTCCGAAGAACTAGACCGTGATTTTTTCTGCTCGCTATTCTTTGACCCTCAAAACGAAGAATTTTACATCGATACCTTCGATGTCGACAGCGGACACACGGCGAAAATCATACTTTCCGACATTGAGGAGATTATCGAGGAAGTTCACACAAGTTTTCATGACTACATCAACAGTTATGACGACTACACAGATGATGGAGTTTATCTGCAGTCAGATGAAGGATTTGATGAGGAAGAATGCGAAGACTTTGACGATGATGATGAGTATTTTGAGGCAGAACAAGTCAACAGCGATGATATCTTTGAGGAAATCGATGTCGACTGGTCTACGCCAGAAGTTACAGCCTTCAAGCATAATGACGAGGTGGAAGTAACTTATCAGTTTGGGATCGTTCAAGCAACAGGTGACGGTGTCCTCAAACGGGTTAACCGGATATGGACAACTGATGATGAATTAATTAAAGACGAATCCCATTTTATTTTTAGTAAAGAAGAAGCCTCAACAATTATTGCCATGATTGCCAGCCACATGGATCAATTAAGCGATTTTAATTTTGATGACATTCCTTAAATATTGTAGGGAGCAGCCATTTAGGTGCTCCCTCTTAAATTAATCTACTGTATTATCAATTTCAATTAGATCCCAAGCCGTGATAATCCCCAGAGGAGCCTCATCTATTTTCCCATTTTCAGTGATAATGACACCCTCAATTTTCCTTTTCTTTTTATGGGCTTTTTCAAAAATATTTTCAACCTCAAAAATATTAATATCTTTAGCTGCAATCTCAATCGGGCGATCTTTCTCGTACTTCATTATTTCTGAAACACGGATATCTGAAAGATTCACCTGGCCGCTTTCCATATTTTGTGCCATCCACTTCACTATCGATCCTGCTGTTAAAAGTCCGATGCATGTTGTATTTTTATAAATTGGAAATTTAGAATAACCGTATGCTTTAATGGCATCTGTCACTTTTAAGATGCTGTCCTGAACGTCAAAATAAACAACATTTTTTGAAGCAATAGAAAGTGCATAATTTGGAAGGCTTAATACATTGGCAATTTTTTCAATATGATTAACAACCTTTGCATTAGGTTCGGCAATATAGAAGCCGACTTCCATTTTCTCATGGACAATTGCATTTCTTAGCCGTGCGTATTGCTCCAAGTCTTTCTTGAATGTTTCAATAATTTGATATTTTTTAGCCCCAACTTTCACTAAAACTACGAATCTTTCATCATTGATTTGAACGATGTCTTTTAAGGCGTCATGAACTTGATTGTAAGCCACTTCAAAACGCTCCGATAGCAGTTGTCCTTGTTTTTTAGTCATATTCATTATCATGCTCTCCTATTTACAATGCT
>NZ_JBALPG010000159.1:3635-15611 GCF_036965245.1 Neobacillus drentensis
TTCATTATCTTATATATTCACCATTTTTATAGTAAAATCAATTCTTGAAATTTTCAAGCAAAACCTTATCCTATGTATTTAGAAATTCTTTTTAGGTTTATCGAAATATATTGAAAAACGGATGTATAAATTGCAACCGTTAAATAAATAAAGGGAGTAGTATCTTATCGACACTGCCCCCTTATTGACTGGCTAAAATGGTTACCAGCCTATCCTCAATTTTTTTACCTGTCGATTCGTCGAGCAGGTTATTTAACATAATCGAAAAAATCAGTGGTTGTCCACTTCTGGTGGTCACATAGCCCGAGAGTGTGCTGACTGTAGAGATGGTACCAGTTTTCGCTTTCACTTTTCCAACGGTACTGGAATTTTTCATGCGGTTCCTTAATGAACCACCCACCATTTTGTTTTGAACACCAGCAACTGGAAGTGAATTTAGGTATGCTGGAAACCACTTTTCCTTCTGCACAGCAAATAACAGCAATGTGAGTTGATTGGCTGGAATTAGATTTACATGTGAAATCCCTGAACCATCCCGAATCACCATTGTTTTTGTGTTTACCCCGAATTTTGCCGTTTCTGTTTCCAATACATCTAACCCCTTTTCCCAGCTTCCTTCTCCTTTCATCACCTTTCCCATTTCCTTGATTAATATTTCGGCATGTACATTATTACTAAGCTTCATAAATGGAACGAGCAATTCTGATAAAGGCATTGATTGATGGCTCCCCAAAACTTTTGCGGTATCAGGCGCAGTTCCTGTTGTTATTTTTCCCGATAAAGCTATCCCCTGGTTGGCAAGTGATTGTTTAAAAAGAGTTATTGCATACCTAGTTGGATCCCACACGCCAATCCATTCATTTACTGCCTTCGCATTTACAGGAAGTGTTCCTTCAATGGTTATCGTGTTCTTTGCGTGTTCCCGCTCAATTGTAATTTCCTTTTTTCCATCTTCTTTCACTGTTACAGCATGATTAACAATCTTCACATAGTTAGTTTTTGGAGTTACCTCTACATCCACCTTGTCTCCACTTTTTATTCCAGGTCTAACCTTTACCCTTATAGAACCTGAATCGTAATCAGTTGTCGGTGAGGCGGTTAATGCAGAAATCTGAGCACCATAATAAGTGGTTTCATCACTCCATGGCTGATCTAGTGAATAACGCACATCATCGTAATGCGAATCATCCCCGACCAAATTTCCCTTTATCCGTTTAATACCCAACTCCTTTATTTCCAATGCCATTTTGTCAAAATCAGTTTTTAACAAGGTCGGGTCACCTTTTCCTTTTAGAAAAAGATTACCTTTCAGCGTATTCTTTTTCACTTGTGCATCTGTAAGGACTTCAGTCGTGAAAGTATATTTTTCACCTAGGACGTTTAAGGCTGCTGCTGCAGTAAACAGCTTCATATTGGAGGCGGGGCGTAATCGAATATCGCCTTTATGGTCATAAATGATTTTACCGCTTCCAGCAGAACGAATACTTATTCCGGCGATAGCCCCCTTTAAATCCGGGTCATTTTGTATTAGTTGATTAAGTTGCTGAACCATATTCTCATGACCATTCATGGCGTTAACGTGTATGCCGAGAATAGCAGCAGAAATCACTGTGAAAAAAAGTAGGACAAAAAATTTTACTCTTAACTTCAATCTTGATCCAGCCTTCCCTTTTTCTTAGAGTTTGTCCAAAAGACCAATTTTGTATCAAAAATGGGAACGGTAGATGTTTGTACCAACCCTGTGGCATTCCACCTTGTGACTTAAAAACATACAAAAATAGAAACAATCTTTCACCTCTTGCTCAATATCAAGTATTTTTTTATTCAATATTCTTCACAACAGCTATATTTTTACTGAGATATGCCCAATTCTGTGGTGCCGCCAGACTAATTTGCCAAAAGGTCGTGCCGCTTAAATGATAAACATCAATTAGACGGTACTTTTCTATATAACTACGAATATCTTCAAACCAGACAACATGCTCCTCTACTCCATGCCAGTACCGATACCACGGGGATTTAGCGGTGCTGTCGAATTCAATTGGCGTACCGGTTGTAATCGCTTGATTTTGGGCAGCAAGAACTGATTGAGCATTTGTTTTATTAGTATGAACAACTTTATCATACCCGTAAAGCGCCAAAGCGATTTGCAGTTTACGAGGATTGATTTGGGTAATAGAGTACTGAATTACTTGCTCCACCCATGTAATCGGAGCAATCGGATCGGGTGGGCCGCCAGGATAACCGTAATCAATCGTCATCACCGCTACAAGGTCTGCCGCTTTACCAATCGCTGCATAATCATAGGCACCTATAATCCGATTGGTTGGAATATCAGCTGTTTTTGCATGAACATTTACATGCAAAATAAGCTCGCCTAATGCATTCTTTAAATCTGTTAAAAAAGTAATAAAATCACTGCGTCTTGCCGGAGGTATAAATTCAAGGTCGATGCTGACCCCGCCAAAACCTCTTTGTATCGTTAAATTTACAATACTTGCGACTAAATTTCCGCGATATGTTGGATTTTCTAACACCCTCCCTGCCAGCTCAGGACTAAAATCACTTCCAGTAAAATTTCGAATCATCAATAATGGTGTGATATTTAATTGATTACTTTTGGCTATGATTGCTAAATCCTCTATCTGATTATATGCGAATCCTTCTTCTGTAAACGAATAAGCGACAATAGCTAAATAGGTTAACTGTTCAGAAATAGAATCAAGTATAGTTAAAACGTTACTCTCAGACGATGGGACAATAAATCCAAGTGTGGAAATTTCTAATTTTTCTGGTGATGGAATGGTGATGATTTGACCGATGTGGAGTTGATTCGGATTTATTCCAGGATTCACGGCTAGAATCGCTGAGGGGTCAGTATTGAATTGCTGTGCCAAATTCCAGATTTGATCTCCGGCCACTATTCGATAATAGCGAAACGGCGGAAGACTATTTGGGATATATAAAGCAAGACCAGGAACAATTGAAGTCGCAGACGATAATCCGTTCAAATCAACAATGGATTGTATAGATACATTGTACCTATTCGAAATTGTCCATAGATTTTCACCAGCTATAACCACATGAACAGCCATAAAATCTTCACCCCCTATAACAATCATATGGGTTTGAGATATTAATATACTTAGATGTTAATCAATGAAACCAAAAAAAACACGTTGGTAAATTAGATGAACTTGGATGTAAAAAGCCCGGATTCACTGGGAACCCGGGATCTTTAAAATTCAAATTCATCATACCGGTATCTTCTGTATTTTGCTGTATGACAGGCATCACATGTTGGAAATGAATGGTCCCAAGGTAGCTTTTTACCGCACGTCTTGCATTTTTTAACGAATTTCTTTATGTCAGTTTTCAATCGCTCCTGCACCTGATCACTGATTTCCTCCCGCAGCCGTTCCCAAAAAATCGCTTCCGTTCGCTCGCCTAAGCGATATAAAAATAAAAGATGAAGCCCAATCGCTTTATAACTTAATTCTAACTCCTCTAAGCTTCTGTCCTTAACAATTGGCTCTGGAAGCTCCCTGCCCTGGATGATGGCATACATTGTATCTTCCCATTGTCTCGTCAATGCTTGTTCATTTTTTGAAAATGGAAGATGTAAGAACCCATATAGATCCATTAAGAATAGCCTCGCTTCTATTTCTGTCCCGGCAATGAGTTGATATAGCGACTTCTCCTCTGAAAGCGAGGCTTTTTTCGTCCCCTTCGGACTTTCAAATTTTCCCCAAAGCTCAAAAAAATTCCCCAAATCGTGATAATATCGTTGAAAGCGTTCGAAGACAGAATTGGTTGGAGCAATTGCAAACGTATGAACAGGCTCATCCTCCTGCAAAAGCAGGTTCCGCATTTTTTTGATATCACTTGTAAAAGCAACTTTTCCGACATCATAAATTCCTTTGCGACCGGCACGGCCAGCAATTTGTTTTACTTCTTGGGAGGTAAGCAGCCGTCTTCGTGTTCCGTCGAATTTATCATTCTCCAAGAAAACAATCCTACGAATAGGCAGGTTTAACCCCATTCCAATCGCATCCGTAGCGACGATCACCTTTGTTTTTCCTTTGTTAAACTGTTCGATCTGCTTTTTCCGTGTTTCCGGCGGCATACTGCCGTAAATCATGCTGACAGAATGGCCGTCATTTTGCAGACGTGAGGCCGTTTCAAGTACACGTCTTCGTGAAAAACAAATCAGGGCATCACCCTTTTTAATGTGCTTAATATGAAATTCCTTCGTTTCCACCTCAAGCGGCGTATCGCGGCTGTACTCATGAATTTCAATGTCTGAATTACCTAAAAGCTCTAGCAGCATTGTTTTTGAATTTCGGCTTCCGATGATATGTACTTCGTCAGCATTAGCTTTTGTGATGGCCTTATACCATGAAAATCCCCGGTCTTTATCAGTAATCATCTGTGCTTCATCAATCACGACTACTTCGTAATACTCTTTTTCATGGAACATTTCCACGGTACAAGAGGTATGGTGAGCATTTAAGACCATTTTTTCTTCCTCTCCGGTTTTTAAGGAGCAAGGTGTTCCTTCCGTATTCAATTTATCAAATACCTCTAGAGCTAACAAACGAAGAGGTGCCAAATACAAGCCGCTTTTTGCTGCTTTCATTTTTTCTAACGCATGATGCGTTTTCCCGGTATTCGTTTCACCAATGTGTAGGACATAGCGGACATGGCGTTGTAACGAAGAATCGTATTCCGCTCCAAATATGTCCTTCATCATCCGTTCTTCGGCTTCTTTTTTCCGCTGAAGTTCTTCCTGCTCTTTTTTCTGTTTCTTTTCCCGTTCCATGAGGTTGTTTTCTAAAATATCCTTATGCACCTTAGGATCAAAAGGAATTTCTACTAACTTTATTAAGTCAGAAACATATTCTTCTTGAATATCTTCAATAAAATAACTCTCAATATCATATAAAAGCTGTGCAATGCTGCCTTTTACAAACGAAACAGATATTTTCTCATGAAAGATATCGTGAAAATTATCCTTAATCTCAGCTGAAAGCTGCTCTAGTATTTTCTGCGGGATCAGATCTGATAGATAATCAGAAATTAAACTTTCATAAACAAAGAAATAAGTTTGATATTCAAATAAACTTCGGCCCCAGTTTAGTGTCTTATGAATATCACCAGTCAATTCTTTAAAAAAAGCTGCTACTGTTGTATAGGCCGACGGATCAAACGAACCCTGATTAACTAATTTTTCCTCAAGTGCAAAGGTATCCACAGATTGAAACTTCACATTATTTTGCAGGTCGGCAGCTAATTGTTTCGCAACAAAGTGGCGGACATTAATATAAAATAGTTCATATTGTTCTTCCATAATACCAACTGCAAAATCCTCGATTTCTCTTTGAAACGTTAACTTCTGTTCTTCAAGCTGTTTCTGTTCCTCACGCTTTAAAAAATTGTCCTTTGCATCATGATAACGCTCCAACCACTTTTCTTTCTCTGCAGCAAATGTTTGGTTTAACCATTCCATGACATTGAAAGGCTGATATGTTCTCATTTCATCTCGGAATAATTTATTCAGAAGTTTTCTGTCAATCCCTTGTACCTCGTACCCTTTTTCACTTAGAAATTGCTTTTTTTCATTTTTTGGAACATCATTTGTCGATTTATTCAACCAAACGTTCACCCAAATTTGTTCTACATAATGTCCTCTATCTGCAATGTATTGTTTAAAGGATGGAAGTATTTCTTTCGTTTCTAGATAGCGGTCAATATCTTCAACCACTTTCATTTTTGTATGTTCAATTGCTTGAGGGTAAATGGTTTGTAACTTGCTCATACGAATCCCTCCACTTTAAATTGATTTCTTTTTTCATGAAAGTTATGTATAATGTGAATAGAGAAGATCATATAGTAAAAAAGACCGAGCATGACGTCAAACTGCTCGGTCATGCAATAGTTGATTCCCTTAAAGGGGATCGGCGTAAAGGGCAATAATCCACCGCTTATGCTTGCCGGCTCAAGGGTGGATTATTTTTTTTTGTGGAAAGACAGAACCGTGACAATGAGACTAGCGAACGATACAGCCAACATCAATGCCTGAAAAACTGTCAAAAGCATCACCCCCTTTCAAAAGGAGATGTGCCGTCCACCCTTGAGAAAACTATTCTATTGCATTTTCATTATAGCATTAATTAAAATACCGAACAAGCGTTCCTTATATATTATGTTGATGACAATATTGATCAACCAAGTCTTCGATTTGATCCAGTTCAGGAAACTTACCTGAAAACTGAAATTGAATTTCTTCGATAAATTGGTCTTTGTTATACACGTGGACCGCTCCATTTTGTTGAATGACACTAAATTCCGGAACAAATCGATATCCGCCGCGTTCAATAGCTCCCATAAATAGTCCCCTTTTACATTTTTTATTATAGTATAAGCAGAAAATGGTGAGATACTCCTATTTAGGAGGATAGTGAGACGTCTTCGTTTTTGCAATTGGCTCATTTTTACTTCATTTTGGACGATTTATTGAATTTATGGATCATTATCCTTATGTATTTTCTCATTTATTAGCTCATTTTTCAGCAGTTTTGGATGTTTTCCATATTAAGCCAAATTTGCTCATAAAAAATAAAGAGGATGGCGTACTTTCCACACATCCTCTTCCATAAATCAATTATGCTGTTGTATATACCTCTTCTTTATTTAACTCATGACGAATCGTTGCTTGTGCGGCAGCCAATCGTGCAAGCGGCACTCGGTATGGTGAACAGCTTACATAATCTAAACCATTTTGATAGAGAAACTCAATCGAACTCTTTTCTCCACCAACTTCACCACAAATCCCGACTTTAAGAGATGGCTTTGTTTTCCGCCCAAGCTTTACTCCCATTTCAACTAACTTACCCACTCCATCCCGGTCTAGGACAGCAAATGGATTTTCTGGAAGTACTTTATTTTCGATATAGGATTGCAGGAATTTTCCTTCTGCATCATCACGGCTATAGCCAAAGGTTGTTTGGGTTAAATCATTCGTTCCAAATGAGAAGAAATCGGCTTCTTCAGCAATTTCGTCAGCTGTTAAAGCTGCACGTGGAATCTCAATCATTGTCCCAATTGTATACGTGAAATTCTTTCCGGTTTCTTCCTGTACACTTACGGCTGCATCAATCACTAACTGGCGCATTTGCCTTAACTCATTCACATGACCAACCAAAGGAATCATGATTTCAGGCTCAACATCCATGCCTTTGTCTGCAAGTGTCGCTGCTGCATAGAAAATCGCTTTCGCTTGCATTTCATAAATTTCAGGGAATATCATTCCAAGACGGCAGCCGCGGTGGCCGAGCATTGGATTGACTTCATCTAATTGACGAATCTTTTTAAGCAAATGCTCTTTTTCCTTTAATTCCTCAGATTGAGGATTTAAAATTTGCATCTTTGTTACTTCCACTAATAGTTCCTCTTTATCTGGCATAAACTCATGCAATGGAGGATCCAATAAACGGATTGTCACCGGTAACCCTTGCATCGCTTCAAAGATACCCTCAAAATCTCCCTGCTGCATTGGTAAAAGCAAATCAAGTGCTTCCATTCTCTCCTGATAATTCTCTGCTAAAATCATTTTTTGAACAATTGGAACACGGTTTATATCCATAAACATATGTTCAGTTCGGCACAATCCAACTCCTCCAGCACCAAATTCAAATGATTTCTTTGCATCTTCCGGATTATCTGCATTGGCACGGACGCCAATCTTCCGCTCTTGGTCTGCCCAGGTAAGCAGAAGCTGAAACTCATCAGATAGTTCTGGTTCAATCATTGGAATTTCCCCAAGCATAATTTCACCTGTAGACCCATCAATCGTTATGGTATCACCATAGTTCACAAGAGTTTCGCCAACTGTGAATTGTTTCGCCTTTAAATCGATCTTTAAGGCTTCACATCCACAAATACAAGCTTTTCCCATACCTCGTGCAACTACAGCTGCGTGGCTTGTCATACCGCCACGACTTGTCAAAATGGCTTGAGAAGCGACAATACCATGGATATCGTCCGGTGTTGTTTCAGGTCGTACTAAAATCACCTTTTTACCGTCATTTCCAAGAGTCTCTGCCTCATCTGCATCAAACACCACTTGGCCTGTTGCTGCCCCAGGAGATGCCGGCAAGCCTTTTGCTAAAATTGTCTTATCAAATTTATCATCGATGCGGCGGTGCAGCAATTGATTTAATTGGTCTGGATCAACCCGCAGTAAGGCTGTCTTTTTATCAATGATTCCTTCTTCCACCATTTCAACAGCAATACGAATCGCTGCCTGCGCAGTACGTTTACCGTTTCGAGTTTGCAGGATGAAAAGTTGGCCGCGTTCAACAGTGAATTCAATGTCCTGCATTTCTTGATAATGCTGCTCAAGGAGTTTGCATGTATCTGAAAATTGTTTGTATACTCCTGGCATTTCGTCCTTTAAAGTCGCAATTGGCTGCGGTGTCCGAATGCCAGCTACCACATCTTCTCCTTGGGCATTAATTAAATACTCCCCGTATAAAACATGCTCGCCTGTTGACGGATTTCTAGTGAAGGCAACGCCTGTGCCTGAATCATCCCCCATATTTCCAAAAACCATACTTTGAATGTTAACGGCAGTTCCTAGATGATCCGGTATTTTATTAAGACGGCGATAAACGATTGCACGCTGGTTGTTCCATGAATTAAACACAGCGTTAATGGCAAGGAATAGCTGTTCCTTTGGTTCTTGCGGGAATTCCTTTCTTGTATGCTTTTTAACAATTCCTTTATACCCAGCTATAACCTCCTGCCAATCTTCTGCTGTCATTTCTGGATCTGAAGAATAGCCTTTCTGCTCACGTGTTTCTTCTAAAAATTGTTCGAAATAGTAGGTATCAATTTCAAGCACAACATTACTAAACATTTGAATGAAGCGGCGGTATGAATCATAAGAAAAACGGGCGTTATTCGTTAATTTTGCCATCCCGATAACGGTTTCATCATTCATCCCAAGGTTTAAAATAGTATCCATCATCCCAGGCATAGAAAAAACAGAACCTGAACGAACGGAAACGAGCAATGGATCTTGTGGGTCTCCCAGTTTTTTACCCATTTTTTCTTCTAAGTGTGATAGAGCTTCTAAAGTTTGCTTTTCTACTAACGTAGGAATGGTTTTATTAGCTTCATAGTAACCATTACAAGCCTGTGTTGTGATGGTAAAACCATAAGGTACCGGCAAGCCAATTCGCGTCATTTCTGCTAGATTAGCACCCTTTCCCCCTAGCAATTCTCTCATATTGCCATTTCCTTCATTAAATAAGTAAACAAATTGATCCATGATTAAAAGCTCCTCTCTTTTTTCAACACGTCTAGAATTAAGCCTGCTGTTTCTTCTACAGCCTTATTTGATACATCAATGACAGGACAGCCCACGCGTTTCATAATTTTTTCA
Source organism: Neobacillus drentensis (assembly GCF_036965245.1). Lineage (GTDB taxonomy): Bacteria > Bacillota > Bacilli > Bacillales > Cytobacillaceae > Neobacillus > Neobacillus drentensis_G. The sequence goes on from NZ_JBALPG010000159.1 coordinate 13,084, forward strand.
GCATGATCTAATTCTTCTAAAATCCTCTCAAAGCTTGCATAATTTGCCTGTGATGCTAACCCTAATGCTCTTAAGCGTTCCTTGCGAATTTCATTCAACTTATCAGGTGAAATAATTAACCCTATGCAATTTTTGCGTGGGATTTTGAACAATTCATCCGGCGGCTGCACCTCTGGTACTAACGGAACATTGGCGACTTTGAAGCGCTGATGGGCCAAGTACATGGACAGCGGGGTCTTTGAGGTTCGAGATACACCTACTAAAACAATATCCGCCTTTGTTATTCCTCTTGGGTCACGGCCATCATCATATTTAACAGCAAATTCGATTGCTTCAATTTTCCTAAAATATTCTTCATCCAGTTTTCTCATTAATCCAGGTTGATGTTGTGGTTCCTTATTAAATTTTGTAACAAACGCATTCATTAATGGACTAAGTAAGTCCACTGCCATAATTCCTTCTTCACTAGCACGCCGATCTATATACTCTTTCAATGCTGGAATGACAATCGTATAAGCGATAATAGAATGGTCCTTTTTGGCTAATATAATGACATCTTCAATATCTTCAAAGTCATCCACATATGAGTTACGGCGGATGTCTACTTGACCACCGTTAAACTGTGTTGCAACTGCTTTTACAACAAACTCAGCCGTTTCCCCAACTGAGTCTGATACCACATAGACAACTTCTTTCTTTACCAAAATTCCAGCCACTCCCTTAGTCTGATTTTTCTTCCATGATTTCTAAATATGCACGTGTGATCGTTGTTTTCGTAATGCGGCCGACTAGCAAATATGTATTTTTTTGCCCGGCCATTTCCTTTACTACTGGTAAGGAATCGATGTGATTGTAAATCATCTTTTTAGCTGCTTCGAGCAATGTTTCTTCTGGATTAATGGTGATAATATTTGGCATTCTTGTCATGATAACACTAACCGGCAATTCATTTAGATTTCGATTTCCTAGAGATGCTCTGAGCAAATCCTTCCTTGAAATAACCCCTGCTAAATGCCCGTCCGCATCGACAGCGTAAAGCGTTCCAACATCCTCTAAAAACAACTGTACGATGGCATCATATACAGATGTTGATTTACCAACGACAATCGGGAGTGCTTTATAATCATTTACTTTTTGGTGAAGAAATCTTTCAGCCTGGCGCTTTACTTGTATTTTTTCATTAAAAAAGTAACCTACTCTAGGCCTTGCATCTAAGCTGCCTGACATCGTTAAGATGGCAAGATCTGGTCTTAACGCTGCCCGTGATAAGGAAAGCTTTTCAGCGATCTCTTTTCCCGTTATCGGTCCACTTTGTTTAACAATCTCCAGAATTTCATCCTGGCGCTTTGTAAGTTTAATCATTACCACCTCCTAATTTACAATTAATATGATATATTATATTTATTAATTGTAAATGTGATATACTTATTTGTATATAGTATATTACATTTGATTAAGAATCGAAACAATAACTTTTATTTTTTTTTGACAAAATTGCAAACTATTTATTATCAATAATAATTACTCAATAAAAAAATCCCACCACAATTCGACGAGATTTTGGTCTAATTATTCATTTTCTTCATTTCCATTAAGCCTCTCCAGTAGTTCAAAAGGACGGACTTTAAACGCTTCATGCGGTATGCATTTTCCTTTCATTGCATCCAATACTCTTGGAATGAATTTTCCGCGTTTTATATATTGTTTAACATTTCCTAAGTTGATTTTAATAAAACGAACATCTTTTGTCTCATTAGATGTTTTTGGATTTCCTCCAATACTTTTTCCTAGAAAGACAATTGAAACTGTACTTCCATTAGAATATACTCCGCTTACACCTTGCAATTTTACTATTATACCTGTCTCTTCCACAATTTCTCGACACAGTGCCACGTCAAGTGTTTCACCATCATCTACTCCACCTCCAGGAAGTTCCCACGTATCTGCTCTCCAAAAAGTTTTTACTAGCAATGTTTCATTTTTTTCATTTGTTATATACCCGCTTACCGTTACTGTTTGTTTTGGAGAACTGTATGCTCCCGTTGAAGTCAGAAAGTCTTTACGGATGTCTAAAAAAAGCTTTCCTAATTTCTGAAGTTGAGATTGTGCACGTTGATGCATTTCATCACTTAAAACTCTTTCTTCAATTTTTACATACTCTTCATAGCTGGGGTACTCCCAAATTGCAATGATCTCTTCTTCTGACACTGTTACCCAACGACCGGTTAATTTTGCACCATTTTTCAAATTATTGGGGTACAAGTATTCATGAAAAAATTTATTAAAATCACTGACTTTTTCAGGGAGAACTTGAAAAGTTTCTCTTATATAAAACATATTTCTCCTCACTTCATTGTTCAATTTCTTCATTTTACGTAATTTTAAAAAATATGTTCAGGATAAAACGTGGAGCACAAGCCGACAGCAGCGCCATCGAACGAAGTAAGAGGGCCTATTTAAAAAGCACTGTAATCCTTTTATTTAATAATGGTACTAATGATATATTTCAAATGAATAAATTACTGAAC
>NZ_JBALPG010000160.1:0-495 GCF_036965245.1 Neobacillus drentensis
CACATGTTGCCATGGAAAGCACGAGTGTTTATTGGAAGCCGATTGTGAACTTACTTGAAGCTGAGGATATTGAGTTTCTTGTTGTCAATGCTCAGCACATGAAGGCTGTTCCGGGACGAAAGACTGATGTCAAGGATGCAGAATGGATTGCTAAACTGCTTCGCCACGGACTGCTTAAAGCCAGTTATATCCCTGACCGTAATCAAAGGGAACTGCGCGAGCTGGTCCGATATCGTCGAAGTATCATTGAGGAGCGAGCGAGGCAACACAACCGAATCCAAAAGGTTCTAGAAGGAGCAAACATCAAACTGGGGTCTGTAGTTTCAGATGTTCTGGGTGTTTCGGCAAGAGACATGCTTGACGCCATCGCCAATGGCGAAGAAGATCCCAAGAAGCTGGCAGACTTCGCCCGCCGCACCATGAAAAAGAAGAAAGAAGAACTGGAACTGGCTTTGAAAGGTTATATTGGTCCCCATCAACGTTTAATGTTAAAAA
>NZ_JBALPG010000160.1:526-1164 GCF_036965245.1 Neobacillus drentensis
TGCGAAAAGACTAAGCTCCCATCAAGAATATCTGGAAATACTAGATTCCATTCCCGGGATTGCGAAAAGAATGGCTGAACAAATCCTCACGGAAATCGGAACTGATGTTAAAGCGCAATTTCCGAGTTCAGGCCATATGTGTTCCTGGGCCGGCCTGGTTCCAGGACAGAATGAAAGTGCAGGAAAAAGGAAATCGGCTAAGACAAAAAAAGGAAACAAATATTTAAGGTCTGCATTAACGGAGGCAGCTCATTCCGTAAGGGGATCCAAAAACTATCTCGGAGCGCTGTATAGACGGACTGCCTCGCGCAAAGGCAAAAAACGTGCTGGCATTGTCGTCGCCCACGCCATGTTGCGTATCAGTTATTATCTCTTAACACGTAAAGAAATGTATGTAGACCTAGGCGAAGACTACTTTGATAAGCAGAGACAACAATCGATTGTCAAGCATTCACTTAGACGACTCGAGAGCTTGGGATACACTGTTACGTTGGAAGAACCTAAAGTATCTTAATCCTGTCCACCAACCTACAATAGATCGATTATACTTGACGCTCTCCCCTTTTTTAAAAAACAAATGAGCTGCGTCTATTTAAGTATGGCCATATTTCTAAAGCTGTAGAATTTAATTTTCATGG
>NZ_JBALPG010000161.1:0-3313 GCF_036965245.1 Neobacillus drentensis
CATGTTGCCATGGAAAGTACGAGTGTCTATTGGAAGCCGATTGTGAACTTACTTGAAGCTGAGGATATTGAGTTTCTAGTTGTCAATGCTCAGCACATGAAGGCTGTTCCGGGACGAAAGACTGATGTCAAGGATGCAGAATGGATTGCTAAACTGCTTCGCCACGGCCTGCTTAAAGCTAGTTATATCCCTGACCGTAATCAAAGGGAACTGCGAGAGCTGGTTCGATATCGTCGAAGTATCATTGAGGAGCGAGCAAGGCAACACAACCGGATCCAAAAGGTTCTAGAAGGAGCAAACATCAAACTGGGGTCTGTAGTTTCAGATGTTCTGGGTGTTTCGGCAAGAGACATGCTTGACGCCATCGCCAATGGCGAAGAAGATCCCAAGAAACTGGCGGACTTCGCCCGCCGCTCCATGAAAAAGAAGAAAGAAGAACTGGAACTGGCTTTGAAAGGTTATATTGGTCCCCATCAACGTTTAATGTTAAAAACCATTTTAGGTCACATCGATTTTCTAACTGAACAAATCGAGATGCTCGATCAAGAAGTTGCGAAAAGACTAAGCTCCCATCAAGAATATCTGGAAATACTAGATTCCATTCCCGGGATTGCGAAAAGAATGGCTGAACAAATCCTCACGGAAATCGGAACTGATGTTAAAGCGCAATTTCCAAGAGCAGCCCATATGTGTTCTTGGGCCGGTCTGGTTCCAGGACAGAATGAAAGTGCAGGAAAAAGGAAATCGGCTAAGACAAAAAAAGGAAATAAATATTTAAGGTCGGCATTAACGGAGGCAGCTCATTCCGTAAGGGGATCCAAAAACTATCTCGGAGCGCTGTATAGGCGTACTGCCTCGCGCAAAGGCAAGAAACGTGCTGGCATTGTCGTCGCCCACGCCATGTTGCGTATCTCTTATTATCTCTTAACACGTAAAGAAATGTATGTAGACTTAGGCGAAGACTACTTTGATAAGCAGAGACAACAATCGATTGTCAAGCATTCACTGAGACGACTCGAAAGCTTGGGATACACTGTTACGTTGGAAGAAGCTAAAGTATCTTAATCCTGTCCACCAACCTACAATAGATCGATTATACTTGGCGCTCTCCCCTTTTTAAAAAAACAAATGAGCTGCGTCTATTTAAGTATGGCCATATTTCTAAAGTTGTAGAATTTAATTTTCATGGTAGTTTAAGTGGAAATATTCACAATCCTTTTTACTTTAACAAAATCTAATTCCTTAATGTGTAGGGGCATATCAAAAAGACGCCTTCTTACTAAAGAAAAGCGCCCATTTGTGGAATAAGACCCTATACATTGAAATTTTACAACCAAATATCAACATTGCCCTTTAACAGAGCAAAGTTAGAAGAATCATCTTCTATAAAATGCGTGTAGTTTTCCCGCTAATTAACTTAAAATGAACATTGTTTGATGTTCCTCCTTCAATATGTTTTGGAACATCTGTTACTTTTAGTAATTTCTTCAAATGAATAGATTTTTTACGATTTGCTTCTATCGTAATACTGTATGGACCATCTAAATTCATAAGCGACTCCATCTGTATTTCATCCTCCATCAAAAAGGAATCTAAAAATTCCAATTCAAATGAGACGGCTTTATTGCTTCGATTATGTAATACAAGATTGCATTCCCCATCCAATAAGTCCTTGTTCACATTTTCAAAATTACACTTGCCTTTGCCATCGTAAGAAATTGCCGTAATGCCACTTGCTAATGTTTCTTGGTAGATTGTAATTAGAATCTTGGGTAAAAATGCATATACTATTACAACTATTACTATGGTTCGAAAGTGATATTTCTTTATGCCAATGACAAGTAAAATCATAGCGATTATAAACAAAACGGACCCAATTATACCAAGTAAAACATATCCATCTTGATTGCGTATTGGAAACGACATGAATGTAGAACGTGCTTCTAACATTACATCATTAGGAAATGGGAAATATAAATACATACATATACCTAAAATAATAACTGAACTAATGAGTGTCACTTTACTTCTTATCATCATACCCCTCCTCTCTTTATCGTATTTAAATGCCCTCTTTTTAACTTAGGTAAAATGTTTTCTTTCATTATACTCCTCAACTAACCTGCCATTTAGCTTAATAACAAAAGGGTGCTGTTTGTTGTTTGTGGGAGCCAGTTCTTAGAAACGCCACCGATAGTTAATTAAGCACTCTGAAGGTAAATAATTTACATTCCAGACTGCCAAGCAATAATAATGAACGTTGTCCATAATAGTGAAGGAGCTATTATTATTGAATTTAATGCGATTAATACAAAATTATTATTAGCTTTGTTTAAAAACATACATACAATTGCCATTAATGAGCAAAAATAAGATAAAAAGGCACCTACCCAGTACCAAGTCCAAGTGAAAGTCCCACCTGGTCCCCAATAAGCCATAGACTGAAATTTGATACTAAATATTAAACCAACCACAGTTAAAACAAAAGATATAATGCCCCAATATTTAATCTTCTTCATTTTAACGCCGCCCTATCGCATAGTGTAAATTTACACTAATTATAACATGAGGTTATTTCAATTTATACAAATAATTCCTATCCTTTTTAAAGTAACCTGTCCATTAGTTGTAGAAGCTGGGTATTATCGAACTGGTTAAATTATTGCATTCTTGAACAAAGAAGTAAGGTCTCCTGCTAATTGATTTTTAGAATAATCATCGTGGTATATTCGAAATACGCTTGGCTGCTTTGAACTTAGTTTGACATATATAGGGTCACCGCTTCCGTGGGAACAACTTGCTAAAAAAATATATCCATCATCTAATACCGATATTCCAGGTTCATATTTAGTGCTTTCATCAATTATGTCATCCACACCTCCCCATATAATATATGAAACCCCATCATAATCCTCATCAGGTTCATCTTCTTGAATTCCAAACTCTGCATCTATTAAAGGGACGGTCGTATATAATTCGATATACCATTCTGGCAATTTTATTTTAAGTTCTTTTTCTAATTTTACTAAATCACTTTCGGTTGTCTTTTTTCCAACAAATTCGGGATATTTTAACTTAATTCTTTCTACAAGCCTTTTGGCTTCGATAATTATTTCATTATCTTTCATTCTCCATACTCCCATATCAATTTATCTATTTAGAGTTCGATTAAGTTCAATAAAATCCTGCTTATCGCAATAATTGTTGTTGAACTGCCCAGTTAGTTGAAGAAGCACTACAAAAATAAGCGTTAATCCTTAAAAGAAGCGTTAATCCTTCTTGGATCAACGCTCGCGTTACTTTAAGTTATCAT
>NZ_JBALPG010000162.1:0-6241 GCF_036965245.1 Neobacillus drentensis
AGCTGAGTATATAGAACTGGATTTTCTACAAAATTTGCAGAAATTCCATTCCTTCTAAAAGAGATACTAATAATATTTATCTATTTTAGTATTAACTAGTGAAAGAAAATACACTTTATCTATATCTAAAGTATGGCATACTATTTTTTGCTGTCGAAAAAAGATGATTGTTTAACTGATGATTTGAAATATAATGAAAATTAGAATATATATAGGAGGTCAACAAATGACAATTAAAAAAGGATTTTTAGCAGGGGCTCTTGGCCTAACGTTATGTGCATCTACAGTTTTTGCTAGTGGTGCTGGTGTGGGACATGCCCAATCAGTTGAAAAGAATTACATAGTAGTTTTTAAAAATGAGGCAAAACTACCATCAGGTTATGAGGACATCCTTAAAAAAGCTGGCGGCAAGATACAACAGAAGCTGGAAAAATTAGGAGCTGTTGAGGTATCCTCTAGCAATCCTGATTTCCTAAAGGAAGTTAAAAAGTCTTCTATCGTGTCTGAAGCTGGAGCAGAAAACAAAGTTTATGCTGAGGCACCAGCTGCGGAAGCAACGGTTTCCTTTGAGGAGGCCGCATCTGTTAAGCCGGATCTATATGAACAGTATCAATGGGATATTAAACAAGTTACAAATAATGGAGAATCATGGAACCTTCCTGGAGGCACAGGAAAGCCAGTTTCAGGGGAAGATATTGTCGTTGCAGTAATCGATACAGGTATTGACTATACCCACCCAGACTTAAAAGCAAATTATGCATACGGGAAATCATTTGTTCCAGGCTATTCAGATCCTAAGGACGAAAATGGACATGGTACACACGTCGCGGGTTCAATTGCGGCAAAAGGAAGAACAATGGGAGTGGGGCCTGACCTAAAAGTGGCTTCTTATCGTGTCTTTGGTCCTACCGGAGAAGCTTCTACTGCTGATATCGCGGAAGCATTAATGACAGCTGCTGATGATAATGTAGATGTTGTAAATATGTCATTAGGCGGCTATGATTGGTTCCAGGATCCTGAAACTGCAACAAAAGATGTTGTTGCAGATGTGCGAATGTTTAATCGAGCAATTACTTATGCAATCAATAAAGGTGTTACGGTTGTAGGGTCTGCGGGTAATAACGCAGTAGATATAAGCAGCCCTGGAAAACTTTCCGGTGATGATAAAGGTGCCACACATAGAAGTCCAAGCAGCCAGAACTTGATTAGGGTTTCAGCAGGCGGAAAATTGAAGAACCTGGCATACTACTCAAACTATGGAGTAGGAAAAATTGATGTAATGGCTCCTGGCGGAGATTTAGGCCCTAACTATAATCCTGAAACAAAAGAGGGACGAGATAACTCTTACCTATGCTTTGCTACAGTACCTGGCGGGTGGAACTATAAAGGAGGTACTTCCATGGCGGCTCCAAAAGTTGCCGCACTTGCCGGCGTCATTATTGCTCAACACGGTAAAGATAAACTTAATCCTGCCCAGGTAAAACACATCATTTTGAACTCTGCTGAAGATGTATTCAAACCAGGATATGACGAAAAGTCCGGTCAGGGGCTAATTAACGCAGTTAGCGCATTAAAATAAAATTCATAATTAAAAAGTGTCAGGCACAATCCATAAAATAGGATGATGCCTGACACTTTTTTGTTAATCTTTCAGCATAATTGGGCAAAATACTACCTCCCTTTTACCACTATTTAGCATAAAAGTTTTCTGTGTAGTAGGGCTGTGATTGATCATTAAAGGCAACGCCCACTCCTAAATACTCGTATCCATTCCGCAATATATTCTTTCGATGGCCGAGTGAGTTCATTAAACCCTCGTGGGCAAAAATGCTGCTAAACTGTCCATAGGCAAGGTTTTCCCCGGCCAAATAAAAGATGATATGATCATCCTTCATTCGATCAAACGGTGATTGCCCTTTAAGGTTTGTGTGATCAAAATACTGATTGACAGCCATATCCGTACTATGATTACGGGCAGTTTCTCTGACACGGTTATCCCATGAGAGGATAGGAAGCTGGTGTTCAGCTCGTGAAGCATTCGTTAAATCAAATAACTGGTATTCAAAGCCTTCATTTAATTCCGGACTTGCTTCGGAATATAATTCATGTTTCTTTTGTTCCATGTCTTTGTCGATTAATTGCATCGCTGTAATAGTATTGTTCTCGTGTTTATCGTAAAAAATAGTTACATATACACCATCAAGTAAATACACATCATAATCGCTATTTTTTTGTAATTGATAAATCGTCAATCCTTTTTGTATGTTGGTAAGTGGTTCCCCCAGTTTTGCTCGTACATTTTCTTTCGAGCTTCCTAACTTAATCCCATTGGTGGACGCAATTAAATCCTGGTTTGTGTATAAACCGGCTACATTATTTTTTTCATCATACATAACCATAAAAAAGTCTCGATATTTGTCATGGTAGGTATACCATTTTGCCCCATATTCGTTTAGGGAAGAACGGTTTGCGGGTCCTAATATGTTTTTAATATCTTCTTTTGTCTCACCGAGTTCAACATTATGAATTGAAAAGATTTGCTCGGTCGGGGTTTTTAAGTTTGTTTTTTCTCTGTTTGTCGGTTCATCTTTTTGTTGTGTTAGCGGAAGTTCTTTTAAATGAAGATCAAGCTGTTTCAATAATTGTTGCATCTTTTCGGATAGAGTATTGATGGTTGTAAGTATTTCTGGGTTGGTTTTGATTTCATTTATTTTAGATTGAACTTGATCAATCGCCTTAACAGAATCAGAATTTGCAAACTTTTGTTCAATAATAGGTCCTGAAAAATATAGTAAAAATATGCATGATAGTATAGCAAAAAATCGAACCATAATCTTTTCCTCCATTTCTAGTAGAATTGTAACCAATCTAGTTTAAATGTATAAGCAATATGCTTAAATTGCATTCAAAATAAGAGATAATTAAAAGATTTTCGCGAAGCTAGAAAGTTTAAGTTAAAATGAAGTCATAATGTTTTTTGAGAGGAACCCAAAAATATATAAAATCGAAAATATTAGTTGAAAAAGGAGTTATATGCAAAAAATAATCATTATAGGTGCAGGGATTCTTGGCGCGTCGACCGCGTATCACCTTGCTAAACAAAGTGCAGAGGTTATCTTAGTAGATCGAGAGGATTCAGGACAGGCTACAGATGCCGCTGCAGGAATTGTTTGTCCTTGGCTTTCCCAGCGGCGTAACAAAGCATGGTATCAATTGGCAAAAGGCGGTGCTCGTTACTATCCGGAATTAATCGCTCAATTAGAAGCAGACGGAGAGAAAGATACAGGATATAAGCGGGTAGGGGCCTTAAGCCTCCATACAGACATGGAAAAACTAGAACATATGGCCGAGAGAGCGCGAAAACGCCGGGAGGATGCACCTGAAATTGGTGAGATTAAGATTTTGTCCCCTTTAGAAACGAAGAGACTTTTTCCGGCGTTATCGGAGGAATTTGGTTCCGTTTATATCAGTGGTGGAGCACGAGTAAATGGTAGAGCATTATGTAAAGCATTGATTAGATCATCCATAAAGCATGGGGTTACCTTTCTGAAAGGGAATGCGTCCCTTGTTTGTAAAAATAATCGAGTGATTGGAATTAAGCTCTCAGAAAAAATGTTGTTCGCTGATCAGTTGATTGTTACCGCAGGTGCATGGGCATATGAACTTCTACAGCCACTAGGTGTTAATTTTTTGGTAAAACCGCAAAAGGCGCAAATCGTTCATCTTCAAATACCTAAAACAGATACGTCCTCTTGGCCAGTTGTCATGTCACCCAATAATCAATATCTGCTCACATTAGAAAATGGCCGTGTAATTGTCGGCTCAACACACGAAAATGAGGCTGGATTTGACACCCGAGTAACTGCTGGCGGAGTGAATGAAATTTTAAGCAAAGTATTAGAAACGGCTCCCGATTTAGCAAATTGCACTTTTGTTGAAACACGGATAGGTTTTCGACCTGTTGCCCCGGGCTTTCTTCCAGTGGCAGGGGCTTTACCTCATTATGAAGGAATTTTTTTAGCTAATGGTTTAGGGGCATCAGGACTAACAAGTGGACCTTATCTCGGTAGGGAAATAGCCAAACTAGTACTAGGAAGACAAACAGAGATTGATTTAAGCAGCTATGATATAGCTGGAGCTCTTAAGGCATAATTCATAAAGGACGAGTACTCAGGAAGTTTGTACCTAAATACAAAGGCGGTCTTTATATTAGAACTTGTTCTAAAAGTGAGTCTGTCCCCCAGTAAACTAGAGTTTTACTCTCAAGAGGACTGAACCCATTTTTTTGAATACTTTATTAATTAATTTCTATAAAAAAATTTGCATGTTTTTATTGTCACAAGGTTATTGTCGTGGTAGTATTAGAAAAAATAAATTTCCTTTAATCTGGTCCAGAGAGGCCAAAAAGGGCAAAATGTAAATATCGTATATATTATCTTATTATGTATATATGAATACCCTTTTGTCCTTTGGATGGAAGGGTATTTTATTTTTTGCCACATCATCTTTTAATCATAGTCCAGTGAGGCTTGGAAGGAGAATGACAGAAGTGAATTATCAGAAAAAAACAGTGGTAGCATCAGTAGCAGGTTTAACGTTAGAAGGTATGGACATCATGTTTATTTCCTTTGCCATGTCCATGATCATTGCAGAATTTCATATTGACTTAGCAACTGGAGGACTTATTTCATCCATTACTAATTTAGGAATGTTATTTGGTGGAATGATTTTCGGTATTTTAGCCGATAAGTTTGGAAGAGTTAGAGTTTTTACTTATACGATTCTTTTGTTTGCCATTGGTACGGCGTTAACCGGATTGGCATCAAATATTGAACAAGTATACATTTTTAGGTTTATTGCCGGTTTAGGAGCCGGTGGAGAATATGGAATTGGAATGGCGCTTGTTGCAGAAGCATGGCCAAAGAATAAACAAGGACGGGCTTCTTCTTATGTGAGTGTTGGTGCTCAATTTGGTGTGATCCTTGCGGCTCTACTAAGTGCGATCCTTCTTCCAACTTGGGGATGGAGGGGATTGTTTTTCGTTGGAATCATCCCTGTTATTTTTGCCTTTATCGTGCGTAAGAACTTAGACGAGTCACCAGAATGGCTTGCTTCGAAAAAAGGTAACCATCTCGTAGCAAAGCAAGGAAAGTTAAAGCAATTGTTTGCAACAAGAAGAACAGCCCTTACTACAATTGCATTAGCAATAATGGCAACGGTCCAAATTGCGGGCTATAACGGCTTAATGATTTGGCTGCCATCTATGTTGCAACAATCACAAGGGCTTTCGGTTTCAAGTTCTGCCCTTTGGACGATTAGTACCGCTGTTGGGATGATAGCAGGTATGCTGACATTTGGACAATTTATGGACCGTCTTGGAATGAAGCGGACGTATGGACTCTTTTTATTAGCATCGGCCGTGGCTGTATTTTTATATTCCTATGCGTCCGGAAGCACAGGAGTTTTAATTGGCGGTGCCATCGTTGGATTTTTCTCGAATGGAATGTTTGCAGGTTATGGGGCATTAATTAGTTATTATTATCCGGTAGAAATTCGCAGTACAGCCACTAACACGATTTTTAACTTTGGAAGAGCGTTAGGGGGATTATCTCCAATTTTAGTAGGTTTCATTCTACAGCATGCTACTGTCACCATTGCAATGGGCTATCTTGCTATCCTTTATTGTATTTCGTTTATGGCCATGATTAGTTTAGGAAAAGGTAAGGTTGAAGTGAAGCAAGAAACCATTTCTAGTCTTACTAAAGCTGTATAAGCAACATCGAAGCCATTACCTCTCATGCGGGAGGTAATGGTTTTTTTATTAGTATTTTTTGTCTTAAAAGCGGTGCTAAGTATAAATTGATGTTTGTCGATCGTTTTATGAATGAATAACCCAATAAGAAATGACCGTCTATTTGTAGATGAATTCTAGGTTGAATATAAAAGTGAATAAACAATTATATTAAGTTAACGCTATACATAAAGAAAGTTAAGTAAAAGGAGACTTCATCATGAAACCGTATAAAATGACTAATATGATTATAGATGATGATTGTGCTGTCGAAGAATATGTGACAGCAGAATTTACCCAGAATAGTAAAAATTATAGTATTACTTTTAATAAAGCAGACCTCGAAATCATCAATAGCTGGGTGTTCGAGGATGGTACCTCTTTTCCAGCAGATTTATCAGATGAAATAATTGAATCCATAAGAGAAGATGTCAAAAGAAGAATCTAATT
>NZ_JBALPG010000162.1:6249-27007 GCF_036965245.1 Neobacillus drentensis
AATTATTTTTGAGTTTTCTTTTAATCACAACTAATTATTTTCAATATGTCACGAGGTACCAGGAAATTTTCCATGAACAGGAATACAGGCTAATATTATCGCAGCGATAATCAGTTCATTCTAGAATGATGGCCATGCCACAATTTAAGATATTGTTATAAATTAGAGCCCAATCTTTATCCAGGATTGGACTTTTTGCAGTAACATCAATTTTTAATAATTTTCTAATAAATATTGGAAATGAACCGTAATGTGTTATATGATTACAATTAATTAATCGTTCTGTTATATAACAAATAATCGATAAATCTAAAAAAATTAAAAAAGGGGAAGAGGAAATGAAAAAAATTGATTCAATCGCACGTAGAATACTAGGTTGGAAGTTAAACAGATGGGATCGTTGGTACGATTATGAAAAGGGGATTTTTATTCATGAGTCTGATTTTCAGCCAGAGAAAAACCTTGACCATGCAATGCTAATTGTGGATCGTTTACAAGATTTAGGATTTACTTATACAATAAAAGGTCTTTCTAAGGTTTGCTTTAATGACATTTGTGCAACTGGTGAGACGTTGGCACAAGCGATTACGAATGCCGCCTACTCAATTGTCGAATTTAGCTCAGTTCCGGATACCACAAGAATGTGGCAGAAATTATGCTAAAACTCCATTTAATCTTTATTATCTAGCTGTCGAGATTGTCTCGACAGTTTTTTTTCGGAAATTATGTAGGATTCATGACAAGGTTGTCATTGTCTTCGTGAAATTGAAAAAAAAACGATCTTTATTTCGGTGTAAAGCTTCCCAAGAAGGAAATTGATTCGCTGCATAAGAGGATCCTCATAAACCTTGATTCGAAAAAATGGAGGGAATTACATAGTCAATGGATTTCATTTAAAAAAGGTTTCGGGAATTATAGTCGTATATGTAATTAATTGTATACTAGATAGAGTCATACATTTAGGTTAAGAGTAAGATTAATAAATGTGAGGGGATTGTAATGAAAGTTAATCCAACAGAATTTATTGTTGATAATTTACGTTATATTGTAAGGTCTGCGATGGAGAAAGATGCGAAAAACTTGTCTGAAGTAAGATTGCAGATAGATGGCGAAACGGAAAATTTAGATAGAGAAAAAGGCGAGGCATACTTAGATGAATTAGGATTTAAGAAGATTATTAAGGATGATACAGAAAGTATCAGTAACTTATTTTTAGTTGCTGAAGTTAATGAAAGAATTGTAGGTTTTTCAAGATGTGAAGGGAGTAAATTAAAAAGAAGTTCTCATAAAGTAGAATTTGGAGTTTGTGTTTTAAAAGAATATTGGGGATATGGTATAGGAAAAAACCTTTTAAAAGAAGCGGTTCATTGGGCAGACATAAATGAAATTAAGAAAATAACGTTGAATGTTCTCGAAACCAATGATAAAGCGATAAAGCTTTATAAAAAATATGGTTTTGAAGTGGAAGGCATATTAAAAAAAGACAAACTTCTATCTGACGGGAATTATTATAACACCATATTGATGGGACGCTTTAATCGATAAGGACTGAGAACAATCCTATTTCAAAATTAATGTATATTAGTGTGAAACTAGTAGGGGTATGTGAAAACAGATTTAGGGAGAATATTGAGGGATTTTTGTCGCGGCTTTTCCCGATTTTTCAAAGGTTTATAATCTCCTTAATACAATTAATTTATTTAATTTAATAGAAAAATTATTGGATGTAAAAATGATTCGTGAGGTTTTACAACATGCAATTATTAAACTGGTCTTAGCCTTTAAATAATTGCTTAGGACCGATATGATGAAAATGGTAAAATATAATAATTAAGAGATAAGGAGTAAATAAAGCTATGAATAAAATAGAAATAATAGCACGCAGAATTTTAGGTTGGAAATTAAATAGATGGGATCGATGGTTTGATTATGAAACGGGCGGTTTCATTCCTATTTCTGAGTTTCAACCCGAACAAAATCTTGACCACGCGATGCGGATTGTCGATAGATTGGAAAAGTTAGGGTTTACCTATACAACAAATGGAGTATCAATGGCCTGCTTTAATGATGTTTGCGAAACTGGAGATACTTTAGCGGAAGCCATCACCAACGCTGCCTACTCCATTGCCGACAATAGCACAGTACCTGATGATTGGCTGTAGAAAATGGTCATCAAATATTCAACCCAGAGCATAATGATATTAAAATTTATTGTTAAAACAATTACAGTATATCAACTAAAGATTACTGAAAGTTGAGCCAGGGAAGTCATACGATCTAAGTCTGAAGTCTTATCTAGTCATCTTACTGAGGAACGAATATATTAATTTGTAGAAGCAAACACTAAAAAGGGCAGCATGGTGTTGTTTTGGTAAGTGGAAAAATAAAAACATTATGATTTTGGTTTATACATAAGAAAAAAACTAGCATCCAGAAAGACTACAGGAAGGAAAGGAGATATGATGAATAAAGAAAAAGGATGGAACTTTGATAATAGTTATGAACGTCTGCCGAAATCATTTTTTACCAGTCACAATCCAACCTCAGTTCTAGCACCTAAACTGATCATTCTCAATGAACCGTTGGCTGAATCCCTGGGGTTGAACGTTGAGGAGATGCAAAGCGAAGATGGTGTAGCGGTGTTTGCTGGCAATAGAATTCCTGAAGGTGCTTCTCCACTTGCTCAGGCCTATGCGGGACATCAATTCGGGCATTTTACGATGTTAGGCGACGGCCGTGCCGTGCTGCTTGGGGAACAGATCACTCCCTCAGGTGAACGGGTAGATATTCAGCTCAAGGGTCCTGGTAGAACACCATATTCCCGAGGAGGTGATGGTCGTGCGGCACTTGGACCGATGCTGCGAGAATACATCATCAGCGAAGCCATGCATGCGCTTGGTATTCCTACGACCCGCAGTCTAGCAGTGGTAGCAACCGGTGAGGCCGTCATCCGCGAAACCGCTTTACCTGGTGCCATTCTAACCCGGGTGGCCGCTAGTCATCTGCGCGTTGGTACTTTTCAATACGTAGCAAAGTGGGGCTCAGTTGAGGAACTTCAGATCCTAGCAGATTATACAATTAAGCGCCATTATCCAGACATTGAAGCGGATGAAAATCGATATCTTTCGCTGCTTCAGGAAGTAATCAAGCGTCAGGCTGCACTGATTGCCAAATGGCAATTAGTAGGTTTTATCCATGGAGTGATGAACACCGACAATATGACCATTAGCGGAGAAACGATCGATTATGGTCCTTGCGCCTTCATGGATGCCTATGACCCGGCGACGGTATTCAGTTCCATTGATCGACAAGGCCGCTATGCATATGACAATCAGCCTTATATGGCCGGCTGGAATCTTGCGCGATTTGCCGAAACTCTTTTGCCGCTGCTGCATGACAAACAGGAGCAGGCTGTCGAATTGGCACAGGATGCGATTTCAAATTTTTCTAAGTTATATCAAGCTAATTGGCTCGAGGGAATGAGAGCGAAGCTGGGAATATTTAATGAAGAGATTGAAGATGAATCGCTTATAAATGACCTTCTTACTTTGATGGAGAAGAATCAAGCAGACTATACCAATACCTTCCGAGCTTTAACTTATGATAAGCGAGAAGAAATCGACCTTTTTGGGATACCAGAATTTTCTCAGTGGTATGAGTTGTGGCAGGCGAGACTGAGTAGGCAGGAAGAATCGAAAGCATCCGTGCAGCAATTGATGCGGAACAGCAATCCTGCGGTTATTCCACGAAACCACCGCGTAGAAGAGGCACTGGAAGCCGCGGTAGAACAAGGAGATTACAGTGTAATGGAGCGGCTGCTTAATGTTCTTTCAAAGCCTTACGCGTATACCCCTGAAAAGAAGGACTACTGCACATTGCCTGCTCCATCAAACCAGCCTTACCGAACCTTTTGCGGTACATGATTAGGAAACCAGTTTTTTATAAGAAACGATATTTCTTAATTCGATACATGGTTGGACCATTATTTCTTTTTTACAATCCTAAAGCGGTTCAATTCTACTAAAAAAGAATTGAACCTTTTATTTTTTTATCATCATTTTAACAACCTTTAGAACTTTTAACTAATTATTTGCTGCTGTGCACGTAAAAGTTCAGCCTCAAAGATTGGTGGGAAAGGCGGTTTGATGTTTAAACTAATATTAGAAAAGAGTCTGCAAAGTTAAATGAACAATTGCTGTAAAAATGTAAATATATCTCAAAATAGATTCTTTTATTGCTAAAAATAAGTTATTTACTACGATGGGATGATGGCAACTGGTCGTACCCAGCCTGCGCTTGCTTTATGGATTGGAATTGGAAAACATGCAATTTTGAACCCATGTGGCGGTAACTGAGTTAGATTGGCCATTTTCTCAATTTGACAGTATTCTTTATGAATTCCTACTCTGTGGGCCTCCCATATACCTTCTTTCTTTTGTGTTTCTTCAAAATTACTTCTAATTTTTTCAAACGGTATATCGAATCCCATGGCATCTGTGCCAATTACTTTAATTCCTTGATCAACTATCCAATGAGTGGCTTCAGCACTCATTCCTGGAAACTCAGACCAATAGCTAGGTTCACCCAAATTTACGTCGCAGCCAAACATCAAACAAACAATATCTCCAGCTTTTAAAGTATAGTTTGCTTTTTCTAAAGCTCCTTTTACATCTTCTACACTTGCAGTTTCACCAGATTTTTTATGTCTTAAATCGAGTACAACACCGTCCCCGTAAAACCAATCCAATGGTAATTCATCAATTGTTCTAGCTGGTTTACCAGCTGTTGTTGGATAGTAATGATAGGGTGCATCCATATGAGTTCCTGTGTGGGTTGTAAGTTTAATATATTCATTGGCCCACCCATATCCTTCAGGAAGATCTTCTTTTTTACAATTAAAGACATCCATCATTTGTAGGGCACCTTGGAAATGATCTAAATATTCAATTGTTCCAGTTAAACCATCTTTAAGTTCCTCTCTGATTTCCCCTGGATTGGGGTTTTGAATAGGTACTGCCAAATCTACAAACCTCATTCTTGGTTTCCTCTCTTTCAAATAAATTTTATTTTATGGTCATAAGAATTTATCTAGTAATCCTTCAAAATCTTCACCATAACGATTTAGTAATTGCTCATTTTTAAAACTGAGTAATTAAAAGCGAAAAAATTTCTTGAAAGGTAGCTTTAAATTTCTTTAATAAATCTCGATAGGGTAAAGGGATATCATTTTTACCTGAAAATAAAAAAACATATCCTTTTTCTAGCATTTTCTTTCAAGTTTCATACACTTTGGGACCAGGGACAACCAGATAAAAGCGCAAGCATTTTGCCGTTAGCAGGATAATCTTTTAATAAAGCAATATAGATTATAGATTCATACTCTGTAAAACCATTACTCTTCAGGAAATGGACAATTTTCTCAATATGCAAAACTATTACCTAAGAAATTCTACTACTCGGGTAGTGTATATATTACACATCCTTCCAAAAAATTTTTATATTAATAAAATGCCTAGGGGCTTATCCTCTTACCATTTCCCCAGTTTAATCCGCATTCGCACTGAATTTAGCTCTAAATGGAGTTTATCAAGTGGTTAGTTTAATATTTTCGTTTGAAATGGCTAAAAAATAGCTGCTGAAACGGATGGCAGGTTTTTCTGGAAAAATAGATTGCTTTAAAATGAAGAACCTAAAAAAGAGTTTAAAGACGAAGATTGATAGCATTTTACCGATTCTATCGGAAATCTTTCAAAGGTAGATCTATATATTTTTGACCGGGTAGGTATGGATTTTCCGTATAGTTGGTCAAAGGTTCGAAAGGTATAGGAAAGGTGCCTGTCCAATTACTGTAACGCCTTAACTTGGTTGGGACATATATATTCAATTCTTAATTTTCTCAACGTTAATGGCATTTCTTTTTTACAGTTGCCGTTATGATTGGGTATTTTGCTAAAAAAATAGATAATGTTGCAATGTAAACAAGGAAAAACGGTTGGTGAAGAGATATAAAAAAGACCTCCATTTATAGATAGAGGTAGGGGTGTGTTACTCAGTTCTGGAATGTTACCAGATTGCATACAGATGTCTTTGATATTTAAAATTAGATATTGATCACGTATAGCTCAAAATTAATAGCCAACCTCTACCGAAGCAACGACTATGTACATTAGATCATTTTTATCTCCTTTATCCTCAAGGGCAATCCCGCTGGTTGTCATCATTCCTCCATCCATGACTTCCACCGTAACGGTTCCATATGGCAGAGCCCCTTTTACAGCCGCAATATCGAGATTCTCTTTATCACAAGGAACGGCAAGTTTCACATTCACTTTCATATTATGTAAATTGTTTTCAGGGAGTACAGAACGGATGCCAGGCATCGAATTAAAGTGAATCGCATTTTTTACAGCGCGAACGGCTGCTTTCGTAATATTTTGACCATGCACATCAATCCCCATCCCTGTTTCAATAAACATTAATTTTTCCATAATTGATTTATCTTCCTTTCCATTTGCATTTACCATTATATTTTATCGTTTTTCATGTACGATGTTAAATATATGCTACCCAGATGCAGCAGCTTTGCTAAGACTAGGATTCAAATTCGGAATTTTGTCGTTTTTAGGTAGGGAATGGAAATCCAATTATTGTAGGAAAATTTCAATTGAAAAATACCCCAAAAAAATGAAGAGACGGAGCATGAAAATGGGACCGATCTCCTTGATGGGGACCTGCTATTGCAGTAAAACGTATGGTGTGTCAGCACATATAAATATCAAAGGGAGATTGCCATCAACCGGTAGTCTCTTTTTTTGATAATTTGTAATTTTGTCCATGTTGCTTGATATTTTGAATATTCAATCATATAATGGAAACGCATACATTATTTGACTCCTAGAAGATTTAAAACGTAAGGGGGAAATGAAATGCCAAAAACTATGTTCAAGCTTGATTTGAGTAAACCAATGGAAGAGCAACTGCATCCTGGCCACAATCGTTGGCATCCGGATATACCTGCTGCCTTTTCTGTTGAACCAGGAACATCGTTTCGGTTGGAATGTAAGGATTGGACAGACGGACAAATTAAGAATGATGATAATCCCAATGATATCAGGGATGTAAACTTAGCTCGCGTTCATGTATTAAGTGGACCAGTATATGTAAATGGCGCCCAGCCGGGAGATTTATTGGTAGTTGATATTTTGGATATTGGGGCGTTTCAGGATGAAGAATGGGGCTTTAATGGGATTTTTGCACGAGAAAATGGGGGAAGCTTCTTAGTCGATAAATTTCCTGAAGCAGCAAAGTCTATTTGGGATTTCGAAGGCATCTATACTACATCCAGACATGTGCCAGGTGTGAAATTCGCTGGTATCATGCACCCAGGGCTAATAGGTGTTGCACCTTCAATGGAGCTTTTGCAAAAGTGGAATGAAAGAGAAAAAGAGCTTAGAGATACAGATCCTAATCGAGTCCCGGAATTAGCCACCAGACCAAACCCTGAGGCAGCCGTTCTTGGAACACTAAAAGGAGCAGAATTTGACCGAGTCGCCATGGAAGGCGCAAGAACGGTCCCTCCAAGGGAAAACGGGGGAAATTGTGATATTAAAAACCTATCGAAGGGTTCAAGAATTTACTTCCCGGTTTTCGTTAAAGGGGCCAAGCTTTCAGTTGGCGACCTCCATTTCTCACAAGGTGACGGAGAAATCACTTTCTGCGGCGGTATTGAAATGGCGGGCTGGATTGACCTCAAGGTAGACGTCATTAAGGGTGGTATGGAAAAGTATAAAATTACAGAAAACCCAGTATTCAAACCGGGGCCTGTTGATCCTCATTATTCTGATTTCTTAGTGTTTGAAGGAATTTCTGTAGATGATAGGGATGGGAAACAGCATTATTTAAATGCTAATTTGGCTTATCGCCGAGCTTGTTTGAATGCAATTGAATATATAAAAACCCTCGGCTATACAGGAGAGCAGGCATACATGATTTTGGGTACAGCTCCGGTTGAAGGAAGAATTAATGGAATTGTAGACATTCCAAATGCCTGCTGTACAATTGCGATTCCAACGCAAATTTTTGACAAAGATATTTTACCGAAATAAATAGCGGGGAAAGGAAATAACATGCCCAGTTACACATTTCATTGCCCCGATTGTGGAGAATTTACATTATTCTTTAAATTAATGACAGGAAATAAAGATAAAGCTGTATGTCCCGATTGTGCACTTGAATCAAATCGAATCTATTATGCTCCTAATCTCTTTTCCCATTCAAAAGAGATACGCACTCGAATTGATAAAGGTATGGAGCCGCGCAGAATGACACGCGAAGAATTAGGTCCTAAACAGACAACAAGGAAGAAAGCAGCTGCTAATCGCCCATGGCAAGTAGGGAATTGAAGGAAGCAAAGGGAGGGTTCAACCTTCTTTTGCTTTTTTATTAAAATATAATAATTATGAAAGTTTTTAAAAACAAATCATAAGAATTTCAAATCCCTTTTCATAAAAACAATTAAATATTTTTATTTGACAGAAAGAAATATACTGTTTATGACAATGGGGAAGATAATATGGAATATATTATTTTTTTTTGATTGGTATTTACGGAATGGCGGAAAAAATCAACTTGACACCATAAAACTATTGATTGAACATAGAGCAGATGTAAATATTCCTGACTCAGAAGAGGTTACTCCTCTTGAGCACGCAAGAGAAAAGGAATTTGTGGAGATTTAAAAGATTTTGAAGGCTGCTGGTGCAAAATAAACACGATGCAGCAAAAGTGCCAGGTACCATCCAGAGATTTGGAGGGTACCTGGCACTTTATTTAATGGTCGATAATGACGGACTTTATGATAACAATAAACGTTAACAGTTAATTAGCTACTTGGCACTTATTAATAGAGAAGGAGCAGCTGAATTTGCCGTATTGGCCTAATTTAGCAGCTCCTTCCAATCTAAAGAGCATAAAATAAAACGCTCCTTTTTTATGAAGGAGCATTCTCATGTATTGTGACCTTTTACAAAGAGTTTATCGACTTTTAATGATTTCTTTATCAGTAAGTATTGTTCTATCTCTTTCAAGAGTCGAAATAACTGGGCTCTTGCCTCAAATTCATCCCTTGATTTCGGGAGAGGTTCTTCCTTAAATTGTTCTTGTAATTCACTCAAGCGATTTAAATAAACTTGCGCCGTATTTCCTGGGTGAATGGCTTCGGTTAATTTTTCAAGAAAGTCCGCGATCATATATCCTTGTTTGACAAGCAGTTCAATGGATGTCACCATCGGTAGGATTCTTTCAATAATTTCAAATTGTTTTTCACGCGTTTTGAAATAATGGTAGTAATAATCTTGTGTTCGCAAAAAATGATTTTGGACATCCCGAAACGCAATACTTTTCGCTTCTTCCAGCAAGCGGGCCGTTTCAATAATTTCTTCTCCCACCCAGCGACTTTCATTGGTCCGAAGGTAGGAAATCATTTCTTGAAAGATCGTTCGGAAATTTTCTTCTATTTCCACTTGGTATTGTTTCAATTTGGCATCAAGGCTTGGCATGTAAAAATTGACAAGAAGAGCAACGCCAATTCCAATGAAAATAAGAGCGATCTCGTTAAATATAATTTCAAGGGTGATGTTTTTGCTTGTGTAAAGATGAAGAATAATGACTGAACTGGTTACGATCCCTTCAGATATTTTTAAACGGACGGTAACAGGAATAAACACCAAGAGCAGCAATCCAATTACAACTGGATTATAGGCAATCATTTCAAATAAGATGAATGAAAAGACAATAGCAAGCATGCAGGCGAAAAATCTGGAGTATGCAGCCTGTAGCGATTTCTTTTTGGAATTCTGTACACATAGGATGGTGATGATTCCCGCGGAAGCAAAGGAATTCAATCCGAAAAATTGAGCAATACTAATCGCTGCAGCCGCTCCGATGGCAGTCTTGATGGTTCGATAACCGATTTTTAATGGAAACATATCATACCTCTAATTTTAGTATATATTTACATAGTATATAAAAAAATAATGATCCCATCCACAGGAGTATCTTAAGGGATATTATGGTTTTTATCAACTGATTGATTAATGATAGAATCATTTCATAAAGGGGTGGATTTTTTGTAAGCATCTCGTCAAGAGAAATAGTTACAAAGATTTTAGGAAGGTTCAACCTTCATTTGCTATTGAAAATATAGACTTTCGGTATAATAAAAGTAAACAATGAAGACTAGAGATGAGGGAGATAAGATGATGATTGTTATTGAAAATGATTGGTTGAAGGTGGAGATCAGTCAAAATGGGGCAGAAGTACGTAAAGTGAATCATAAGAAAAGTGGGCTGGACTACATGTGGACTGGGGATCCTGCCTATTGGGGACGCGTCTCACCGGTCTTATTTCCGATTGTAGGACGTTTAAAGGAAGACCGCTATCAACTCGACGGTAAGACATATGAAATGTCACAACATGGCTTTTTACGTGATGTGGTATTTGAGGTGGATGAGCAGACTATAACAGACGTTTCTTTTCGTTTCGAGTCTGGGGGACGCTACCTTAATGTTTATCCTTACGATTTTACGGCAACTATTCGTTATACCCTCAATGAGGACAAACTCGTTGTTCATTGGGAAATCGTAAATGAAACCAAGGAAGAGATGTATTTTTCCATTGGTGCCCATCCTGCATTCAGGATTCCACTCTTAGAAAATGAAACCATAGAGGACTATAGTTTGCACATTATTCCTGCTGCAAATAAGAATGTAATGGAATATGAGATAGAGAATTCTCTGATTCGAGAAAAAGAAATGGCCAATGATTTATTAACGATTCCACTCACTGACTCTCTTTTTGCGAATGATGCACTTATTTATAGTAATATCGATCAAGTTACACTGGCATCGAATAAGTCGAATCATGGTGTAGAAGTAAGGTTCGAAGGATTTCCGTTTGTTGGAATTTGGTCGAAATACACAGATGGTAAGATGGCTCCGTTTGTTTGCATCGAACCTTGGTACGGTATTGCTGATACATACAATACAACTGGAAACTTGAAGGGGAAATACGGAATCAATAGGCTTCAACCAAGAGAATCATTCCGGGCAGAGTATAAAATGAAGTTTATATGAGACATGGGGGTCGGTTCTCTTAAAATGAATTACTAAAAAAATTATTGACTATTTAGTTGTTCATGAATTAGCTCATATTATACATCCTACTCACTCTGAGGCTTTTTGCAATTTGGTGGATAAAATCATCCAAAAAATTAATTCATTTATACCATTATTCGGTTGAGAATGGTTTTACTGATTATTGGAGGCCTAAGGGAATTGTTTTATAATCCAAAAATTTGTTTATTTTTCACTGCTGATTGATCAATATTCAAAGAGAAACTATATAGATACTAGTAAAAATTGTTTTCATCTGTAATCTAGGGAACATTTGCTATTGTTGCTACTGACGAAGAGTTTGAACAATATAAAGTTATAAGAGTTTGTAAGTCTTGTTTAAGGAATTGTACAAAAAATACTCATTTTAATCCATCTCTAGAGGTTATTCAATGAAGGTATATAGACTAAAAAGGCAGTTTAATGGATATAAAAGAGGAACACAGTTTTACTCGATTTTTGAATCAGAATTCATCGGGGTTAAAGAGTTTGTATTGAGAACGAAAGATTTAACGAATAGTATATCGATCAATGAAAGTGAACTTCTTAAGAATTTTACTTTTATAAAAGAAATCTTTTAACGAATTAAAGACCCCAACTGCGTGTAATAAATAAAATCGTCGAAGGATGCTAAGAAAAGATAATATTTTAGTTGGTGATTGATCTACTCAGTCATTTTTCATAAAAACATGCATTTATTAAAGGTTAAAAGAAAATACTTGGAAGGGAACCTGGAATTGTCTTCATTTCCATAATGATGGAGCATTAAAGAAGGAACCGGGAATCCAATAAATTTCCAAAAAAGTGGAGGAATTAGATCAATGTATTCTTCAATAGCTGGATTTATTGAGGATTGGAATCAAGAAGCTGCTTTAACTCAAAGCCAAATGGATGCGTTACAGAATAGTTCCTTGCAGCAACGAGTTTCTTCGGACGACCGAACATTAGGGAGAATTGCCTGGCATATTGTGACCAGTACACCTGGAATGTTAATCGAGTTTGGCATCAAGGTCCCCATAGTCGAAAACGCTAAAAACGTTCCAGAATCAGCGAAGGAATTAGCAGGGGCATTTCGAAGAGTAAGCACCGACGTAGCTCACGCCGTGAAGGAACAATGGACTGACAGCTCTCTTACTGAAGAGGTGAATGCGTTCGGTAGGACAATGACAAAAGCTGGAACACTTTCACTCATCGTCAAACACATCATTCATCATCGTGGGCAAATGACCGTTCTCATGCGTCAGGCAGGAGTAAGGGTTTCCGGACTTTATGGGCCCGCCAGAGAAGAATGGGCGCAAATAGGAATGAATGCTCCAACCATTTAAAGATAAATTGCCAAGGTACTATCATTTCATAGTGCCTTTTTTCTTTTTACTACTTTTTCGAAGTATAGTGATCGTTTTTAGCCGATTAGTAGCTCTGATTGGATTAAATCAGGGGGTAAGGTGAAATCCTTATAGCCTGAATTTTCTCTTCTAAATAGTTTGATCATGTTGGTCTAAAAGGTTGGCAAGGATCGCCGAATTTTCTTGGTCGGCATCATATTGCACAACATCATCATACTCAAATAAGTGAAAGCTATCTGGGAATTGTTCACTCATGTATTTCACAAAGACATTCGGATCTATTTCTCCTCCACGCCTAAATTCCATCATGATGGCCCTAAATTTATGCGGAGGCAAATCGGTTTGAATATGATAGGATTTTGTTAATCCCAATTGATCCGAACTGTATAAGTTATAGGTATAAGACATGCTTGGACCCTCTTTCTCTTTGTATTCCAGTTTTATTTATATTGTGATCAGTGCTTCCCATTAATTCTTAATTCAATATATGGATACGGAAGTGAATCTAAAAGAGGCCGGACAACAAATTCCGGTCTCGATTGCAACCTCAATTACCTTCTTGGGCTACAAGTAAGAAATTACTTTTATATAGTGCCAAGCATTCAACTAATGGTTCTCACTTTGATTGGATCGTAGTTTCTCCGAATTGTCTTTGGAAACTGATTCTAGCCCATATCCAGTAGAACTGATTTCAAGCATCTGTTCATTTCCTTTGTCCTTCAAGTTTGCGTTTGTTTGATTTTGAAAATGATCAAAATTCTCGTTTTTCATATGATATACCTCCTTGTTATATTCATAAAGATTGTAAAAAAACGGAAGGAAGTTCACTTTGTTCTTATCATTTAAAAGCTGCCAAGAAAGTGCCTTATGGCATATTTGGCACTTATAGTATTTGCAATATGCAGGAAAGTACTTATGTAAAACAAATTTTTATGCTTAGTTTTAGAATTTTATTGGTAAAACTCTTTGGGATAAAGAAGGAAAAATAGAACTAGAAAATAATTATGGAGCAGGCACTGTTTGACTACTTTCTTTTTGAAAAAATATTTCATCATATAGGTTAAAAGTAAAATTTGGCCATAACTTATTTTATTAAGGCTTTTTTTGTAAACATTGTTGTTTTTTAGATAAATTCGCCTCAATAAAGCCTACATTATGGGAATAATTACACTTATTTGTGAATCCGACACGTTTATTTGCGAATCAACATAAGCAACACTCTTTGATAAAAAGAGTTTTTATTTTGGATGACAATACAAACTTCCAGCCACCCATTCCTGAAAATCGAAAAATTAAAAATAGAGATTTTCCCATCTAAACAGTATAATCAGGGATGGGAGTTGAAACAAATGAACAAAAAAGACATCGCTAATATCCGCAAGCAATTTAAATTAGACAATCATTTGATGAATATTCGAGAAATCTTCAATGTTTATGTGCAGAAGGAATCAGCCGAGATTTATCATCAAGTCTGTCAGCCGTTTCCATTGTTAGATCACGAAGCACAAGAATTGTTTTTGGCCAATTTTAAAAAGGTGTTGACCGGTCATCTCGATGCCAAACTGTTTGAACTGAAATTCAGGCGTGATGTGGATTATAGTACACAAGGGATCCTTTTCGAAGGATTACGAGCGGACTCGGAGGATTGGCAAGATAACATGCTGGACATCGTCGGGAAAATATTTGCCCATGCTGTTTATGAATTTGATACAGTGGTGACATTTATCCGCGGAGAATATCGAAAACCGACTAAGAAGAGGAACCAGGAATCCGAAGAGGGCGGGGATGATGAGGTTTATTCCAATGAGTTTATCCTTTGCAGCCTAAATAAAACCGATCTGCCGAAAAAAGCCTTGCTGTTTGATTATATCGAAAAAGAATTCAAATCCTATCATATCGTTGATCCGATTATTAATTTAGACTCTCCAATGTCAGGTTTCTTGTTCCCTACTTTTAACGACAATGCAGCAGATGTGAACCATATTCTCTATTGTGCAGGGAAAGTCAATCAACCCGATTTCACCTTTATTGAAAAGGTGCTCGATTGTGAAGACATTATGACTGCGCAGGATGATAAGGACTGCTTTGACTTTATTTTAAAAGAAGTAATCGGGGACGAAGTGGATTCCGCGGTCATTTCGAATGTTTATGAGGAAATCGATCGGGTGGTACAGGAGAATCAGGAAAAGGAAGACAGTGAACCCCCTACGTTGGATCATCGCGACATCGAACGCATATTAACGGTCAGCGGCGTCGAAAATGTGGAAACAGCCAAAGTGGAGCATGCCTTTAAAAGCGTTGTAGCGGACGAAAAACATGAATTCAAAGCAAGCAGTTTAATTCCTAAAAATATAAAAATAAGTACCAAGGTGGCAAATGTAACCATCAACCCGAAAGACCTGAAAAATCTAAAATATATCACGTACGAAGGAAAACGGTGCCTATTGTTGGAGGTAGATGAAGAGGTCGTCGTCGAAGGATTTCGACTGGAATCAAAGACACTCTAACCATTACACTCAGTGACAGCTAAACAAAAAAAACGAAAGCGCCTAAATTTCAGGCGCTTTCGTTTTAATTCGGAACCGTTCGCATACGAGACCATTGTGGTGGAAGCGGGCACGCAGGTGGTGTGGAACGTGCAGGCGGCTCCCGAAGATTTGAATGGCTGCAACATCCGCCTCTTTATAAATGAGTATGGGATTGAGAAATCACGGGAAGTAGGAGAAAACTTCATTGTTTTCACACCAGAGAAACCGGGAACCTACATGTACAGCTGCTGGATGGGAATGATCTGCGGTGTATTCATTGTGAAAGATGCATAAGAGGAAGTAAAAGCTCCATAAAGAAAATCGGCTGTATCCAATGGGGATAGCTGGTTTTAATAATATTTAGAAAATCCAGTTGACAGTCCGGTCTACTACGTGTTACGATGTACCTGTAGTAGGTCACACTGGATACCAACACCACTGAATAGTGAGGTTGCAAAAATATTTTTAAGAAAAATAGTTGACACCCCCTGCTACTCGGTGTTACAATGTACATGTAATAAGCAATACTGAATAGCGTGATTTCCCAAAAGCTATTCAGTAAAAAATTTCCCTTAGTACTATGTTATACTGAATATAAGTCAGACAAAATAGGGGGAGGTAAAGGAGACTCTAAACATGGAAAATTTAACTGAAATGCTAAAGGGTTCACTGGAAGGCTGCGTGCTGGAAATCATCAGCCGCCATGAAACCTATGGCTACGAGATTACCCGCCGCCTGAACGAGCTTGGGTTTACCGAAGTCGTGGAAGGGACGGTCTACACCATCCTCGTGCGATTAGAAAAGAAAAAACTGGTGACCATTGAAAAGAAACCGTCAGATATGGGGCCGCCCCGCAAGTTTTACTCACTTAATGAGGCTGGCCGCCAGGAGCTTGAATTGTTTTGGAAAAAATGGGATTTTGTATCATCAAAAATCAACGTCTTAAAGTCAATCTAGCTTCATAAGATATTCCGTACGATATTTTTGGAGTGTCTTGTTCAGCTTTATAAAAAAGGAGGAAAAATAACATGCTGGAAATGTTCAAAAAATTGATTGGTGATAAAAAAGAGTACAAGATGATGATGGCACGGGTTGAAGCCCTGCCAGAGGACTACCAGTTTGTATTTAAGAAAATTCAAAACTACATGTGGAATTTCGCAGCGGGCAACGGGATGGATATGCTGCACATGCAGTATGAATTAATCGAGTTGTTCGAAGCCGGTGCGGCGGAAGGCAGAAAAGTGCTGGAAATCACTGGGGACGACGTGGCGTCCTTTGCCGACGAACTAGTGGCAAACGCTAAAACCTATGTCGCCAAGTATCGTGAAGATTTGAATCAGAGTATCATGAAGCGATTGGGAAAAAAATAAATTCAATAGATAATACCGACTGATTAGCTGGTTACAAATGTAAATTGCCACCTTCGCTATTCAGTTTATTTTCAACCCGGTAATAAGTAATACAGATTATCAGTCAGACTAAATAGAAGAGTATAGGCAATCTAGCTCCGCAAGGCGCTCGACCGGAAATTTCGGATCTCGCAAGCGGCCTTGATGCGCTTTTTATAAGGAGGAGAAAAGTATGTTAATAGGCTGACCTCCGGGAACTTGAATTGTTTTGGAAAAAATGGGATTTTGTATCATCAAAAATCAACGTCTTAAAGTCAATCTAGCTTCATAAGATATTCCGTCCGATATTTTTAGAGTGTCTTGTTCAGCTTTATAAAAAAGGAGGAAAAATAACATGATGGAAATGTTCAAAAAAATGATTGGTGATAAAAAAGAGTACAAGAGGATGATGGCACGGGTTGAAGCCCTGCCAGAGGACTACCAGTTTGTATTTAAAAAAATTCAAAACTACATGTGGAATTTCTCAGCGGGCAACGGGATGGATATGCTGCACATTCAGTATGAATTAATCGAGTTGTTCGAAGCCGGTGCGGCGGAAGGCAGACAAGTGCTGGAAATCACTGGGGACGACGTGGCGTCCTTTGCAAACGAACTAGTGGCAAACGCTAAAACCTATTTCGCCAAGTATCGTGAAGATTTGAATCAGAGTATCAAGGAGCGATTGGAAAAAAATAAATTCAATAGATAATACCGACTGAATAGCTGGTTAAAAATGTGAATTGCCACCTTCGCTATTCAGTTAATTTTCAACCTGGTAGTAAGTTGTACAGATTATCAGTCAGACTAAATAGAAGAGTATAGACAATATAGCGCAAGGCGCTTTTTATAAGGAGGAAAAAAGTATGAGCAATGCAGCGATTTCTGTAAAAGGGTTAAAAAAATCCTTTAAAGACAAGGAAGTCTTAAAGGGGGTGGATTTTGAGGTGCGGCGTGGCGAAATTTTCGCACTGCTGGGCTCAAATGGAGCGGGCAAGACGACGACGGTCAACATCCTCTCGACGCTGATGAAGCCCGATGACGGTGAAGTAGGTATTTGTGGCTTTGACGTCCAGCGTCAACCGGATCATGTTCGCCAGAGCATCAGCCTGACAGGGCAGTTCGCAGCTTTAGACGGCATGCTCACCGGGCGGGAAAACCTGATGATGATCGCCAAGTTGCGGGGAGTTTCAAATCCCGCTCAAGTCGCCGACAATCTGCTTGCAAGATTCAGCCTGACCGATGCGGCCCACCGCCGGGCGGACAAATATTCCGGCGGGATGAAGCGCCGGCTTGACATCGCCATGAGCCTGATCGGGACGCCAGCAGTCATTTTTCTCGACGAACCGACGACAGGGCTTGACCCTGAAGCGCGGATTGAAGTCTGGAATACCGTCAAGGAGCTTGCCGGCAGCGGCACGACCATCTTGCTGACGACCCAGTACCTGGAGGAAGCCGAACAACTGGCGGACCGTATCGCCATCCTGCATGGCGGAAAAATCATCACGACCGGTACCCTTACCGAACTCAAAGAGATGTTCCCGCCAGCGAAAGTAGAGTACATCGAGAAGCAGCCGACATTGGAGGAAATTTTCCTCGCGATCATCGGCAAAAAGGAGGAGATGTAAATGAAAAGCAAAACAGGGGTATTACTAGGGCGTTTAATGCGCAACATCATGCGCAGCCCGGATACGATTATCACGGTGGCGATTACGCCGATTATGATGATGCTGCTGTTTGTCTACGTATTTGGCGGCGCCATAGAGACAGGCACGGACAACTACGTCAATTTTTTATTGCCGGGAATCTTGCTGATGGCTATCGCATCCGGCGTCGCTTACACTTCCGTGCGGCTGTTTACGGATGTAAAAAGCGGGCTGATGGCGCGTTTCATTACCATGCCCATCAAGCGCTCGTCGGTATTGTGGGCTCACGTGTTGACCTCGCTTGTTTCCAATGCGCTTACTGTCGTGGTGGTTATCCTCGTCGCGCTCTTGATGGGCTTCCGTTCCAGCGCTGGTATCCTGGATTGGCTCGCGGTAGCTGGGATACTCGGGCTGTTTACGCTGGCGCTGACATGGCTGGCGGTCATTCCCGGATTGACAGCGGGGTCTATGGAAGGGGCGACAGCCTACTCGTACCCGCTGATTTTCCTGCCGTTTATCAGTTCGGCATTTGTCCCGACCGAAACCATGCCTAAAATTGTCCGTGCGTTCGCTGAGAACCAGCCCGTGACTTCAATCGTGAATGCGATTCGTGCCCTCTTGTATGAAGGGTCTGTTGGCAACGGTATCTGGATCGCTCTTGCATGGTGCGTCGGAATCATGCTCGTAACATATATCTTTTCGATGAGGGCGTTTAAGAAGCGGGTGTGAAATAGTTAAAGAAGGAAGCAGCAGGACAAATCTCGATTCTGATTACCCAGAACAGGAGGCGAGTCATATTTTGATTGCCAATATTCAGTCTCTTTGATGCATCGAATACACCTTTTTGACAAATGGCTTTAAAGCATGAATTACAAAAGAGAATTTGTAGTTTAAAACAATAGGGCTAGTAGAAAAGGAAAGAGAGGGAAACCAAATGCAAAGGATTACAACAGAAGATTTTAGTTCGTCAGAAAATATGAAGGATGTTGTTGGCTTTTATAAAAAACTAACGGAACAACAAGAGCCGCTTATCCGTCTAGATGATTATTATGGAATGGGGCCAGCCTGGCTTGCGATTCATCGTGAGGATACAGTAGTTATTCTCAAAGATCCTCGGTTTATTAGAGATGTGCGAAAGCTACAGCCTACACAGGATCAACCAGATTTAGAAGATCGATCTGAGAAGTGGGAGTTTAATATAAATTTCCCAAATATGCTGGACTCTGATCCACCTGATCATACTCGTTTGCGCAGGTTAACGGCCAAAGCTTTTACCCCTCAAATGATCGCGAATCTAGGACCTCGTATTCAACAGATTACAGATGAATTATTGGATGCCATACAGAAAAAAGGGAAGATGGATCTTATTTCAGATTTTGGTTTTCCACTTCCATTTCGGGTTATTGCCGAGATGTTAGGAATACCTGTTTTGTATCAAGAGAAAATTTATGATATGTGGATGAGTATAAAGGCAGATCCTAGTCAAGACCATATGGCATGGATCAGAGAGTATTACTCCCTCATTGGAGCAACATTGAAAGAAAAACGAAAACATCCAGCGGAAGATGTAATGAGCTCCTTGATACACGCACACGATTAAGATGATAAACTGAGTGAACCCGAACTGCTCTCTACCGTCCAATTACTCATTACTGCTGGACATGAGACCACAACCAATTTGATTGGAAATGGTATGGTTGCTTTGCAGAAACATCCCGAACAATTAGCATTGTTGCGTAGTAATCCTTCTTTGCTGCCAAATGCTATCGAAGAGCTACTTCGCTATGCTGGACCGCTCATGATCTGCTGGCGTTTTGCAGGTGAAGATATAACGATGCATGGGAAAAACATCCGCAAAGGTGAAATGGTTCTATTCTCTCTTGGCACCGCGAACCTTGATCCAAAACAGTTTTCCAATCCTGAAGTATTCGATATTACGAGAAGTGAAAACGATCATCTTGCCTTCGGCAATGGTATTCATCACTGTTTGGGTGCTCCGCTTGCAAGATTGGAAGCAAAAGTTGCCTTTGGTACTTTGCTTAGACGCTTCCCAGATTTAAAATTGGCGATTGATCCAGATGAGTTGATTTATAACCTTAATGCAGTGGTACGTTACATCGCTAGTATTCCAATGACTTTCTAACCTTCGGTGGTATGTTGTTTTTCAATTAGATACAAAGCCTAGTTGAAAAAACAGGGAATCGATGATGCCTTCATTCAGCCTTGTTCTGGACCTGCAAGTTGACAATCGTTTGAAGTATATTCGAAATTAGCTATAACAGAAGCTCAAAAAGAATATAACCGTGTGATCTCTTCCTTTCCTGTGCAAAAAACAGACCGATTCGAAATTGATATCGGTCTATTTTCCATTTGTTGGTCAAATTAGGGTTCGTCGTTCAGTGTCTGGTTCTGCCCCCAGTAGAAAGATAACTCTAATCTGTATGTCAAAAAGTCAATTATCTTATTTTGACATGTGTCATTTCTTTAGGATACTTTTTGAAATTTAAGTTTTGAAGGAATTGATATTCTTAGCGAAGTTTTTTCTCGTTTTACTGGTGCTACCCCAGGAAGGACTCGAAGCAAGTAAAAGGCGTGGGAAAACATTAGGGAGACCCAAGTTGGATAAAGAAAAGCCTGCTGTTGCGCTACGTATGTATAATAGTAAAGAATATTATATAAGTG
>NZ_JBALPG010000163.1:0-18220 GCF_036965245.1 Neobacillus drentensis
GCTATGTTCTGCTCACACCGCCTTTATTATGTTGGTGTACTTCTAATAAACAGATCATTTCCATACTTGGGTTCGGATTAGAAACTAATGTTAGTTTTTTGGAAAAAAGCCGGTATTGTGCGGCTTTTTTCCTATTTATTTTAATATGTTTGATATATTGAAACATTTTTGTTATATATACGTACTAACAATAGAGAAGGAAAAGGGAGAAGGGGATTTGTAAAATTGAACCGGCTAAAACGAGCGAATCGGATTTCTTTTATTATACTCATTTTATTTTTATTGACCCTCCTTTTAAGTGCATGTACGAATAAGGAGCAGACAAAGCATAAAATTCCTGCTAAAAATGAAAGGTCTAAAGTATCTATTACTTCTATAGGAAGGGAATGGAAATTACCTATTTCTATTCCAGAAGGTGAAGGTGAATTTTACAAGCTCGTCGGCTGGTTTTCAGATACCGAAGTTCTTTATATTACTAATCTTGAACAGACCTCCAGTATCTTTCGATACAATCTTTTATCAGGTAAAAGTAAATTAATCTATAAGAGTGGGAATCCAATTGTCACTGTGCAAATCAGTCCCTCCAAAAAATACCTTTTGGTTCATTCCTCACCTTCATCATATGAAGGACTGGTCACCATCATTGATCCAAAAGGAACCGAACAAATAAAGAAATCGTTTGCTTCCTATGAATTAGTATTTGAATGGAATCCTTATAATGAGTCTGAGGTTTTTGTATCGAAATTTGATCAGGATTGGAGCTTTCAACTATTTTTACTTGAAATGAAAAAGGCCAAAACTACTGAGATTTTCTTGCCACAGCCTTTTGTTAAGTGGATCAATGAAAGGGATATTGCCTTTTTAAATTGGGATAAGCAAAATCCATCGTTATTTGCCCCGCTTACTGTGAAAGGATTAGAAAATGGAACCGAAAAAACTGTGGTACCTTCAGCGATACATTTTTCAACTTTTCAAGATTTGCTCATGACTATCACTGTTAATGAGCAAGACCAGTCGAAGGCGACTTATTCATTTTTTGAAAAAGAGATGAAAAAGCTTTCCGCATTTTCAATTCCGCAACTAACAAAGTTTTCAGATTGGTTAGTGCCTTTTTATGACTATAATGAGCAGAAGGGACAATTTATCACCTTTAGTCCGCTTACTAGTGGTGAATCGGATTCTTATTCAGACGGCTTTCAACTGTTAAGCTATGATGTTAAGCAGGGGAGCAGTAAACTGATTATCGAAGGATTGGAAAATGAACCAATCAATTTTTCGCCATCGGGTGAAGCGCTTCTTTATGGCAACCAGTTTGAAAAAATTATCGATATCAATGCAAAAAAAATTTATGATCTAGTAAAGGAATAATAAAAAAGACTGTCGAATTGACAGTCTTTTTAATGTGTTCCAGTAGGAAATCCGGATTTAAGAATTGTCATGACTGTAAACCAGCCAAAAACTAAGAATGAAGCTACTCCCCAAAATGCGCCTAAGAAGTTTTTATTCTTTAGTGCGCTAAATCCCCCGATTGCAGCAAGCACGGTTACGATCGCAAAAATAATTACTAAACCCACAATAAATCCCCCTTTTTAGTATAAGCAGGCAATATGCTTAAACATGTGTTCAAAAAATTATGTAACTATATTATATACATTCCTTTCCTATTTTATATTCTTTTCATGCATTTGTCGAGGGCAAAAATAGAGCAATGTAATAGCATTGATTTTCTTGTCCTCATGTTATACTGTAAAATAATACTATCGACTTTTGTATTGGAGGAAGTTTTTTATGAAATGGCAGCAAATTCCTTTAGGAGCATTGCAAACAAATTGTTATATTGTTGAAAATCCTGACAGGTCATGTTTAATTTTTGACCCAGGCGGCGAAGGAAATAAGCTGATTCACTTGCTGAACCAAAGAAAATTAAAGCCAAGTGCTATTGTTTTAACACATGCACATTTTGATCATATTGGTGCAGTAAATGTAGTGAGAGATACATATAAAATACCTGTTTATATTCACAAACAAGAAGAAAAATGGCTGGGCGACCCAGCGTTAAATGGCTCACAGTTGTTTATGCATGCTGAATCCATTCGCGTAAATCCTGCCGATCACATCATTAATAATGAAGGGGCAATGAAAATCGGTGATTTTGAGTTTGATGTTTTTCATACACCTGGACATTCACCTGGCAGTATTTCCTGCTATTTCGAAAAGGATGGGTTTGTTATCTCTGGTGATGCCTTATTTCAAGGAAGTATCGGCCGAACGGACCTGCCTGGAGGAAATCAATCGCAGCTATTAAAAAGTATCCACGACAAGCTTTTATCATTGCCCGAGGAAACCTATGTATTATCAGGTCATGGTCCTGTGACAACGATTGGGGAGGAAATGGATAGTAATCCTTTCTTGAATGGATTTTGAAAAATATAGAAAGACCCTTCTCAAACGAAGAGAAGGGTCTTTCTGGGGGATGTTTTTTTTCATATAATGGGAGGGGATATTGTTAAGCTACTATTCTAACAATATAATAAAGTTAACACTATGTCAATAGTGTTAACTAAGAAGGAGATACAATGATTAGATATTTACAAAAGTTAATTTTAAATTCGCCAAATGGGTTCATCTCCTACTCAGACTATATAGGAGCTGCTCTTTATCATCCTGAATTTGGCTATTATATGAAGGACAAACAGAAAATTGGCCGGCAAGGAGATTTCATTACGACCAGCAATATTTCTGATGTATATGGCAGGCTGGTAGCAAAATGGTTTTCCCGTACCTGTGAAAAAACAAATCTGCCGCCTGTATTTTGTGAAATAGGAGCAGGAAATGGCCGTTTTGCAAAGGCCTTTTTGCAGGAGTGGAAGGATTCGATTAAAGCCCCCTTACAATATTTTATTGTAGAAAGCAGCCCTTATCATCGGAAATTACAAAGTGAATTACTGCAGGGCGATTTTTCCGTTGTCCAAGTGGAGAGTCTTAGCGAATTGGGCCCCTTTGAAGGGATGGTTTTTTCAAATGAACTTTTTGATGCACTTCCTGTCAATGTGATTGAAAAAATAAATGGAAAACTATTTGAAGTAATGGTAGGGATTCAAGAAGACAAATTGTATGAGCAGCAAATTCCATTAACTAATTCAGAAATTCTCTCTTTTTTAGAGGAAAGCAAAATTATATTAAAAGAAAAGCAGCGGATTGAAATTCCATTAGCAATGGAGAAGATGATACAAGAGATTGCAACTGTTTTAACCAAAGGCTTAGTTGTAACAGCTGATTATGGCTATACGAATGAGGAATGGATGGATCTACGGAGGGCAGAGGGGAGTTTGAGAGGATATTATCAACACATGATGATAAATGATGTCTTGCAGCATCCAGGAGAAATGGACATTACAACACATATCCATTTTGATTACCTCATTCAAAAAGGTATGGAAGTTGAGTTGCAATTGTTAACAAAGCTTAGACAGGATGAATTTTTATTAAAAGCAGAAATTCTAAAGGAATTAGAAAACCATTATGATCCCAATCCTTTTTCAGAGGTAAGTAAGCGGAATCGGGCGATTCGCAGCTTAATTATGCCCTCAGGAATGAGTTCTCATTTTCATGTAATTGTTCAGCAAAAAGGGCTGCAATTATGTGAAAGTGACTTGTTCACTTGATATATAAAAAAGCCGGAGCTTACACTCCGGCTTTTTTTCTCAGTGTCCTCCACCAAGCGGCATCATAAATGTAGTCCAATATGTGAAGCCTGCGAAGAAAATAGTTAAATATGCTCCGAACACCCATAAATACATACGCTCGGAAAGTTTAAGATAGCTTAGCAGAACGAAGAATCCTGTTTGGGCTAAGAATAACATTGCTGTTTTATCCATATCACCTAGATAAAACATAACAGTAAAAATGCCCGTCCAGAACCCACAGACTCTAAACATGCGATCCATATGTACCCCTCCTTTTACCCCATCGATACCATCATTACAATATTATAAAGTAAAAGGAGGTATAATGTAAATAATGGTTTCGAATTAGTTTGTTACAAGTGCTTGATATGAGCAAGTTTCACAGCCGGAAATCATGTTTTCTTTTTCAATTAATTCAACGGATTCGAAAAGTGCTCCGAACATACCCTTCAAAAATTCGTGGTGCATACTGCAAACCGTTTCCGTATGTTCTTCAGCGACTTCTTTAAATGGGCAGTTGAAAATTTGGAAGTAGATTTTTGTTTTATCACCATTTGCTTCAAATTCCGGGTAAAAACCTGCTAGTGTTGCGGCACTTTTTAATATTGTTAGCTTTTGGTCGAATTCTAATTCCTCACCGAGTGATTTTTTAGCCATTTCCTGCTCTATCACTTCAGTTCCAAATCGTTTACCAGTTAAGAAAAGTGCTTCTTTACCAGCTTCCCCAAGTGAAATCATAGTTTGGATTGCCACTTTGGATAAAAGCATATAGTCGCGATACGGGAAATGAAGCTGAATAACATCGTCGGATAAACGATATAACCGGCTTGGCCGGCCGCCTTTGCCCGTTTTCTTTGTTTCAGATGCTAACATGTTAACATCTTCTAACTTTGATAAATGTAGTCTGGCTACATTCGGATGAATATTAAAATTTTCTGCAACCTCTTGAACTGTTACTTCTTGATGACGTTTGGTAATGTATTGATAAATGTAGTATCGTGTTGGATCTGACAAAACGTTTGTTATTTTTAATGTTTGTTCCATCTCTGTTCACCTCTGACCCCCATAATTTTATTCCATTATAATACAGGGATAATAACAAGGGAATGATGTTAACAATGTTAACACTATATGTTTAGAAAATGTTCACAATTACTGTCTATATATTGTAACAATATTAAATTATTGTTGTACTTTTTAGAAGGTTTGTGTTTTGTCAAGCAAGTATTATTGGAATTTTGGTAAAAAAAGAAGCAGATTTAGTATCCGCTTCTTAGACTTTACGTCTTCTCTTCATTTCAGAATAAAGTATATAGGGTAGAATTCCAAACCATCGATACCAAAAATCGGCTTTTGTTTGCTTTTTCTCTAATCGGCGTCGCTTTCGTTCATCTTTCGGTTGGTCAGCATATTTTACAATGGTTTGGGTCATGTATTTTACATAATCATTTGTTTTCATGGAAACACCTGCCTTTATACACTAAAAGTATATCCATGTTTTATTTTTTCAAACTAATTATTTCAATTCTACCCATTTGACCATTTTCTTTGACCTTGTATCAAAAAATCCACGTCCAGTGATCGCATCGCCAGAATTTAGGCTGAGCGTGAAATTCACTTTTTGAACATATCCCGATATTGGTTCTGTTTGGTAGTCCATGGTTCCATTTCTATACACAATCGTTCCCTTGTCAGGAATATTTCCTTCTGTTTGAAACAACCATTCAACTTTCTTTATTGATGAAAGAAAATAATATTCCTGTTGGAAGATAGCTGCCGTTTCATGTGCCATTTTTCTTTCAGTTAGTAATTGTTCTATATGCATAGAGAAAAATAGCAGAAAAAGGATAAGTAAGCACAAAACTAGCGGGTAGGTGAATCCTTGTTCATTATTTTTCATGTTTCTCTATTCCAATTCACTAACGAATAGCATGTAACGGCATATTCTTTACCCCAGGTGTCTGTAACAGTTATCTTAACAGCATTATTTATCATGGAGAAGGTGGATTGTGATACGTTTTGAAGGATGATTTCGTGACCGGTTGAATTCACACGTCTCCTTAGGTTTGACCCGTACTTCTCATAATGAATCGTTTCAGTATCCTTAGTTAAGATTAAGCGGCCAGAGACTACTTCGGCACGGGAGGATAGCCTGATCTCTTTTTTTATTTGGCTGCAAAAAACTTCCCACTCCATCGACTGTAGTACTGCGTCATTCCCTTTCGTATTAAGGATAATTTGAAAAATAGGTGTCATAAAGAAAACAATGGTGGAAAAAATTGAAAATGCGATCAGGACCTCGATAAGGGTAAAAGCTTTTTCATTCGAGGGCACCGCAAACTTTAAATTCTGGAAGGAATGCATTCTTTTCAACTTTGACACACACCTCCTTTTGACCAGCTGATACTGAATCATTCCAAATGATTTGGTATTCTACCTTATTTCGAATGATTGAGTAATTATTGAATGTTTGACTTTCAATTAATTTTGCTTGTAGTTCTTCATACATAAGCTTTCTAGCCGTATTCTCTATTTCCAATTGCCAGGACTGGTTTCTAAGCTCCATTAATAATGGCAATAAATATAAACTAAGCATTAACAATGCTGACAACGAGAGAAGCAGTTCAAGCAAAAAAAATCCCTTATTGCTCCGTAACATAGAACCGTCCCCTTCCAATCAAAAAAGTTAGTCGGTAGCTCTTCTTTTTAGTATAGATAAAAAAGGAACCAAACTTGTTTACATTTCCATCACTTAGGAATTTGAAATATAAGGGGATGGTACCTTCCCTAAGATTAAAATTTGTTGAGTAATTTCTCTCGATAAACGGAGGAAGCCCGTATTGCAAAAATATATAGTATCTATATTCATTTTGTACAAATACTACTGATACTTCATGTTGGTGGGAAATTGCATATTGCTGTGCGTAAAGCAGATCTGCCTGTAGTTGAGTAAAAAAGGCCTCATCTTCAATTACAAGATGCTGAGGTTTTAGGTAGAAAACTGTAATCGAGGAAATAATCATAAAAACCGAGAGAACTATTAAGGACTCAATTAAGGTAAAGCCTTTTTGATTTTGGCTCATTGTACGTTAGTTGCTGCTTTTTCAACCGTTGTTACATTACCTTTAGAATCTATTTCGATTGTATTACCATTTGGACACCCTTTGGCATCATCCTTTAAATATCCCTCTGTTTTAAGCTCCGCAAGTGTGGGTACCTTGTTCTTATCCATTTCATATGCTTGAACTTGAGCCTGAACCATTTTTACGTATGCCTCGCATCCCTTGTTGT
Organism: Neobacillus drentensis; assembly: GCF_036965245.1. Classification (GTDB taxonomy): domain Bacteria; phylum Bacillota; class Bacilli; order Bacillales; family Cytobacillaceae; genus Neobacillus; species Neobacillus drentensis_G. The sequence continues at coordinate 6,978 of NZ_JBALPG010000163.1, forward strand.
TAATATTAGAATTATGCTTCGTAACGTTTGGTATGGTGATAATTAATAACACTGAGATGACGAGCATAACAATCATCATTTCGATCAGTGTAAAACCTTTTTCATTTTTCTTCATTTTATTAATCCTCCATTTTTTTAAATTCCATCAAGTAGATGGAACATTGGTAATAGTATCGCTAAATACATGGAAACAACGAGAAATCCAATAAACAAGTAAAGCATGGGCTGGATGGTTTTTAAACTTTTTTCAATTATTTCCTCCATGTTAGTGACACAATGTTTGCTGAAAAATAGTAATTCCTGCTCTAATTTTCCATTTTCTTGGCCGTGTTTGACAATCATCGGAAATTCCTTTTCAAAAAATGAAAAGGCAGCTAAAATCGTTTCCAATTTTTCACCGGTAACAAGCTTATATTTAATCTCTTCAGCTATTTTGCTGTAAAACGGTTGTCTTTGATTTTTTTCAAAAAGAATTAGGGCTTCAGAGACTGAAATCCCACCAGATAATAGGAAGCTTAGTTGAATGGAAAAGTAGTGTGTAAACAGCATTTTGAGGATTCTTCCAGCAATAGGGATACGAACTAGCTGTGACCTTTGCTGCAGGATAGTGAGTTTTTTAAATACTAGAAAATAATAGATTACTGTCAGGAAGAGGATTACAAGTACAGCACCGATAACAATCGGGAAGAATTGGTCAAAAGCATAGATGACTTTCGTAAAAAAATTTGCTTCAAGTCCGAGTGATGAAAAAAGTGTTGTAAACCTTGGCAGCAATGTGTTTTCAATGAAAATGAATAGAAAACCAGTAATAAACATAAGTAACATCGGATATTGAAGTAGTTTTAGCAGCTTTCGTAAATCTTTATCCTTTAATAGAGCGAGATCACTTCCTTCTAATAAGGCATCGGCAAAGCTTCCATGCTGTTCCGCAAAATAAACATAGCCAATTAAGTCTTTGTGAAAACCTAGATTGTTTAAGACATCATGAAATGGTAAGCCTTTTTTAAAATCTACTAAACAACCATATAATTCCTCCTTTCGTTTTGTTGGTAGTTGTAATGCTATGGATTCAATTGCTTCGGCAATTGGATATCCCCGTGCTAGTAATTCCCCCGTTCGCTTCAAGAAATTTGCTTGTTCATTAACAGACCATTTACGAGGTTTCATCATCATACACCAGCCGTTCATATTCCGACTCTTGAATGTATCCAAGGGCAATCCCTTTGTTAATCACTTCTTTAAGTGTCCTGTAATATGTTTCGATTTTTTCACCTTTTGCCGCTTTCATGGCTGAGTTTAAATTTCTTCCCGATAACAATTCAAACACACTCGCTCTTTTCCATCTTCCATAGGAATAACAAATTGGTGAACAATCTCCTTCGCAAAATGGGCATGTAAGTTCTACCAATCTTTGGGCAGTAACAGCGATCAAAGTTTGTTCGACCTCTAACCAATTCACGCCAAATTCCCGAAGACGGTATACTGCCCCCTTGGCATCTCTCGTATGCATCGTTGATAGCACCAAATGCCCTGTAAGGGCCGCTCTGACGGCAATTTTTGCTGTTTCGGCATCTCTAATTTCGCCAACCATAATGATGTCGGGATCGTGGCGAAGAATAGCCTTCAAACCGGCCGCATAGGTTACGCCTGCTTTTTCATTCACTTGTACCTGCAAAACAGAGTCGTAGTTTTTTTCGATTGGATCTTCAAGTGTTATGACATTGCGATGAAATAGGTGGGCCGTTTCATTTAAAAGGGAATAGAGAGTGGTCGTTTTGCCCGATCCAGTTGGACCTGTGAAGATTATTAAACCGTGAGCATGTTTGAGAAGGGCTAGTAATTTTCGAGTCATTGCCGGAAATAAAGAGAGTTGATGAAATGGAATTTGTTCTTGCTGTGGTAATAGCCGGATGACAAGGCTCTCTCTGTTGTTTGATGGGAGAGTGGAAAGTCTAAGACCCATTAATTGTCCATCTACTTCACAAAAAATGGCTCCGCTTTGCGGGCGTCTTCTTTCACCGATATCCATATTGGCTGTGAATTTAAAATGTGAGATTAATCTGTCGCATTCATCTTTTGGAAGGGATAACCGGGGAATGAGTTTGTTGGTTAAACGGATTTGAACAAGTGTGTCTTTCTTCCGAGGTATAATGTGAATATCTGTCGCTTGGTTCCGTGCCGCATCTGTGATGATCCGATTAGCTAAAATTTCAATTGCACTAACAATAGGTAACACCACCTTTTTTATTTGTCCTTGCATATATTTCGACAGGGTTCTTTCTTTTCCTTCTTTATTTGTAAATTAATTTTATTATTTTCGGCAATAAATTTATTAGGGTGTCAGGCACCATGTGACTTTTTCACATAGTGGCTGACACCCACCGTTTCTTATATTGCTTTTTCCGTTAAATAGAAAAGGCCTCCGTTGATGAAGGAGATGTTTATTTTTGGTTCGTATTGTTCTTGGAGAGCTTTTTTTTCGGTCTCGTAGCTTTCATTTTCATCTTCTACGTCTTCATAAAAATGATCTAACAGCCACAAGTCCTGATCCCATCGCTTCCGCGCATCATCAGCCCACGAATGGTCATCTTCTGAAATTACTGATTTTAAATATGTTTCAATCCTTGACATGCCGCTCTTAGGCCTTACTAATGGCGATATTGTAAAGGAATAATCAGGTATTTTTGGCGTCAGCGGGATTTTTTGCAAGCGATCGTGAAAATCCTCAACCATTTGTCCATTAATAAGCTGTAAGCCGATTGATTTAAAGACATCGCGCTTTCGGTCACATTGATAAGAAATCTTTACATTCATGCACAGCCATGGCATCAAGGGAGTTTGATTCTCTTGATGGCGATGATTCTCATAAAGGCGAATGTAGCTGGCGAGATTTTTAGTTGATTCAAAAATTTGATGTAGCCGCGGTGAACCAAAATGAATGATTTCGCCCTTAATTTGATCGGGGGCTTTTTCTTTGTTGGTGATGAAAGTAAGACGCATTGGATTTGGAATTCCGCCTGTCTTTTCCAAATAGTGCCAGTAAAATGGCCGGTTCATCAGTTCTTTATCTAATTCAATCGTTAACTGGACAGTTAAAAAGCCTGGCTTATTTTCAACTATTGGGCATTCATTCGCTTTAAAATAATTTAAAAGAAAATTATGAATTTCCTGCTGCTGCATGCGAATCCCCTTTCTTCATACTTTCGGCAAATTCAATCATCGACGATAAATTCTCCATTTTAATTCTCATTTCACCTTCAGAAGCAGATTGACCGAAAATATCAATCAAATGGTCTTCCATATTGCCAAATTCCAATTTTGTTAAAATATCATCGAGTTCACCAATGACCTTTTCAAATAAATGGATCTTCTCATACAGAAGCTTTAAAATGTGTTCTTCAACCGTGTTCTTAATGGCAAAATTGTAAATCATGACATCCTTTTCCTGCCCGAGACGATGGATTCGTCCAATGCGCTGCTCTAGCCGCATTGGATTCCAAGGTAAGTCAAAATTAATAATATGGTTACAGAACTGTAAATTAATCCCTTCACCGCCAGCTTCTGTCGCTATCAGCACTTGTGCGTGCTTTTGAAACAATTCCCGCATCCAATCCTTTTTCCCCCGCTTAAAGCCGCCTCGAAACGGTACAGAAGAAATCCCATGCTGTTTTAAAAACCATTGCAGGTACATCTGTGTGGCTCGATATTCGGTAAATATAATGACTTTATCATTAACTTTTTGAATTAATTCAAGAGCTTTTTCTGCTTTTGAATTTTGCTGAACAGCTTCCACCTTTTGAATTAAAAACTGAATTTGTTCCTCGAAAGCACGTGTTGGATTTTCCTTTTTCTGGAGCATGTTTTTCAACGTATAAAAAACCGCTTCTCTGCTGCTGCATGCCTCACGCTGTAGTGTCATAACAGAGAATGCACTTGTCTGAAGCCAATCACCCTCGTTTTTAAGTGTGTTAATCGCTTCATAAAGTTCTTTTTCGGGAGGTGTAAATTCAATCGGAATCGTTTCCACATGCCGTTTCGTCCATTCAATCCCTGTATCAGCACGGCGGTTGCGGATCATCACTTTGTTCACTAACTCCTTTAAATGCTCATCATCATTTAACGACCTTGCGTTACGTTTGTATTTTTCATAGAATGCGGTCTCACTGCCTAGATGTCCAGGTTTAAGCAGGGAAACAAGATTAAAGATTTCCTCGATTCGGTTTTGAATCGGTGTAGCCGTCAATAATAAACAAAATTTCTTTTTTAGATTTTGAACAAATTCGTAGTTTTTCGTTTTGTTATTTTTTAATTTATGGGCTTCATCAATAATGATGAGATCATAGTCTTGTTTATAAATAATATCACGATGCGGGTTTCGTTTGGCCGTATCAATCGAGGAAACGACGACATCACATTGCTCCCATACATAACTTTTCCTTTGAGTAATAGCAGGGATAAAAAATTTGCTATTCAGTTCAATCGCCCATTGGGTAACCAAAGAAGCAGGAACGAGGATCAAGACCTTTTTCACTAATCCGCGAATCATGTATTCTTTTAAAATTAGTCCGGCCTCAATGGTCTTCCCAAGTCCTACTTCATCAGCAAGGATGGCTTTTCCATTCATGTTTTCAATTACTTGTTTTGCTGTTTCGAGTTGGTGGGGAAGGGGCGTTAAATTTGGCAAATGATTTGGGGCTTGCAAGCCTTCAAATTCAGGGATAACCAAATGTTTTTCAACCCCGATTGCAAGATTAAAAAGCTCCCAGTTCCCCCAAGGACCATCGTTCTCAATTCTATGTAAAAAATCATCGTGCCAAGAGGAATTAAATTCAATTTCAACCGTCATAATTTCAGCTCCTTTTAGACCCTGTCTTTATCTGCATAATGCCAATTATTCTCAAAATCAAAGTACTTCTGATTTTCTTTATAAAGTTATTGCTCAATACATTGTTTTAATGGTAGGATGAAGTTAGTTTTTAAAGTTTTAAATATTTTAATAAGGTAAATTATTTTATAGGTATAATTAGTATGACCAAATTGGAAAATATTATAATGCGAATGACAACAAGGGGAGAGACTACCTTTGTAGCGCCGAAGGAGCAAGCAGAAATGTGAATCTCTCAGGCAAAAGAACTCTTGTTTGACGCAGCTCTGGAGAGTGCTGATCAATATGGGCAGCCACCAAAGGGGAAAACCATTTTAGGTAAACTTTCAGGTGCAAGGACAGAGACCTTCTTATATTTCAACGGAGGTTTCTGTCCTTTTTTATGCCTTTTTTCAGAATTTTTACTCATCCAAATGCTTTTTCGATTGAAAAAGAGATTATTATTTTTCCGATTTTGTTAATGGGTTCAATCTCTTTTAAAGAGTTCTTTTTACAAATAATGAATAAAGAAAACTCGCCGATTGGCAAGCCGTTAGGCGCAGACAGAGACGTAGTTGCACTTATGTCTGAAAGGAAAGTTATACTTTCCTTTCGGCCAAGTAAAAGATTGAAGGGGGACTTTAGGATGACTGAATTAAAACGTACTCCGCTTTTCGAGGTGTATAAAGAAAATGGGGGGAAAACCATCGATTTTGGAGGCTGGGAGCTGCCAGTCCAATTTTCAAGCATTAAGGAAGAGCATGAAGCCGTCCGCAATCGTGCTGGTTTGTTTGATGTATCCCATATGGGTGAAGTTGAAGTCACAGGGGCCGACAGCTTAAGCTACTTGCAAAAAATGATGACAAATGACATTTCAAAAGTAAAAAACGGCGGTGCTCAGTACACTGCTATGTGCTATGAAAATGGTGGTACGGTTGATGATTTACTTGTCTATAAAATCGAAGATGACCATTATCTTTTGGTTGTGAACGCTTCTAACATTGAAAAAGATTATAAATGGCTTGAAGAACATTTAGAAGGTAATGTCAGTATTGAAAACCTATCAGAAAGAATGGCTCAGCTCGCTATTCAAGGGCCGCTTGCTGAAAAAGTATTGCAGAAACTTGCTGCCGATACAAATTTAAGTGAAATTGGCTTTTTTAAATTCCAACAAGAAGTAAACTTAAACGGCAAAAAGGCGCTTGTATCTAGAACCGGTTATACCGGTGAAGATGGGTTCGAAGTGTATTGTGATGCAAAAAATGTTGTCGAACTCTGGAGAGACATTTTACAAGTTGGAAAAGAAGAAGGCGTTCTTCCATGTGGATTAGGTGCACGTGACACCCTTCGCTTTGAAGCGAATTTGGCACTTTATGGTCAAGAGCTTTCGCCAGAAATTTCACCGCTCGAAGCAGGCATTGGTTTTGCCGTGAAATTAAATAAAGAAGCTGATTTTATTGGCAAGGATGTATTAAAACAACAAAAAGAAAATGGGCTTTCAAGAAAACTAGTTGGGATTGAAATGATTGATCGCGGAATCCCTCGTCACGGTTACCCAGTATATAAAGGGGAAGAACTAATCGGCGAAGTAACAACTGGTACACAGTCACCTACATTAAAGAAAAATATCGGTCTGGCCCTAATTAAGACGCAATTTGCCGGGCTTGAATCTGAGGTAGAAGTTGAAATTCGCGGAAAGCGTTTAAAAGCTGCAATAGTTCCAACACCTTTTTATAAAAGAGAAAAGTAAAACACGAAGGGAGTTAGGTTTATGAAACATCGCTATTTACCTATGACTGAACAAGATAAGAAGGCTATGCTTGAAACCATTGGTGTTTCCTCGATTGATGAACTGTTTAGCGATATCCCTGAAAAAGTAAGATTCAAGGGTGAGTACAACATTAAAGCGGCTAAATCTGAGACCGCACTAATGAAAGAGCTTTTTATGTTAGCAGACCGCAATGCCGACCTTAAAAGGAATGTCTCTTTTTTAGGGGCAGGTGTCTATGATCATTACATGCCTGTCATTGTTGATCATGTTATTTCTCGTTCTGAATTTTATACTGCTTATACTCCATATCAACCGGAAATTTCTCAAGGCGAGCTGCAAGCCATTTTTGAATTCCAAACGATGATTTGTGAGTTAACTGGAATGGATGTGGCGAACTCCTCTATGTATGATGGCGGTACAGCTCTTGCTGAAGCAGCAATGCTGAGTGCCGGTCATACAAAACGCAAAACAATCGTCGTTTCAAGTGCAGTACATCCTGAGTATCGTGACGTCCTTAAAACGTATGCAAAAGGGCAGTATCTTGAGGTTGTAGAAGTACCTGTAAAAGATGGAGTAACAGATTTAGAGGCATTAACGAAAGTAGTAAATGATGATGTCGCAGCAGTAATTGTCCAATATCCAAATTTCTTTGGCAGAATCGAGCCGTTAAAAGAGGTTGAAGAAATCATTCATGCTAATAAAGGGATGTTTGTTGTTAGCAGCAATCCGCTATCCCTTGGAGTTTTAACACCTCCAGGGAATTTTTGTGCAGATATTGTTATTGGCGATGCACAGCCGTTCGGAATTCCAACTGCATTTGGCGGCCCGCACTGCGGATATTTTGCAGTATCGAATAAATTAATGCGAAAGGTGCCAGGACGCCTTGTTGGCCAGACAGTAGATGATCAGGGGCGCCGTGGTTTTGTATTAACGCTCCAAGCTCGTGAACAGCATATTCGCCGTGAAAAAGCGACATCAAATATTTGTTCAAACCAAGCACTTAACGCACTCGCTGCATCAGTTGCCATGACGGCTTTAGGTAAAAAAGGTGTCCGTGAAATGGCAACAGCAAATTTACAGAAGGCACATTATGCAAAAACTGCATTTAAAGTAGCTGGATTTGAAGTTGTTAATGATGGCTATTCCTTCAATGAATTCGTTGTTAAATTAAACAAACCGATAAAAGAAATAAATCAAAAATTGTTACAAAAAGGAATCATCGGGGGCTATGATTTAGGACGTGACTATTCAGAACTGTCTAACCATATGCTGATTGCTGTAACAGAACAGAGGACGAAGGAAGAAATCGATACTTTAGTGAAAGAATTGGGGGATCTGCATGCATAATCAAGACCAAGCACTCATTTTTGAACTTAGTACTCCCGGCAGAATCGGATACAGCCTTCCGGAAATGGATATACAAGAAGTAGATCTTGGCGGCATTCTTCCAGAGGGGTATCTGCGCCAAGAAGAAGCTGAGCTTCCTGAGGTTTCAGAGCTTGATATCATGCGCCACTATACTGCTCTTTCAAAAAGAAACCACGGCTTAGACTCAGGATTTTATCCTTTGGGCTCCTGTACGATGAAATACAATCCGAAAATTAATGAGAATGTCGCCCGCTATAATGGTTTTGCTCATGTGCATCCACTTCAGGACGAAAGCTCTGTTCAAGGTGCACTTGGACTTTTATACGATTTGCAGCAGCATTTAATTGAAATAACCGGAATGGATGAAGTGACATTACAGTCAGCAGCAGGTGCACATGGCGAGTGGACTGGATTAATGTTAATTCGTGCCTACCATGAAGCAAATGGTGATTTGAAACGAACAAAGGTAATCGTTCCTGATTCTGCTCATGGTACAAACCCTGCTTCTGCAACCATTGCTGGTTTTGATACGATTACTGTTAAATCAACAGAAAGTGGTCTTGTTGATCTTGATGATTTAAGAAGAGTTGTCGGAGAAGATACGGCTGCTTTAATGTTAACCAATCCAAATACGCTTGGACTATTTGAAGAACATATCCTTGAAATCACTGAAATTGTTCACGATGCAGGCGGAAAAGTTTATTATGACGGGGCAAACCTGAATGCTGTCCTTTCAAAAGCTAGACCTGGTGACATGGGCTTTGACGTTGTTCACTTAAATCTTCATAAAACCTTTACTGGTCCACATGGAGGCGGCGGCCCTGGTTCTGGTCCTGTCGGTGTAAAGGCAGACCTTATTCCGTACTTGCCAAAACCAATTATTTCGAAGCGCGGCGATGAGTTTGTGCTTGATTATGATCGTCCACAATCCATTGGCCGTGTGAAGCCGTTCTATGGTAACTTCGGCATTAACGTACGTGCCTATACCTACATTCGTTCTATGGGTCCTTATGGATTAAAAGCAGTAACAGAGTACGCTGTATTAAATGCCAACTACATGATGAGAAGATTGGCTGAATATTATGATTTACCATTTGATAAACATTGTAAGCATGAGTTTGTACTTAGTGGAAAACGTCAAAAAAAATTAGGTGTCCGGACATTGGATATTGCGAAACGCCTGCTTGATTTTGGCTACCATCCACCAACCATTTACTTCCCGTTAAATGTGGAAGAATGTATCATGATTGAGCCGACAGAAACAGAATCAAAAGAAACGCTTGATTCCTTTGTGGATATCATGATCCAAATTGCCAAAGAGGCAGAAGAAAACCCTGAGGTCGTTCAAGAGGCGCCACATACAACAGTAGTTGGCCGTTTGGACGAAACAACTGCGGCACGTAAACCAATCTTGAAATATCAAAAGTCTTAATACATGGAAAAGGTCAGATTCAACGAGTGAATCTGACCTTTTATATTTATGGCAGACTTTCTGATATTTTTTGTGGTTTTGGTAAATAACGGATAAATAGCCGAAGTTCAAAAAAATGAGCCAATAGAGGTGAAAAATAAGCCAAATGAATTTTTTGAAACAATAAAAGGCTCCAGAATGTCCCGGAACCTTAAATCTATTCATTAATTCTTTGCTTTTACTTTACCTGTCCATTTTTTGAACCCGCCTTCGAGCTGGGTAAGGTCTTCATAGCCTTTTTTGTGTAAAAATTGCGCCGCACGCGCACTGCGCATACCGCTTTGGCAATACAGGTAAACCGGCATGTCAGGGCGGATTTCCTTCATTCGCATTTTTATTTGTGACATGGGTATATTACGTGCTCCTAAAATATGACCGCCATCGAACTCATTCGGTTCACGAACATCTATTAGTTGTGCCTTTCTGTATCCGGCACGGAATTCTTCTTCTTTTACCGTTTTCACAATCCTCTTTTGATAGAAATAGGTGAAAACTAAGTAGATGATAACTGCTGCGATAATGATTAAAAAAACATAAAGTGAACTCAACTTTTTTTGCTCCTTTCAAGCTTTCCTGCACTAGTTTTTATTATATAAGTCATTCGGGTAAAGATAAAGATGAATGAGAAAATTTCTTTTCCTTTTGCATAATAAATTATAGCAGAAACATCTCATTTTGAAATCATATAAGATTTTGGTAGACTTAAACTCGAAATAATAATATAAAAATGAGGTTTTTGAATGAAAAAAGAAGTTTGGCGGTTTATAGACTCTGGAAATTGTTCACCGTCCTTTAATATGGCGTTAGATGAAGCATTACTAGATTGGCATAGCGAGGGGAAAATACCTCCGGTAATTCGCTTCTATGGCTGGAATCCGCCGACCTTGTCTGTCGGTTATTTTCAAAAGGTTGAAAAAGAAATTGACATGGAGGCAGTGAAGGCACACGAGCTAGGGTTTGTCAGGAGACCTACAGGGGGACGAGGTGTTCTTCACGAACATGAGCTTACATACAGTGTCATTGTTTCAGAAGACCACCCGGAAATGCCAAAATCCGTTACTGAGGCCTATCGTGTCATTTCAGAAGGGATTTTAAAAGGTTTTCACCATTTAGGTCTTGAAGCCTATTTTGCAGTGCCAAAAACAGCAGAAGAACGAGACGCGTTGAAAAATCCCCGCTCTGCTGTCTGCTTTGATGCCCCGAGCTGGTATGAGCTTGTTGTGGAAGGCAGAAAGGTAGCAGGAAGTGCGCAAACAAGACAGAAAGGTGTTATTCTACAGCACGGGTCGATTCTATTGGATTTGGATGAGGAAAAGCTGTTTAGTTTGTTCAAATATTCAAATGAACGGGTAAAGGAACGGATGAAGAAGGCATTTAAGGATAAGGCGGTTGCCATCAACTCAATTAGCCCAAGAAGGATTACCCTTGAGGAGGCAAAAGAGGCTTTTAATAAGGGATTTGCTGAAGGACTGAATATTGATCTTGAACCATATCAACTAACGGAAGAAGAAATCGCCTACGTTCAAAAAATAGCTAAAGAGCGATATGAAAGCGATGAATGGAATTTTAAAAGGTAGATGGAAGCGGTGATGACCGCTTTTTTCTTTTTGCATTTATTACTTTTAAAAAAAAGAGGCAAGCCGCGAAATTTGTTAAATTTTCCTGTTTTATGGCGAAAATCAGGTAATAGCTTTTATTTTCTCCCAAATCTAGTTTTTTTTAAGTTTGACAAAATAATTGTTTTTTGCTCAACATACAATATGTAGTAG
>NZ_JBALPG010000164.1:0-3017 GCF_036965245.1 Neobacillus drentensis
GTTGGGGATGATAATTTTATTATGTAAACTAAATTCTAAAAAGATAGGCTAAAATCCGGCTTTATTTTGAATTTTTTCATATCCTTACATTACCATAATTAAAATGGAAATTGTATATCATCCTATGGATGAAGGTTGTGAAGGGAGTGTTAGGAATTGAGTTTACGTCTAACAATTTTATGGATATGGAAACTTATTGACCCATTATTTTATTTATTTTCTCGTTTGCATTACATTAACAATGATAAAAACAACCAATCCGTTTTCCGGGTGCGAATTACGAAATATAAAGGGAAGAATTACACACTTTCTGATGGCACAATGATTAACAGAAATGATCTTTTATTAAAAATTCATTTACACAATGTTAGGTTATTGAATGAATTTATTAAAATAAAAAATGATTTAATTAGAACAAGGTTGATGTATAGGTTAGTGCTCAATTCCATGCCTGTGCTGGCAAGTTATTTAAAAGGTCACCCTGAAGAGGGAAAAATAAAGGGTATTATTGGAATTACAACCATAAATAAAGGGATAAGGTCACTAGGGTTTGATTGCTATCCACCAGAAAACCGCCTTTATAAATATGTAAAAAAACTGGGTCAGCTGCCAATTTCCTTACTTTCCAGTTCTTCTTACCAACACTTTCAAAAAAATCATCTTACTTATTTATTTCTTTCAAAAGAAAAGCTTTATAATAAATACGGTCAGAATTGATCCAGTAAATAACATAGATTGCAGGGTTTCCTAAACATATTCTCCATGAAAATGCACAAATTAAGCAAATGGAAGGGCAGATAAATTTCCTTCCATTCCATGCAAAAGGAGTGCTGATGATGAGAAGCATAAGAAGACAACCGTTTTTCAAATTGTTTGCACCAAGACGAAGAAATAGAGGGGCAATGTGGGCGTCTCTTTTAGGACTTGGATTAAGTGCTGCAGTTGTTGGGGTAACAAGAGGGAAGCGTAAAAATTTTGTACTTCCATTTCAAAATGCAGTTAAAAACTTTTCACCGAAGACCAACATTAATTTGATGGACAATGCTGCCTTAACAGAGTTTTCGGAGGAGTTATTGGCAAGTGCATTGAAAAATAACAAATAAAAAAGTCCGCATTCGTGCAATGGGTTCGGTTTTGGAATAGAAAAATCAATTCGCACACGAATTTGCATCTTAATTATCAATCAAAATCTAAGTAAATTCACACCCGAAAACGCACAGTATTTAGTTCACTGTGCGTTATTTTGTGTTTTTTGGTATACTTATGTAAATTTTTCGAAGGTTTTATGGAATTTTATGTTAATGTGCAACCGGAAGACGCATTATTCGTTGGAGATGACATTGAAAAGGATATTAGTGGTTGTCAAAACGCAGATATAAAGGGCATATGGTTCAATCCTTATATGATCAAGAATGATACCGAAATAAAACCATATGCCGAGATCAATTCTTTTGATAGATTATTAAGTTATTTTACATAATAAACATAATCAGAAGGTGTTTTACTTCACAATATTTTTTATCACCGCTCCTATTGAATTAACACTAGGATTAGTATGCCCAATTCACATACGTTTTAACATATCAATTCGAAGGAGTCTGCTGGCTGCCAGCAGACTGTCGTGAATCACTATGCGAATTACAGTGTTATTTGTAGTGCTAAAATAAACAAATCATTGATATAACAATAAAATTAGGGGTACCAATTCTTGTGCGAATTAGTATCCCTTTTAGTTTGTTTTTTTATGTTTTCTACCTCAAAACCGAACCCGTTAGCATTCGTGCGGACTTTTTTAATACGGGGCAGGAGGAATCTTCCGCGGTAAATATTCAAGGGTGTCTGAAGAATAAAGAGTAATGATTAACAAATTTCCAAGTGTTCTTGCTCGGATTAATACAGGTTGGTTATACAAATTTTTAAATTCAAAATCTGGTCCATACCAGCTTACAGTTGCGTCCCGGCCCGGAGGGATATATGGAACCTTTCTGCTGTGAGAAAACCGCTGGATGATCTTTAAACCGGCATTATCAACAGCATTAAAAAGAGTGGATGATACTTGACAAATTCCTCCGCCAATGTCTTCAGCAAATTCCCCCCTTACAATGACAGGGGCACGTAAATACCCTTTTGCAGCCGTTCTTTTTCCAACAACTTTGTTAAAAGAAAATGCTTCTCCCGGAAAGACCACATAATTGTTAATAGCCTTTGTTGCTAATTGAATATTGGTCGAGCGTTTTTTATTATGTGAATTAAATGAGGTAACATAGCGTCCAATCCGTATGCTATGAATATTCCCAAGTAATTCACTATCGACTTTTGGGTAAACGGGAAGCATAGGAATTTCAAATTTTTCCTGTTTATCCGAAAAAAGATATGCATAAAATTGTTCCGTAAATGCATGGCGATGGATTCGATAACCAACTCGCTCGGATTGTATATTTCCAGATTGATCTAGGCTGGCATTCTCTGGCTCCAAGGAGTACTGTTTGTCCAGTTGGTCTAAAAAAAGATTGTATTTTTTCGAATCTATAATCGGTAAATCGGTATAAGGAAAGGAAAAATCCATTCGATTGATGTAAGTCACGTCCTGCCCATCTTTTGTAATGATTAAACTATCTGGAGAATTTATTTGCTGAACCGCTAGTACTACTCCAAAAATCCAAGGTAAAATCATATCTTCGCACCCCTCCTTCTATTAATATTTGTAGCAATTTACCATTTCATGTACCTTCCTGATTAAAGAAATATTTTTAAAAATCTTCCAATTGACACTTTACAATTCTTGAAGAGTAATATTATTATTATTTATTTTTTTTGATGAAAAAAATGGAGAATTATTGTATAGTAGCAATTGATAACAAGGAAATAGATAATTGCTAGCAGAGTGCTAAACGAGAAGAGGAAGTGTCCGAATTGAACCAAAATGACAGAATTCAATTAAATGTGAGGATCACGAAAGAAACCTCTATGAAGCTTGATGAAATTGTCGAGTATTATCAACAAGGATTAAAGCTTGG
>NZ_JBALPG010000164.1:3036-22135 GCF_036965245.1 Neobacillus drentensis
TTATAAGGGAGACGTTCTCACGGATATAATCGAAAAATCGTATGAAGTGATGAACAAGCAAAAGAAAGCGAATAGGAGATTTTAAAAAAGTAGGTCTAGAAGATTTAATATTTTCTTGACCTACTTTTATGAATATCCTCAATATATGCAGAAGCTTAGTTGTGAAGTAAAAAAGATTTATTAGAATATTAAGAAAGGAATGTGAATATTTAAGGATTGAGAGTATAATTGTAAATGTGACATACTAACTGGTTAGTATAGTTTTATTGGGTGTGATATTTTTTTACAGACATTTAACAGAATGTGAGGACAGAACATGAAGGAAAGGATAACGGAACATAGCATCCGCTTATTTGAAAAAAAAGGATTTAGCGAAACATCTATTCAAGATATTGTTGACTCTCTCGGAGTAACCAAAGGTACATTTTACTATTACTTTTCAAGTAAAGAAGAATTGTTAATGGATATTCATTTAGGCTACATCGATGAATTACTAGTTCTTCAAGAGCGAATTTTTAAAGATGCATCAAAATCCTGTAAAGAAAAACTATTTGAAATTGTTTTTGTGCTCCTTTCGGATATAAAAAACCGTGGTCCTGCAGCAAAAATATTTTTTAGGGAATTGAAGAATTTAAATGAGGAACGGTCAGTCCTCATTAATTCAAAGCGTGACCAGTTTCGATTAAACATCGAGGAATTGATCAGGAGAGGAATGGAAAAAGATGAATTTCGTCCGGATTTAAATGCCTCAATCATCACTTTTGGAATTTTAGGAATAACTAATTGGAGTTACCAATGGTTTAATCCAGAAGGAGTCTGTACTGATCGTGAAGTTGCAGAGATTTTTGTCGAAATGATTTTTAAGGGAATTCAAGAAAATTGACGAAAAAAATGAGAGAGGGTTATTTTGTATAGAATCAGCCTCCCTTTTATTTACAAGAAAAATACCAACCGGTTAGTATTGACTTAAAGATTATAAGCGAGGCGAAAGGGATATGCATGAAATACACGTTAAAGTGCGTTTTAGTGAAACAGATGCACTCGGTCATATTAACAACACAAGTTATTTTATTTACCTTGAGGAAGCACGAATTCGTTTTATGGAGAGTCTAGGGTATAAAATGGATATCCAAAATTGGAATTTTATCCTAGCTTCTACAAAATGTGATTTTATTAGTCAAGGATATTTCGGACAGGAATTATCCATTAAAACTTATGTTACAAAAATTGGAACCAAAAGTTTTCAGCTTGAGCACGATCTAATCGCTGTCCAGACGAATGAGCTAATCGCACGGGGGAATGCGATTATGGTTTTTTTTGATTTTGAAAAACAAAAAAGTGAACCAATACCTGAAATGGTAAAAGAAGAATTAAGAAACTATTTGGTTCATTCTTAACATGCTATAACAAGTAAGAACTTTTAAAAATTGAGAGGAGGAAAAACATGCGCCGTCAAATGAATAAAGATACGATCTCTGTTCGGAAGGGTGAAGAATTGGATTTAATTGGTTTGGAAGAGTTTCTACGGGAAAATTTAGGATCTTTGCCGGAGAATAAGCTTGAAATCTTACAATTTTCCGCCGGCCATTCTAATTTAACCTATCAATTAAAGATGGGGGATTGGGAGGCTGTGTTAAGACGTCCTCCACTCGGGCCAGTGGCACCGAAGGCCCATGACATGGAGAGGGAATTCAAGATCCTTACAGAGCTAAATCCTATCTTTTCCGTTGCCCCGAAGCCATTCCTTTTTTCAAAAAATCAGACAATCGTTGGCAGTCCATTTTTTCTTATGGAAAGAAAAAATGGCATTGTTATTAATACATCTTTCCCTGAAGGGGCCGACGTTAGGAAGGAACTCTGTCAGCATCTCTCGAAGGTAATGGTCGAAAAACTTGTGGAATTACATGCCATTGACTATAAACAGACTGGACTCGCAGAAATTAGCAAGCCAGAGGGATTTATGGAAAGGCAGGTCCATGGCTGGATCAGCCGGTACGGGCGAAAACCGATGAAATTGCTGTTGTTGATTCCTTGAAAAAATGGATCATCGATCATACACCCAAAAAACATGAGTCGACGATTATTCATTATGATTATAAATTTAACAACACGATGTTTAATAAGCAGTTAACAGAAATGGTAGGATTATTTGATTGGGAGATGACCACCGTCGGAGACCCGCTTGCGGACCTCGGTGTCGCAATGAGTTATTGGAATCAGAGCGATGATCCTGAGCTTTTAATTAAGGGCCTTGGGAAGGCTTCGGTTACCGCAGAATATGAAGGATTTTTCACAAGAAATGAATTTATCAATCTTTATGGGAAAAAAGCGGCCGGGATATTACTAATTTCAACTTCTACTTAACATTTGCTTATTTTAAGCTCGCTGTCATTGGCCAGCAAATTTATTTTCGCTATAAAAAAGGGCAAACCAATGACCATCGGTTTGCTAACTTTAATCATTTTGTAAAAAATCTAATTCTGCACGCAGCTAATATTGCTGATGAAAAGCTGTAAAGAGGAGCTCGATTGGGATGACGAAGATTCACCTTCTCATGAAGAAAGAAGACATCCAAGAGGAGAAAATGGCTGAAGGAAAAAAATGCGCAGTTGTCTTAGATGTTCTTCTGGCGACAACAACAATCGTTTCGGCATTAAAGGATGGTGCAAAGGAAGTCATTCCAGTTTTAAATAGCAATGAAGCTATGGAACTAGCGAAAGGATATCAACCAGGTGAATGTGTTCTTGCTGGTGAGCTTGATGCAAAACCAATTGACGGTTTTGTCTATCCTAGTCCAACGTTAATAAGGGATTTCATCAACGGAAAAACGTTAATTTTATCGACAACAAACGGGACGGTTGCCCTAAGGAAATCATCTTCTGCGAAGAAGGTCTATATCGCATCACTGCTTAATAATCCGGCTGTTGCCAGTGCCCTATGGAACATCCCTGAAGACCAGACCATCTTGGTTATTTGCTCTGGTAATTCTGGAGAAACCAGTTTAGAAGATTTTTTTGGTGCGGGGCATTTAATTGATTGTTTATTGAAAAATGGTGAATATGAATTAACCGATGCTGCCAAAACTGCCTTGTATTTTTATCGGGGTCAATATGATTCCTACGAAATTCTGTTAGATTCATATGTTGGAAGGCTTTTAAATAAACATAACCAGCATGCGGACTTGAAGGTGGCTGCATCCAAAGGGATCACCCCGATTGTCCCTGTATTAAGGGATGGAAAAGTCGTCATCGAATCATCCTGTTCAACAAAATTTATTTAAACATCCAAGGAAAGCAGATTTTAAAAATAATAATTTTTAGGAAAAGGTCTTGAAATTGTTCAAGGCCTTTTGTCTTAATAATGTAAATGTTTGACTTTGAGAATTGACTTTTTCCTACGCCTAGTGAACTTCGCTCTTCTCCCCTACGATAAGTCACCACCTCGAAGTGCTCCAGTCAAGATGCGATTAACGACCGTATCCGCTTTTTTATTTATTAATAAACTATGAACAAAGTATTAATTAGTAGGGAAGAATGGAAGCAGAGGGTTTGATATAAGGAAAAATTCGTATAAACTATAGAGAAGAATAGTTTCTTGCACTAGGAGATGACGGATGATGAAAATATTAGTGATTGAAGATAATAAAGGTGTTTGTTCAATGATAGAAATGTTTTTTGCTAAAGAGGGAATCGATGGAGTATTTGTTAATGATGGATTAGAAGGATATAACCGCTTCAAAGCCGGAACATGGGATGCTCTCATTGTTGACTGGATGCTTCCTGGACTGGATGGTGTCTCTATATGCCGAAAAATTAGAGAAGAAAAGTTTACTGTTCCAATTATTATGTTAACTGCAAAGGATAGTGAATCCGATCAAGTTCTTGGACTTGAAATGGGGGCGGATGATTATGTCACCAAGCCGTTCAGTCCACTCACTCTTATGGCCAGAATTAAAGCGGTAACTCGAAGAGTCCAGGCACAAGTGCCAAAAGAGGAAGAAAATTTCCTGAAAACAGATCATTTTAAGGTCAATAAAATTACAAGAGAAGTATTTGTAGATGAAACACAGATTACAAATTTAACACCAAAAGAATTCGATTTACTCTATTATATGGTGGAGCACCCCCGCCAAGTGTTTTCTAGAGAGCAATTACTTGAAAGGGTTTGGGGTTATCAGTTTTACGGTGATGAACGAACAGTTGATGTTCACATTAAGAGGCTGCGGAAAAAGGTTGAAACCACCTCACAGCCATTCTTCCATACTGTTTGGGGGGTAGGTTATAAGTTCGATGACTCAATCAAAGCCGATGAAGTTTAAGTATATTTACCAACAGTTTTTTAGTCACATTAGCGTCATCATTGTTGCATTTTTATTACTAAGTTTAGTGTTCACCCATTATTTAGAAAATTTGATTTATGAAAATAAATCTGATGAACTGATTTCATTTGGTAGTGCGATTTTAAAAGATTTGAAAGAGGTGCCAATTGCATCCGATGAGATCATTAGTCAATACAACAATGTCTTGGCTGCTAGAGATATGAGCTTTAGTATGTTCGATCAAGATGGAAACTTGTATTTGGTTAATAAACATGGACCTGTAATTAAAAACCTACCTGATAAGAAGTGGTGGAATGACCTTAAACAAGGAAAAACAATTATTGTCCAAAGTGATTTTAAAAGTTTTGGGCAGCAGGGAGGCGTTCAATTTGTAGTTTTGCCCTTCAAAGAAAATGGCAAGTTTTTTGGCGGGGTACTCTTAACTTCACCGATTAGCGGCTCAAGTAAAATGATTGAACAAATAAATAAATTTTTGCTCTATACCATCCTGATTGCTGTCGGTGTTGCTTTTTTACAAAGCTGGTTTTTATCGAGAATTCATGTTCATCGGATTAAACGGCTTCGTGATGCAACATCAAAGGTTTCTGAGGGAAATTATGATGTAAAAGTAAATTCCGCTAATTTTGATGAAATCGGGGAATTAGCGAATGATTTTAACCACATGGTTGATAAAATCAATGCCTCTATGCTGGAAATTGAGAGTCTTGAAAATAGAAGGCGCCAGTTTATGGCTGATGTTTCCCATGAAATGCGGACACCGTTAACGACCATTAGCGGAGTCATTGAAGGATTAAAAAATGATATGATCCCTGAAGAAGACAAAGAGCGAGGAATCAACCTAGTTAGTCAAGAAGCCAAACGGCTGATTCGTCTTGTCAATGAGAATCTTGATTATGAAAAAATCCGCTCCAATCAAATTAAGTTATTTAAGGAAGAGATACAACTTTTAGAAGTGCTCGAAATTATTCAGGAGCAGTTAAGCATGCAAGCAGATGAGAAGAATAATCAGATTGTAGTAGAGGCCGCACCAGAGATAGTGGTAAACGCCGATTATGACCGTCTTGTCCAAATATTAATTAATATTACGAAGAATAGTATCCAGTTTACTACAGACGGAACTATTTGGCTGCGTGGACGAACGGAGCAGAATTCAATAATTATCGAGGTAGAGGATACGGGAATTGGTATCGATGCTAAAGAGATCGAAAAAATCTGGCGTCGTTTTTATAAAGCCGATCTTTCTAGAACCAGCAATCCATATGGGCAATTTGGGCTGGGCCTCTCGATTGTCAAGCAATTAGTTGTGCTTCATAATGGGGAGATAGAAGTATTTAGTGAAAAAGGAAAAGGAACGAAATTTGTAATTCGCTTAAAAAATATATAATTTGATGAAAGGCTGTAGGGGAACCTGCAGCTTTTTCCTTATTTTTTCTTATATATTTCCAAAAGCCTTTAAAGTTTGTTAATAATTTCTTAATAATTGTCGGTTAAAGTAAAGACAAGGTAAGAACAAACTAAAAGGAGATCGATTAAGATGGAATTCAAAAATGAAAATGAATTCGAACACAATCAGCCCAATTCAGTAGAAAATACAGAGAATACAAAAAGAGAAGAAATTGAAATGAATAATACGGATGATAGCAAGACAAAAGAAAATACAAAGAATAATACGGATTACAGCAAGACAGGAGAAAATGTAAATGCTGTAGATGCTACCTTCACAGTGGGATCTAATGATTTTGAAGAAAATCTGGAGAGTGTGAAAACTGCGGAATCTGAAGAATTTGTTGTTCCGCCTGTTAAGGAGCAAACTCGTTCGACCAACAAGTCCGAAAGGAAAAAATGGAAGGGAAGAGGATTTGTTTCGACGATTGCAGCTGGTGTGATTGGTTCTGTTTTAACATTAGCCGTTCTTCCGCATACCGACTACATGAAAAACTTTAATGCGGATAATCAAGTAAGCAGCAACTCTGGGGTCAAGACAGTGACAGCTCAGCCGACAGCAACATCTTCTAACTCCATTGCTGATACTGTTGATAAGGTTTCTAAAGCGATTGTTGGCATTGTTAATTATCAACAACAGCAGACTAATTTTTACGGAAACCCAAATAGTTCTCAAAATGTAGAAAGTGGTTCTGGTTCAGGGGTTATTATTCAAAAAGATAATGACATTGCCTATATTGTCACCAATAATCACGTTGTTGAAGGTGCATCAAAGTTGGAAATCTCCTTATATGATGGCCAAAAAACAACAGCTGAAGTCGTTGGGACGGATGCTTTAACAGATCTGGCTGTCTTGAAAATTGATGCAAAATACGTCACAGCAACGGCTGATTTCGGAGATTCTTCCGCACTTCGCCCTGGTGACCAAGTCTATGCAATTGGAAATCCACTCGGACTAAATTTATCAAGAACAGTTACACAGGGAATTGTCAGTGCCACTGACCGCAGCATTCCTGTAACGACTTCTGCGGGAAACTGGGAGACAAATGTTATTCAGACCGATGCAGCCATTAATCCAGGAAACAGCGGTGGTGCCTTAATTAACCCACAAGGTCAAGTAATCGGGATTAATAGTTTGAAAATTGCTGAGAGCGGTGTAGAAGGGTTAGGTTTTGCGATTCCAAGTAATGACGTGGTCCCAATCGTTAACCAATTAATTAAGAGCGGTAAAATTGACCGTCCATATCTTGGAGTCGGCCTTGCTGACTTAGACCAAGTTCCACAGATGTATTGGGAAAACATGCCGGAACAAGCGAAAAAAGGTGTCTTGGTAATGAACATTGATCCAAATTCTGCCGCAGCAAGCGCCGGTTTCCAACCAAAAGATGTGATTGTTTCGATAAATGGAACGGAGATTTCTAATTCAGCAGAATTTAGGAAATATTTATATACAAAAGTAAAAACAGGCGACACTGTTAAATTTGATGTGTACCGTGACGGAAAGCAAATAACATTATCAACCAAATTAACCAATAATAAAGGAGCATGATTCACGGTAAAATAAGACCATTCGAAATTGGTCATGAGGTGAAGAGATGAACAAGGTTGGTAAGTATGCATCATGCCCTGAAGTGGATGACCTGGAGCTGATGAGTATGGTCTTTGAACTTACTGAAAAGGATAAAATGGTCATGTGGTCGGAAGGCTATATTGATCATGTTATTAACAAATTACCGGTGTATGCACGTGATATTTTGGAGAAACGTAAGGAAAAGTGGGAAGATACGAAGGATTTTTATGAGAAGAAGCTTAATGAAATAATAAATGATGCAGATTTTAAAAATAAACTGAAGGGCGAACGGAAGGAGTTCGCCCTTTTTGTCATGAACCATTATCCGGAATTACGCACCTTGTTGTTTTTAATCTATGATGGGAACTTAAAAGATGATGACTTACGGAAGTTTGTTTATCGCAGAAGATTTACTTCCAGGAAAAAGTACCTGCATTAAGGGTATTGGAGGAATAAAATTGTTATGTGCGGAATTCATTCGAAAGCTGACGGAATTAAGCTAAAAATCCAAGGCGGTCAATAGCATGTTCACGGAATTATTTCCGAAAGCCGTGGAATAAAGTTCTCAACCTTTAGACAAATCAGAAAAAATAGGCTTGCAATCACCCTCGGAAAAAATTAAAATAAATATAACTTGATTAGAAACGGAGGTGGGGAAGAGATGAAACGTTCTATTTTTGCACGCTTTCAGTGGCTCGAAGCGCTTACTATTTATCGTGCAATTTTTCATGATGTAGTTTTCCAAGGGGGAAGTCTGTCCTTTTTACGAAATTGCATATTGAAAATAGAACGATAACACATCTCTTTACCCACTATAATTAGGTATGAAGAGAGTGCATCAACCGCACTCTTTTTTATGTCAATATTTAAAGCTGCGGGTTATTAAAGATGCCTGCGGCTTAATTTACGTTGGAGAGGTGTTCATCTTAATTTTTTTAAAAAGAGGAGCATGAACATGATCATTTGTAGTGTAAACCATATTGCAAAATCATTTGGCGGTACTAATATTTTTAAAAATATATCATTTGAAGTGCTAGAAGGAAGTCGGGTCGGCCTTGTGGGCCGTAATGGCGGCGGAAAAACGACTTTATTAAAGCTGTTAGCAAATCAGGAGACTATGGACGAAGGGGTTATACATTGGAAAAAGGGACTAAAAATTGGATATTTAGCACAGATTCCTGATTTTCCTGAATTAACTGCCAGGGAAGTTTTAAAAACTGCTTTGGATCATTTGATATCAACTGAAGTGAGGCTTCAGCAATTAGAAAGTGAAATGGGGCAAGAACGCCACCCTGATGATCTGCAAAAATTAATGGATCAATATGGAAAGCTTCAAGATGAATTTATTCTTAACGGTGGATATGAAATGGACGCGCAATTAGACCGTATTGCCAATGGCTTGAACATTACGGGTTTGCTGGAAAAAAACTTTTCCGCTTTAAGCGGCGGTGAGAAAACAAAAGTTGGTCTAGGTCTTAGTTTGCTGAAAAATTCTGATCTTCTATTACTCGATGAACCTACAAATCATTTAGATTTAAAGGCGATTGAATGGCTGGGTTCTTTCCTTAAGGATTATACGGGAACGATTATTCTTATTTCCCATGACCGGTACTTTTTAGATGAGGTCGTTACAAAGGTACTAGAAATGGAGGATGGGGAAATTGATATTTACCATGCGAATTTCAGCGGCTATGTAAAAGAGAAAGAAGAACGACTTTTACGCGAATTTAAGGAATATCAGGAACAGCAGCGAAAAATTAAAAAGATGAAAGAAGCGATTAAACGGTTGCGAGACTGGGCAAACCGCTCCAATCCTCCGAGTGCTGCCCTGCATAAACGGGCAACCAATATGCAGCGGGCTCTTGACCGCATCGAAAAACTTGATCGCCCCAAAATGGATGTCAAGAAAATGACGATTGATTTTGAAGCGAATGACCGAAGCGGCAAGGAGACAATCGTTTTAGAGGATGTGTCGAAAAGCTTTGAAAATCGAATTCTATTCGACCACGTCAACATGCTCGTTCAATTTAAGGATCGAACAGCGATTGTTGGTGAAAACGGAACAGGAAAATCGACTCTTTTAAAAATGATATTGAAAGAAGTGGAAGCAGACAAAGGAATCATCAAGGTCGGAAGTAATGTAAAGGTGGGGTATTTATCACAGCATGTATTCCAAGACATAGGCGATGAGCAGCTTATCGATGTCTTTCGCTCTCAGGTGGTCGTTAATGAAGGAGATGCCCGCCATATTTTAGCACGATTTTTATTTTATGGACCAGCGGTGTTTCGTAAGGTGAACCAGCTGAGCGGCGGTGAGAGGATGCGTCTAAGACTTGCCCAGCTGATGTACCAGGATATTAATCTGTTAATATTGGATGAACCGACAAATCACTTAGATATTGATTCCTGTGAAGTACTGGAGGAAGCACTGGAACAGTTTAATGGTACGATTTTAGCTGTTTCTCATGACAGATATTTTCTCAATAAAATGTTTAATAAAATTTATTGGCTTCAGGATGGGGTCGTACACTTTTTTGATGGGAACTATGATTGGGCTAAGGGGAAGTTAGAGGAAATCAAGGTTAACCAAGATGCCAGTCCTAGAATCCAAAAATTAAACCTTCCAATTGAGAAAAAGGTAGAAGAACAAGTTCGGGTGGAAGATATTGAGCAAAAAATTGAGCAAATTGAAACAGAAATTAACATTCTAAAACAAAAACTAGAAGCGGGAAGTGAGCTGGAATTCCTCCAAAAAATTAATCATGAAATAGAGCTGAAGGAAAACGAACGGAATCAGCTATACTCACAGCTGGATGAAGTGGAATAATGAATATGCTGCTCTTTTTTATGAACCAACTGCCGAAACATGCTCAAATGTATATAATAAATTTAAATATTATTAGGGCCTCTCCATGTTGCGGCTCTTTTTTATTTGAAATTGAAAGGATAAATGGCTGAAATCTTTCATATAAACAGCTCCATTAGGAACAACTCTAATAATTAATCAGATCATTCTTCACGTGATTTGGTCTTTTATTTATTGATATTTTTAAGTTTACTCTAAAAAAAATTTGAAAAATAATGATAAAATAAACATTAAATATGATGATTAGAGGAGAAGTCACGTGAGACCAATCAGTGATCACCTAAAAGAAGATTTAACTATTTTATTTGTTGGCTTTAATCCAAGTATTCGCTCGGGTGAACTAGGACATCATTATGCCAACCCTAACAATCGGTTTTGGAAGATTTTATTCGAAGCTGGGTTAACGTCGCGGAAATATGAAGCAGCTGAAGACGCGAAGCTGTTAGAAATAGGATACGGTTTTACCAACATTGTGGAAAGACCTACGAAAGCAGCAGATGAAATTACGAAGGAAGAGTATAAAGAGGGCAGGGAGGTTTTAAAGCGAAAAATTAAACAATATAAGCCCAAGGTTGTTTGTTTCGTTGGAAAAGGTGTATATCAGCAGTACAGTGGCCGAAAAGTGGCTGCGTGGGGAAAGCAGCTCGAGTCTGTGGTTCCAGGAGTGATTGATTTTGTTGCACCGTCTTCAAGCGGGCTTGTTAGAATGAAAGTGGATGAAATCATTGCGATTTATAAACAGCTCACTGAATTTATATTAAAATGAGGCTAATGGGATTTGATTCTTAAATAAAGAAGGGTTAAGGACAATTTTGGTGATTATATAGTGAGACTAGGCCTTCATAAGTGGGATGAAGACCAAACCGGATGATCTAAAAGTGAGATTAGTCCTTCATAGGTGCGATGAAGCCCAAACCGGGTGATCTAAAAGTGAGATTAGTCCTTCATAATGTCTTTTATATTCATCATAGTTAATTTATCAAAATTTTAAATTCTATTTTTTTCGTATGATAATAATCCATATAGTTTAGCTAATCCCGCTAATTAATAATAGAACAAAAAAACCACACTTATATATAAAGAAACATCGATGGGAAGGCTAGCCGTCGATGTTTCTTTTGTTTGTTTCAAACTTTTTCTGGTAATGAGCAAGAGCCAACAGTGGAAAAATATAACGGTAGCTGTGATAGTGAACATAAAAGGCACCCGCCATGCCCTGTCCTTTTGGGTAATCAGTCGTCCAGTCCACTTTTTTGAGTGATGCTAATAAATATGTGATTCCCTTTTGAATTTCAGGTGTCGGTTTTTCTGATGTGGAAATCAGGGTATCAAGTGCCCATGCTGTATGTGTTAACGTGCTTGCTCGTAAAGGTACATACGTTTTTTTACTATCACTATGGCAGGATTCGCCCCAGCCGCCATCGTTGTTTTGTATCCCACGTAACCAGTTAACAGCTTTATGGACTGAGGAATGATCCGAGGGTACGCCAACTGCTTTTAGGCCTGTGATCGCTGCCCATGTCCCATAAAGATAACAAATTCCCCACCTGCCATACCAAGAGCCATCCTTTTCTTGGTTTTTCAAAATCCAACGGATGCCTCTTTTAATGGTAGTATGATCCTTTGATAAATTAGTATATTGGCCGAAAAATTCAACTGTTCGTCCGGTAAGATCTGCAGAGGATGAGTCTGCTAGTAAAAACTCTCCTTTTTCGATTGGGAGAAACTGCAATAGTTTTGAATTGATGTTTTTTTCGAAAGCAGCCCAGCCGCCATCATCATTTTGCATCGATAAGAGCCAAGTGATTGCTCGTTCCCAAGCTTGTAGTTTGGAAGGGGCAATCCTAGAAATAGACCGGAGTGCAGCGGACGTATCATCCACATCAGGAAGAATGGTATTTATATCGGAAAAACCCCAGCCGCCTGGCATCGTTTTCGGATTATGAATCACCCAATCCCCAAATTTATGATGCTGTCGATCTAGCAGGTAACGATTTGCCTGATCAACCATATGGTCATCAGGCGCTATCCCAGCTGTTTGCAAAGCATAGCCAATTAATGAAGTGTTCCAAAGGTTGGCAGTTGTATATTGCATATGGGGGAATCCATCAATTTCGCACATCATCGATTTAATTCCCTTAACTGCATTGGTAATGATAGAATCTGTTTTTTTATATCCAAGCGATAATAAGGCGAAAATCATTAAAAACGTACAGCTGTAATAGCTTAAAAATGTACCGTCAGGCTCAATCCGATCAAGCATATACTTTTTGGCTCTTTGGATGGCCAACTGGTGAAGCTGCTCAGGTAAACCTAATAAATTTTTAACTCCATCCTCGATAAAAGAATATAATGACCGAAAATTGTTGGAACGAGTCCATTGATCGATATCATTCCGATGTAAATGTAAATGTGACAGATCGGGACTTCTATCTGTTTTCATTGAAAATTTGTTATCCGCAAGGATCATAATAGGTGCAAGATTTGCTCGGCCAAAAACAGAAAACGAATAAAAGTTTATCGGAAAATACAGCGGCAGGAGAACCACTTCAATTGGTAGCGGGGAAAATGCCGGCCATTTATATTGCCCTGTTAAAGAGAGCATGACTTTTGTAAACATGCTGACTTCCTCTAATCCGCCATTGGCAAATATAAATTTTTTTGCTGCACTCAGACGATTATCATCTTTCTGGCAGAACCCGGAATATAATAACGCATAATAGGCTTCAACTGTTGCCGTCAGGTTCCCGTCACCCTCATCATAAAAAAGCTTCCATGCACCATTTTTCGCTTGTC
The DNA here is from genome assembly GCF_036965245.1 of Neobacillus drentensis. Taxonomy (GTDB): domain Bacteria; phylum Bacillota; class Bacilli; order Bacillales; family Cytobacillaceae; genus Neobacillus; species Neobacillus drentensis_G. The sequence continues at coordinate 16,051 of NZ_JBALPG010000164.1, forward strand.
TACTTAAAATCCTTTTAGTAAGTCCTTGGATTAATTCTTCATCATTTATTTCCAATGTCCGTAATAATATGATCATATAAGCATCTGTGGAAATGCCTGTTTCAAATGGATAATCCCATGAGCCGTCGGGAGATTGGTCTTTTCGAAGCATATCAATAATCCAATCAATGCCTATCTTTGTATCAATCATACAAATTCCTCATTCCTCTCCCCGAAAAATATTCTCATCTATACATATTCGCATATCGGCAGGAGAATTCGTAAGGGAGGTAATGAGCTATTTTTTTTAGGCGAAATCGAGTGAAAACGCAGCTTCAAAGTATAAAGGAAGAATTAATGCAAAAAAGCGAAATTTTGCCATCAGCCTCACCTCTAACAAAGGGTGAAGTTTTACTGTTAGAACAAATTAGAAGTAAAACACGGGAACATAATCTTAATAATGTTACAAGAACAAAGGCCTATCTTGAATTTTACCTTCACCATCCGGAAATCCAATGGGCCTTTCTCGGTCATATGGTTTCGCGAAATGGCGGCTGGAATATGACCGATCTAAAGGGTGAATTTTTGACAAGATTGATGGCAAAAAAAGACCGAAATTTATTTTTTCATTTTTTGGAGCGAGGCAACTGGCTTATTTTTCAAGACGTTTATCCACAATTTTTGCTTTATGAGGAAAGTATTAGGCAAAGAAAACCATTGTTTCACTTATTTACTTTTTTAAACATTTCTACCTTTATGGAAACTATTTGGAACCAGTTTTGGCGTATTCAAGACACCTATCTCCATACGATCGCAATGGTTATTAATGAACAAAGCTATCTCGAAAAAAGAATGGTTCAAAATCCGTATTATCAAAAGGAAGTATTAAACAAATTCGAATTTATGCTTCAAGATTGGCTCTCTTTTAACCATATCCTCTTTCCATATGGAAATAAGAAATTAGCGGGACAAACACTTCACCAGTTCGAATCACTACACGAGCGGATTTTACTTGGAAAAAAGCTGTATTCCATTCTTTTTAAAAATATGGAAATTCACCAACATGCTCTTGAGTGGGCAAATAGCCATCCGCACACGGGGTCGAGAAAGGATTACTGGCCGCATATCTTTAATAGTGTAAATGAAGGGATGCCTGGCTTTCCTTATCAGCTTCGCTTGAAATCCTGTCAGTTAAAATCCGGAGCAAGAAAGATTTATAGTCCTAGCCTTGAAAATGCGTGGAAAAATGTTAGCCAGGAAGAAGCTGAAAAAGGGGATTGGTTCAAAGACTGGCGGGTTGTTGATTATTTAACTGATGACGATGAAATGATTGATGGGGAGATAAAAAATGACTATTGTAAAACACTTGAACGACTCGAGCTTGCAACCCTTGCAAAAAAAGCGATTATCTTTTAGTTATCTTGCTTGTATGGTCCTTGCCTCCTTGCTTGGAACGTATTTAGATTTATATTTTGTTGGAAAACAACTCTATCAGTTTCCGAAGAGACCATTTCCGGAAATTTTCTCAATTAATATTGCCTTTACGTTATTAGGGCTTCCAATTCTTGTGATGATTTTTCTGCGCTGCATTTCACAGGTAAATAAATGGGGGAAAGCAGGAGTTATTCTTTTTACCAGCTTGTTGATGCCTATTTTTGAAAAATTAGCGGAAGTACTGGGCTTGTTTGTTCATACTGAAAGGTGGCAGCATTTTTACACCCTTTTTGGGTATTTGTTGTTCTTAGCCATCATTACGCTGTTCTATGAAGGGATTGCAAAACAAAATAGGTAAAAATAAAAAGCCGAGACATGCGTCCCGGCTTTCGTAATGCCAGCTTTTTAAAGCATCAGAGCCCCTTCCGTCCGTACAGTGGTTAAGTGTCCCGCAACAAGCGAATGTTCGGAAGGGGTATATTTATTTTACCATAATTGTAGTGGAAATATGAATGGGCGAAGAAAAATTTAAGTGCCTAAACTTTCAATTCTTTACCGAAAAGTGTATGATAAAAATGATTTTTACATAAAGGAGTGTTTTCAAATGGCTAAAAAAGGATACATATTGATGGAAAACGGCGAAAAGATTGAGTTTGATTTGTTTGCTAATGAAGCGCCGGGAACAGTGGCTAACTTCGAAAAACTAGCAAATGAAGGATTTTACAATGGAGTTGTTTTTCACCGCGTCATTCCTGGTTTTGTAAGTCAGGGTGGGGATCCGACTGGAACAGGTATGGGTGGACCTGGATACACAATCAATTGTGAAACGGAAGGAAATCCGCACAAACATGTACCAGGCTCGTTATCTATGGCACATGCAGGCAGAAACACCGGTGGCAGCCAATTCTTCATCGTTCATGAATCACAGGCGCATTTAAATGGTGTTCATACTGTTTTTGGTCAGGTAACATCAGGTCTTGAAACTGCGAAATCAATGCGTAATGGCGATAAAATGGTAGAAGTAAAGGTTTTTGATGTAGAATAATTTCCGCGAGAGGGCTAATTTAGCTCTCTTTTTTCTTTATAAGAATTATTGAGATTTTTCAAGGGCAAATTAACCTCAAAGTTTATTTTTGGGGGTCAATATGAAAAAGTTTATGTTAATGATAATACCATTTCTGTTATTTCCACTTCACACTAATGCTTCAGAAGAAAATAAGGAAACCAAAGAACTTAAAGCAGCGATTATTATCGATGATTTTGGCGGAGGCACCGGCGGGGTCCAGGATTTTTTAGAAGGAGATATTCCGATCACTGCAGCTGTTATGCCATTTACGGAAAACTCCAAAGTACATGCGGAATGGGCACACAAAAATGGTTTTGAAGTCATGATCCATTTACCTATGGAGCCGAAAAGAGGCAAAAGATCCTGGCTTGGTCCAAAGCCTATAACGGTTGATCTCTCTCCTGAAGAAGTTAGGAAGCGGGTAGAGGAAGCAATAAAAAGTGTACCATACGCGGTTGGGCTTAATAATCATATGGGGTCACTGGCTGTTGAAGATGAAGAAATTGTACGCGTAATCGTTGAGGTTGCTAAAGAAAGAAATTTATTTATCATCGACAGTGGAACAAGCCCGGGAACAAAATTCCCTAAAATCGCTAATGAGCTAGGAGTTCCCCTGCTAAAAAGAGATGTATTTCTAGACGACATTTCTTCTTCTGCCTATGTTAGAAAACAAATGGTCAGACTTGCAAAAGTCACAGAAATCAAAGGACAAGGAATTGCCATTGGCCATGTAGGGGCCACCGGAAAAGTTTGTTCTATAGGAATATTTGAATCAATGGATGAAATTAAAAAACGAAATATTAAAATAGTTCCCGTTTCTGAACTATTTGCAGGAAGATTAATAAAAAAACACATTGTTCCATGAAAAAGGCAGCAGAGTGCTGTCTTTTTTCATTCAAACGGATTACTTTCCCTCTTGGTCCCAAACTGATAAAATGTCTCCTAGTTATTAGAATAATTTTTCTCGTTTTTAATATAGAGAAATACAAGCCAGTAAGGGAGAAGGAATGGTTAAAATGAAACTAGTGTCTTGGAATGTAAATGGTCTTAGAGCATGCGTTAAAAAAGGTTTTTTGGATTATTTTCAAGAAGTGGATGCAGATATCTTCTGTGTACAGGAAACAAAATTACAGGAAGGACAAATCAATCTAGAACTAGATGGATATTACCAATACTGGAACTACGCGGTTAAGAAAGGCTATTCCGGTACTGCAGTGTTTTCAAAAAACGAACCACTGTCTGTAAGATATGGAGTTGGAACGGATGAAGAGGAAGGGGAAGGCCGTATTCTCACCTTAGAGTTTGACGATTTTTTCTTGGTTAATGTCTATACCCCAAATTCACAACGAGATTTAGCCAGAATCAGTTATCGTCTTGCCTGGGAGGATCGAATTCTAGAGCACTTGAAAGAATTAGATGAACTAAAACCCGTTATTCTTTGCGGTGATCTAAATGTAGCCCATCATGAGATCGATTTAAGGAATCCAAAATCAAATGTAGGAAACTCTGGCTTTACGGACGAAGAACGGGGGAAGATGACCTCCTTACTTTCAGCAGGATTTGTAGACAGCTATCGTCACTTTTATCCAAACCAGGAAGGTGCCTATACATGGTGGTCATACATGAGTAAGGTCCGTGAACGGAACATTGGCTGGCGGATTGATTATTTTATCGTATCAGAAAAATTGTGCGAGCGCCTCAAGAAGGCAGATATTCATTGCAATGTAATGGGGAGTGATCATTGCCCAATCGTACTAGAACTTCATTAATAAGTTCAATAACTTTTTCTTATTGTAAATCATAAATTACCTGTAATTTTCTTTATGAAGTATCTCTTTTATAGTTATGTTATAAGAGAATTTCGGGGGGATGAAACATGGATATCAAAAATGATGTTCAAAAGCAATTTGGAAAAAGTGCTGATTTATATGTGAGCAGTACCATTCATAAAGATGGAAAAGACTTGGTGAAGCTGAGGGAAATGGCATCCATAATAGGGGAAGAAACGCTGCTGGATGTAGCGACAGGAGGCGGTCATACCGCAAATGCCTTTGCTCCCTATGTGAAACTGGTAACGGCAGTGGATTTGACACCTGAGATGTTAACGGCAGCAGTAAAATTTATTAAAGGCAATGGGCATCGAAATATAGATTTTGTTCAAGGAGACGCGGAGAACCTTCCTTTTCCAAATGAAGGTTTTGATATTGTGACATGCAGGATTGCCCCACACCATTTTCCTAATGTAAAAAAGTTCGTTGAAGAAGTACATCGTGTTCTTAAGACAAATGGTCAATTTTTGCTTGATGATAATGTCGTTCCCGAAGAAGATGATTTCGATCAATTTTATAATACAATCGAAAAATTGCGAGATTACAGTCATTACCGAGCTTGGAAGAAAAGTGAGTGGCTCCGCATGCTTGAAATGTCAGGTTTTGAAATTTATGAATGGCATCGTTTTGATAAAACCTTCCGTTTCGATCCTTGGTGTAATCGGATGAACTTACCTCAAGACGAAAAGGAAAAATTGGCGGAATACATGAAAGGTGCATCTCAAAAAATAAAAAATAAATTTAAAATTGTTATCGAGGCAGATGAAATTATTTCCTTTCAAGGTGAAGCTGTTGTAATAAAGGCAATCAAAAGGTAACAAAAAACCCTTTGCAACATAAACAAGTCCTATTGTTGCAAAGGGTTATTTGGGATTATATATCGTTCAGGGGTGTGCCAATTTCATCGAACTCTGGTAGTATCTCATTTTGATTTGAATCCTCTAATAGTTCATGGTCAACCGGAGCAATTAACCCGTTGTTTTCCTCTTTTTTCTGAGGGTGAAAACACAATTTAGCTGCATCTCCTTTAATAATGATATTCTAAATTATTTTTTCCAAGAAAATATGATCTAAACCCAATTTTTAATCTCTTCGAAATTTCCCCATCACTTCAATCGCTTTAGTAATATGGACAAATGCTGACGGGTCATTTTTTCGAATGGTTTTTTTCGTTTCTGATAACTCGTATTTCGTAATGACCGTTGTTAGCACTTTTTTAGGATGATGGGAAAAAACTCCCTCGGCATCTGTCATCGTGATTCCCCGTGGATGCAATTGAATTAATGCTTCACTCAATTCCTTCCACTTCTCTGTTACGATGGTAACCGTTAGTTTAGTGTGATTTGTGTGAACAGAATCAACTGCCTTCCCGGATGCAAATATCGCAAAAATAGTATAAAGTGTTTTATCAACCCCAAAAACGAGAGCAGAAACTAGTACAATGCCATAATTTAAGCAAGTAATGATAAAGCCAACAGACATTTCCTTCTTTTTGGCTAAAATTAAACTGATAATATCCACCCCTCCAGCTGAAGCACCTACACGAATATTTGCGCCAACACTCAATCCGAATAGTACACCACCGAACACACTTGATAACAATATGTCATCGCTAAAGGCATGAATAGGAATAATCTTCATTGAAAAAGACAACAGGATTACAGAATAAACAGTTAAAAACATAAATTTTTTGCCTAAAGAAAAATAGCCTAAAATAAATAAAGGTAGATTAATAGTAAGTATAATCCAACCTGTGTTTATAGGTAGATAATTATTG
>NZ_JBALPG010000165.1:0-4039 GCF_036965245.1 Neobacillus drentensis
TCCTGTCTGAATGAGCCTTGTATTCAGACAGGTGAAAGCAATTTTCCTCTTATCCTGTCTGAATGAGCCTTGTATTCAGACAGGTGAAGGCAATTTTCCTGCTGTCCTGTCTGAATGAGCCTTCATTCCAACTATCAACAGACGAATCCACATAAAAATCAGCTTCCATTATCGGCGTTTTATTCTTAATGAAAGATCGGATGCTTTTGTTGAAATAAGGTGAAACCTTAATTTGATTGTCATTTTTTCTTTTGAATCACGAAATTGATCACATGTGTTGATTTAGATATCTCTTAAACCTTCATTCTGAGTACCTCTGTTAAAAAGTTGTAACTTCATGATTGTAAGCGAGTGCTTCCTCCACAAATGTTCTCCCTAAAAAACGGCTGTCACCTAATACAAGAATCATCAAAGTAATCCCTCTACTTTTTCTTCCTTCATTATACTAAGTCAATTGCCTTAAATACCTTCAATCATTTTCAAAAATGAAAAGTATTGCATATATCATGAATATTGTTAAAATTACAATGGTAGAAGACTGAAAATCTGCAACGGAATGGGACATTTTGAAGAGGAGATGACTTTCCATGGAAGACACCTGTTTACTATCCGTTTCTTATGAAAACGGTGTATTAAAAATATTAGACCAAACTAAAATTCCAAATGTAACAGAATTTCTGGAAATCACAAAAATTGAAGATGCCTGGGATGCGATTAAACAATTGAAAGTGCGTGGTGCTCCAGCAATTGGGATTGCCGCTGCCTACGGGTTAGTGGTGGGCATAAAGAATGCCCCTGAAAATTCTTTTGAAGATTTTTACGCTTTTTTTAAAAAACAAGCTGAATATTTGGCCACATCACGTCCAACAGCTGTTAATTTATTTTGGGCATTGAAGCGAATGGACGAGCGGGCAACTAAAGAAATAGATCAGCCTGTTCCGAATATTAAAGAAGCATTAGAGCTAGAAGCTCATTTGATTAGAAATGAAGATGAAGAAGTATGCCGTACAATCGGGGAGCATGCGTTAACACTTTTACATGACGGTATTGGAATTCTTACCCATTGCAATGCTGGCGGTATCGCCACGGCAAGATATGGGACAGCTCTTGCACCTCTTTATTTAGCTAAAGAAAAAGGCTGGAATATCAAAGTCTTTGCAGATGAAACGAGACCACTTCTGCAGGGTGCTCGGCTGACTGCCTGGGAGCTAATGCAAGCAGGGATTGATGTCACTCTTATCACGGATAATATGGCAGCAATGGTAATGCAAAAAGGCTGGGTTCAAGCTGTGTTTGTTGGCTGTGACCGTGTTGCAGCCAACGGGGATGTTGCAAACAAAATTGGAACCTACGGAGTGGCACTTCTGGCAAAAGCACACAATATTCCTTTTTACGTAGCAGCACCACTCTCTACCATTGATTTAGAAACAAAAACAGGGGCAGACATTCCAATTGAGGAACGGGAAGCAGCTGAAATTACCGAAAGCTTTGGCAAAAGAACAGCTCCTGAAGGTGTAAAGGTGTTTAATCCAGCATTTGATGTCACACCACATGAATTGGTTACGGCTATTATTACCGAAAAGGGTATCCTAACTGGAAATTATCAAGAAGGGCTGCCAAAACTTTTTCAATGAAACATGGAAAGCGGGTTGCTGATGATTACAGAAATAAAGTATAAAAAACAAATTTGTGATATTGGAAAGCGAATTTACGATAAAGGGTTAGTGGCTGCCAATGACGGCAACATTTCCATTCGGATGAATGACAATGAATTTCTTATCACCCCAACAGGTGTCAGTAAAGGTTCACTAACACCCGAAATGATCATAAAAGTGGATGGGCAAGGGAATGTACTTGATGGTGATTACCGGCCAACCTCTGAAATGAAAATGCATCTTCTTGTCTATCAAGAACGACCAGACATTCAAGCTGTTGTCCATGTTCATCCGCCATATGCAACTGCATTTGCCATTGCAGGAATTCCCTTGGATCAGGCGATTATGCCAGAATCAGTGGTCTACCTCGGAACTATACCTATTGCTGAATATGGAACTCCTTCAACAGCAGAAATACCAAATGCCGTAAAGAAGTACGTACACGAGCATCAAGGCGTGCTATTAGAAAACCATGGCGCGTTGACTTGGGGTAATGATTTGGAACATGCGTACTATCTAATGGAATCGTTAGAATTCACAGCAAAAATTAATTGGATCACGAAACAGCTAAATGGAGACCGAGAGCTTTCGAAAAAGCATGTTCAAACACTGATCGAGCTGAAAACAAAAATGGGGATAAGAGGGAAGTCACCACTAGGGGTTGAAACTCAGAACGGTCTCCATGCGGAAAAAATAGCCCCTTCACGTGAACGTTCATTATCCGAACAAGATTTGAACTTGATTGTTGAAAGGGTCTCACAAAACATATTGAACGAATTGAAAAAGTACCTTTAGAAAGCAAGCGAATGGAAGCTTGCTTTTTCATTTATTTAATCTAAAATAAAGATTAAGGAAATTGTCACAGTTTCGGCATATACAAGTTTGGTTTCAACTAAGTTTATAGTGTAAAATCAATGTAGCAAAATTACATAAAGGAGGTCTTCGGGGATGGTCAAAAAAGTAATTGCTGCCGTTGTATTGGTTACCTTACTTACAGTAGCAATTGTTCAGGCAATGGATAAAAAGACAGATGCACCCGAAAAGACAAGCCAAGCATCAGTTACTAAAGTAGGTCTTTCGATTGGGGCGAATGCACCTGATTTTGAACTAAAAACATTGACTGGAGAAACGGTAAAGCTTTCGGATTTAAAAGGGAAAAAGGTGATGCTAAACTTTTGGGCAACTTGGTGTGGGCCATGTAAAGCAGAAATGCCGGAAATGGAACAATTCTTTAAGCAAATCGGTGATGATACAGTAATTTTGGCTGTTAACATTGATCCGCAATTAGATGTCCAAGCGTTTGTCGACGAATATAAACTTACCTTTCCTATCCTTCTTGATGCAGATGACAAAGTAAATGAAACATATCAGATCATTTCAATACCTACTACTTATTTTATTGACAGCAAGGGGATCATTCAAAATAAATTTATTGGCACCATGAAGCTCGATAACATGAAGGATTTTACAAAAAAATTAAACTAAAAAATAGACATTGGTTAATGCCAATGTCTATTTTTTTACAAAAAATTAATTCATTTACAAAAAATCGATATAATTTTCAAAAAGTTGTAATAATTGCAACCGTTCGCGGGCATAATAACTGTTACAATAGGTGTTAAGGAAGGTGATATCAATGAGAAAACCTAGAAAACGTTCTTTCGCAGAACTTGTATCTGAAAATAAATCTCAACTTTTAAAAGATCATGCTGCGATCGAGAAAATTGAACAGCGCATAGAAGAAAAACGTCTCGGAAAAGCGGAATAACTCAAAAGTTTTCCAATCATCTTTTCTTACCCTTATGGGCAAAATGATCATAAGGAGGGATTTGACATGAGTAATGAAACAGGGTATAAAACTAAACGATTTAAACCAGATCATATTGGCACACAACCCCGAGGATTCGGTGGAAATAAAGGAAAAAAGATGCAAGATACTTCCGGCAAACATGCCCAGGTAATGCAAACTAAAGGTGAATAATGATGTATATAAGACCCATTGGCCAATCCAAGGGTCTTTTTTGTCTAATACAATACCATTAATTTTTTGTGATATTTTTTCTCCACCGTTACAAACTATATTTGTACCAATTACAACATGAGGAGGATTTTTATCATGGACAATAATAACCAACCTAAGCCAGATGATCGCAGTGATAATGCTGAAAAGCTCCAATCTATGATTGAGGATACAACGGAAAATATCCAAAAGGCGGAAGAATCCATGCAATTTACAGATAGTGATCAGCAACGCCAGCAAATTGAAGCAAAGAATCAGCGGAGAAGAGAAAGCATTGAATCCTTCCAAGCAGAAATTCAGGATGAAAGTTGAAAATTAAGCTTTTTAAAGAAAACTCGCCGATTGGCGAGCCCCTAAGGGCGAA
>NZ_JBALPG010000166.1:0-14223 GCF_036965245.1 Neobacillus drentensis
AGATTTTCAATAATTTGTTTTAATTCGAGGTCCTTCACAGATATTGATTTATCTGTTTCACCAGCACGCATCCTTAACTTCCGTTTAATAAAAATATTCGTAGTTTTATTTGTAATATAATCTATATAGCAATCGACTCCATACTCATCACCAGTTATAAAAGGCTGTACAATAAAATCTTGAAGTGTATCTTGGATTACTTTAAGTTCTTCAATTGAAATAACTTTTTGAATACCTAAACTTGCGCTTCCATTTTTCGGTTTTATTATTAAAGGAAAATTAATTTTGCACTCCATTAGATCGTTTATTACCCTATCAATTTCGACATATGTAGGAATCGCAGGTATTTTATTTGCTTGTAAAAATTTATAGGTTTTATCCTTGTTGTAGCAAATATCTACAGCATTCTGATCGGACACAATAATTTGAATTCCTTCCTTTTCAAATTCCTCCTTATAATGGGCTAATAAAGGTAATTCAGGGTCAATTAGAGATAATACACCTTTGATTTCATATTTATTACAAAGATATTTTAAGTGATGAATATATTCTGGATGGTCAATCCGAGGAACCACATCATATATATCGGCATGGTATATTGCAGCAGCAGTGGGATCGCAATCTATCGCTACAACCTTTCCATTTATTTTTTGAAGCTCTTTTTTAAAGTATTCAACTAATTTTACACGGCGACCAACACTACAGAGTAATATATTCATTTTTTAATCCCCTTCTCTACTATCTTAAAAACAATAAATTTCTTCATTAAAAAATTGCTCGATGGTTTCCTTTTTCCGCACAACAAATATTTCATTTTTATCTGCAGCTACAATACATGGTCTCTCTTTAATAAATGGTGGATTAAAAACGATTGTGTAGGCACCGACATTTTCAAATATTATATAATCATTTTTATGCGGAAGATCAGCAGTGATTTCGTGTGCCAAGTAATCCTTTTCCATACAAGTATACCCAACAATATTAAACACTTGCTTAGACTTGTTATACTTCTTTTGTCTAATAATCCTCATTGGTAGATTATGTTTGTGCATGGTTGGTTTAATGTTATGGACACTGCCCTCAACTAAAACAAAATATTTCCCTCTAATCGTTTTCGTTTCAATCACTTTTGAGATAAAATGAAAGGTATTTGCTACCATAGCCATTCCCGGCTCTAATATTAATGTTGGTTTTTTTTCAAAGGATTCAAATTCTTTATTCATTATTTGACAAATAGCTTCTGCATAATCGTCAAAGGTTGGAACAGTTTTATTAAAGGATTTAGGTAATTCACCATAGATACCACCACCAATATCTATATAATCGATACTATCCGTTATATATTCTTTGGCAATGTCGCAAAGTTTTTGCGTTATTCTCCTATAGGATTCTACCTCTCTATTTCTTGTGGAAAAATGACCATGGAGCCCTGCTAATTTGATGTTTTCTATAGCCTTAAACTCATTTATCACATACTGAAAGTTCCCACTCTCTATACAAATTCCAAACCTGCTAACGTCATAACCTTCTTGTAGGGGACTTTTTCCATCCTGAGAAATATCAAAATTTAATCGAAGCCCAACTTTAATAAGTTGGTTTGGATTGTTTAATGCGTATTCTTTCACAAACTCAATTTCATAAATAGAATCAATATTTATGATACTTTCATTTTTTAATGCTAAATTGATATCTTCCTCACTTTTTAATGGACCATTAAATATGATTCTTTTAGGATTTTCGCCCAATTTTATCGCTAAATCATACTCTAATCTTGAAACAACTTCTGCATATGCCCCTAACTCTGACAATTGTTTACATAAATATGGAAGATAATTCGTTTTATAGGAATAACCGATGATAAAACTTTCATATTTACTTTTAAATGCTTCCTCTATTTTCTGGTAGTTATCTCTTAATTTATCAACATTTAATAAATAAAAGGAGGAACCAAATTGTTTATCAAGTTTTTGAATGGTTTGATAATCGAACAAAATGTTTTCATTGTTAACAGGATTGACCTCATTTCCTGTTTCAGCATGAATCTCTGTTTTCATGGTTCAGCACTCCTTTATTTTGTAGTCAAAACGGTTTCATAATTAGTAAGCTTCCATTTACCGAACTTGACCTTATTTGCAAAATAATTAACAACAAAACTATCAATACTTTCATCAAATTTTCTGCCGAAAAATTGTCCTGATTCCTCAATTAAATTAATATCCTTTTTTGTTAAGACTAGAGGAGAGTTTCTCGTACTTAACGTTTCACCCCATTTTAAAAACATTAAATTATTATTAACGACATCAGTTTTATAGGATGAATTCATAATCAACGTATGAAAAAACCATTCATCTGGAGCTAATGTATTTTCGAAGTATTTATAATACCATTCATTTTCATCTAAAAACCTAATAATATATTCCGCAACTTCATAAGGAATAGAAAACCACTGTGCACCATTATAAAGAGAGTAATCCTTTGGCCATTGGTTAGAGTTTGGGAATACATTTATTCCTTTCCGGTATAAGCTTAGAATAATACTTCGATAAATCCTCAAAGGGTTGGCAGTAGTAAATCGCTTCCGTGTAATTTTTGGCCAATATATCTCCATTAACCCTGAATTAAATCTACTAACATTTCTTAAGGTCATAAATATTTTCCCTTTGTTTTCCCCTAAGAAATCTGCAAATCCATCTTTCACCAATAAGTCTTGGCCGCTTCTTAAGCAGACAAAATTGTAATTTTTTTTTGCAGATAATATCTCTCTCAACAATAGAATGGTCGTATCAACCTGGCTTATGTCGCCCCACTCACAAATATTACTTGTTTTTAAAACTTTTACATTAGGGCTTTTTATAATTTTATCTTTTAAACTTTCATAATTTCTTTTGTCAATGTGAATAAATACATCCGCTTGATTATCTATAATTAGCTGCTGAATAAACTTATTTACTTGATCTGGATTTTTGTGGATTTGTAAAATATAGGCGGTCCGAGGGATAGAGGTCATTTTCATATCTCCTTTTAAAATCATTGAATCAATCTGATTCATACCGTTCTTTAAAAAGAACATGTTGATAAAAATTTTTTATTTCTATAATTATCCTTGACTCATTTTCAGTACCTGATGCACTCGTTGCTTCACTAAATTCATGCATGATTTTACAACTGCCCTTATACACTAGGTTTTGATCTTGAAAAATGCTTTTTGAGATGCATGTTTGTAAGTAGATAATATGAGTATATTTTGTTCTTGGTATTGAAATGCTTTAATTTTTGAATTATTGGTTTTTCTATTAATGAGTAAACAATGCAGCCTATTATCATTGGTAATATAAGTAGAATTAAACTTATAAGGAGCTTATTAAATGATAAAAATGAAATAGACCTAAGTATTTTACTTATGACAGACATGGAGGTGTGGTGAGTGAGATAGATGGATAACGACGCATCGCCTAAATATTTTGCAATTCTTGGCATTTTTATATCCTTTTGTAGATCAATAGCTGATATCCCTAATATTAATAAGACGGATGACAAACCTGTTGTAAATTGTAGACTCATATCAATAAACTTATACTGTGTATTGAACCATGATAAAGGAAAACCTAAAATACCTATAAATATACATAATAGAGATAGATAATAATTAATTTTCATTTTTGAAACTACATAGGCACAAGTAACTCCAGATAAAAAAATCAAATTATTAAAATTGAACAGAAAGCTTACTAAGGAATTTGAACTAGACAGTAAATTTGTACAAAAAGCAAAAGAAATAGCTGCCCAGGTACAAATCAGCAGCTTGGAAATTTTTTTATTATTTAAGAAAACTAATGAAAAAATGAAATAGAAATAAACTGTATGCACCAATGACCAAGCAACACCTAGTAAAGGTTCCTTTTTAGAATGTATTAATAGTAAAGAAGTAATAATTGTGCTAATATCTCTTTCATAGCCGTGCCCCATCTTAGGAAAAACAAAGTAAATGGGTAAAACGCAGAGCGTTAAGATCCAGTAAATAGGATAGATCCTTATAAATCTGCTATAGAAAAAACTTTTTATTCTTTTTCGATTTCCTAATTCTTTATGGTATAAGTAATAGAGCATAAATCCGGAAAGTGCAAAGAAATAATATACCCCTCCAGATTTTGCCCCAATTGTAAACCCTAACAAATTATAATGGAAATAAAAGATCATCATTGAATTAGCGTGAAACAACATGACAAAAAGTGGTACAATGGCCCTTGAAAATTGAATCAAGTTTAACTGCCTTCTCATACTCTCCTCCATATTAACTTGCTTTCAGAAGATATTCTTCTATATATCCAAATAAGCGTTATCAACGGTCAGTACTCAACCTACTTAAGCTAGTTTTTCTTAAAACCAAAAGAAACGGCCAAAAGCAAAATATTAAATATATAGGTATTTTGGTAATTTAACAGTCTCTACATCCGTACGTATTCTTGACCATCCATGACGAGCACCATGAGTAATGAGAAAGAATAATAAATCTTCCCTTCCTAAATAATAGGCAGGATGGGCTGTAAGGGAACTCCAAATTGAAAGTGTTACTCATTTGTCTCTTCTTAAGTTCCCATATAGAACCTAAATCAGATTTAATTTAGATTCCTCATTTTCTTAAATCTGTCATTGTGCATCCAATGATCGACCAATACAAGCTTTTGGGGAATTTTGTATGCTGGTAATTTCTCTTTACAAAATTGAAATAACCGTATTCGAAATTCTTTTATCGTTTCTGTTGTTGATAGTTTTATAAAAGCTTTAACCATTTGCCCGGTAATAGGATTAGGCTCACTACTCACCGCTACTTCTTGTACGCCTTCCATTAATTGAATGACACTCTCCACTTCAGCTGGAGAAACCTTCTCCCCACCTACATTAATCATTTCCGAAGTTCGACCAAGAATTCTAATGTATTCTCCATCGACCTCCACCTCATCCTGGGTCATAAACCATCCATCTTCTGTATAAGGTGATGAAGCATTTAAATAGCCTAGCATAGCCGATTGTGCCTTGATTTCTAGCATTCCATTTCTAACCCGAGTCTGGAACTCCTCTCCTCCAACCTTCACCCACAATGAATCAGACGACTTTGATTTTGAACGGAGAATTCCCACTTCAGATAGTCCGTATGTCTGCAACAAACGAATAGACGGAAATAAAGAGTGAAATTTTTTCAAGGTTGTTTCAGGCATAACTTCTGTTCCATAAGTCACTAATTCAAGACTTTCTAAATTATAATCTTTATAAGCCTCGCTTAGCATTATGAGGTTAATAAAGGTTGGCGATGTTGGGAGTGCCTGAATTTGATATTTTTCTATAGCATCACATACGCTCTTAGGTGATCGGTCTTGAACTGTTACAAGGCAGCCGCCATTAGAAAATGTATAGAACATGGTATTCAGTCCACCGATATGGTCGAAAAGTAAAAAGGCAATGGTACGTTTAGCATGCCTTTTTGTTTTAAACTTTTCCAATAATGGTACAAAGTCGTGGACAGCTGCTTTACTTTTACCTGTTGACCCTGAAGAATAGAGGATAACACCCGGGTGCCCTAAATCGCGAAGTTTAGCATGGATTTCATGTTCTGCCCTTCTATCGTATTTAATAACTGATACTTGATCATCCGAACTTAATGAAATCATATACTCTGCTTCTGCAATCTCGCAGTATGCTTCTTTCTTATCCTTTACTGCTTTACTTAACAAAGCGATAATACATTTTGATTCAATCAAAGCAAGCAATAAGGCAATAGATGCCGGGGAAAAATCGGCATCTAGAGCAATAACACTTCCCTCAGGAAGATTCTCTTTCTCGAGTTTCAACCTCCAAATTTCAAACAAATCTAGCATATTGCCGTATGAATACACTTCTTTATGCCAAACGAGTGCATCCTTATTTGCGTTACTTTTATATTCATCTAACAAAAAATCGATAAACATTAAACCCCTCCTAGAAAAAGCGTTTGACCTGTAATAAATGAGCTTTCCTCCTTCAGGAAGAAATCAACAACATTCGCTACATCTTCTACTGTTCCGTATCTTTTGATTGCCTGCCTATTAATTAATGCTGCTAATTTTTCCTTTGGGACGGAGCGAATAAGGTCCGTTTCGATTGGAGTAGGGCCAATAGAATTGACCGTTATGTCATAAGGTGATAATTCTCTTGCAATAACTTCTGTAAATGAAATAACCGCAGCTTTAGATGCAGCATATATTGATTCCCCTTCAAGCTTCAGAGGAGCCGCAACTGTTGTGAAATTGACAATTCTTCCATACCTTCTTTTTTGCATTAGCTTTGCTGCTTCTCTGCAAAAAAGAAATGTACCAATCACATTAGTATTAAATATCTTGTTCACTGTTGAGACGGGAGTCAGCATGAAATGATTCATGGAAGCAATACCAGCATTATTAATTAGATGATCCAATCTTCCATGTTTTTTCTTAATGGAAGTAAACATTGCCCTTACAGTGTTCTCATCTGAGACATCAACTTGATAATGTTCATATCCATCAAGGCTCCAATCGGGTTCATTTCTACTGCACCCAATTACAAGATGTCCTTGATATACATAATGCTGGACCAAATATTTCCCGATTCCTTTTCGAGAGCCTGTTATTAAGGTTATTGGTCTGTCCAAACTGAAATCTCCTCTTCCATCAATCTATAAATATAATCAACTAAGAATCCGATTTTTAAAAACGGACTTGTTTTTTGCGACGTGGCCTTTTCGTCTGCCAAAATTAAGGATACGTCCAGTTCATCTTCAAGCACCTGTTCAATCATAACAATTAAAGAAACTAGTCCTAGAGAATCTAAAACCCCTTTTTTGCCAAACAATGGAGTTTCATCCCCTAGTTCTATCGGGATATGTTGTTCGTAGGTAGTATTAAATTCTTTTATCGCCGTCATAACGATGTTAGAGATTTTTTCACGCATTTAAATACCTCTATTCTTAGATTTCTTATAGTTCAATTGGATCTAGTATGAGGGTTGATGAAAGATCAACTGAACAGGCTGCCCATGATAAACCCACCCCGAAACCGCAACAAATCACTTTTTGTAACCGGTCCCTTTCAAATAATTCCTGTTGTTTGATGGATAACATCAAAGGAATAGATGCTGGACCTGTATTACCTACAGTAGATACAGCGATGGGCACAGCATGTTTTGGTAGTTTCATTTTTTTACGTAAATACTCAAGCATAAATTTATTTGCTTGGTGAAGCGCATACGTACCTACTTCGTCTTTTTTCCAACATGTTACGTCTAGTAACTCATTAATCATAGGAGGAATTTCTCTTAATACGAATGACATAATCTCCATACCATTCATCCGTATGGTTTCTTCACTACGGATATTCCCATCTTCTGCTTCTATCGGAATTGAGGTTTCTTCACTATATGGCTTTCGTGATCCTCCTGCTGGTATAATCAAGCTTTCTGCTCCAGATCCATCTGTTTTTAATATAAAATTTGAAATGGATTCTCCTTTTTCTACAAGCGTTGCACTACCTCCATCCCCGAAAACCATTCGAACAGATCGATCTCCTGGGTGAACAAGTTTCGTTGAAGTATCACCTACACAAACTAAGACTCTTTCACACCCACCTGCCTCTATCATCATCGAAGCTTGATACAAACCATATACATACCCTGAACAACCATAGTTAATATCAAAAGCTACAGCCGCTGTAGGCAACCTAAGGCGGTGCTGAAGTAAAACACTTGTTGCAGGCATTTTATAATCCGGTGTCTGGGAAACAAAAACAATCCCATCAATTGTTGAGGGATTGACTTCAAGTTTTGCAAGTAGCTCTTCAGCTGCAGCAGCACATAAATCCGATGCACAATGGCCTTCCTTAGCTACTCGAACCTGTTCGATGCCAGTGCTAGCTATGATTTTTTTTACCTCATCCGCTCCATATAAAGTGGATAAAGAAGATAAATCAACACCCCCTATTGGAATTGAAGCAGCTATACCTTTAATTACTGAGTTAGTAAAATGTGACTTCACATTAATCACCTATCTCTTCAACTTTGGATTAGAGACCTTGTAAGAATATACACAATACTTTATATAAAGTGCATTTCCAGCTTCTTGTTCCATATAGAGAACGAATGTGCATAAAGTAATATCATTTGTTATTTCTAAAGAAACTTATTTCATAGAAAGGATCATGAAAAAAAAGCTTTGTTTGGATGAAGATAGATTTAAAATCTTGTCTAGTTAGTGAAGGCTTAAATAACTTCTTAATCAAAGTACTTTTATTTAAGGAAATTGTCCCTGACTTAATTGCATTAAAATTTAATTCATGGTTTTGATTATTAATTGCTAAATCCATATAGTTAACCCCCACATAAGTTGAATGCAGCATACTTCCCCAAACCCTTGGGTTGCATTCTATTACCATAAATTTCCCATTCTGTTCATTAAATCTTAAATCAAAGTTTATTAGACCAGAAAAATTAAGAGTATTAACAATTTGTTCGCCGATTTGTAATACCTCTTTATTACTTTCAAATAATATACCTTTTTCTGTTCTTCTAAATATTGTCCATGCTTTAATAGTGCCTTCTATACTGAAGATACTCAAGTCTATATCGTAACCTGGAATATATTCTTGAACTAGTAGTGGGATTGGCGAGCTACTTGTTAATTTGCATAATTCAGTTAAATTATCTGATCTGATAACATTAATTGAATTTTCGCTATCGAGTGGTTTGGTTATAACTGGAAAGGAGAGATTGTCATTTATATGTTGCATTTCTATAGAATCTAATAAGAACGTCTTCGGTGATGGAAAATTATGTTTCATTAAGAATGAAAAGAAATTCCACTTATTATTTAACATTGCAAGAGTTTGGTAATCTGAGAGAGGATAATGGTTTTCTTTTCCTGCAATTACTTTAGCATATTTACTAATATATAAGGTTGAACGTATGCCAGTAGGAATTACATAATTATCATCATGATCCTTTATAAGGGTCATGATGATTTCATTTAAATTTTTACTATCGATATCAAGGTCCTTCTCATTTATTTCATAAAATGATTTACATAATTTTGATAATGACACTGACTTTATAATCTCTTTAGTTCCAATAAATGAAAATTTTATTTTACTATTTATTAAACTTTTTATTACACCCCTAGTCAAACCCTTATGACAACCTACGATTATTACGTTCATATTAACCCCCAACTATCCAAATATAATATTACTTTGATGAAAGCTTAATATAGTTTGGATCAATTTGCTGAATTATTTCATTCATCAGGTCCTTCACTTCTAATTTCTCTGATTTTTCGACTCTTGTGTACGTATACAATAAAAGCTTTTTAAACTGTTCCTGAGTCATTTTCCAAGAAATATCCATAGTTTCATTTCACACTCTTAAGTTTTATTAAATTTGTTTTAGTGTAACTAACTTTGCGGGACAAGAAATTTAAAATACAGCTAATCACTCTCATTTTCTGTTCTTCTGACATTCCTGACCCAGATGGGAGGCAAATACCCTTATTAAATAACTCCTCTGCTACATGTTCAGTTTCACTATGAGAATAATATAAAGCTCCTTTAAAAAGGGGCTGCAAGTGAAGTGGTTTCCAAACATGTCGTGCTTCAATTTTCTCCTTTGACAATAACTGTAATAGTGTCTGGTTGGATAGCCCTGACTCTTTTTCTTCTATTAATAAAGTGGTTAACCAGCGGTTGGAACGAGTATTTTCTAACTCATTCACAAATTTTATTCCAGGCAAGGCTGATAAATGTTGATAATAATAATTAAATACTGCCCTCCTGGCTTCCACTCTTTCCTCCAATACCTCTAATTGGCCTCTGCCTATGCCAGCTAAAATATTACTCATCCGATAATTAAACCCAGTTTTACTATGTTGATAATAAGGGGCATCATCTTTTGCTTGTGCTGCTAAAAAACGTGCTTTATTAATAGCATCAACATCGTTGGAAACAAGCATTCCACCTCCGGATGTTGTTATGATTTTGTTGCCGTTAAATGAATAGATCCCAAATGATCCCATTGTTCCACTTGCTTTTCCTTTGTAAGTGGAACCAAGAGATTCGGCCGCATCCTCGATTATAGGAACACTGTATTTATCACATAAATGAATGATTTCATCCATTTTAGCACTTTGACCATATAGATGGACCACGATTACCGCTTTCGGCAATGTTCCTTCTATTGCTGCTTCTTTTAATGCCCGTTCTAATGCTTGAGGAGACATATTCCACGTCTCTGGTTCTGAATCAATAAAAACCGGTTCGGCGCCTTGATATAAAATGGGATTAGCGCTGGCAACAAAGGTAAGGGTTGAACAAAATACCCTATCTCCCTTCTTAACATTCAGTAGCTGTAGGGCTAAATGAATTGCCGCCGTTCCTGAATTTACGGCAGCGGCAGCATTCACACCTACAAAAGAAGCAATTTCATTTTCAAATGCATCAACATTTGGACCTAATGGGGCGATCCAATTCATATGAAAGGCATTGTTTATATATTTTTGCTCATTCCCACTCATATGCGGTGGAGACAGATATATTTTTTCTTTGACATTTTCCATTTCCCTCACTCCCAGAAATCCACATATACTAACTAAATAAAAAAACTATCGAATAATTTTGGGTCGATAGTTTTTCTTGGACACTTGTTTTAGTAAACATGGTGATTTGGTTTTACATTGAAGGGTAATTTTGATTGTTATGGGATGTATTCCCCTTAAAATCAGGCATTGTTACATGATTCTGATTACTAATTCCGTGTGAAGTCACTACCTTTTTGATTGTTAAAAATAATATTTTCAAATCCAATATGAAACTTTGGTTTTCAACATACCAAACATCCAGTTTGAATTTCTCTTCCCATGTGATTGAATTTCGGCCATTAATTTGTGCCCAACCTGTAATTCCTGGTTTCACAAGATGTCGTTTTGCTTGTTCATCTGAATATAATGCAAGGTATTCAGGCAATAAAGGCCTTGGCCCAATTAAGCTCATTTCTCCTTTAATAACATTAATAAGCTGGGGAAATTCATCCAAGCTTAATTTTCTTATAAGTTTACCTAAAAGGGTTAATCTTACATGATCTGGTAATAACTCTCCGGTTTCATCTCGCTCGTCCGTCATCGTTCGAAATTTAAAGAGTTCAAAAAGCCTTCCATTTAATCCTGGACGCTGCTGTTTGAATATTATTGGTGTTCCAAGTTTCATTCTTATTAATAATGCAGTAAATAAAATTATTGGTATAAACAGTATAAGACCAGAACTAGCTAGTAGAAGGTCAAATATTCTTTTCATTTCCCACCTCAAAGGAATAAAGATTATTTTACACAAATGGCTATTGAATTTTCTGAATTCAATACACTTCCCTCTACAATTTTGTTAAAACCTTTTCGTTTTCAACAAAACCATTTGGGTTATTTAACTGCCATCGCCATGAGTCTTCACACATCTCCTTTAATTCCTTTTTGTGCAACCCAACCAAGTTCGTTCTTAGTTTTTAACGGGTTTGTATGGTTATAGGACAGACTAAATTTTATGTTTCATAACAAAAAGGCATCTCGATTTGGAAACTAATCGAAATGCCTTTTTCATAAATTATTTTATTGTCTGTCTTTTTTTTCAAGTTTTCTAAATTGACTTGACGGGTAAGACTCTTTAGTAATTATTGCATCCTCCCCATAAAATGCAAAAAAATAACCTATGCCTTTTTTATCTGTTTCATAAATATTATTTTCAAATTCACCTTTTCCAAAATATAATCTCTGACAAGGCTGATTTAAACAATTATAATAATTCTCACCTATGAAAATACGATTGTTTTTTAACATTGCTTTATTGTTTTCGATGTAAATAATTGGAATATCATCTTTATCACTTCCTAGAAATTCAATAGTACTATCACGTATTATTAATGGCTGTTCAGGTAAATCTGACATGATTCTAGAGTCGATAAAATGGCTGCGGATAAATGTCGAGGAACTGTAACTTTCACTAAAATTAGTTAATATTACTCCTGTCTTTTTACTAAAATCAAATAAAGTATCCTCGAAATGAGCACCAGATGTTCCTAACAGAATACCCTCTCCAATTTTACTTACTGATCTAATGATTTTACATCTTTTAAAATATATATTTTTTGCAACATCCCAAGTAGCAAAAATCTCAGCACCAATATTATGGGAAAATTCGCTATCCTCAAAAACAATATTTTCAGTCGGATTCTCTTCCGTTGCTCCGCCTTCTGGTTCAATATCTAAGCCTGCACCAAGAGAATGTGAACCATAAGTACCTCCCTCTAGTTGCCCCGCATAACTAAATTTAGAGTTGCGAAACACAATGTTTTTTGCTAGATCAATTGAAATGGCCTGCCTTGCATTATGCTCGGAAACTACATTAATAAATTCACCATTTTTGACCCAGCCCAAGTGCCCGACAATAAGTCCATCTGTTACCCAATTATGTGTATATATATCTTTTATGACAAAATTACTAGCATTCTGTAACAATACCCCATATCCATATGCCTCAGCAATGCTACTTGATTCCCTTGTTGTTTGATCACCACTCCCGTTAATATCAAAACCTTCCATCGAGAAATTAGAACAATTTAAAAAAACAAAAGGTAAAATTGGATATTTAAAAGTGTATTTGCTTCCCCAAAGATCTGCATCGATGGTTTTCTGATAATCTCCTTTAACTTTGATGGTTGAACCATTTCCAATAAGCTTGAAATCAGATGCATCTTTTAAAAATAAATGTGTAATTTCTTCGTTTTTGGAGCCCTCCCATGCTTCAGAAGGATCAGTTAACTTAACACCCAAATCATTTGCTTTATAAACCCGGTCAATATAGTAAATCCCCTTTGGAAATTCTAATATTACATTACCACTTTTTTTATTCACATAAGAAAAGGCATTTTTTAATGCCTGATAATCATCCGTCACACCATCCCCAACTGCCCCAAAATCTTTAACACTCACTGTTTCTGTTGCATTAATTTTAATAGTCTCGCTATGAGGAAGATTATTTTTTACTAAACGAATTGAATCCTTTGGGGAATACAAACATAAAAAAGGAATAATCAAAAATAACATTGTCAACAATGTATATCTTAGGATTATACTAATCTCCCCCTACTTAAGCCCTTATCTTTTAGAAAAAATCCCACACTTTCATAGCTGTTTGTTTCCTACAATGAAAAGAGGTGACATTTATTTTTCACCCATTGTCTTCTAAATTAGACTTTCTGATTTTTAAGCTTTCCGAATTCGCTAACGGAGGTCTGTAAAATTTTTTAATCTTGCGTAAAATATTTAAAACATAGTTTCCAAATATTATTAAGAAATTCTTTTGAAATATTGATAATTGTAACATGATGAATGCCGGCCATCCTATTTGTTTTAGACCATAATGATTTTTTTTTAGTTGACTGAAGGCTTTTTGAGTTAATGGATGGCCTATTATATCCTTAATATTCGTGTGTTTATTGTTTCCAGAATTTAAGTTCATTTCTTGTTCTAGACATAGTACAATGCGTCTACAAAACAACGCTTCAATACTTTCATCACTATTAAATACATTACTTCCCCATTTTTTTTCACATTGTTCTCTTAGTATCTGCAAATGTAATAAAGACTCAAATAAGTTATATATATATTTCCGTTTTCTATACGGCTTCTGATAATGATAATAAGGCTCCTCTAGGTATTTAATCCTTTCAGTATGATACATTGCTTTTAGTATGAAGTACCCGTCTTCCCAAACAGTAAAGTTTTCAGGGAATCTACATTTCTTTTCAATGATCATGGATTTTTTAAAAATCATATTCCAAACAGCACTAAAATAATCATCGTTTAGCGTATGTCTACGAATATTTCGTAACGTATTCTCTTTAATATTAAAGGAATCGATTTTAACTAATCCCGTTTCAGTATAGTGATTATAATTATGACAAATTACAATATCAAGTTCCTCTTTTGAAGCCGTATTATATAACTTTTGATACATGTCATGGCTAATCCAATCATCAGGGTCCACAAATCCTATATATTTACCAGAAGCAATATCTATACCAGCATTTCTAGCAGAACTTACACCCTCATTTATTTTATGAATTACTTTTATACGTTCGTCTCTAGATGCATACTCATCTGCAATTTCACCTGAATTATCCTTAGAT
>NZ_JBALPG010000167.1:0-9428 GCF_036965245.1 Neobacillus drentensis
ATCAAAAGAGTTATTATTTACTAACTTAAACATGAATAATAATCTTCTAAATACTAGTTTTTGATATTTTTTTGATAGTTTTTTATTCGTATTTAAATTCGAGTTCGTAGTCACTCGCCATATTATGGATGCTGTAAATATTTTCTATACATTATTAAGTACTTATTAAAGAAAATGTTATTTCAAACTGAAACAATCTATCTTATCTAAACTATATAAAGGACATTATTTCTTGATACATTTGTGAAAGCGAAAATTGTCTATCAGCATATCCTGCTTCTAAAACCGCTTTGGGCATTCCATACACAATACAGGAATCCTCTGATTCTACAAACACGCTGCCATGGTATTTTTTTACGATTCCACATCCTTGCATACCATCTACTCCCATTCCTGTTAAAATTACAGACAATAGCCGATCGGTAAATATGGGCGCTGCTGAATTAAGTGTTATGTCAATAGAAGGTTTGTATAAAGCTTCTACAGCTTCATCGTTATCCACTTTAAAAATAACAGTGCCATCTGGTTTTTTTTCAAACCGAGTTTGAAAACCCGAAGGTGCTATATAAATTGTCCCCTTCCTTACTATTTGACCATTTTGTGCTTCTTTAACATTAAGTTGACATAGGCTATTAAACCGCTCAGCCAAAGGTTTTGTAAAACCAGGTGGCATATGTTGGGCAACGACTATTGGAATCGGTAAATTCGCTGGAAAATGAGGGAGAATTGTTTGTAAAGCAGAAGGGCCGCCAGTAGAACAACCAATGAAAATAAGATCCGTACTCTGGCTAATCCTTTTTCTTACTTCTTTTCGCTCTGAGTAAACCACTTTTGCTTCACGAGGAAGTTTAGCTTCCACAATCCCTCTTAATCTCATAAAAAATTCTTGACTATGATTAACACCATTCTGAGGTCCGATTAGATTTTCTTTTAAAAAGAAATCAACGGCTCCTAGCTCCAGAGCATGTAATGTTTCCTTTGCCCCTTCACCGGTTCGAGAGCTTAACATAACCACTGAAACTGGGTTTGATTGCATAATTTGCTCCAATGCCTGCAAACCATTCATTTTTGGCATTTCCACATCCATGGTAACAAGATCAGGCTTTAGTCGTTGAACCTTTTCAACAGCCTCAACCCCATTCCTTGCAATACCAATCACATGAAATTGTGGATCCTCTTCCAGCATATTGCTAATGGCCCTTCTCATAAATGCAGAATCATCAACCACTAATACACTGTACTGTTTCATTCTGATCAGATTCCTTTCGATAATAAAAAGTCTTTTCTGAATCCACTTTTTTAAACCCAAGGGTCATATCTGTAATGGATTCAGCGTGGCCAAGAAATAAATACCCACCAGCTGCTAAATTTTGATGTAAACTTCGGATAACCTGCTTGGTCGTCTCGTGATCAAAATATATCAAAACATTTCGACAAAAAATGATATCAACCTCACCTAATTGAGATATATTATCTTGATCAAGGAGATTTAAATACTGAAATTGGACCATTTTTTGAATAGAGGGATGAATTTGGTAACCGCTAGCTTCATTTAGGAAATATTTCTTTAAGAGATGTTCAGGGGTTCTTCTGAAAGCAAACGAACCATGATGATACCATCCCTTTTTGGCTTTTTGAAGAACCATTTTGTCAATATCCGTTGCAATTATCTCTACCGATCCAGGTAGAAATTTCCCCGTTTCTTGAATCAACATGGCCAAGGAATAGGGTTCCTCTCCGCTTGAACATGCTGCACTCCATATTCGTATAGGACGATTTCTATTTTCTCTCATCATAAGGGACAAAACATATGAACAACACTCGTTTAATTGATTCTCTTCCCGATAGAAATATGTTTCATTGATTGTTAATAACTCAACAAGAACATCCCATTCAGAAGGTGATTTTTCTATGTATTTACAATACTCCCAGTGAGTAAGGCCGAGCTCCGCTACCCGCTTTGAAACTTTTTCTTTAAGGGTATAAAGCCGCTCTGCAAATCGTAATCCACAATATTCATAAATAATTTGACTTAATTTTACTAATCCGTTATCTTGCATGTTTATCACCTTTTACTTCCTCTATATAACCAATAATATGGAGAGGCTTTAAGTTTTTAGTTCTTATTTGTTAGTATAAAATTACTGGATAAATAGACTCGCGTCAAATTATATTTATCTATTTACATAAACAATTTGTTGGCTTGAAATCTACCTAACCCTTAAATACCTTCAGTAATTTTTTGATACCACAATTATTTTTTTATTTATTAATTTATTTAAACGAATATTCACATAAATATTTTTGATGTCGGTATCCAACTTTTTTTCAAAATAAAATGCACTAATCAAAAAAACGTTATTGTCGAATTTTACCTATTGACGTACAATGACATTATCAAACATTTTCAAATAAAATTAAAAGGAGAAAACGATGTCAAGTATTATTGGGATTTTGATAGCACTTCTTTCAATTGGGCTCGGAATGGTGTTAAAAGGAGCTTCACTAGCTGCACTATACAATCCTGCAGCATACCTAATTATTTTTGGAGGAACGGCTGCTGCAATCTTGGTAGCTTTCCCATTTAGTGAAATTAAACAGTTTCCTAAATTGCTTAAAATTGCGATGTTGGAACAAAAACTGCCTTCAAAAGCAGAGCAAATTTCAATGTTAGTAGCATGTGCGGAAATTGCAAGAAAAGAAGGTATTCTTGCGCTTGAGGAAATTTCCTCTAATATGACAGACCCCTTTTTCAAAAAAGGACTTGAACTAATTATTGATGGTTATGATATTGCGTTCATTGAAGAGGTCTTATTAGATGAGGTAGCAGCAATCGAGATGCGACACAAAACAGGTGCACTTATTTTTACTCAAGCAGGCACTTATGCCCCAACATTAGGTGTACTTGGAGCTGTTATTGGACTCGTTGCATCACTAGGGAATATTACTGATGTAGATAAAATAGGGCATTCGATTTCAGCTGCTTTTATTGCAACATTGCTTGGTATTTTTTCAGGCTACGTGCTTTGGCACCCGATAGCAAATAAATTAAAACGACTTTCAAAAAAAGAACAAGAATTAAAGCTTTTAATGATTGACGGCTTGTTAGCTATTTATAAAGGGATTTCACCTAGTTCTTTAGAAAAGAAACTAACCGTTTATATTTCACCAAAGGAACGCATAAAGTACGAGCAGAAAATCGAGGAAAAAATACATGAGAAAACGGCGTGAGAGATTTGAAGTAGAGCAGGAAGAGCATATTAATGAATCTTGGTTGATACCATATGCAGATATCCTAACACTTTTATTAGCATTATTTATTGTTTTATTTGCTTCAAGTAACCTTGATAAAGCAAAATACCAATCAATTATGGAATCTTTCAAATCTGAATTAACTGGTACAAAAATTGACAGTAAAGCAGCAGGTCTCTCAATTACTACTCCCGTTAAGCAGCCTGATAAACCTGCTCCTGTTCAAGAACCTGAACCTGGACTAAGTAAAGAAGAAATAGAACTCAATCAGTTAATGGAGCAATTAAATAAGTATATTGTTGACAACCACTTGGAAACTATGATTACTCTTACTGATACAAAACGAGGGGTTGAGATTTCCTTAAAAGATATCATTCTTTTTGATACTGGCAGCGCAGATTTGAAGGATAGTTCTTTAAGTATGTTAGATGCTTTTGTAGGGTTAATGAATACCGTATCAAATCCAATTAGTATTGAGGGCCATACGGATAATGTTCCGATTAAAACTGCGAAGTTTGCATCAAACTGGGAACTTTCTTCTGCTAGAGCTGTTAGTGTCCTTCATTATTTTGAAGCAAAAGATATTGCAAAAAATCGGCTGCAATTTGTTGGATATGGAGAATTTCAACCTCTTTATCCAAATGATACAGAAGAACATAAACAGGCAAATAGGCGTGTAAATATTATTATCTTACGAAAATACTAATAGTTTTTTTGATAGTCATTAATTAATAAAAGTCAGCTCCCCCCTCTTTTGGAAGCTGACTTTTATTTATATTTTTTTCACCATTTGAACCTGCTCAGTGGTTACCTTAAACCCATGGTTTAATAGGTATTGAATGACTGGATTTGAAATTGATCCGTTAATCGTTATAAAATTAATAGGACTACTTTTCCCTTCAGAAATGGAAGAGAAAACTGCTTGAATAATCTCTTCAGATACTTCACCACAAAGTTCTAATTGAAATAAAAATACCTTCTCCAAATTTCCTTCTTGACCCCAAACTCTTTTAAACAAAGAATAGCCTAAAGTGTTCTGCTCCTTGTCTAGATAGATTTGAGCTTCACCAGATTTTACACTTTGCCACTGACATTGCCAAGGAACATTTTCTTTATAAAAATTATATTTTGCAAGTTGCTCCGGACGAATGGTCTTGTTTTGGATACTAGTGTTACAAGGTAATCTCTTCTCGGGATAACCACTTAAAAATACGAGCGAATCCGTTATACTATAACCAAACTTTTCATATAAGCGAATAGCTCGTACATTTTCCTTTATAGCCTCTAAGGTAGCCATTTCGATATCTTCCTCAGCATAAATTTTTAGAACCTCTTCCATTAACAATATCGAAACACCTTTTCCGCGATAGTTTGTTGCAATTCCAGTTCCTCCATTCCAAGCTGTCTTCTTCCCGTCAATCATACGAAATCCATTTAATACAATGGCGATCGGTTCTTCTCGGTCGAACGCAACTATGGAATGATTTAAGGATAATCCTTCATTTACCATGCGGTTAAAGAATAGTTCAGCAGTCATGTCCATTTGAACAAAATAGCCTTCAAATCCCTTATTCCAGGCAATGAGTATGTCTTCGATTGTACATTCGAATAATTTTTTAAATGTAATTTTCATAAAATTGCTCCCTTAATGATTTTTAACTTTAAAAAATCTGAAGGAGCTGTCCAAGTTAGGAAAGCCCCTTATAAGAAATTCTAAAAATAATGGGTCATGGTACCCTTATTGTTTTTTTTACATTTAACCTTTCTCCCCTACATTGCATGCCCCCCGCCATCAACAATCACCACGTCACCAGTCACAAAGTCCGATGCAGGTGCCGCTAAAAATAACGCAACCCCCTTAAGGTCAGTATCCGAGCCAAATTTTCTTAACGGGGTACTTTCAAGAATGGCTTCACCACCATGATCAATGATAGCTTTAGACATTTTCGTCGGGAAAAATCCTGGAGCAATCGCGTTAACATGGATACCGTGCGGCCCCCATTTTACGGCTAAATCCTTTGTAAATGTAATAACTGCGCCCTTACTAGCATTATAACCAATCGCATTCATCACTCTAGGATTGATACCATTTAATCCAGCAACCGAAGCAATATTGATGATTTTACCTGATTTTTGTTCGAGCATCACTTTTCCAACAGCTTGTGACATTAAAAATGTCCCTGTAACATTGACGTTCATTACCTTTTGCCAGGCCTCCAGCGGCATCTCCTCAACTGGAGCCCCCCAGGATGCACCGCTGTTGTTAACAAGAATATCGATTCGACCAAATTTCTCCATTGTTAGTTCAACAACATTTCTAACGTCCTCCGGGTTTGTTACGTCACATTTTATAGCAAAGCTCTTAATCCCAAGCTTTTTCAGGCCTTCACATACTTCATAACAAGCTTCAAGTCTTCTCGAACAGACCACAACGTTTGCCCCTGCTTCCGCAAATCCTTCAGCAATTTGCTGTCCAAGACCCCTGCCGCCGCCTGTTATAATTGCTACTTTTCCAGTTAAATCAAAAAGCTGTTTCACATGCATCGTACTTCCCCCTTTTGAAAAAGAATCATCGATATTTTTTTAATTCGTATTTGGCAATTGCCCGCTTGTGAACTTCATCTGGACCATCTGCCAGTCTGAGTGTGCGAATATTGGCCCAGCTTGCTGCAAGCGGTGTATCTTCACTGACACCAGCAGCCCCAAAGGCTTGAATCGCATGATCGATAACCTTTAATGCCATTTTTGGAGCAACCACTTTAATCATTGCAATTTCAGCCTTTGCTTCTTTATTTCCAACGGTATCCATCATGTAAGCTGATTTAAGCGTGAGCAATCTAGCTTGTTCAATTTCAATTCTTGCCTCCGCAATCCATTCCTGGATGACACCTTGCTCGGATAGTTTATTACCAAAGGCAGTCCGACTTTGAACACGCTTGCACAATTCCTCTAAAGCTCGTTCTGCGGCGCCAATCGATCTCATACAATGATGAATTCTTCCCGGTCCAAGCCGCCCTTGCGCAATCGCAAAGCCTTTACCCTCATCCCATATCATATTGGAGGCCGGCACCCGGACATTAGTATATTCAATTTCCGCGTGGCCATGCGGCGCATGATCATATCCAAAAACAGGCAGTATTCTTTTTATGGTTACCCCTGGTGCATCAAAAGGGACAAGGATCATCGATTGCTGTTCATGTGTTGGAGCAAATGGATCATTTTTCCCCATGACAATGGCAATTTTACAGCGGGGATCCCCTGCACCTGAAGACCACCACTTTGTTCCATTGATGACGTATTCGTCACCATCGCGAACGATACTTGCCTGAATATTAGTAGCATCTGATGAGGCCACATCCGGTTCCGTCATCGAAAAACACGAACGTATCTCACCATCTAATAAAGGCCTGAGCCATTTTTCTTTTTGCTCTTCCGTTCCATAACGGACAAGAACCTCCATATTTCCCGTGTCAGGGGCAGCACAATTGAATACCTCCGGGGCAATCGCCGACCGGCCCATTACCTCGCAAAGTGGTGCATATTCAACATTGGTTAAGCCGGCCCCATATTCACTTTCTGGTAAAAACAAATTCCATAATCCCTTCTGTTTTGCTTTTTCTTTTAGTACTTCCATAATCGGTGGAACCTTTGAAAAAGGCTCTTTTTTATCAATTTGTTCTGCATATACACTTTCATTTGGATAGATGTATTCATCCATAAATTCTGTCAGTCTATTTTGTAACTCTATTACTTTTTCGGAATAGCTGAAATTCATTTTATTTCCTCCTTTATAGATTCTCATTATCCTGTTATGTCTGGAAAAAGAGATCCCACCATGACAAAAATAAACCCCAGCAGCAATAGGGAATGCCTTATTGTTGCTAGGTACAAATCATTTATCCGTTTAATAGTGGTGGAACATTACCTCACCCTTTAAAACTTCATTCCCCTGTTGGTTTACTGCTTGGACATTAAAGCGCAGCACATGCTCCTGTTTTTCTTTTAAAGTGGCTTTAAGCGTAATAACATCATTTAAAAACACCATGCCTTTAAAGCGGATAGAGTAGTCACGAATAAACCCATCCTCATAAAATTTGGTAAATAGCTTCGCCAAATTTCCCATCGTCCACATGCCATGGGCAATAATTCCTGACAATCCCGCTTTTTCCGCCTCATCATCAATCGTGTGAATCGGATTAAAATCGCCAGAAGCACCGGCATACTTAATCAAGTCCAGCCTAGAGACGGGCTTAAGCTGAATTTCCTTTAGCAATTCACCGACTTGTAATTCCGCCACCGTACTCATCTAGTCAACACCTTCCTCACTGCTTCAGAAATGACAATTGTAGAGGTTGAACTAAAAATTGTAGTTCCCTTCGAATCTTCACCGAAGCTTTCAAGCACGAGGAACCCCATTTGACCAAAGTTCCCTTTTTTCTCAAAATACTTTTTCACGATTGAGTAACAGTAAACTTCTTCCCCAACAAATAAAGGCCGTACGTAATGGAATGTTTGTTCTCCGTGAATCAAGCCTTTATCTGGGAGATTTAATCCTTCAATGGCACCATAATCAAATACCCTTGGGAATGTGGGCGGTGCAATATTATTTTTGTATCTGGAAAGTCTTCCTGTATCCTCATCAAAATAGATAGGATGAAGGTCGCCAATCGCTTCCGCAAATTTCTTTACCGCTCCTCTTTCAACAACATTTTTTACCTTGCTCGAATGTTTGCCTATTTGATTCTTGAACAATTGATCATCACCTCATCTTCAATTAATTTTTTGGCCCTCCGGCAACATAGATAACTTGACCATTAACGAATGATGACTTTTCATCAGCAAAGAAGGCAACAGCATTGGCGATATCCTCCGGCTTTCCAGTGCGGCCAACCGGGATTGCGGCAACGCTTGCCTGAATAAATTGCTCGAAAGAAATCCCGATTCTTGCAGCTGTCTCCTTCGTCATTTCAGTTTCAATAAATCCAGGTGCAACTGAGTTTGCTGTAATTCCATATTTACCTAATTCTATTGCTAATGTTTTCGTAAAGCCTTGCAAGCCTGCTTTTGCCGCAGCATAATTTGCCTGTCCTCGATTTCCAAGAGCAGATGTTGAAGATATATTGATGATCCGGCCATATTTTTGTTCAACCATATATTTTTGCACGGCACGAGCAGCATTAAAGGATCCTTTTAAATGTACATCCATAACGGTTTGCCAATCTGAATCAGTCATTTTAAATAACAGATTATCGCGGATTACTCCTGCATTATTGACAAGAATATCAACAGACCCAAATGTCTCGTAAACCTCTTTGACGGCGTTTTCCACCTGAACGGCATCGCTGACATTAGCGACCTTTGAATAGACATCATAACCTTTTTCTTTTAACTCGCACGTTGTCGTGCTTAATGCCTCTTCATTTAAATCGATGAAGGCCACCTTTGCGCCTTCCTGTGCAAAAAGGTCAACAATTCCCTTTCCAATTCCCCGGCTTCCGCCTGTAACCAATGCAACTCTCCCTGCAAATCTGCCTGTCATATTTTTTCCTCCTGATCTAAAAAATAATAATTCCTATTGGATTATGCTTACATTTAACTTTTATTCTTGAACTCTATCTTTATACTACTTAAAAAAATATGCAAGAATTACCGGAAGCATACCTACCGGTTGGTATGTTACTTTTATTTTATTCCGAAAGTTCAGATAACACAAGGTGGAATTTGATTAGTTTCATCTTTCTAGTTTATTTTCTTGTCTAATTACAAATGATAAGAATGATATTCATAAGAATATCATCGTTTCAAAGTATCCTATGATGAGGTGATTTTTGATGGGCTACAAAGATCATTTGGATCCACACTCAGAACTCTTTCACCACCATACGACGCGTCCAAAGTTTGCCAGGTCACAGGTAAACGGACAAACTCAATTGACGCATGATGCGATCATCTTAAGGAGCAATACCAAGGCACATCGCTGGTAACGACTTGGTATCGAAACGAAAAACGGCAGTTATTGAAATGTACTGCTGTTTGGAGAAAAGACCCTTCTCGAAAATAATTTTGGGAAAGGGTCTTTCTTTTTTATAAGAAATTTTTACTTTGAGATATTCTCGCTTTCATAAGAATAAGCTTCGGAAGCAATACTTCTCACGAAGGAAAAGCGTTAGCTTTTT
>NZ_JBALPG010000167.1:9466-10174 GCF_036965245.1 Neobacillus drentensis
GCGTTAGCTTTTTCGAGGACCGCCCTGTAGCGAGCCAAATTTGCTAAACGGACGCTTGTGCTTTTATATTCCAACTTAACTTCTTATTGAATTTGAACCTTCCTACCTATATTATAAAATCTAAATACATAATTATTTACGGGAGTTGGTAGGACTATGTTTGAAGATTTCACAATTAGAAATGCAGAAATAAATGATTTACCAGCCATAGTAGACATTTACAATTCAACCATTCCCGGGAGATTGGTAACAGCTGATTTAGAGCCAGTTTCAGTAGAAAGCCGGATGCAATGGTTCAACGAACATTCTCCTGCTTTTCGTCCATTATGGGTTTTAGAGATGAACGACAGGATTTGCGGGTGGGTAAGCTTTCAATCATTTTATGGCAGACCTGCATATAATAACACAGCAGAAATCAGCATCTATATTGATCAAAATTTCCGCGGCAAGAAGCTAGGGAAATTTCTCATTCAAAAGGCGATCGATGCCTGTCCAAAGCTTGAAATCAAGACTCTTCTTGGTTTTATTTTTGGTCATAATCAACCAAGTATTAAACTTTTTAATAGCTTTGGTTTTGAAAAGTGGGCACACCTGCCAAATGTTGCAGAACTGGATGGAATTGAAAGAGACTTGCTTATCCTTGGCAAAAAAATAGTTTAACCACTTAAATAAAGCAGTGATGTTGTTTAAACAATTACTGCTTTATTT
>NZ_JBALPG010000168.1:0-3394 GCF_036965245.1 Neobacillus drentensis
TTGAAAGATAATAAATAGTTGAAAGCCCTGAAGCCATAGATAAGTACTGCCCATTTTATTCAATTTAAATATGTTATAAATACTGAAAGATAAAATTATTGTTATAACTGCTCCTATAGGTAAAGCTTGCTTAAAATTTTCTTTATATCCCTTAATAAAGTCACTATATATGTAATAGCCATTATCTCTTACCTTTTTTCCATAAACATAATATAGTGCAGAAGTGGAAACTCCAATTGTCACTATTGGCAAGCTTCCTATAAACCATAATAAATTTAACATAAAGGTTTCATAAACTAATACACAAAACTTGTACAATGGTCCATCTAAGTTAAATAATCCTTTCATTATTTTTCCTCCTTTCACTTGGAATACCCCTCATTCTGTCATTTTTATACTGCATAGGGCTAATGCCTACAAGTTTTTTAAAGGTTCTGCTGAAATGTTCAATGTTAGGATAACCGATTTCATCACATATCTCATATATCTTCATATCAGTTTTAGCTAAAAACTCCTTGGCCTTTTCTATCCTTATATTAGTTAAATATGTAGTAAAGTTATACCCTGTTTCTTCTGTGAATATTTTACTGAAATACGCCTTACTAAAGCCTATAGATTTACTTACCATATCTAGGGTAACTCTATCACCATAATTCTTATGAATAAAATCCTTTGCCTTTTTAATTGCTGCATTCTCCCTCTGGTTTATTTTTCTTAAAGAATTAATAACTCTTGTTAGAAGCATTAGTATCCATTCCTCAATTTCTAATTTAGTTTCAAATTTTCTTACTTCGCTATAAAAATCCAAATCTTCTCCAATAATAGCTTCAAGATTAACTTCTTCATCCTTAATTATGTAGTGAATTACCATTAATACTATCTCTAAATAATAAATATAAAAGGTTTCAATTTCACTTGCTCCAGATAGTTCATTCAACTGAAAAACCCTTTTCATCTCTTCTAAACACTTTTCTTCATCTAACCTATCCAACGCTTCTAAAAGCCCATTGTCCTTACTCATTTCTATAACAATTTGTTGAGTTATATTGTTATTCTTATTTTTCCTTATCTTATTAAACTCCTCTACATTCTCAGGATAAATATTTTTTCCCTTGCCATAAATAAATCTAAATCTAGCATTTTTCTGTGCTTCATCAATTAGTGAGCTTATCTTTGTAATATCGCTGCTAACCTCACTTATACCAATAGTTACTTCAATATTTAAGAAATTTAAAAGAGCATTTCTTATTTTATTTAAAATATCTGAAAGTTTTTCCTTTAAACAGTTAACATATGAATTGTCGAAGGCTAAAATAATCCCATATTCTTCTGGAGACATTGGTAGAATTTCTCCCATATTTACTACTTCAAACAGTTGAATAACAGCATTTGTTACAGAACTCATAAGTTCCTTAAGATCATTATCCTCATACCTTTTCTTAACTATTATAAAACTGTCAATAAGTAGAGAACAGCAAATATAATTTTCTCCTTTTAATCTTAGTGCACTATTCTCCAAATCCTTCTCAGTAAAATCTCCAGCAATTAATTTCCTAACTAGGTCATTTCTATTAACACTATGATTTTTACTACCTTTTTTTCTTTTTTTGTTCTCTAATGCAGCCATAACCATCTTAAGAATTTTATCCGGTTCCATTTCTGTTTTTAAAATATAATCATTTATTCCGAGCTTAAAGGCACTTCTTACAAGTGTATAATCATCATAAGCACTTAACACTAAAAACTCAGTATTAATGCCAAGCCGTCTACTTTCCTCAATAAGCTCAATGCCATTCATAACAGGCATATTAATGTCTGTTATTACTATATCAATATCCCCTCTAGCTTTAATTATCTCTAAAGCTTTATTTCCATTAGATGCCTCTAAAACCTCATCGAAACCATAATTATTCCAATCTATCAAGGACTTTAAAGCAAGTCTTACAATAGGCTCATCTTCAACTAAAAGCATTTTATACATACTTAGCTCTCCTTTTTCATTAGTATAGGAAGTATAAGTTTTACTTTTGTGAATTTATTCTTTTCACTTTCTATTTTTATTCCATACCCTTGTCCACAATTCAGTCTTATCCTGCTTTCAATATTTTTTATTCCAATATGATTAAAGCTTGTGTTGCTTTTTTCTTTACTTGTAAAAATACTTTCAAGTTCTTCTTCTGTGATCCCTCTACCATTATCTTCAACTTCAAAGATAAGATTTTCCTCTGACACATATCCAGCAATAATGATATTTTTTTCTCCATCAATTTCATTAAATCCGTGAACGATAGCATTCTCAACTATAGGCTGTAATATCAATTTTATAATATAAAGATTTCTTACTTCTTCCTCCACCTTAACCACTAAATTGAAATCATCTCCAAACCGAACCTTCATTATATCTGCATAATTATCAAGATATTCCAATTCTTCTCTTACAGTAATAAAGGTGGATTCACTTCTAAAGGTTGCAGATAAAAGCTTCATAAAGGAATCTGTTACCTTTCTAATGCTCTCTGCCTTTGAGATCATAGCCATTAATTTAATTACATTTAAGGTATTATAAATGAAGTGGGGATTTATTTGAGCTTGTAAGACCTTCATTTCTTCCTTAGAACGTTCTCTTTCCTTCAAATCCCTCTCTACCATAAGGTTCTTAATATCATTAATCATCTTATTATAGTTGCTTCCTAACTCATTAATTTCTTCCAAATTAGTATTTATATTTGTGATTTCATCAAGCCTTCCATCTTTAATACCTTTCATTTTTTTTATAAGTTCTTTTATTGGCTTTAAAATATCTTTAAAGAAGGTTTTACAATATAAAATAAATAACAAATTGAATACTACAAATATGGCAAATAGTATTTTCATAATGTTAGTTGTATCCTTTGTTAGTGCCTTATCGTCAATTATATTGATAACAGTCCATCCTGACTTTTCTGAGGTGTATTTCGATATATTCTTAGTGTCTTTTTTATAATTATATTTATAAAAATTATTGTCCTTATTGTTAATATCCTTAAGATATTCTACTTGAGAAACATTTTTTCCAAGCAAACTTTTATCCGGTGATATTACAATTTTCCCCTTAGGATCAGCGATAATCATTTTTCCTACAGAATCATTCGTAAATCTTGAATAGATAGAATTTAGTGCCTCTGTTTTAATTTCACAATATATAAACTCAGTAGCTGTATTGTACCAACTGTATTCTGGACTAATTCCAACTAAAAAATCAATTCCTTTTGCATTTACATCATCAGAACTATTAAAATTATTTATACTAAATACTTTGTCTTTATTTTTTATACTTTCCTTATACAATGAACTGTCTTTTACATCAGAATCATTTTTATATAGAGGGTCTTTATACTTAAATATCTGGCCATTC
>NZ_JBALPG010000169.1:0-7514 GCF_036965245.1 Neobacillus drentensis
TTATGAAGTGGAGTAGGCGGAAAATTCAAGAATTTGTCTTTATGCTGAAACCTCATTCTAGTTATAATAGAAATAAAGATTGTTAGTATCTGATTACCGGAGTTGATTATATGCCTGATTGGTCATATCATACAATTTTTAAACCTTTGGTATCACGGCTGCCAAATGCACTGGGAAGAGAGTTTATTCATCGGGGGATGAACATAGTTTCATCTCTGCCGGGTGGAACTGCATTCATTGAGTTTTTGGGTCATATGTCTCCTTCGCCAGCACTTAAAAAGAATTTATTTGGTCTCACATTCTCCAATCCCATTGGATTAAGTGGGAAAATAGATCCGTTCTTATCGGGGACAAAGGCGTTTTCTCACTTAGGATTTGGGTTTATTGAAATAGGTCCCATAACTCGAACTCCGAATCAATCTGAAAATCCTGCCCGATTTTCAAAAAATAAAGACGAAATTATCTTTCCCAATCCATTAGAATCGATGGGCATTGAGCAGGCATTACAGAGGCTGCAAGCATTAAAGCCTCTTAATAAACCGATATTTATTCGTTTAGGTCAAGAGCTGTCCCTGGAGGAAACTGTCAGCATATTACCGTCATTTTCTCATTATGGAGCAGCCTTTATCATAGAAAAAATGTACGAGAGTGAAAAGTTTTATGTGATGAAGCGCGTAATGAAAAGTAAGCCGATTTTCCTTTCTATTCAACAAAGTAGTGTTTACCATGACCTGCCTCTCATTCAAAAACTAAAAGAGTCTGGTTGTATTGATGGGATTTTTTTAGAGGAAAGATCTGAAATTGTTGAAAAAGAACAGAGCTTTCCAGTTAAGCAAACAACGGAATTGATTGAAACAGTAAAATATCTTAAATCAAATGGATTTGACCATGTGCCATTGATGATTTCAGGGGGAGTATTGGAGCCAGAAGATGCGCTCACACTCATTTCAGAGGGTGTTGAGCTCATCTTGCTTACGAATGGCTACGTCCTTTCAGGGCCAGGTCTGCCGAAAAGAATCAATGAAGCGATCGAGGATCATTTAGGTATCCATCAAGAAAAGAGATCTGGCTGGATATGGTATTGGCTATTTGGTCTCCTAATTACTCTTGGCGGATTGATTGCTTTATTCTTTAGCATGACTTTCGTAATTCTTCCTTATGATGAAGCTTTTTTAGGGTTAACTCGCGAAGAACTAATCGTCATCAATCCAACGATTTTTTATTTTATGGCTCATGATCGGATGACACTGGCCGGAACGATGATTTCAGGTGGAGTTTTATATATGCAACTAGCACGCCACGCGGTAATGTTTGGATATCACTGGGCCCGTAAGGCCATTCATCTAGGCGGAACTGTTGGTTTTTTAGGTATTTTGCTGTTTATTGCTTATGGTTATTTTGATTGGCTTCATGCTATTTTTTGGATCGTCCTTTTGCCATTTTTTATGATCGGGCGGCGAAAAACAAATTATTCAAATCGATCTCCGATTTCGAAAAATCGAACCAATCATCCAACATGGAAAAAAAGTTTATGGGGACAACTCTGTTTTGTGGTTCTCGGTTTCTCATTTATCATTGGCGGTTTGGTGATTTCTTTTATTGGCGCAACCAATGTATTTGTGCCGACTGACATCGGTTTTATTTGTATGACACCAGATCAATTAAATGATGTTAATGGACGGCTTATTTCTCTGATTGCGCATGACCGAGCTGGATTTGGCAGTGCTTTAATTAGTGTTGGATTGCTCGTGCTCATGATTTCACTATGGGGATTTCAACAAGGGGAAAAATGGGTTTGGAAAACGTTACTAATCGGGGGAATACCGGCGTTCGTTGCTGGCATTGTGACTCATTTTATCATTGGATATACAATGTTTATTCATATCCTGCCGGCCTATATTGCTTTATTTCTGTATGTGGCGGGATTAATCCTTTCGCGAAGTTTCTTTTTCGAAACCAACAGAAAATAGAAATAGGGAAAATAAAATATATGAAAGGAAATAGAGTTGATATAAAAATAAAAAAAGTTACCATCATTGGTTTAGGAGAGTTAGGAATTCTCTTTGGTCATCATTTATCAAAGAAAATGCCTAAAGCTGATTTAAGATTTATCGCGGATGGAGCGCGAATAAAAGACTGACTCCAATTTTCAATTTTTTAATTGCGATGATCGTTTAAATATCTCGATTCGCTGATAAATCTCGTTTTTCGTTGATAAATAGGTGGATTCGCTGATCCATACCAAAAATTCGCTGATAAAATTGAAATGTTGGCTTCTTGAAAAGTGCCAACCGCTTTTTTTAGGTAGAAAATTCGATTTCGCAAATAAAAGGCTCTCTTTCGCAAATAAAATTAAAATTAGAGCTCTTTTCTAAAGAAAAAGTGAAAAAAGGCTGGCACACACATTTTTCAAAGAAAAATTACCTCTTTTGGGGCTATTTTTAGCAATTTCTCAAATAAAGCGGGTGCCCACACGGGACACCCACCAAAAAACACGATTACTCAACCGTAACCGCTAATGATTTAACTAAAACTGATGGAGAACCAACAGGCGAAAGCGGGAATGTTAAATCCGCGCCAATTTCTTCGACATTCTGTAATAATTGATAAAAATTACCCGCGATTGTCATTTGGTTAACTGGGTATTGAACCTTTCCGTCCTTCACATAAAATCCATTTGCCGCAAGTGAAAAATCACCTGAAACTGTGTTAGCTCCTGAATGCAAGCCTTGAAGGTTCGTAATCAAAATGCCTTCGTCCATTAAGGCAAGCAATGCTTCAAATGGAATTGTTGAGGGCTCGAGATAAAGATTCGATGGGCCAACCTTGACAACACTTTTATATGAATCTTTATGTCCGTGTCCTGTGGTTTCCGTTTGCTCTTTTTTCGCTGTTTTTTGATTATGAAGCAAGGATTGCAGGACCCCAGATTCGACTAATGTAAGTTTCTTTGTTGCAACACCTTCACTGTCAAAGGTTCTGCTGGCTAGGCCATCCTCAAGGAATGGATCATCGACAATGGTAATTCTTTGAACGGCAATTTGCTTTCCTAGCTTATCCTTTAGTAAAGAAAGACCTGCTTGTGTGTTTTCTGCGGAAAAATTAGTCGAGTACGTGGCTAACAGATTAGCTGCTGCATCATTTCTTAAAAGAACCGAATATTCTTTGCTGGGTATATTTCTCGATCCTAATTGTGAGAGAGCTTCATCTGCGGCATTTTTGGCAATTTCCTTAGGATTTAAGCGTTGGAAGTCTTTAGTCAC
Organism: Neobacillus drentensis; assembly: GCF_036965245.1. Taxonomy (GTDB): domain Bacteria; phylum Bacillota; class Bacilli; order Bacillales; family Cytobacillaceae; genus Neobacillus; species Neobacillus drentensis_G. The sequence continues at coordinate 3,264 of NZ_JBALPG010000169.1, forward strand.
TTCAAATTCAAATGATGTTTTCGTTTCCTCTCCGTCCTTTACGATGGCTTCAACGATGACATACAAAAAATTCATTTGATCGGTTAATGACAACCCTTTATTATTTAAAAGATTTCTAGAGACCGTTTCTGTCCGAACGCCGCAATATTCTGACGCAACAATTCTAGGGTCCTGTGCTAGTAACTCACGTTCTACATCTTTAATAAATTGTATTTTTTCAGGAATAGTCACTTCATTTAAGGATCTAGAGAAAAAATTCCCTTGCTCATAGTGACTGCTTCCGGAAAAGATTTCTTCATTATGTTCATCATGCATTATCTGGGTATTTTCTTTCGCGTTATCTAACAAGAAGGGGATGGAAGCATCATCGATTTTTTCGGAATAGGCATAGCCCATTTTACCGTTTATGATCCCGCGGAAGGAAACGCCTCCGTCTTCTGCGATTTCATATTGATCAATTTCGCCTTTGTATACTTTGCAGCTAAATACTTCTTTCTTTTCATAATACATTTCTACATCTGAAAAACCGGTGCTTTCAGCAGCACTAAATAGTTTCAATTGAAATTCTTGTATTGTCATAGATTATTCTCCCTTCGTCCCACCGACCGTAATTTCGCTGACACGGATCATTGGTTGACCTACATTAACCGGGATACTGCCACTTTGTGCACCACACATTCCAGCACCATGCCCTAAATTATTACCAACCATATCGACAAGCTGTAAGGTTTTTGGACCATTGCCGATTAGAGTAGCGCCTTTCAATGGTTTTCCGAGCTTTCCATTATTTACTTCATATGCTTCCATGACGGCAAAGTTATAATCACCAGTTGCCGGATTGACTTGGCCGCCGCCCATATATTTTGCATAGATCCCATGTTCGGTATTTGCGATAATTTCTTCAGGTGTTGAATTTCCAGGGGCAATATACGTATTAGTCATCCTGGAGGTTGGCGCAAAACGGAAGGATTGTCTTCTTCCTGAACCGGTTGATTCCATCCCCATTCTTCGTGAATTAAATTTATCAATGAGATAGCCTTTTAGAATACCATTTTCGATGAGGACATTTTTCCGTACCTTTTCGCCTTCATCATCAATATTAATGGAACCCCATTCATTTTGAATTGTTCCATCATCGATATATGTAACGATTTCGGGAGCAACCTTTTCACCAAGGCGATTTGCAAACACAGAGCTGTCTTTCGCAACAGCAGTTGCTTCTAATCCATGTCCACAAGCTTCATGAAAAATAACGCCGCCGAATTCATTATCGATAATGACAGGGAATTTTCCGCTTGGACATGGGCTGGCATCTAGCATCGTTACGGCAATCCGTGCTGCTTCATTAGCATAATGATCCAAATTTAGATTTTCGAAAAACTCAAAGCCTTGATGGGCGCCGGGTCCATAGAAACCGGTTTCCATTTGGTTATCACGTACTACCACTGCCTGAATCGCCAGCCTTGATCGAACACGTTTGTCTTCGATCAATTTTCCCTCTGAATTAGCAATCAGCACATTTTGTTCTTCATCCATATAACGGACAGTAACCTGCGAAATACTAGAATGATAGTTTTTTGCAGTTTCATAAGCATTTTTCATAATAGCTGCTTTACGGGATTTATCTACTTCGTTAGGCGTGAGTTGAATAGGATGAATGGTTTCAAAGGATTCTCTCGCAAAAGGGGTTAGCTGAATAATGGTATTTCCGCTTATAGCTTGTGCTGCGTTTTTAGCTGCTTTCAGAAGGCCTTCCTTGCTGTGATCAGTTGTATAAGCATAGACGTTTTGCAATCCTTTAAACACACGGATGCCGATACCAAAATCACGGCCGGAAAGACAGTTTTCAATTTTTCCGCTTTGCAGGGTGAAATTATTGGTAAAACGATCCTCAACGAAAATCTCCGAAAAGTCCCCACCCGTTGATAAAGCGGCTGTCAATACGTCCTCAATTAAAGATTTACTTAGCATAAAGACCCCCCATATTCTTTTAATAATAAAAATATTCTGATTTCTATAAATGGAATCTTTCTTTTTGATGGTACCTTATAATCATACAACATTTTAGTAAATAATGGTTAATTTTTCCTCAGATGGGCTGAAATCAGTTGGAGAAGTTAAAAAGGCTTTTATTAGAGAAGGTAAATGTGAGCGAAAAGTTGAATATAAATGAAAATACTAATTTTTTCAAAAGGTGGGTAAAAAATTGAGTGCGATACCTAGACCTGCATCAACTGTAGTTTTAATGGATCACCTATCAAGGGTCTATTTGACAAAACGACCTGAAACGATGAAATTTATGGGTGGATTTTATGTTTTCCCAGGAGGAGCGGTAGAACAGTTTGATAATGTGAAAGATTGTAATAGTAATATAAATGGTATTGGCAATGAAACATTTGAACTTGCACATTATGTGGCTGCTGCAAGAGAATTATTTGAAGAAGTGGGGGTTTTAGTTTGTAAGAAGGAAGACGGTTCTACTGTTCAGCTGGAGGAAGAAACAGAAAGGGAATACCGCCGTCTTCTTTTAAATGGTGATCTTTCTTTTTTACAAATGTTAAAAAAGGAAGGACTTCAATTTGAGCTTGATAGCTTGGCCTACATCGGTCAAATTATTACACCAGAGAGAAGCCGCATAAGATTTGATACACGTTTTTTTCTAACTAAACTGCCAATAGGGCAAACCCCAAAACCCGATTTATTTGAAATTAGTGATACCAAATGGATTTCTCCTGCCGATGCTCTAACAGCATACCAAAATGGGGAAATTTCATTGGCTCCGCCAACGATTCATACATTGAAGACCATTATTAACTATTTAAAAGGCGCTCCGTTAACGATGCCCGAGTTTAACTTGAGCGATTATATGGTTGATTTGATTGAGTAATAGGAATCTTGTTGCGTTACGAAACCTTCTTTTATTAATTTGATCAGATGTGCTTCAGTTGTTCGTTTTGCCACCTCAAAGACGTTCGGATGTGGAAGCTTTTCATAAATCAAGTTTGTCAAATTGACAACAGTTAAGGTTCCATGGTCTTTGAGCATCGATTTGATTTGGTTTTCGCGGTAATATCTTCGCTCTAAGACGAAATCAATATGTTCATATGGTTTTACTACCCAATCACCATGTCCAGGACCAATTTTACTTAATTTCAATTGCTTTATCCTAGTGAGTGTTTGAATATAATCTGACATATCTCCATCCGGTGGCCCAATCCAAGATGTTCCTTCCGCAACGATGTTATCTCCAGCTAGTAGAATTTGTTTTGATGGAATATAGAGATTTAGATGACCTGCTGTATGACCAGGGGCATGAATCAACATCATTTTTTCGCCAGCTGCATTAATGATGTCTCCACCCTCTAAGATGGAAACATGATTCCAGGGTGCAATTTTATCAAGTATGGCTTGGTTTTCAAGACGGTGGCAATAAACAACTGGATTCCAATCTATCAATTGTAGGACTCCAGGGGCATGATCAGGGTGCGAGTGGGTTAAAATAATCGATTTTGGTATAGCAAGACCATTTTCACTAATCACACGCTGTAATTCAATTTTCGTATTTGGTTGATCATATCCAGCATCGACCAAAATACTTTCTTGATCGTTTCCGATTAAATAACAATTTGTAGTGGTATGTGGCAATAAAGTTGGTGTTGAAATTGGAACACGAATAATTTTTAAAGCACTGCCTTTATTCATAGACATCTCCTTTCACCTATTACGACACGTAAGCAATCCGTAATTAACTTATTCATTGTAGGAAGGTGAAATTCCTGTTGGAAATAGGGTGTTTGTGAAAATAACTGTCACAGCCGTTTAAAAGGCTGGATGCAACGATTTAATGGAGAATGGCGTGGCTACAAAATACCTCGACCATTATTTGAGTTGGTTTCAGTTCTTAGATATTGTTAGATATCGAGTTGATAATACATCTATAACTAAAATGCTTGTAGATAGTTGTTTATTTCCCACTAATGAAACCTATTATTCTTTAAGAACGTATGAGTTGTGAAATAGCAAGTGAGAAAGGAGATGTTGCCCTTTGGATAAAAGAAACTTAATATTTCACCTTATCGGAGCTTTAGTTTGTTTTATATTGTTTATAATAGGTATGTTATTCTCTGACCAATTCCCTCTATTAATTTTATTAGGGATATTTGGATTATCAGGTTTTTCTTTCTTAATATTCAGGATATTTTTGACTGTTAAATCAGGAATCAATGACAATAACTGAACAAAAATAATTAA
>NZ_JBALPG010000170.1:0-1301 GCF_036965245.1 Neobacillus drentensis
CCTGGATGCTTACTACATATTTTTAGATAATTTACTACATATTCTTAGCCACTTACTACATATTTTCGCGCACTTACTACATAATTTACAAAACTAACGACATTTATTGGATATTATTTGGTAATTCCCTCGATCCACGTGCTATTTTCATCCTCTTACTACATAATTTCTGAAAATTTCACATTAGCCACTCCCACAATATGTTAAAAATATCAGTACTTGAAACTTAGTAAAATAATTTATAAAAATACCATGTCCTTTTTGCCGACTTTTATCTATATAAGAGGTGAAAGGTGGTGAGAGACAATGGCACAAGCGTTATTAGAAGGAACGAAGCTTCGCCTGGTATTTGAGGCTGGCATGGATGACAAAGGAAATCCGATTCTTAAATCAAAAACGTTTAGCAACGTCACAAAGGTTGCGACTGCAGATCAATTATCGCAAGCTGCCCAAGCAATCGCTGTTTTATGCAATGACACGCTAAACAAAGTGGAGCGCAATGACAGCTCCGAAATCCTGGCATAAACATCCAGCACCAAGTAGGACCCACGGTGTCCACCCCACACGGACAGTGTCCACAAAGGGTGTCAGGCACCAATTTAAAAAAAGGAGGTGAATGAAATGGCAAAGACATTGGAATTGCAATTTGGAACAGAATTTGGGAAGACTGCACGTATTTCTGTTGATAATCCTAAAGAACCGATTGATGAAGAGGTCGTAAAATTATCGATGGCACAAATTATTGCATCTGACGTTTTCACAACATCTAGCGGTAGATTGGCAGTACCAAAAGGGGTACGAGTAATTGAACGCAATGTAACAGATTACGAACTTGCTTAATAAGTAAGAGAGGCCGGATTCATCATGAAGCCGGCCTCTTCTTATAAGTAATAGAAGGAGGTGAGAAAAGTGGATCAGCTTATTCCCATCATCAGCCAGGTGGGATTCCCGATCGTTGTAACCCTTTATCTGCTTTACCGAATTGAGTCAAAGCTAGATTTAGTGGTACAGTCGATTCAGACTCTTCCTGAACGGATGAAAGAGCGAATGTAAAAAACTGGACCAGGTTGAATATATCCAAACCTGGTCCAGCTTACTATTCTCCATTATCTAACGAAACTCGACCATTATCTACTAAATTCCCTTTCAAACAAACGTTTAATTAAATCCCCTAAAATCCTTGTTAAATACACCTCTACTCATCCAAACCCATGAAAAATTTGTTGAATCATCCAATAAGATTTAGAAATTAATAGAGCCCTAGTTACTAGTTCCATTAGCTCTCTACGTTGGTGTTTCTC
>NZ_JBALPG010000170.1:1535-9306 GCF_036965245.1 Neobacillus drentensis
GGTGTTTCTCTTAAAAAAGAAGGCTAACATCGATGTAGAAGGGGTCTACGTTGGCATTGCACTAAAAAAAGAGAGCAAACATCAATGTAGATTAGCGACATCCATTCGACTTAATTCCTTATATACTATACTAATCAATCGATTGATTAGTATAGCGTTAAAGTGCCGATTTATAAGGTTTATTATTGCCAAGCAGAAAAGAAATTTGTCGAGAGTAGGGGAGCTATCTAGCAGGTAAAAACCAACAATTCAACAATAGTAGATTGGCTTAAATTCATTGAAAAAATCATACTCATCGGGCAGTGACTCGCTAGTATTGGCCAGTAAGACTGGCTGAAACAAAACTAAGGCACAACTAGCTCGTCCACTAGCTGTGCCTTTTTCCGTGCAAAACTTCCGATTGTTCATTTTAGAAGCGTCATCTTGCTTCCTTTATACTTGCCTGCTTTCAAGTCTGCGAGCAATTAATGACAAGCAATAGTTAACAATAAAGTACATGAAAGCAACTACAATAAAGATTGGAACAATGTAATTAACGTTTTGGGCATAGAGGATTTGGGCATTATGCATGAATTCCGGTAAAGCAATAATCACGCACAGTGAAGTGTCCTTCAATAAAGAGATAAATTGGCTGACAATCGGTGGAACCATTCGCCTTAGGGCTTGTGGCATGACAATATGCCATAATGTCTGGGTATACGTTAACCCTGATGAACGGGCAGCTTCAATTTGTCCTTTATCGATTGAATTCAAGCCGCTTCTTACAATCTCAGCCAGCATCGCTGATTCAAATATAGTCAATGCTGATATCGCCGCAACCGTGATGCTTGGCTTAATTCCTACTTCCGGCAGGGCAAAAAAGGTAAAGAAAATAATAAGTAACAGCGGCAGATTCCGAATCGTTTCAACAATCAATGCCACGACCTTCGATAGGAACGGAATTTTTGCATATCGTAAGGTCCCTAACACGATTCCAATAATAAAGCTTAGTACAATAGAGACAAAGGCAATGTAAAGCGTCACCTTAAAACCATCAGCGAGGAATTTTAAATTATCGACTGAGAGAGCTCCTGCAATATCCATAATTCCCCTCCTTAATGGCTTCTAGCCAAGCGTTTTTCCAGATAACCTACGCCAAGACTTAATGGTATTGTTAACACAAGATAAAACATCCCTACAAAAATATATACATCAAATGTAACGAATGTATGGGAGGATACAAGATCACCGAAGTACATTAAATCTAAACCAGCAATCATTCCCAAAATAGCGGAGTTTTTTACAAGATTAATAAACTGGTTGCCAATTGGAGGAATAACTATTTTTATCGCTTGTGGCAAAATAATTATCCGCATCGCCTGCAAATAGGTTAGACCTGATGATCTTGCTGCCTCCATTTGTCCTTTCGGTACAGATTGTATTCCAGCTCGAATCGCTTCCGCAATAAATGAAGCCGTATAAATGGCAAGGGCAATCGTACCTGCCACAAATCCAGATAACGTTACACCGATTGCAGGAAGACCGATATAAAAGAAGAAGGCTATGATTAGAAGAGGAATATTTCTGATAAACTCAACATATACGCTGCCAATCCAATTTAAAGGTTTAATTGGTGCGATTCTCATAACTGCTACAATCACACCAATAATAAAGCTTCCTATCAGGGCAATGATACTTGCCAACACTGTGTTCTTAAATCCTTCTAAATATGTATCCAAGTTATTTATCAGTATCGAAAAATCAAGCATATAGATCTCCCCCCTTTTCTTAAGAAGTGATCAGGATGAGCATGGTCTGCCCATCCTGATATCAGTAGCTGTTAGTTCGATTTGATCCATTTTTTGTGAATTTCATCGTACTTTCCGTTATCTTTCATCTTCTTTAAAGCGCTATTAATCGCGTCAACTAATTCTTTATTACCCTTTTTAACCGCAATTCCGTATGGCTCTTCTGTAAAAGTACCACCGACCAACTCATAGTTTGAATCTTGGTCAGCCATTCCGTATAGAATGGAGTCATCTGTTGTTAAGGCATCGCCCTGACCGGATTTCAACGCTGTGAAGGCTTCCGTATAGTTTTCAAATTCTAATACAGTTGCGTCTGGGGCTTTTTCACGAATATTTATTGCGGATGTTGAGCCTTTAACTGCAAGAACCTTCGTATCCTTTTTCAAATCTTTAAGTCCTTTGATCGGGCTTCCCTTTTTGACAAGCAGTGATTGTCCTGCATCAAAGTAGACATCTGAGAAATCAACCTCTTTTTTTCGTTCCTCTGAAATCGTCATTGTTGCAACGATCGCATCAATATCGCCATTGTTTAACATCGGGATACGAGTTTTGGATGTAACCTCCTTAAACTCAACCTTTTTCTCGTCACCAAGAATGTCTTTTGCCAACTCTTTTGAAATATCAATATCAAAACCTTCTACTTTGCCGGTAGATGGGTTCTTAAGTCCAAATAATCTTGTATCATATTTTACACCGATCACAATTTTATCCTTCGATTTAATTTCTTCTAAAGCATTTTTTGCTGTACCTGCCGTTTCTTTTTCTCCCCCTTTGCCGCATGCTGAAAGAAGCATGGAAGCCGATAATAATAGAATGCCGGCTATCTTACTTGTTTTACTCTTAAACATATAAATCCCCCTTTGTTTTTAATGATTTAATATACGGCTGAGGAATAGGCGCGCTCTTTCTTCCTTTGGATTCGCGTAAAAATCAGCCGGATTTCCCTGTTCAAGTATTTGCCCGTGATCCATAAAGATAATGCGATCAGCAACCTCTTTTGCAAATCCCATTTCATGGGTAACGACGACCATCGTCATCCCTTCCTTTGCCAGCGTTTTCATAACATCCAGCACTTCACCAATCATTTCAGGATCCAGAGCAGAAGTAGGCTCATCAAACAGCATAATTTCAGGCTTCATAGCAAGTCCTCTTGCAATCGCAACCCTTTGCTGCTGGCCCCCTGATAATTGAGATGGATATGCGTTTGCCTTATCGGGTATACCTACTTTTTCAAGATAATATCTTGCTACTTTCTCAGCTTCCTCTTTTGATTGTTTTAATACCATCAAGGGTGCAGTCGTAATGTTTTCAAGAACGGTTTTATGCGGATATAAGTGAAAATGCTGAAATACCATCCCGATATTTCGTCTTAACTGATTGATATTTGTTTTTTTGTCATTTACCTTCAACCCGTTAACAGTTAATTCCCCATCAGAGATCGTTTCCAGATGATTAATACAGCGAAGCATCGTACTTTTCCCCGATCCAGAAGGACCTATGACAACGACTACTTCACCTTTATTAATTTCTAGATTAATATTTTTGAGAACATGAAAGTCTCCATAAAACTTGTTTACAGAATCAAATCGAATCATACCAATCCCCCTCTCTGTTGTTTTTAATAAGTATGTAACCCATCCAATTGTAAGAAAAGCGCAAGCTTCATTTGCGCGGTGTATAAACTGGAGCGCTTCGACTGAGATAAAGGAAACACGGAGAGTAATAGCGATCCGATGTTGACTTATCGTAGGGAGAAGAGCGAAGTCTATTAGCCGTTGGGCGATGAAGCTGGACATTTCTCGAAGTCGAATTTATACTTTCTTAATCTTGTGAGAAAAAATAAACTTTCGATTCTTTAGAATAAATAAACAATTGATGGTATATTAATATACTACAATTCATTTCAATATTAGTAAACACCAATTCGGAAATTTGCGAATATTCCTAAGTAAGCAAGGAAACTGTTCTTACAGCGGACAATTGAAAATATTAAGATAAAAATAGGCATAACTAACTAATTAATTTCTCTTTATTACTCTCTATAATTAGACAACACTTGACCATTCACTACAAATTTCCCCTTCAACCAAACGTTTTATGAAAAGACTGTAATCCTTGATATTTACGTCACTTCCCCTCCCAATCCACGAAAAATGTGTTGAAATGTGCACGAATGTTTAGATATGAATAGAGCCCAAACATCTATTTTCACTAGCAAACATTTAAGAGTGCCCTTTTTCCTACATTCATTATCCCAATTAAACGATTTAGGGAATAATTCCTATTTTTCCTTACCTTCTTTGAAAAACTTTTATAATATTATTATAGGAATATTTTTCCTTTGTGGAATTTTTGCACTTTTGTATCTTCTATATATTCTGCATAAGGTGATAGCATCTATGGTATTTGACGACATTATCATATCGTTTATAGTAGGCTTTCTGGAAAAGGCAACTTGAGGGCACTAGCACAACTAAAGCTAAAGTGGGGATGGATCTTCCCTCTGCTATTAGTCGTTCAATTAGCCGTTTTTATGGTGCAATACGATAGCAAAAAACCACCCAACTAATTTAGTTAGGTGGAATTATACTAATTCGTCTAATAATAATAAACACCCTAATTTTTGTGGATATTTAAATTAAACCCACTCACGCTGATTCCTTTCCAGTTACCTTATCAGTAGTCTTCTTAGATAACCGCCCTTTTACCGATTTCATTACATGATAAGTAGTCGGCACAATCACCAAGGTTAATAGAGTGGATGTCAACAACCCTGAAATAACAACAATCGCTAGAGATCTTGAAATTAATCCCCCTTCACTTGAGAGTGCTAATGGTAATAATGCACCGATTGTTGCAAAAGCCGTCATGAGAATTGGGCGAAGACGCGTTTTTCCAGCCTCTAGTAAAGCTTCTTTGACCTCTATACCCTTCTTCTCATTCTGCTTCACTCGCTCCATCAAGACAATCGCATTTGTGACAACAATACCTATTAACATCAGAAACCCAACTAAAGCCGGCATACCAAGTGCTTGATTAGTAAGATATAATCCTAGTAACCCGCCTGAAAATAAGAATGGTAACGAAGATAGGATAGCTACTGGCATTAACATATTCCCAAATGCTATAAGCATCACGATAAATACAAGTACTACTGCCACTGCCATAGCAATCATCATATTGGTAAATCCTTCATTCATCGCTTGCGCTTGACCTTCTGAACGATAAGTTACCCCTTTTGGTAAATCTACTTTTTTAAGTCGTTTATCGACCTCCGCTTGCACACCGGAGGAATTATCCGTCGTGATCCGGCCAGTAACCTGGACATATGGCTGCTGATTTAAACGATACAAAGCGGAAGGACTAGGTGCTTTTTTTAGGGCTGCCACTTCTGAGAGGCTTACTTGCTGCCCCATCGGATTGGTCATTTTTTGACTCATAATATCATTGATGGTGTTTACGGAGGTGCTATTCAATGACAAATTTACACTAGTTGTTTTCCCTTCTACTTGCATATCTAAGACAGTATCACCTGAAATGAGTTCTCTCACGTATCCCGCAATCATAACGGGACTAACCCCTTTTTCTGCCGCTTTATGATCATCTATTTCCAATTGGAGCTGTTCCTTCACTCCTGTGAGGTTGGATTCTACATTTTCTAAGCCATCGATATCTTTAATCTTATCGGTAATTAGTTTCCCGGCTGTTTCTAAGTCTTTGGCATTCCCGCCCTCGATAATTAACGCTAAACCACTGGTTCCCACAATACCAACAGGAGAAAGGGCTACCTGCATTTGATCATCCAGTTTTTCTACTTTTGATCTCACCCTTTTTTCAAAATCACTTGTTTGAGCCTTAGTGATGTCATCCTTTAAATCAATGGAAAAACGAATATGTTCGCCATTCACAATCGTTTGTAAATGTTTGATTTGCTTTTCCTTTGCTAAAATATCTTCTACTTTAACAGCAATATCGTTCGCTTTATCCAATGAAGTTCCATCTGGTAAATCTCCTGCTAACCGGTAGGAGACAGCTTTTTCTTGAGGTAAAAAATTCTTTGGAATCATAGGAACTAATGCCAGTGACCCGGCAAAAAGGATGACAGCCAAAACTATTGTAACAGCCCTCTTATTTAATACCCATGACAGCAGATGCTTATAGGCTTTTTCAAAAAATGTTTCTTTCACCTCTTGATGTTTAATCCGCAGCAAAAATAGCTTTGCTAATAATGGTACAACGGTCAACGAAACAAATAAGGAAAACGCGAGTGCAACAATGACTGTAATGCCAAACGGCGCAAAAAAACGACCAATTATCCCTGGAACAAAGGAAAGCGGCCCGAATACGGCAATGGTAGTAAGGGTGGAAGAGGTAATCGCTCCTCCGACTTCTTTTGCGGCTGTCAAAACCATTCTTTCATCACGTCTTGTGCTAGTTAAGGTTCGACGGTAAATATTTTCAATGACGACAATCGAATCATCAATAACCCGTCCAACGGCAACCGCAATTCCAGCCAGGGTCATCATGTTTAAGCTATAGCCAAAATATTTCAATGTAATCATCGAGGCTAATATCGATAATGGGATGGACAGAACAGCGACAATCGTTGCTCTTATATTACGTAGGAATAAGAACGTAACAATAACAGCAAATAAGGTGCCAAGTAAGACTTCCCGCAGCATACCATCAACTGATGTTTTCACTTCTTTGGATGTATCATATAATTTCGTTAATTTGTAGCCTGCAGGAAGATCTAATGCATCCAGCTTTTCCTTTGCTTCCCCCACCACTTCAACGGTATTGGAGCCTGGCTGTGCCTTCATCTCAACCAAAACAGCTGGCTTTTCATTTAATCGCGTGTAGACCATTTCCTTTTTGTTGCTATATGAAACTTCGGCGATTTCTGACAAGCTTACTTGTTGCATTCCGGCAGGTCCTTGAGCCAATATTTGAATCTTTTTAACATCCTCAACTGAATCCAGCTTGAAATCGGCTTGTATATTGAACGTTTTATCTTCAACATTTACCTGCCCAGCAGGGAATGAAAAATTGTGTGCTACTAGCGTTTGCTTGACTGTCTCATACGTCATCTCATGCTGCTTCATTTTTTCTGGATCGAGTTTAATCGCTACTTCCTTTTCGGTCTCACCCGAAATATCAATGGTTCCAGCTCCATCGATTCCTGTCAATGCCGGCTTAATCTGCTCATTGATAAATTGAGTCAGGTCCGATTGATTAGCTTTTTCAGACGAAAGCGCAAATGTAAATACAGGTATGGCAGATGGCCCATCCTTTAGAATATCAGGCTTTTCTGCACCCGCAGGCAGCTTCATGGAAGCGACTGCCGTTGTTACATCCTTTTCTGCTTCGTCCATATCCTTGCTCATTTCAAATTCAAGAATTCCCACTACAATATTACTGTGTGCTTCAATATATAAATTATCTAATTTCTTGATTCCTGACAGTGTTTCTTCTAATGGCTTACCAATATCCTCTAATCCCTGTTCAGGAGTTGCCCCAATATAGGGAACCTGGACGACAATATAAGGAATGTCGACATTAGGCATTGATTCCATCTTCATCGTTCTGACTGAATAAATCCCCCCAGCAATCACCATTAACATGGCAATAAAAATAACCCCTGCGTTCTTTAGTGAAAAATTAATCCACGATTTCATCCCTTCTCTTCCCCTCCGCTTGTTTTAAACCACCCGCTGTTTCTTCTCCTAGCGATTGGTTAATTTACCCTTTTCATTATAGAATTTCCAGTTTGACATCAGCATCGGGCAGTTGCTGTAATATCATCTACAACCTGAGACCTAGGAAATTTCATTAGCAACATTTAGTTTAGTACTCCGCAATGAAGCGGGGGGATGCGGGGAGGCGTTCGGATTCGGGAAAGGCTTCGGATTCGGGAAAGCGCTCGGATTCGGGAAAGCGCTCGGATTCGGGAAAGCTTTCGGACGCGGAAAAGCTTTCGGACG
>NZ_JBALPG010000171.1:0-6321 GCF_036965245.1 Neobacillus drentensis
AAATATAAATTTATTTTTTACTAAAAAATCTCATGACGTAACCTTTTCTATGAGTTATAATGGAAAGTAATTGAAATAAAATTCCAAATGGAAGGGAGGAAGAAGTTTGGATATTACCCAAATACCTATCAAAATAAATCAAACAAATCAATCTGATGGAGGGAAACCAAAGACAATCTCAAAATCCGAAGATTTAGTGAACTCTTTTGATCAGATTTTAGCAATGTTTAATTTTGGGGGAAAATCACCAAATTCGGACGAGCAGTCAGCAACTTCATTACAAAACCTTTCTAATACTGAAAGCGGCCAGATTAATCCGACAACTATCCAAGAAGAGGATTGGCTTCAATTAGACGCTATTTTGACAGCGTTGATTGCTGGAATCCAGCAAGGACCAAATGCACAAGCAAACGAGTCATTTCAACCAGTTGAGTCTGATTTGTTAAGTCAAAAACAATTTGTCCCAATTTATGATAATAACTCGATGGCACAGATGTTACAAATCGTGAAAGATTTTAGTCAAACATCAACTATGGACAATAGTCAATTGAATCATGGAATCGCCCAGTTAATTTCTGATTTGCAGCTACTTGATAAGCAAAAAACATTGGAGATCCCCAGTAATATAAAGGATAAACTCCAATTAATTATGGATGAATTTAATACTGGAAATAACATTGACAGATCAACACTATTAAACAACCAATTACAAAAAAATGAGTTGTTTGCAGCTGAAAATGGTAGTGCAAAACCTATGTTAAGTTTGGATAAAAATCAAGTAATGTTTTCATTTATACCTGAAACTGAAACGAGTATCAAAGGGATAAGTGATTTTGTACGAGATCCAATAACTAAACCATCGGAAGATCTTACAAAGTTTTTTGGACAGATGTTAGTGAAGCATCAACAGATGCAAGTTCCTAATGGTTCAATTGCCCCAAAAACTGAATCGTCCTTCCCACTTCTTCAAGTTTCAGAATTTTCTTCGGAAGTGAGTGAATGGATCAGCAGTAATATAAGATTAACTAACGGCCAGCAAGGTAGTACGCAGGTTAAATTTTCTTTGTTTCCTGAACATTTAGGCCATATTGAGATAAAAATAACATCCCAGCAGGGAATGGTTTCAGCGCAAATTTTAACGGATACATCATTGGCGAAAGAAGCTTTAGAAGGCCAGCTGCACCAGTTAAAGCAGTCTTTGCTACAACAAGGCATTGTAGTTCATAAACTTGATATCGTACAGCAAACGCCGGTGCCAATAGATTTAAACCAAGCAAGTCTATCCTTTTCTCAAGGCGGTTCTGGTTCATCTCCTGAGCAACGAACATCACCGGAACAGGAGCTATCAAAAAATCAGGAAGATACTGATCAAAACGAATTAGACACAGAAACGATATCGCTTACATACAGAGGTGCTCCTTCAAATACCACTTCTAGTATCGATTTTACGGCTTAGAAAGGAGTTAACATTGAATGACGAATTTGTTGGATATCAACACTGTTCCTAATAACAAATCCAAGTTTAATAATATTAAGCCATTCGAAGGAAAAACAAGTTGGGTGGATATCAAAACTGTTCCGAATAACAATTCCCAGTTTGATAATATTAAGCCATACGAAGATAAAAGCATTCTAGGCAAAGATGATTTTCTAAAGATTCTTGTAACACAGTTAGCAAATCAAGACCCTTCTAGTCCACTTCAAGATAAAGATTTTATTGCACAAATGGCAACTTTTAGTTCTTTGGAACAAATGACGAATTTAAATATCGCTTTTGGGAAATTTGCCAATAGCCAAATCAATCAGTATACTGCTGCGATTGGTAAAGAAATTAGCTGGACACCAAATGGTGCCACATCTCCTGTTACCGGTGTGGTAACAGGAGTATCTAGCCAAGATGGAAACTATTTTTACTTGGTTGGGAAGGAAAAAGTTCCTAGCTACCTAGTGACTGAAATCAAGGAAGTCATGCCTGAGGTCACACCTGGACCACCTGAAGTCACACCTGAACCACCTGAAGTCACACCTGTATCGAAATAATGCTATCAAAAATAAGAAAATAGGGAGGAAAAAATATGTTAAAGTCACTTTACTCTGGTATTTCGGGAATGAAAGGGTTTCAAACAAAACTAGATGTAATTGGTAATAATGTTGCCAATGTCAATACGATAGGATTCAAGAAAGGCCGTGTTATGTTTCAGGATATTATAAGTCAAAATATTGCTGGAGCGACTGCTCCTACTGGCCAGCTGGGCGGGATAAATCCAAAGCAAATTGGTCTTGGATCAAAGATTGGTTCCATAGATACAATACATACACCAGGAAGTCCTATGACAACTTACGTTGGCACCGATTTAGCCATAGATGGAGACGCATTTTTTGTTATTACTCCTGAAGATCCAGCATTGAATGGCAAGAGCTTCTTAACGAAGGCTGGTAATTTTACACGAGATGCAAATGGAGATCTAGTCAACTCCAATGGATTTTTTGCGTCAGGTGTTAAAGAGGATGCAACTGGGGTTCAACAAAAAGTTAAGATTAACATAACTAAAGATGAAGTAAATAATAAGAAATTCACGTCATATTCTATCGATGCTAACGGTTATATTAACGTTGTAGATGAAGATGGAAAAAGTGGGAAATTAGCAATGGATGCCACTGGTAAATACTATTTGAACGATTCGTCGACAGCTAATCAAAATGAAAATATTTCCTTGACTACAGCTGTCGTTCCTAACCCTGGAGGTCTAAAAAAGGCTGGTAACACAATGTTTGAGGAAACAGGTAATTCAGGTATAGCTGATATTGGCCGAGTAGAAAACAATAATGGAGGTCAATTTATTGCTGGTGTCCTTGAGATGTCTAACGTTGATTTAACAGAAGAATTTACCGAGATGATTGTTGCGCAACGCGGCTTCCAAGCTAATGCTAGAACAATCACAACTTCGGATTCAATTTTGGAAGAAGTAGTGAATTTGAAACGATAAGATTACTATAGGTAAGAAATAGTTAATCGTATAGATTTTAACAAAAAAATGTTTTAATAACTCAGGGAAGAGTTAGGGGGATGCCCTTTGGCGGAAATATTATCGCAACAAGAAATCGATGCCCTTTTATCAGCATTAAATAATGGCGAATTGGAAGCATCCGATGTAACAGAGAAGAAAGAAAAAGTAAAAGTATATGATTTCAAACGGGCGATGCGGTATTCCAAAGAGCAATTACGAAGCATTACGAGAATTCATGAGAATTTTACCAGATTGTTGACATCTTATCTTTCAGCTCAACTCAGAACGTTTGTTCAAATTGAAATCGATCTGGTAGACCAAGTGAACTACCAGGAATTTATCGCGTCCATCCCCTCGCGAACGATTTTGAACGTTTTTGAAGTGAAACCGATGGATGAAAAAATGGTCATGGAAGTTAACCCTCAAGTGGCCTATGCTATATTAGAACGTTTGCTAGGTGGGCAAGGGGATCCATCTACTCGGAACGGAACATTAACTGATATTGAGACAGTTCTCATACAAAGGATTTTTACTCGTGCGTTTGAAATGTATCGAGAGGCATGGAAAAACATCGAAAATATTAATGTAAAATGGGATGCGATAGAATCCAATCCACAATTTATTCAAATCGCTTCACCAAATGAAACAGTGATTATCATTGCTCTACGTACTACTATAGGAGAGATTACAGGTCGGATGACGCTTTGTTTGCCACATTTAATTGTGGAACCGGTACTGCCTAAGTTATCAACGCACCAAATGCTTTCTTTCATATCCAAAACAAATGTACCTCAGCAGGATAAATTAAAGCAAAACCTAGATTCAGTAACTGTTCCCGTAATTGCTGAAATAGGGGAGGCGACTTTACAGGTTTCCGATTTATTTAATCTCCAGATAGGAGATGTAATCGGAATTGAAACAGGGAAACTAGAAGTTAAAGTTGATAATTTGACAAGGTTTTTGGGGAATCCCGGTCTTCAAAAAGGGCATTATGCAGTGCAAATCGATCAAGTAATCGAGACGGAAGGAGAAGGTCTATAAGATGGGCGATGGTTTATTATCTAAAGAAGAGATCAATACGCTGTTCAATCAAAATAATTCAAAACAAAGTTTATCAATTGATGATTTTTTAAATTCCATGGAGAAAGATGCATTAGGGGAGATTGGGAATATATCTTTAGGAAGTTCTACCACAGCTCTCTCTACTTTATTGAACCAACGTGTAGAAATTACTACACCTACCATGTCAGTAATTGAGCGAGATCGAATGGAAGAGACAATACAAGAAAGAAATGTTGCCGTTCACGTCGACTATACGAAAGGGATCCGCGGCAAAAACCTGTTAATGATTAAAGAAAAGGATGCACAAATCATCGCCGATTTGATGATGGGCGGTGATGGTACGAATCTGGCAGTTGATCTTTCTGAATTACATCTCAGCGCTGTTCAAGAAGCGATGAATCAGATGATGGGCTCCGCGGCAACATCGATGTCGACAATATTTAAACAGAAAGTCGATATTTCACCGCCGTCGATTGATGTTCTCGGTTTTCCACCGAAAAAACTAGAACAATTAGAGGAAGATATTATTATCGAAGTCTCCTTCAGATTAAAGGTAGGCAGCCTTATTGATTCCAATATGATACAGCTAATTCCTCTGTCATTTGGGAAGGAAATGATCCAAAAAATCCTTTCTCCCAATGAAGCAGAAGCTAGTTTGGCTTTGGAAAAAGAAGTCGTTACAACTTCGGTGGGAAGCTCATCTCAACTATCAACAAATATAAATGATGATAGAAGGGTGGCTTCACAAACCATGACATCCACTTCGACAAATGCTAAAGTACAAAAAGTCGAATATGCTGCTATCTCCGAGACACCATCAGCAAGTGCCGGAGCACGTAATATTGATATGTTATTTGATATTCCATTGGGGATAACAGTGGAGTTGGGGCGGACGAAAATGCAAATCCGCAAAATCTTGGAACTAGGACCAGGAGCTGTAATCCAATTGGATAAATTGGCAGGAGAACCTGTGGATATTTTAGCTAATCACAAGTTAATCGCCAAAGGTGAAGTGGTCGTGATCGAAGAGAACTTCGGTGTGCGTATAACAGATATTATTAACCCTATCGATCGTCTAACCAAAATGACTATGTAACTATCAACAATGAATAATGGAGGAGCATACAATGGCAAAGGTATTAATCGTTGATGACGCAGCGTTTATGCGCATGATGTTAAAAGATATTTTAAACAAGAATGGACTAGAAGTTGTTGGAGAAGCAGTAAATGGGGCCGATGCCATTGAAAAATATCGGGAGCTTCAGCCTGATATAGTGACTATGGACATTACGATGCCTGATATGGATGGAATTACGTCTGTTAAGGAAATTAGAGCATTACATCCACAAGCTAAAATTATTATGTGTTCGGCAATGGGACAGCAGCCGATGGTATTAGAAGCGATTCAAGCAGGTGCGAAAGATTTTATTGTGAAGCCTTTCCAAGCCGATCGCGTTATTGATTCCATCAATAAAGTATTAGCAAGCTAAATGGTCACACGATTTCTTGGTTTTATTATTAGTAAGTAAAAAACAAAAGAGGGGGAGGACTTTTGAGTACACCAAAACTAACGAACTGCCCAAAATGTGGGAAGCTATTCCTCCGCGTTAGAAATATTTGTGACGGTTGTTATCAAAAACAAGAAGATGATTTTTTGAAGGCAGCAGCTTATCTGCGTGAACATTCCGGAATTACGATTCAAGAATTAAGCGACGCAGTTGGGGTCTCGGTTGCTCAAATTCGTCAATTTATCTGGGCAGGCCGAATTCTGGTGAATGATTTTCCTAACCTATCTTATCCATGTGAAACGTGCGGAAAAATGATACAAAAAGGGAAACAATGCTCAAGTTGCATAGATACCCTAAAACATTTAGCAAATCAAGTTGAGAAAAGAGAAGAAAAAGGTGACCGCAGCCAGGACCGGGACGGATTGGCCGGCGGATATATATATCATAATTTATAAAAAAATGTGAGCGAGACGTGGAAAGTGTTAACCACTCTCGCTTTTTTTGATTAGATTTTTTACAAACAAATCGCTAGAGCTATGGCGGTTATCGAAAACTATACAAGAGTCAAAAAAAGGTCAAAAAGAAATTGTATGAAATGTCAAAAATTATGATATTATTAAATCCGAAAGAGCTTATTTGATAGAAAGGATGCAACTTCTTTATATAAGTTTGCTTATTTGTTTGAAAAAAATAATTTTTTGATCGAAAAACCAATTCGGGGCCATAAAAGGAGAGGTAAACGA
>NZ_JBALPG010000172.1:0-1178 GCF_036965245.1 Neobacillus drentensis
TCCCCTTACTTTTGTTTTAGGTGAAATAATTTTAACAAATGGTTATGCGTTTCTTAAGCCAGCACACTACTTACCCATGAAATGAAAACCGCTGAAGGGACTAATAAAAATTGTGCCAGTAACGTTCCAAAGAATCTTGCCACCATAAGCCAAGCATACGTCTTCGTCATCTTGTCGTCCCCATCCCCATCATTAAGGGCCCGTTCAGTCATAAGAGCAATTTGTGGGTCCAGAAATATTGTTAAGAGGATGGTGGCTACCCCATTTACTACACCTGTAGCCATATTGGAGGTAGCACTATGACCAGGATTCAACACAGATGCATATAATGCAGCCAAAATTCCAGATGTGTAAATTGCTGTAACGATGATATTAATGAGCATAATACGTTTCGGGATTCCGCCTATTCTAAGTCGATACAGCATGTGAATCCTTGGCCGCCTTACATATGTGTCCGTTCTTTTTAATTTATGAATATTAGTCATTTTCATCATGGAAATGACAGAACCGTCTATCTCTAATCTTTTAATCATCAGCATCGATAATCGGGTAAAAGTAGGATATAAAAATAATGCTAAGAGAGTTCCGGCAGAAGCTGATAGTAAGGCAATACGAAACAGTTTTAGTACATCTATAGAGGCATTAATCTTTGCATTATCAACGATAGCACCTAATAACGGAGCTTGAAACATATTTGAAGTACGGGCGATAAGGAGCACAATACCTGTAAGCGATAATGATACTGCAATCTTCTTAAGTCTTATTCCTCCAAGGCGAATACTATAGGATAAGGTCTCAGTTCCATGAATAATAATAGTCAGAAAAATTATGATGATAATTTTTATTGTCAATTGAAAACACCAACAATCTACTAGAATATATCTTATTATATAAAATTACCAAAATAGTAATAATATTACTATAGATAATGGTAAAATAATATAATAAATTCTGAAATGGAAACAGGTCATTCAATTAGTTGATCATGCCTTGCAGCCCTTTGGTGGAAGGCTTTTTGATGGTTTTACATTAGGGAAAAGAGATAATGTATGAGACATCTAATGAAATAAACCTTGGAGGTTGTATTTTGATGTGCAAAGAATTAGAGAAGGCAATTAATCTACGAAAAGAAGGAAAGCAAAAGGAATCTAACGAAATGCTTTTAAAATTAGCAAAAG
>NZ_JBALPG010000172.1:1223-1467 GCF_036965245.1 Neobacillus drentensis
CTTTTAAAATTAGCAAAAGTATCTCCAGATGATGCTTTGATCAATTATCAATGTGCTTGGAGTTTTGATGTATTAGGTAAAGAATCGGAAGCAGTGCCTTTTTATGAAAAGGCAATAGAATTGGGGCTGTCTGGAAAAGATTTAGAGGGAGCTTTATTGGGCTTAGGTAGTACATATAGAACATTAGGTGAATATAAAAAATCAAAAAATGTATTTCTAAAGGGAATGAATTTATTTCCTGAGA
>NZ_JBALPG010000173.1:0-1392 GCF_036965245.1 Neobacillus drentensis
TTATAACACGGTATGTGTGTATTTCAACCCTCTATTTCAAAATAAGCGAACGATAAAAAAATAATAATTATCATTGTTCGGTTTTTAAAACGCTTCCAACTTTTCATTAGAGACTTAAAATAATGATTGAATACTCATTCAGTTTCAGGTACTATAAGAATAAGTGACCTATTCTGAAAATTCAAAATCGAGAGGTGGACGTTATGAAAAAATCTATTCCTGAAAACTGGTGGAGTCAATTAAGGTTACCGGTCATATCTGCACCAATGTTTCTGGTGTCAGGCACCGAGCTTGTTAAAAATTGTTGTTTGAATGGTGTTATTGGTTCATTTCCCGCTCCAAATGCAAGACCAATTGAGGTTCTTGACCAATGGATGGGTCAATTAAATGAAGAGCTGGAGGAGGCTCGAGCAAATGATCCACACCGAAAAATTGCTCCATGGGCGATGAATATGGTAGTACATAGCTCCTACAGCCGCTTGCAGGATGAATTGGCTTTAATCAAGAAACATAAGCCACAGGTAGTAATTACTTCCTTGGGTAGTCCAAAACTTGTAGTTGACATTGTTCATGAATACGGCGGCCTCGTATTCTCGGATGTGAGTGATGTAAAATTTGCAATGAAAGCTGCAGAGGCTGGTGTCGACGGTCTGATTTTAGTAGCTAGTGGAGCTGGAGGACATGCAGGACAAATTAATAGCTTTGCTTTTGTTGATATCGTGCGGAGCTTTTGGGACGGTATTATTGTTCTAGCAGGTTCGATTTCAACCGGCAAGGGCATTTTAGCTGCACAAGCAGCTGGAGCAGACTTAGCCTACATGGGTACACGCTTTATTGTTGCAACAGAAAGTATGGCAACAGACGAATATCGTGAAATGTTAGTTGAGGCCACGCAGGAAGATATCATTTTAACGGATGCTTTCTCAGGTGTAAAAGCTAATATGTTGAAACCTAGTATTAAGAAAGCAGGTCTTGACCCGGAACAATTGGTAAGGAAAGACAAGGTTAACTTTGACGATATGCAAAAGGAAACAAATGCAAAAGCCTGGCGGGATATTTGGTCCGCTGGTCATGGCGTTGGGGCTATTGATCGAATTGAATCAACCGCTGATATTATTAACCGTTTGGAAGACGAATACCAAAGAGCACTTGAAACCATTAATCGTAATGCCGGGAAATTAAGTACGATTCAGGTTAATTAAAAATAGCTTTTAGAAAAAGGAACCAATTCATTGTTTGGTTCCTTTTTTCTGTCTTTTTTTGTTTTTCTCCTTCGGCACGATCTTTATCACTTTATAACCCGGTTTTACTTTTATCTTCGTGGTTCCATTGTTGGTTATTACCTGGTACATCGTAAATTTTCGCGGCTGATGTTCTAGCATATCTATTTTC
>NZ_JBALPG010000174.1:0-318 GCF_036965245.1 Neobacillus drentensis
CGTTAGCAGTATTTTAGTCCAAAATACATTGTAACATATTTCGTCATTTTTTTTAAAAACATATTTCCGTATTCCCATAGCTTTTACCTTGCAAATGAACAACATTAGTCTCAGATCAAATTATTCATTGATCAAATCTCGTGAATCTCTAGTATTTTTGGTATCTAGTTTCATTTAGCTTTGTAATTACTCAAATCCATATGGTAAATTAGTGTAGGCTGGAGTTTATTAAATATAAATACTAGGCAAAAATAATTTATTTAGATTGGAGTATGTGCTTTTGTATATAATGAAGCGACCAAAAATACTGTACTTTTT
>NZ_JBALPG010000174.1:380-12123 GCF_036965245.1 Neobacillus drentensis
TTTCTTTATTTATTTTTATATGGAATTATGCTTACAGTATCACCTTTTCAAGGTGATGATTTATTTTATTCAACTGCATCTCAAAATTATAATATTTTTGAATGGATAAAAATAAGGTATTTTGAATGGTCAGGCCGCCTATTCCCTGATATATTGTCATATTATTTATTGGATGGGAGGGTTTGGATTTGGCGTTTGCTTAATCCATTATCCATCTTATTATTAGCCTATTCTATCCTTCGAATTATAAAAAGTGAAGTAAGTACTAAAGGAATAATTATCTCAATATTAACCCTTGGATATATACACCAGGGGATCTTAAGTTCTGGCTTTATTTGGATTACAGGTTCATTAAATTACCTATGGCCAATAGCCTTTGGACTATTCGCAATGATTCCTTATTCAGATAAAGTTTTCAGGAACAAAAATGTAACGGAACGTATTCCTTTTCTGTTATTTTTATTATTTGGTTTTTTAGCTTCAATTAGTAATGAACAAGTAGCTTTATGTATTACTTGTTTTACGATTATTTCCCACTTATATCTTTATTTTCAGCATAAAGATCAAGAACCTAAATTATTTATATCCACAGGACTTATAACCATTGGAACCTTAATCCTGTTATTTGCTCCAGGTAATGAAGTACGATTAGAAAGTGAGATTAACAGTTGGTATCCGGAATTTAGAGAATTATCTTTTTTTAATCATCTTTATGTGGGTACAGTGTGGTTTTTCGACAAGATGTTTAACGAAATGAGGATTCTTGTTTTTACGCTGGCTGTTATAACTATTGCAGGATATTTGATGAATCGTAACGATCGTAAATTATGGCTATTTAAATTATTCGCCTTACTCTTTGCGATAGTTTTAGCTGCAATATTATTAGGTAATGAAATGAATATATTTTTTAATTTTAGTAAAATAACCACAATTAATATTACTGCCAATTTGGCTTACATTTGGCAGGCTAAATATTCAATTATCATTGCCCTCATCCCATATATATTTTGGGCAGCTTTTAGCTTATTGCTTATTATTTTAGTATGTAAAAAAAGTGAAAATAGATTGTTTATTTTACTTTGTTTCCTTGCTTTAATAGCATCAATATCGGTAATGTTTTTCTCGCCGACCATTTATGCTTCCGGCAGGAGGGTATTAACAGTTGGTTCGGTTTTGTTTTCCTTAATCATTGTCCATTTTCTTATTAATCATAAAATGCTTGATAACAAGTTACATTTTTGGGGATATTCCATTTTACCAATTATAAATTTACTTTCTATGCTGTCTAAATGGTTATCTTGGGGATTCAGACCATTTTTATAGAAAAATCAGTTGGGCGTAGTGTTGCTAACACTACGCCCAACTGATTTCAATGTATTTTCATGACTTTTTAAGCCTATTGACAAAATCTTATCTGTTTCTTCTTTACTGATCTACCCGTTTTACCTTAAAAACGACAAATTTGCTTACAATATAGTTTATTATAACCACCACTATATTTGCTAAGATTTTAGATGTTAAGTCGTTAATATTCATTACCTCTATTAATACGATCATCATTCCAATATCCGTTATAAATGAGATTCCTCGAAATATGGTAAATGAGCAAAATTCACGTATTACGGAGTATGCTTTGGTAAAGTTACTATTAAAAACATATTTTTTATTTGTTAAAAAGGCAAAAATAACCGATATAATCCAGGCAATTGTTGTTGATAGGATAAAATCAATATTTAGAAATTTTTTTAGGAAAACATAGCAAAGAATATTAACACCAGTTGTAAGTATCCCAAACAAGAGGTACATAAGAATCTCTTTTTTATTTTTCATCTAGCATCACCTGAAATATCATTCTTTGCTAACCGTTTGTAGCTCTCTTCTATTAAAATTTGTTATTTTGACGTTGTTATATTCATCTATAAAGTATAAAGGGCGGTTTTTTGTTTCGTTAAATATTCTCCCTATGTATTCGCCCAAAATACCTAAGGAAATAAGTTGAATACCCCCTAAAAATAATATAACCGTCATTAAAGAAGGATAACCTGCAACAGGATCGCCAAACAGCATTGTCTTTGTAATAATCCAAATCATATAAATAAAGGCACAAAAAGAAATTAGACATCCAAATAGAGCAGAAATTCTAAGTGGAGTAGTGGTAAAAGAAGTGATTCCCTCTATTGCTAGATCAAACAGTTTATAATAATTCCATTTTGTTTCTCCTGCGGCCCGTGGATCCCTATCAAATAAAATCTCCTTTTTATTGAAACCAATCCAACTAAACATCCCTTTTGTGTACCTTTGGGTCTCTCTTAATTGCCTTAAAGCATCAACGCAACGACGATCAAGAAGCCGGAAATCCCCTGTATCTCTTTGAATTGGGACTCTTGCAACCTTTTCTAGCAACCGATAAAAAGCAGTTGATGTCACTCTCTTTATCCAGGTTTCCCCAGCCCTGGAACTTCTTTTTGCATACACATCATCATATCCATTTTCCCAGTGATGAATCATTTCTGGAATTAACTCAGGGGGATCCTGTAAATCTGCATCAATAATGATTACTGCTTCACCGTCAGCATAGTCAAGACCAGCAATCATCGCTGTTTCTTTTCCAAAATTACGCGACAGATTAACGTAAGAAACCCTTTTATCCATTTCTCTCAATAATTTGATTTTTAGTAAAGTTCCATCCTTACTTCCATCATTGACCAAAAGTATTTCAAATTCATATATGGGCAATGTATTAAAAACGTTTACCAATCTGGAATATAATTGCTGCAATACATCTTCTTCGTTATAAGCAGGTACAAGAACTGTAACCTTCTTCTTTC
This sequence comes from Neobacillus drentensis, assembly GCF_036965245.1. GTDB lineage: Bacteria > Bacillota > Bacilli > Bacillales > Cytobacillaceae > Neobacillus > Neobacillus drentensis_G. Next base: position 3,209 of record NZ_JBALPG010000174.1, read on the forward strand.
TAATCACTTTTTTTCCTCCAATTTATAATGTTAACTTTCTAAATATGCCCATTTAAGTTGGACTTGGCCTGGATATGGAACAGCCACATCTCTTACCTTCTGACTTTGGAAAGTTTCGATTGAAAAAAAGTAAATTGGGATAAATGGCATTTCTTCGATTAATGCTGCTTCAGCCTTCTTTAAAACTTCTGCACGTTCGTTACTATTCGACTCTATTTTAGATTGCTTTAAGAAAGATTGTAATTGTTCGTTCTCCGAGCCAGTTCCACTTTTAGAATTTCGATACGATTCAAGAACATTTACCGGATCCCAAAAAGAACCTAATGATTCTACAAGAGCAACATTATAATCCCGGTTCTGTACTTTTTCATAATAAATACTCGAATCCGTACTTTCGAGTGTAACTTTAACACCTAAATTTTTTGTCCACATCTCTTTAATTGATTGCGAAATTCTTTCATCCGTTTCATTTGTGCTTGTAGATAGTTTGATTACTGGTAGTTCAGACACATCTGTTAACCCTAGCTCTACTAAACCTTTTTGTAAATATTGTTTAGCCTTTGTTACATCATTATCTTTAAAATATCCTTTTTTATTTGCAGGGAAAAACGCTGGATGAACAGCTGCCATTGCTGGGCTCGTTTCCTTTTCCTCACTATTATCAACCAACGCTTGCCGGTTAATGGCAAAAGCCAATGCTTTTCGAATGTTTTTGTTAGTAAACGGTTCAACTTTTGTATTTAAATTAACTGAGTATGTACCAGCAATCGCTTGAGTATAGACCATTTCATCATCAATTTTCATTTCTTCAGCTGGAGAACTGATCAAATTAAGGTAATCACTTTCATACAGAGATAATTCTTCATTTGGGTCACTGACCATATACATTGAGATTTCCTCTAATTTCACCATATTTGAGTCCCAATAATTTTTGTTCTTTTCAAGAACAATTTTATTATTATGAGACCATTCCTTTAAATTAAAAGAACCGTTTGTTGTATATTGATTTCCAGCTTCATTTGCCCAGTCAGGATTTTTTTTAGCAAGTTTGCTATTAATGGGAAAGTAGGCATATGATGCTGTTAATTCTAAGAAATTCGAAGTCGGTTCTACCAATTTTACTTCAAGTGTTTTATCATCAATTGCTCTAACGCCTACTTTTTTTACACTTTCCTTTCCTTCGTTAAATGCTTTTGCTCCTTCAATATAATAAAGCTGGTATGCATTAGGCGATTTATTAGCAGGATCCAATAACCATTTCCAAGCATATTCAAAATCCTTTGCAACGACAGGATCACCATTTGACCATTTTGCATCTCGAATGGTAAATGTATACGTTTTTTGATCATCCGCTATTTTTACTACTGAAGCTGCCGCATTTACCGTCTGACCCCCTAGGTCTTTTCGAGTTAAGCCTTCAAATAGTTGAGTAACAACGGTTTGAGAAACAGAATCTTCTACGAGACCAGGGTGTAATGTCAGCGGTTCTAAACCAATATTTATTCGAAGATGCTGCGGGACATTTTTATTACTTGGAGCTACTACTGCATTTTCCTTCTTGCCAAAAAGTGCAACGTAGGCCATGCTTAGAACCATACTTAAAATAAGCAGCATGCTTATAATGAATATTATATTTTTTTTCATTCAAATACCTCCATTTTGCAAAGTAAATAAAATAAACTCAGTAATTCAATTAAAAATTGTATGTAAATGAATAACACCATCTATAATATAAGTAGAAAAGATGGTGTTAACTGTTTATTCTATATTTGTATTCTTATCATTTCTTTGTCTCGTGTTTTTTATAAAATGTTTCCACGTCTTTCCGAGAAAAACCATATAATCTTTTATTGAAGCATTGTGATAACGCTTTTTTATTATTTTCATAATTGAAGTGATCGCACGGTCAATGTAAATCATAAGCATACTCCAAAAATTCATCCTATTATATTTCGACAGGAAATACATTTCACTTTTCAACATTTCAGTATCAACAAACAAATTGTCTTTACCCGTTGTTAAACCATGGTGATGGACGATTTTTGAATCAGGCAGAAAATAGGCTTGATAGTCCGAATTAACCATTTTTTGACAAATAATATCTTCTTCAAAATATAAGAATGTATTTTCATCAAATAATCCTACTTCCTCTAGCATCTCACGTTTTGCCATAAAGCAACAACCTGAAAATTTATAAATAGGAATAGGCTCATTCCTTATAGCAGTACCGGTTAAATTGTATTCTTGGTCATATTGTCTCTTACTCTCTTTAGACAAAAATTTCTCAAGTCTAGTATGATGGAGAAGATAATCCCTGTTACTTACTTTTTTTAATGTTGGTAAATTATGCAGTACCCCTTCTGGTGATAATATATAAGGAGCAGCCACTGAAGCATTCTTATTACTTTCGAGAAATAAATACATTCGGTCAATACTATCTTCTAAAAAAATCACATCATTATTCGTAACAGTAATGATGTCATAACCATCCTTCATTGCCTGCCTAATACCGTTATTATTGCCTCTGGCATATCCTAAATTTTCAGACTTAATCACAACTACTTTTTCATGATGACGATATTCTTTTTCCATTTGCTCATATGAATCATTTGTTGAACCATTGTCTACTATATAAATGGTGTATTTTTGCTGGCATGTTTGAAATATTGACTCTACACAACGTATTGTCATTTCCCATGTATTATAATTTAAAATAACAAAGGCTATCATTTTATTTTTCATCTCCAAAAAACAACTTTCTCCTTATAACTCATGCTTAATTTTATCCCAATAAAAACGGTATACCTTGGTAAGAAGATGAGGCGAAATTAAACCTATAGACAATAGAATTTTCTTCTTTCGACTATAATCTTTTTTCAATACTAACGATTTTAACCTTTTCCGATCTGCTGCAATTAAGTATTTATATTGATTCTTTTCATTTCTAAAATACTTCTCAACATTTATGTATAACTCTAATCCCTTTAAAAACCATTCCGCATATACTTCATTTGCTTGATTTGGGTAATGTTCAAGATAGAAGCTGTACATGTCTTTTCTTACCTGATATTCATCTAAACGTTTTTTTGAAAAGGTTTTTCGCAAAGTGCTGTTATCATTATATCGGTAATAATATAATGCTTGCCCGGTGTAATAAATTTTATTTGATTGATGAATAATTTTATAAGCAAAATCCATATCTTCTAAAATATAGCCTTCTTTAAAGCGAATCCCATTGAACAATTCCCGCTTATATATTTTATTACATGGACTATAAGTAAGTCTCTCATTTAAATATATTTCATTCATTGCAGCATTTCTATCATATAAATGATCGGTGTTATCGTAACAGAATAAACGCTCTGTTCCGTCCTTTTGATATTCTACAATATTACATGCTGTTATATCGGCTTCTGTTTCACTTGCTTTTTCATACAATATTTTGTACATATCACTGTGTATCCAATCGTCACTATCAATAAATCCAATATAATCTCCCTTGGCTGCATTAATTCCTCTATTTCTTGCAGAAGACTGACCGCCATTTTTTTTGTGAATAACAAAGATTCTTTCATCCTCTTTGGAATATTCATCACAAATATCACCACTTCGGTCACTAGAACCATCATTAACTAAAATTAGTTCAAAGTCTTTAAAAGATTGGTTAAGAATACTTTTAATACATTCATGAATATATGGTTCAACATTGAAAACAGGTACTATAATGCTAATTTTAGGATTCATATTATTTCTCTCCATTAAACAACGTCTTAATGTAATATGGTGGATTTACTGCCTTATTTTAAAAATCCTTGAATTTGACGGTAAAAATTTTCTACCAGACACAATTAGTACTATACCTAAACTTTAAATTTACTTCAAGATAAAATGCGGGTTTACTGAATGATTCTACTTTTAAAAATTTTGCCGATATCTATAAAAAATATGTTTTTACGTTGTTTATCATGACGTTTAATGCTACTCTTAACAGATGAAAATATGAAATAAAAATATTAACATCTTAAAGGATTTGAATGCATTTTATGAGAAATCTTGTAACAAATTACTTATATACTGTCATATACCAATTATTATTATTATTAACCCCATTTGTTATGACTCCATATGTTTCAAGAGTACTTAAACCCCAAGGTATTGGTACTGATGCAGATGTTTTATCTATCGTTCAACTCTTTCTAGTTTTTGCTATATTGAGTATTCCGATGTATGGGAGCAGACAAATCGCAACAAAGCAATCTTTAGAAGATCGATCAAAAGAGTTCTGGTCCATATATTTCGTACAGCTTTTCATTTCAATCATTACACTAGTATTTTTTCTATTATTTATTTTAACAGTCAAAGAGAATAAACAGCTATTTTTCATTCATATTTTTACCCTGCTTGCTACCACCATTGATGTTTCGTGGTATTTTATTGGGAAAGAGCAAATCAAAAGCGTAACAACACGAAATATAATTGTAAGATTGGCAAGCATTGTATTAATCTTCACCCTTGTAAAGGATGCAGCTGATTTACCTTATTATATAATGATCAATGCGGTAACGCTTTTTGTGGGCCAATTAATCATGTGGATCCCATTGTTAAAAGAAATTTCTTTCCAACGAATTGCTTTTGGTGATATTAAAGTACATATAGGGCCCATAATTAGCTTGTTCTTACCCCAAATCATGATACAAGTCTATACTCTTGTAAACAGAATCGTATTAGGACGAGTATCTGGAGAAATAGAAGTAGGTTTTTATAGCCAAGCAGATAAGGTCGTTCGAATTGCATTAGGATTTATTACATCATTAGGTTCTGTGCTGCTACCAAGAATGGCAAGTGAATTTTCGCAAGGCAATATTGAATCCATGAAAAAATACATTAAATATGCCCTTCAATTTGTCTTATTGATTACATTACCTATGACATTGGGTTTAATGGGAATAGCTCCAAATTTCGTCACATGGTTCTTAGGAAATGAATTTAATGCAGTAATTCAATTGTTAATTATAATGAGTCCTGTCATATTTTTTGTTGGTTTGGCTAATATTTTTGGTATTCAAATTTTGGTTTCAACAAACCAGCAAAATAAATATGCTGTCGCCATTACGATCGGAGCCGTCCTAAGTTTAATTACAAATATCATATTCGTTTCTCATTTTGCAAGTACTGCTTCTGCCTTGGCTCTGTTAGTAGCAGAAGCTGCGGGAGCAATGATTCAAATGTATTTCGCTAGGAAATATTTTGAGTTCAAAAGTTTTACAGGAATGTTTTTAAAGTATCTAGTTTTAAGTACACTGGTTTTCTTTTCAGTAAGTGCAGTCGATAAATATATCGATATAAGCCCGCTGCTTGTGACTTTTATCCAATTATTCATTGGGGTTTGTATCTACTTGGCGGGATTAATACTGGTTAAAGATTCTCTTATTATGACAATAATTAATACCGTTAAGGGTAAAGTATTTTCTAAAGGACGATAACCATTTTATGTTTGTAATCCTCTTTCCAAAAAAAAACTGTCATTCGTAATTGAATGACAGTTTTTTTATTAATTGCAGCTCTTTATCTGTTGATAAAGTTATAAAATTCTTGAGCAAAAAATCCTATTTTGGCAGCCCAAGCTTCATCACTTGCATACTGATGCCAGCTATTATCATTTCTCATATTGTCTATAGTAGGCTGGTAGTACGGTATTTTATCATCCGTATCTCCTGGGCGAATAGGATAATTTTTACTGATCCATGAAGCACCAGCTATAATTCCTCCTTCAGGGGTACTATAATTGTATGCTCCCTCATCCGGTTTTGAATCAATGGCTCCGATACCGTAAAAATTATATTTCGTATTTGAAATAACTGAAGTTCCCCAGCCAGTTTCAAGTCCAGAGTGTGCAAGTAAATAAATTGCATTTAGTCCACTTTGTTCTTGAGCTATAAGGTACGCATATCCCATACCTGTCATCAAGGTTTTTTTGCCGCCCGTTTTGAAATTAATAAAAGCATTAATTTGGTCGGCAGTCACATTCGCTTTCGTATTAAGAGGAGTAAAGATATTAACCTCATTTGTAACAGTTCCTCCCTGACTAAAATTATACTTAATGATATTATATCCCGAGTTTCCACTAGTAGATAAAGCTCCCCAAATCCATCCTCTTTGACCGGATTCGGTTTGAACATAGTACCATTCTGTATAATCTGGCCCTGAAGTAGTGACATGATCTAATAAATACACCTTTGAAAAAGAAGGAATAAAGCCGATATTAGAACTTTTCACATCTGCCTGACTTCTTAAAGTTCTTCCCTCTTTTACCAGCCAAAAGTCATCCGTTAAATTGGATTCAAGATAATCTTTATGAACCCAGCCAACCCGGCCATCTTGAGTCCGAATTTTAGCAGCATAATTTTTCACTTCCAAAATATTAACAATTTCACCATAGCCCAGCTCGAAATACCTTGTATAGCTGGGATTATAAAATGTTAAATGAATTGTGTAATCTGCTAATTCTTCATAACTCCTATAAACAGGTAATTTAACAGATGAAACAAACATTCCACCCTCAGGTGCAATCTCTGTCATATCTACATTCAATTTAGCAGAAGAAGAAAGGTCATAATATTCAACAACAATCTCATGGTTACCTTGCTCTAACCAGAAATTAGAATAACTAGTATTAATACCGTCTTTCCAAGAATCAATGATTTTCTGACCATCAACGTATACGCGAACTCCGTCATCTGCAGAAACATTAATTTGATAAAGTCCTGAATTATAGAATGCCTTTTTTATAAACTTGGCTGAGAATCCGTCTGCAGGTAATCTATTGTGTGGACTTCCAAATCCCCAGTCGAAATTAAGTGTGTTGATTGGTTGTTCTGCCCCGATACCGCCAACGATATATGGATTACCTGATAAGGTTTTATTCGAATAGAACATTCCTACCCATTGATCGGAAGCAAATACTTCTTTTAATGGCAGAATTGTAAAATCAAGATAACTTTGACCCGTCTGTTCACTGTATTGGACTTCTATCCAGTGAATATCCTTTTCCGCTGAATTGGTTACATTACGATCCGTAATAGACACTTTTATCGATTCTTGACTGAAATCAACAGGTGTCCAGCCATCATAAGCAAGTTGACCATCAATATAAACTCTTATTTTGTCATCCGCTTTGGAACGAATAACATATTCTCCTGCGGGCAATCGTTTAGCTGTCCGATAAATAGCTGAAAAATTATCCACTGGGACTTGACCAGGAACAGGACTTCCTAATGCGTTATTCTCCGATAAGGAATTATATGCTCCAGACGGAGAAATTGTTTTTGCCGCGATTGGCTGGCCGCTAAACGTATTATAAGGATAATAATACGCAACCCAATTGCCAAGCGGCAATATATGGCTGTAAATATAAGCTTTATCAACTTTTTCATAATAGTTGGTTGTTATATCGTGATAGCCGGATTTCATATTTAAAAGTAGTGCCTGGTTTACTTGTCCTGGAGCATTATCTCCATTATCAATTTTTACCTCTCCATCTACTTTTGTGACAGCTCGGTCATCTGCCAATGTTTCCATAAAATAATCGCCAGATGGTAAAGTTCTTGATTGGTCAAAATACGCTTCAAATCCATCAACTGGAAAACCTGATGGACCACCATAAGCCCAATTATTTTCTACTTGTTCAGCAGCTTGATAGAATACCTTATTTGAACTGATCTTCTCGTAATCAAAAGACAGCCTCGCCTGTAAGATATCCTCTTGGTATTCCACAACAAGCGTGTGTTCTCCTCCGCTAACATAAACTACATTTCTATTTTTTGAATAGTTATTGCTGGACCAATAATCCATAATAACTTGATTATCAAGGAGAACTCGAACCTTGTCATCCGCATTCACAGTGAATAAATAACTTCCTGTCTCTAGTAATACCTTCTTTGAAAATCTAGCAGAAAAGTTATCTGCAGGTATTTCAGGAAACGGTGATGCCAGATTCCAATTAAAGTTAATAGATGATAGTTTGTTAGAAGCTGAGTTTCCGCCAATTATATAGGGATTACCCTCGAAGGTTCTATTTGGGTAGAATTCACCCACCCATGTATCATTCATTTCCTCTTTTAATGGGCTTAAGGATACATCGACATTACCGTTTAATACATTTTCATGGTATTCAACTTCAACCCAATGGATGTCTTGCTCCCCTGCTTTGGCATCTGTACGATCAGAGATTTTTAACTTAATCGTACTTTCTCCATTCTTATTCCAACGATCCGCTACTAGCTTTCCATCAACAAAAACACGCAAACCATCATCGGCATTCATCCTGAGTACGTAGTCTCCAGCTGCTATACGTTTTGCTGTAGTGTAACGTGCCGAAAAGTGATCTGCCCCGATACCTTCAGCCGGGCTGCCAGGGAATTTTTCTGATAGCTTATCTGTAGAGATTACCTTTGCAGCGGCCGGCATTCCCGATAACGAGTCATTTGGATAGTAATAGGCAAGCCAGGAACCAAATGGTACTACATCTGAGAATACACCTGCGGCGGCTACATTTTCTAAGTAACGGGTTTTAACAGTGTGCTGGCCTTCCGCTACTCCCAGCCATAAAGCTTTTTCCATTCCGCCGGTATAGTCCGTCCAACGATTGATTTTGGTTTCACCATCAACTTCTACTTTGACTCCATCATCTGCAAATGTCTGCAAGAAGTAGTCGCCCTTTGCATATGTTCCTGATTGATCAATATCAGCCACAAAGTAATCGCTCGGATAGCCGCTTGCTGGACTTCCATAGCCCCAATTGTAATGGGCTCCCTTACCAGTTTTTAAGGTAAGCACCGGAAACGGAGTAAGAGATACATCTACATAACCGTTTAAAACATCTTCACGGTATTCTACCTCAATCCAGTGAACGTCCT
>NZ_JBALPG010000175.1:0-20264 GCF_036965245.1 Neobacillus drentensis
TCATAAGAGCGATACATATAATAAAACATCAGATATGAAGAGAGTTTGAAAATGTCAAAATTAGTTTTACCTTTTTGTAGATGGGCAAAAAAGTTTGTAAAACCAAGTATGTTCAAATCTCATATTCATTTTGGAGGTATTCTAATGAGTTTTAAATCTGCAATATTTCAGATGAAAGAAGCGATAATCAATCAAGAAGTAGGACCATCAGAACAAGATTTCATTCAAAATTTGGAATCTAACAACGGCTTACGTGCTGGATCATTAATTTTTTATTATAATCATTTTGTGATGTTAAGAATGAATAACGCTGAAAATTCTACCCAGATTCTTGATGATTCCAAAAAAGTTAATCGTAAATGGAGCAAAAATGAAATTGAGTTTTTGTTTCAATATATTAAGGAACGACAAGAAGAAGGTGCTCTAAATATTACAGAAATATTAGAGGAAGCAGCTAAAGTTTTAGATCGTGGATATCAGTCAGTTAATTATAAATATTATTCCATTATCAAGGCAAAGGCTAAAGAAGAAGATGCCAATCAAAATGGCTATCAATTTATTACGATTACTGAGAAGAACGTTCCTGTGTTAGCTACAGAAGTAATAGGGGATACGCAGACTGCGCCACAAGTACATCAGATGACATCTGCGCAAGATCATGATGATTTGCTCGACATATTATCGGGGCTAATAACCAATGTGCAACAACTTCCTGGGATTAATTTAAACGAACTTTTTAAAAGTTTATATCATCTTACAAACATGGCGCTTCAGAATCAGGATGCGGTTCAACAAATTGAAAGTATGAAATCAGAAATCAATCTTGAAAAAGAAGCAATTCGTGAGCAGTTAAAGAAAAAGGAACAACAATTCATTCAGGAGAAAAAGCGTAATGATGAATTGCAATTAGAGGTTGCTAAGCTGGCAAAGGAGATTACTGCCTTTAACCAATTAGGAGATGCTGCAAAAATACAACAACTGAAATCGTACAATCAAAGGCTTAACTACATCATTGACAGCTTCGGAGTAGTTCTTAAAGTCAGCGGCTAAGTTTTTAGAAAGAACAGCCATTAAACATCAAATTATTTTTATCTCATCTCCTTAACTATTTTTCGGTTTTTCCGATATATAATAATAGAACGCAGTGGATTTTAAAAGGAGAAAATCAAACATGGCATTTAGCAATCCTTATCAAACTTATCAAAAACAAGCGGTTATTACTTCTAAACCAGAAGAATTGACCCTTATGTTATATCAAGGTATGGTTAAATTCATCCGTTTATCCAAAACAGCTCTTCAACAAAACAAACTTGAGGAAAGTCACAGTTACAACCTAAGAGCCCAAGATATTGTGAGTGAGTTAATGGTGACTTTGAAAAAAGAGTACACCATCTCTGATTCGTTGTATTCTTTATATGAATATATGAAATCTCGTTTAATTGAGGCCAACATTAATAAAAAACTTGACTTATTAGAAGAAGTGGAAGGGTATGCTCTGGAATTAGCGGAAGCTTGGACAACCGCTATGGATCAAAAGAAAACTAATAATTAAGGTTTGGTATACCTATGAACGAATTAATTACAGACATTTATGAAATAACGATAAACATGCATCATGCCTTAAATGGAGAAAATTTTGCAGAATTTGATCAATTATTAAATAATCGGAATTCTATAATGATGAAGGTTGATAGGTTCAGGTTTGAAAATCCCGACTACCATTATTCAGCTAAAGACAAACAATTGTTGGAAGAAGCTCGTTGTCTTGATCAACGTTTGACTTTCCTATTAAGAGAAAATATAGCCGAAACACAGAACTCTCTAAATCAAATAAAGCAGAATAAACAAGCTTCCCAAAAATATCGCCCCTATCTAAAACAAACAGACGGTGTATTTTTAGATTCCAAAAAGTAATTTTAGTGCGTGATCACACATGACGAAATGAGTGATTCATGCATTTTTTTTTGTAAAAAAATCAAAAAATAAAAGACTAACTCTAGCTTATTTGGCCCGTAGGAATGATTAATAGGACTATTTTCGATAAAAATATGAATTTTTTATGGGTATATTTTTGAAAATGAAACTTTTGGACTAGTAATTTCGACATAAAATGATAAAATAGTAGTATATTCGATATTACAAAAACATTCTATGATTTATTTAGAGATTAGTATAATATTTACAAATAATTATCTCGAAAAGGCATAGCTGATGAAAATCAGTGTCGCAAAGCTATAGGGACTAAGGTGCATTTGCACTATGTCAGCCAGTTACCAAAAGATTAAGGATTTGAAATAGGTAAAATGTCTAGCTAGGTTGTTTATTTACTCTGCGTAGATTTTTTTCTCTATCACCTCCCTTTTGGTAAAGGCGAGGTTATTTTTTTGCCTAAGCAAAGAAAAAACCATCGTACTCTAAAATATCCAGTTTGATCGAGAGGAAGGTATTCATGTTCCAACAGCAAGCAATAACAGACAATCGAGTGTATGGTAAGGTTTATAATTTTATGGAGTATAAAAAGATGAAACCATACTTCGAAAAACCTATTAAAATAACTATGGGGAACCCAATTAATGACACTTATTATTTGGTGAAAAATTTGGTCTACAAGGAAAAGCAGATTTTTGCAATGAAGCAAAAACAGGATTCAAACACAATTATTTTAGTAGAAGCTAAAATAGAAGATGGCCAACTAATACATATTTCTAAGCTTTCAGAAGAATTTTTGGGAGACGTTAGCGGGATGTTTGAAAGAACTATATAATACTTTCTAGGAAAATATAGCTAGAAAAAAATTAATGGGTGTTTTGGATTAATTTTTGCTACTTTGAATATATTGGAAGAAAGGATGTAATCTATTGATTACCAGTGATAATTGGTTTACCCAAACAATGCTGATTAATACTTTATCCAGGACTGAAAAACTACGTTCGCAGATGGCAGGATCCACTTCTGATGGGCACAATCTATTTGCTTCAGTCTTAAATCAACTATTGAAACAACAGGAGAGTCAATCGACAGTAAAACCTCAAATTAATTCTATTATTCCTAATATTATTTCAGCTGCGGACCCTAATTTGAGTAATCAAAATGTGTCATTGAATGGGAATGAACCATTACGTTTCCAATTAATAGACCCGGAAAAGATAAATCAAGTATTGGATGGGAAATTAAAGGGAATGGGTGAAGTTTTTGTTCGCGCGGGAAACCGGTATAATATCAATCCAGCATTATTGACTGCCATTGCTCAACATGAAACCGGAAACGGGAAATCCCGTGCCGCTGCAGAAAAAAATAATGTTGCTGGGATGATGGGTGTTAATGGTTTGAAATCGTACTCTTCAATCGAAGATAGCATAATGGATATGGCTCGCAATTTAAGTAAGAATTATTTAGGACAGGGCTTAACAAGTATTTCAAAGATTGGGTCGAAGTACGCACCGATAGGAGCCGAGAATGATCCAACCGGCCTAAATAATAATTGGGTAGTAGGGGTGAACAAGTTTTTTGAACAGCTTAGAGTATAACAAAATTTGAAAAGGACATCAGGTAAGAAAAAAAACCTGGCAAAACAACCCTTTTTTTAGTATATTGATGTAGAAAGTTCTTTGTTTTTGATGTTTTATCAAAAATAATCAAAAAATTCTCTTGAGATGGAAAGGAGAGTCCTCATCTTGAATAATATCGGCATCCTGCATTCAGCATTAAATGCTTCTAGTCTTCGTCAACAGGTCATATCAAATAATATAGCAAATGCGGAAACTCCTGGTTATAATTCTAAGCATGTGGTGTTTGAGGATATATTAAAGCAACAATTATCTAATCAAACAAATTTTGTAGGAAAACGGACGGACCCTCGTCATGTTGTGATTGGGAAATCCGGTGCCATTCCTATGGCCCAGACTGTGGAGAATTCGGATACAGTTATGCAAAACAATGGCAACAACGTTGATATCGACAATGAAATGACTCAGATGGGAAATAATTCATTGTGGTACTATACGCTAACTCAGCAGCTTACTAGCCAATTTAACCAATTATCAATTTCCATCAAAGGAAGGAGTTAGAAGCGATGTTTGATTCTTTAAATATTAGTGCATCTGCTCTAACCGCTGGAAGGTTAAGGATGGATGTAAGCTCTTCCAATATAGCTAACGCCTCTACTACAAGAGGAAAATTCGTAAATGGTGTATGGGAACCCTATCGTCGAAAAATGGTTGTGATGGAACCAAGAGAGAAATCGTTTAATCAAGTTTTACAAGGGGAATTGCAAAAACAAACTGGGTCTAATCCTGCCATGCAAGGGGTAAGGGTGACTGGAATTATCGAGGATCAAACACCTTTTAAGACGGTCTATGATCCCACCAACCCAGATGCAAATGCTGACGGCTATGTCATGATGCCAAATGTCGACCTGTCAAAGGAAATGGTTGATATGCTCGCAGCATCTAGATCCTATGAAGCGAATGTAACGGCATTCAATTCTGGAAAATCAATGATGTTAAAAGCACTAGAAATTGGTCGTTAGGAGGGATATAAATGAATGTATCTAATGTAGGTAGTGAATTAATCAAAATTAATCAAAATCCATTCCAAAATGTAGAAACTGCCAAACCTAAAACGTCATTTTCAAACGTTCTTCAAGGATATTTGGAGAATGTGGATAGCACCGTGAAGCAAGCACAAGATCTTTCTACAAAAGTAGCTGCAGGTGAAGTTGATAATATTCATGATGTCATGATTGCATCACAAAAGGCGCAATTAGCTTTGGAACTCACGGTCACCATTAGAGATAAGGCTGTGGAAGCATATCAAGAAATGATGCGAATGCAAATATAAAGAATGATGGAAAGCTGGGCAGGGTGAGAAATGAATCGATCATGGATAGAGCAAATCAAACATACCGGAGAGAAATTTAATGATTATTGGAAGATGAGAAGTAGGAATCAAAAAGTCCTCTTCATAGGGACTTTCTTATTTCTTATTGCAGCCCTATCCACTTTTATCTATTTTTCTTCCCGTACTGAATATGTACCGCTGTATAACGGTCAATTGACACAGCGGGAAGTGGGGGACATTAAAGCAGAATTGGATAAACAAGGGCAAACTGATTATAAAATATCTGAAAATGGAACGATGTTACTTGTTCCAAAGAAAGCTGCATCTGATTTAGTAGTGGATCTTGCTTCCAAGGGATATCCAAAAGATAACAAAATTAATTATGAAATTTTTGGGGAAAATCTCTCATTCGGAGCGACAGATAAACAATTCGACATACTTGAACGTGAAGCGATGCAAAATCAAGTGGCGGATGTTCTTACACATGTAGATGGAATTAAAAACGCAGAAGTCATTTTGACCTTACCTGAAGAATCGGTGTTTATCAAACAGGATCAAGATCAAACAGCCAGTGCTTCTGTGATGGTAGAAGTAGAACCAGGGGTACAACTTAATTCACAACAAATACGAGCGCTTTACACTTTAGTTTCACGCAGTGTACCGAAACTTCCACTCGAAAACATAACCATCATGAACCAGTACAGTGAGACATTAGCTCTTAAAGATGCAAATAATGAGGATCAGACAGTTGATAAGTACGAGGAACAGCGAAAAATACAGCAAAATTTGGAACGGGATATTCAACAGAGCCTGCAAGGAATGCTAGGGACGATCCTTGGCGACAAAAAAGTATATGTACATACCTTTTTAAAAATGAATTTTGATAAGGTTAAAACAGAAGAACAGTTAGTAAAACCAGTAGATCAAAATAATAATGGTATTGTAATAAGCTCGGAAAAAAGCTCAAAGTCAGCTACTGGGACAGGTTCAAATCCTGGAGGTGTCGTGGGAACTGGTGAAACGGATGTTCCTGGATACCCAGGTGCTGACACAGCAGGGGACAGTAGTTATGAAGAGTCGAATAACAAGGTGAACTATGAGGTCAACCGAATTAACAACGAGATCATAAAGAGCCCATATCAAATAGAAGATATTACGATAAATGTTGGTGTCGAGGCAGATCCCGAAAATCCTAATAAGTTACCGAAGGCGGCACAAGATAACATTCAAAACATTATTGCAAATACAGTACGAACGGCACTTGGACATCCTGATTTAACCCAAGAAGAGATTGATCAACGGATTACGATTTTCCCACACACATTTGCTGCAAGCACCAATAGTGAGAGTGAAACTAAGTCGAATTGGCTAAATATTGCTGGTGGAATAGCTTTAGGGTTACTATTGGTCGGCGGGTTAATCTGGTGGCTAGTAAGTCGAAGAAAACAAAATCAATTCGATGAAGAAGAGGAAATGAATTTTACAGCCAAAGTCGAAGAACCAGATTATTTTGCAGAACAAGATATGGGTGTGGAAAGTCAATTAAAGAAATTGCTTAATCAAAGACCTGAAGATTTCTCTAAAGTGATTCGAACACTGCTACATGAAGACGAGGGGTGAGTTCCATGGCAACAGCATTAAAGTTGACCGGAAAACAAAAAGCAGCGATATTGCTCATTTCGATGGGAAGGGATGCTTCCACAAAGGTGTTCAAACATTTGCCTGAGGAAGAGATTGATCAGCTTACCCTTGCAATCGCTAATATTCATAAAGTGGATGCCAAGGAAAAAGAAGAGGTATTGGAAGAGTTCCATCAAATGTGCATTGCCCAAGATTATTTAGCAACGGGGGGAATCAGCTTTGCGCAGGATGTGTTGGAATCTGCGCTGGGTTCGGATCGAGCCAAACAGATCATTCATCGATTAACATCACAACTCCAGGTTAAGCCTTTTGAGTTTGCACGCCGCATCGATGCAATGCAAATCTATCAATTCTTACAAAACGAGCATCCGCAAACGATTGCTTTAGTTTTAGCCCATTTAGAGACACAACAAGCATCAATGATTCTTTCATCACTGCCTAGTGAACTTCAATACGATGTTGCTAGACGAATTGCATTGTTAGAGCAAACTTCACCTGATGTGATTAAGGAAGTAGAAAATATTTTAGAACAAAAGTTAGCCTCTACCATCCGTGAGGACTTTACTGTGGTTGGAGGAATTGAATCGATTGTCAGTATCTTAAACGGCGTTGACCGCGGAACGGAAAAAGGTATTTTGGAACACCTGGGTACGAAAGATGAGGCCTTGGTTGAAGAAATCAAGAAACGAATGTTTCTATTTGAGGATATCATTAATCTCGATCGACGTGCGATTCAGCGTGTTATTCAGGAAGTTGAGAATCATGATTTACTCCTTGCAATGAAGGCCGCCAGTCCAGAGGTCAAAAAAGTTATTTATGAAAACATGTCAGAAAGAATGGTTGAAACGTTCGAAGAAGAAATGCAATTTCTCGGACCAGTCAGAGTTAAAGATGTTGAGGAAGCGCAGGGAAGAATTGTGTTTGTTATTCGCCGCTTAGAGGAAGCTGGAGAGATTGTCATTGCTCGAGGTGGAACTGATGGCATCTTATTCTAAAGTTTTTAAGGCTACTAATCTATCATTGATGGAAGAAGTGAAAGTTATTACCCAGCCGCTTCTTCCATCCCAAATAAATGTTGAAGCAATGGATGGAAATACAACGAATGATGGCGTTGAAGCTGATGATACGTTTC
The DNA here is from genome assembly GCF_036965245.1 of Neobacillus drentensis. Lineage (GTDB taxonomy): Bacteria > Bacillota > Bacilli > Bacillales > Cytobacillaceae > Neobacillus > Neobacillus drentensis_G. Next base: position 7,613 of record NZ_JBALPG010000175.1, read on the forward strand.
AAGCTAACCAAGTGATTCAGGCGGCAAAAGCAGAAGCGCAGACAATGATCGAGATGGCCGAGCAAAATGCCCGTTCAATAGAAGCCTCTACGACAGATAAAATCAACCTATGGTGGGAAGAAAACCAACAGAAATTAGAGGCGTTATCATTAGAAGCGAAACAGCAAGGATTTGAAGAAGGGTTAATCACTGGGAAACAAGAAGCTAAAACGCAGATTCAACAAGAATATCAAGGGAAATTAGATCAGGTTCAACAATTGTTACTACAAGCCTATGAACAAAAGGATTCGATTATCTCAGAAGCAGAGCCGTTTTTACTGGAGTTGAGTACGGTTATTGCTTCTCAAATAATAAAAAAGGAATTAGAAAGTCATCCTGATCAATTTGTCGAGTTAATTAAACAGCATATACTTCGCTTTAAAGAAAAAGAGTCAATTACGGTCTGTGTTCATCCTGATGATTTTGATTTCATTCATTCACAGCGTGACCACCTAATTGCTGTTGTTAATGGGGAAACAGAAATTAAAATCATACCGGACCATTCCGTTTCAGAAAGAGGGTGTATTATACGAACTGCTTACGGCAGTGTCGATGCTCGTATTGATACCCAAATTGAGGAAATCAAAAGGGTCATTCTAGATGTTAGAAGGGAGCCGGATCGTGGGATTATCAGTTGAGAACTATAGTAAGCTCATTAGAAATATTGACCCAGTAAGAGTTAATGGTAAGATAACCCAAATAATTGGACTTACAATTGAATCTCAAGGTCCTGACGTTAGAATTGGCGAACTATGTTCGATTTATCCTTCTCAATCACAGACTCCCATTCAAGCAGAGGTTGTTGGTATTAAGGAGAATAAAGTGCTGCTCATGCCTCTCGGTGAAGTGCGCTCCATCGGTCCAGGATGTGATGTAGTCGCAAGCGGGAAACCAATGAAAGTTAAGGCCGGCAGCCAATTGTTAGGACGGATTCTGGATGGTTTAGGAAACCCTATCGATGGAAAGCCATTACCATTAGGTTTAGAGGAAGTACCAACGCACTCCATTCCACCTAATCCACTCAGTCGACCACGAATTCATTCTCCCTTAGGGGTAGGCGTACGAACGATTGATGGATTATTAACAATGGGTAAAGGGCAAAGAATGGGAATCTTTGCTGGGAGTGGGGTAGGTAAAAGTACACTTCTTGGAATGATTTCTCGAAATACCACAGCTGAAGTGAACGTCATCGCCTTAATCGGAGAGCGAGGACGTGAAGTTCTCGATTTCATTGAACAAAATTTGGGGGAAGAAGGGTTGAAAAAATCAGTCGTCATCGTCGCGACTTCTGATCAACCTGCCCTTATCCGAATTAAAGGTGCCTTAACAGCGACTTCCATTGCTGAGTATTTTCGAGACCAAGGTAAGGATGTATTACTTGTGATGGATTCCGTCACTCGATTTGCAATGGCACAAAGAGAAGTTGGATTAGCTATCGGTGAACCCCCTACGACCAAGGGGTATACTCCTTCTGTGTTTGCGATGCTTCCACAACTATTGGAACGGGCCGGAACTGGACCTAAAGGATCGATTTCAGCGATTTATACAGTTCTGGTGGATGGAGATGACATGAACGAACCAATAGCAGATGCGGTAAGAGGAATTCTCGATGGACATATCGTCCTAAACCGTGCGATTGCGGGAAAAGGAATATTTCCTTCGATTGATGTGTTAAATAGTGCAAGCAGGGTCATGACCGAAATTATCTCTGACGAGCAATTAAATGCAGCACAATACTTTAAGAAATTACTTGCTGCCTATAATGAAGCAGAGGATTTAATCAATATTGGTGCGTATAAGAAAGGTTCGAATCGTGATATCGATTTGGCGATTCGGCTAAAGCCGACTATGGATCAATTTTTACGACAAGGTATTTATGAAGCTTCTCAGCTTGAGGAGGCAGAGTCCTTCTTACTTTCACAATTTGGAGCGATGATGCGATGAAATTTACGTTTTCCTTTCAAAAAGTACTTGATGTCAAAGAAAAAGAACAGGAAATTGCAAAGCAAGAATATGGCACAACCAAACTTCGCCAATTAGAACTAGCGGAACAGATTGAAGGGTTAGAATTGGTCAAAGATCATGTTTTCAGACAATACAATGATGTTGATCGAAAAACAGTCAAGGAGATTTTAGAGTTTCAACAAGAAATCGACCATGTAAGCCTTCGAATGAAGCGGTTGGAAGATCAATCACAGCAAATTCAACAAGAAGTTGAACAAAAACACCAAGTGCTAATCAAAAAAAATCAGGAATCAAAAATGTGGAATATATGGAAGACAAAATCAATGGAAGCTTTTCAAAAGCAGCTCGATCTGAGTGAACAAGCGATGTTAGATGAAATGGCCGTCTTACGCTATACCCGAAGGACATGAGGAGAGTAACAAATGGATGAGAAACAACGCGGAAAACTAGGGAGTATATTATTCTGGGTGATTTCATTACTGATTACCGTTATATTGGTTTTATTCCTCGCAGATTTTGTTGGGTTTCCAGTATGGAAGACACTTCAAAATTGGGGAAATAAGCTTCCAATCGTAAACCATATCATTCCAGATTCTACTGCTACAAAAGACGAAAAGTCGAATGATCCTTATGATTGGAAAAGTAAATATGTCGAGAACCAATCGATTTTGAAAAAAAAGGATCAACAAATCGATGAGTTGAAAAAACAACTAATGGCCGATCAAAATGACATAAAGGTATTAAAGAAAAGTAACGAAGATTTACAAAAACAGCTAGAGAATAAACAAACAAAAGAAGTTCAGGAAAAAGTGAAACAAATCGCAGGAATTTATTCCAGTATGCCAGCATCAAAGGCTGCTGCCATGATTGGATCGATGCCGCTTGAGGAAGCAGCATTAACGATGTCACAGTTGGACCAAGAGCTGCAAGGCAGCATTATCGGCAGCATGAAGGATGTTAAGAAGGCATCCCAAATAACGTTGTTATTGAAGGAGATTGCAAGCCTAAATGAAACAAATCAAATGGTACTTCAACAACAGGTCCATGAACTCGCACTAAAACAGGAAAATCCAACAGAAATCTTAGCTGAAACGATTGCTGGAATGCCTGCTGCTCAATCTGCTGAGCTTATAAAAACGATGATGGGAACGAACTCACAAGTAGCTATGAGTCTCTTGAAAAATATTAATACCTCTAGTCGTTCGCAAATTTTAACGGAAATATCGAAATCTGATGCTAAATTAGCGGCTACTATCGCGGCAAATTTAAACAACTAGAAATAACTCCATGGAAGGAGAAAATCATGAAACGCTTCATGTCCATATTTGTTTTGTTTTTTTATATTTTTTCATTTCAACCCACCATTTTTGCCGCGGGTTCAACCTCTAACGGCGAGATTTCCGCATATGACTCTATCCAGAAAGGGGAGGGAAAACCCTCTCCTTCATCGACTAAAGTCGCGGATAGCGGGTCACCTACCGTTTTTCCCTTATTTATCAAATTAATACTCTCGTTTTTCTTAGTCATAGTTTTATTGATTGGATTGTTACGCTTTTTGTCGAAGCGAAGCCGGCATATGCAAACAAACGGTCTTGTTCTCCCTTTAGGTGGTCAAGTCCTTGGCAATAACAAATCGTTACAGGTTCTCCTCATTGGTCAGACCATTTATATCGTTGGAGTTGGAGAGAATGTAACGATACTTCGCTCGATTTCTCAGGGGGAAGAATATCAACATCTTCTTGAAAGCTATGAAAATCAAGCGGAAGGACACACCTCTAATTGGTTAGCTAAGGATTCCTTAAAAGGATGGAACACTGTTTTTCAAAAGCATTTACAAAACATGAGGAAAGAAAACGGGGAGGAGTAGGATCAATGATTCGAAAATTAACAATACTTGTTCCGCTTCTTTTAGTAGGTTTCTTATCAATTGCCTATTCTGCAGAAGCCAGTCTCCTTCCTGGAATAGATATAGGTTCTAGCGATCCAGATAAAGTCTCAAATACATTACGGATTATACTATTAATTACGGTACTTTCCATTGCACCTGCCATTCTTATATTAATGACAAGTTTTACACGTATCATTGTTGTGCTGGGGTTTGTTCGTAATGCCCTTGGGACTCAGCAAATGCCCCCCAACCAAGTATTGATTGGGATATCGTTATTTATGACTTTTTTTATCATGGGCCCTACTTTTACTGAAATGAATAAAGTGGCCTTACAGCCGTTTTTGGCTGGGGAAATGACGCAGCAAGAAGCCTATGATGCGGGCAGTACGCCATTGAAGGAATTTATGGCCAAACATACACGTGAGAAAGATTTAGTACTGTTTATGAATTATGCAAAGATGGAAAAACCGAAGGAAGTAAAGGATATTCCATTAACCGCATTAGTACCTGCCTTTGCCATTAGCGAATTAAAATCAGCCTTTCAGATGGGATTTATTATTTTTATCCCGTTCCTAGTGATTGATATGATTGTTTCAAGTATCTTAATGTCAATGGGGATGATGATGCTGCCGCCGGTGATGATTTCATTGCCATTTAAGATCCTATTATTCATTTTGGTAGATGGTTGGCATTTAATTTTCCAATCACTGCTCATGAGTTTTTAAGGAGGAAGTGTATTCATGACTACTGAAATGATCATCGGACTTGCCCAAGAGACGGTCTATACCATTCTAATTGTCATCGCTCCAGTTGTTGGTGTGGCTTTATTGGTCGGTTTGTTAGTTAGTATTTTTCAAGCAACCACACAAATTCAAGAACAGACGTTAGCATTTGTCCCAAAAATCATCGCTGTATTCATATCTATTCTTTTCTTCGGAGCATGGATGTTACGGCACGTGCTTGAATTTACTGAAAATTTATTAGGGAATCTCTCTAAATTTGTGGGGTAAGTGATGACAATTTATGCTTCTTCCTTGTTGAATTTTTTACTTGTATTTGTAAGAATTTCTTCATTTATGGTTACGGTTCCAATATTTTCCGGTCGTCAAGTTCCAAACATTTACAAGATAGGCTTGAGTATGGTGCTAAGTGTACTATGTGTCGGGGTAATCAATGAACCGATTCACTCCTTTCCTCTGGGGGAAATGGTCTTATTGATTCTTAAAGAATTTATGGTTGGAATTGTGCTAGGAATGGTTGCAAATATTTTGTTTTATGCAGTCCAGTTAGCAGGGGCGTTATTGGATCTGCTAATAGGCTTTTCAATGGCCAGTCTATTTGATCCTACATTTGGGACAAATTCACAAATAACTGGACGTTTCAAAAATATTTTAGCCATCCTAGTATTGCTTGCTACCAATGGTCATCAACTTCTAATTCAAGGGATATTAGCTAGTTTTGATTGGATATCATTGCAAACCTTCGTTCCAGCGTGGATGGACGGCCGAATATCGACCTTTCTAATGGATTGTGTCCAGCAAATGTTTATGATTGGGTTTTTGATGGCCGCTCCACTCATTGGTACGTTGTTTATCGTGGATGTGGCCTTAGGAATTATTGCAAGGACAGTGCCACAAATGAATGTGTTTGTTGTTTTCCCTCCAGTCAAGATTTTGATCCATTTTTTTATGTATATTTTTGTTTTGCCTGGTTTCTTTTACCTATTGAAAGTACTTTTTGAAACCATGTTCGGATCCATGAATTCTATTTTGAAAATAATGGGGGCGTAACTATGCTTCTACGTTTAGATCTGCAATTATTTTCTGGAGAAAAAACGGAAAAAGCAACCCCGCATAAGCGACGAGAGACAAGGAAAAAAGGGGAGGTTGCCAAGAGTCCGGAAGTTGCTCAAGCCGTCACACTACTATTCAGTTTCACTTTTTTAATGATTAGTGGAAAGAGCATAATTGCAGGATGTCTTGACATATATCGTCGTAGTTTCAAAGAATATTTACGGTGGGATCTCTCGACCTCCAGCGTCCAACTTTTATTTAACCAGTTGTTGTGGGATGTAGTTAAATTAGTGTCACCCATTTTTGCTGTCATCCTCGTCGCGGGTGTGGCGGCTAATTATTTGCAGGTTGGATTTATGTTCAATCCTGAATCTGTGAAAATGAAGTTAGAAAAATTAAATCCAATCCAAGGATTCAAGCGAATCTTTTCCCTTCGTGCCCTTGTGGAATTACTAAAGTCCATTTTAAAGATTGTGATTACTTCTACCATCGCTGGGATGATGATTTGGAAGCAGAAAGATGAATTGTTATTAATCGGACAAAAAAGTTTATGGGATTCAGCTAGATTCATAGGTTCTTTAACCGTTCAAATCGGGGTAGTTGTTGCTATCAGTTTGGTGATTCTTGCGGCAGGAGATTATTTTTATCAAAAGTTTGAATTTGAAAAAAAAATACGGATGTCGAAACAAGATATCAAAGATGAATTTAAGAAGATGGAAGGTGACCCGTTCATTAAAGGAAAACGGAGAGCCAAACAACGAGAACTATCAATGAATCGAATGATGCAAGAGGTGCCGAAGGCTGATGTTATCATAACCAATCCAACGCACTTCGCAGTGGCCATCCGCTATGATCTCGAAACGATGGATGCGCCAGTTGTGATTGCCAAAGGAAAAGATCATATCGCATTAAAAATAAAAGAAATAGCCAAACAAAATAAAATTATGACTGTAGAAAATAGACCGCTTGCTCGTGCCTTGTTTGCTGCAGTGGAGATCGGCGAGTCTATTCCTGAAGAAATGTTTAATGCAGTGGGAGAGATTTTGGCTTATGTTTACTATCAGGAAGGTCGCTATAAGGGGATGATGACTTGAAAACAAAAGACGTATCCGTTTTGATTGTTGTTATATTGATTGTCGCGATGATGATAATTCCATTGCCAACAATCTTATTGGATTTTCTATTAATTATTAATATTAGCTTGTCATTATTGATCTTAATGGTGGCTATGAATACGAAAGAACCGTTAGATTTTTCTATATTTCCAACTGCTTTATTAATAGCTACTCTTTTCCGTTTAGCACTGAATGTGTCGACGACTCGTTCGATTCTTTCAAATGCAGATGGAGGTAAAGTAATTGAGACATTTGGATCCTTCGTCGTTGGAGGCAGTCCTGTTGTCGGTTTTGTTGTATTCTTGATCCTTGTTGTTATTCAATTTATTGTGATAACGAAGGGGTCGGAACGGGTAGCGGAAGTTGCCGCTCGTTTTACTTTGGATGCAATGCCCGGAAAGCAAATGAGTATTGATGCCGATATGAACGCAGGATTAATAAGTGATCAAGAAGCGCGTGCCCGCCGTAAGAAGGTTGAACAGGAGTCTGATTTTTACGGTGCTATGGACGGTGCCAGTAAATTTGTCAAAGGGGATGCGATTGCAGGGATCATTATCCTTATCATTAATGTCGTTGGCGGATTTATTATTGGGATGGTCATTCATGGTATGGGCTTTGCTGAATCTGCCAGTACTTTTACACTGTTATCCGTGGGAGATGGGTTAGTAAGCCAAGTCCCGGCCTTGCTCATTTCCACCGCTACTGGGATAACAGTTACCCGCGCTGCATCGGATGGAACGTTAGGTTCGGACATAATGAAACAGCTTTTCCATTACCCAAAGCTGCTTTATATTGTAGCAGGAACGATTGTCATTCTTGGTATTTTCACACCGATCGGACTTTTCTTAACTTTGCCTATAGCACTTTTATTGGTATTCGGTGCTTATTCCATGCAAAAGGCCTTGCAAAAAGAAGAACAGCAAAATGAATTGGTTGAAAATGACAGGCAGGTTGAAGACATTAGCAGTCCGGAAAAAGTGGTTAACCTGCTTCAGCTAGATACGCTGGAATTGGAGATAGGTTATGGTTTGATACCATTGGCCGATCAAAAACAAGGTGGAGACATTCTGGATCGAATTGTCATGATCAGGAGACAGTTTGCAATTGAATTAGGCTTAATCATTCCTACTATTCGCATTCGCGATAATTTGCAATTGACACCCAATCAATATGTCTTAAAGTTCCGCGGCAACAAAATTGCCGCAGGAGAGGTATACCTTGATCATTTTCTTGCCATGAATCAAGGAGGAGATAATGAGGAGATTGAGGGCATTCATGTGACTGAGCCTGCATTTGGACTTCCTGCCACTTGGGTGAATATTGATGTGAAACAAAAAGCCGAGCTAATGGGCTATATTATCATTGATCCATCATCCGTGATAGCTACTCATTTAACAGAAGTGTTAAAAAAGTATGCATACCAGTTGTTAGGCAGAGAGGAAACAAAGGAATTAATCGAAAACTTAAAAGAAACCCATCCAAATCTTATCGAAGAGGTACTACCAAACTTACTTTCAATTGGAGATATTCAGAAGGTATTACAGAATCTTTTACGTGAACAGATTTCGATTCGTGATTTAGCAACAATCTTTGAAACTTTAGCAGATTTTGCCAACTACACAAAGGAACCAAGGGTATTAACTGAATACGTACGTCAATCCTTGACAAGGCAAATTACCGAGCAATATGCAGATGAAGGAGTCATTCATGTGCTAACGGCTGGAGCGACGTTAGAGAAAGGCATTTCTGATTATATCCAACAAACGGAAGCAGGGGTGCATTATCTATCGATGGACCCGCAAATGTCTAGAAAAATTACCGAAGAATTACAACAACAAATTGAACGGGTCATCCAAACAGGCAGTCAACCGATTTTCCTGACTTCTCCATCGATTCGAATGTATTTAAAACAATTTGTTGATAAAATAATGCCAACTGTTCCCGTTCTCGCATATACCGAGCTGGAGCCCGATATAGAGATCCAAAGTATAGGAGTGGTGAATATATGAAAACGAAAAAGATCGTAGCTGATTCAATGCCCCTTGCTTTAAAAATGGTCAGACAGGAACTGGGGGATAATGCCATTATCGTAAACACAAGGGCGATAAAGACGGGAGGGCTGTTTGGTTTTTTTACAAAACAAAAGTATGAAGTAACAGCATACTCCATAGAAAAAGATGGTGCTAGTACGGAACCAAAATTTTCATTAGAACTAAAAGCGAAATCGGGGAATCAAAAGCCAAAGAGTGAAGAGAAAAATAATCCCGTTTTCCACAAGAAACCGCAAGATCTTTATCATTATTATTCTCAACCGGCTGCTGTCACAGAAAAACCTGTATCACCACTGCCTTCAGAATCTTTAGCAAAGGAAAATCCTTTGTTAGATGAACTGGCGTCTATGCGAAAAATGATGATGACCTTTATGATGAATGACAGTCAAGGAAATACCATGCCTAACAAATTATTTAAGTATATAAGCCGTTTAAAAAAACAGGGTGTGGATGAGGAAATTGTCGAGTATATTGTCAGCAGCATGCTTAAGAACTATGAGTCAATAAGCGATTTGACTGATGAGGTGATCGAAAAAGAAATTACCTACCTAGTTAAAGAAATTATTGAAAAGCGAGTTCCTAAGTCAAACATGGTTAAAGAGAGTACAAGGATGATTAATGTCATTGGACCTACTGGCGTTGGGAAAACTACAACCATTGCCAAACTAGCTACTGAGCAAGTGTTAAAACAAAAGCGTAGAGTCGCCATGATTACAACCGACGTTTATCGAATTGCAGCGGTAGAACAACTAAAAACGTATGCAGGGATTTTGAATGTGCCGCTTGAAGTGGTTCGCACGAAAGATGAATTAGAGAAGGCGCTTACCAAACTAGCACATTACGATCTAATCTATATGGATACGACCGGACGTAATTATAAAGAAGTTCAATACCGGGAATCGATTAATGAATTTTTAAATCATCCGCATGAGAGTGATAATTATTTAGTTTTAAGCTTGACTACAAAGTTTGAAGATATGCAGATACTGTTGAATGAATTCGTGAAAAGTCCTGTCCAAAAACTGATTTTGACAAAGTTTGATGAAACGACAAGCTATGGTTCAATTCTTAATATCGCTTATAAATATCCATTTCAGTTAGCCTATATAACTAATGGTCAAAGTGTCCCAGAAGATATTACGACAATCGATGCAGCACTTCTTTTGAGATACTTATTAGGAAAGGAAAAGTAATATGGATCAAGCGCAAAGTCTTAGAGAATATATGCAGCGATTTAATGTTGAACAGCAAAATAACCATTCCGCTCGTATGATTACGATTACGAGTGGAAAGGGTGGGGTCGGTAAATCAAATTTTACGATTAACTTTGCTTTAGGCTTGCAAGCAGTAGGCAAAAAAGTTGTGATCTTAGATTTAGATTTATCAACCGCGAATATTAATATTCTCATGGGGATAATGCCGCGGTATAGTCTTGTAGATGTCTTATATCAGAAAAAAACTATCTGGGATGTTTTAGAAAAAGGTGTGAATGGCATAGAGTATATTTCTGGCGGATTCGAGATACAAGATCTGATAAATTTGGATCAACAGAAGCTCTTGTTTTTTTGGAGCCAAATTCAAGAGCTTCAAACCTATGCTGATTTTATTTTACTTGATACAGGTGCCGGAATATCTAAGGAGCTAGTAGACTTTATCGTAGCTTCTGATGAGACCATTATGGTCACCACACCTGAGCCTACATCCATTGCAGATTCTTATGCAGTTATTAAAACTGTTCACCAATATACAAAGCAATCTCCAAAATTTAACTTGGTGGTTAATCGTGCTCAATCCTATCGCGAAGCAGTTGAAACTTCAAGAGCTATGAAAAATGCCTGCAGTAATTTTCTGAATCTGCCTTTGAAAACACTTGGCTTTCTGATGGAGGACGCCCATGTTTGGAAGTCGGTTCGATTGCAAATTCCATTTTTCATTTCGTTTCCAAATTGTGAAGCATCAAAAAACATCAAACAAATTGTTTATGCCTATTTGCCTGATTTAGAAAAACCTTCTTCTGTATCAACGAAGGGAATCCGAGGATTTTTTGAAAAAATTTTTACTGTAGGTAAATCGTTGTAAAGGGAGAATACCACATGTCAGTTAATTGGGGAGTTAATGGATTTATTGGATTAACCGCATCATTGGTTACTTATTTTTTTTCCTATTCGAATAACACATGGCAAACCTCATTATTTCGAGCAGGCATGGGTTTCTTTCTCTTCTTTGTTCTAGGGTTCATTTTACAATTTGTAGTCCATCAGGTTGACTCTATCAATAGCACAGATTGGGACCAGAAGCAAAATAGTGAAGACGAGATAGAGCTGAAAACAGGTTCAATAATCCATCATGAAGAAGTTCCGATAGAAAAACAATCATTCCAAGCCTTTTCACTAGATGCGTTACAAAGTGCTGGGAACCTAAAAGATCCTGAAATAACCGTAGATACCATACGTAATTGGAATTAGTGAAAACAGGAGGGATTAGCTTGAGAACGGCTGTCAAAGAAACCATACCTCATTTTCTTTTATGGAGGAAGTTTCGGGAAAGTGATGATTCATTAACACAGGAAAATCTAGTAAAACAATATGGACATTTGGTAGAGCAAATGGCTAGCCGTTTGAGCCTAACGATTCCGAAGAATATTATTTCGAAGGAGGACTTAATCGGATTAGGCTATATCGGATTAATCGAAGCTATCCAGAAATTTGATTATAATAAAGGATATCAATTCGAAACATTTGGATTATGGCGCATTAAAGGAGCCATGCTGGATGGGATTCGCAAGATGGATTGGGTTCCGCGGGGATTAAGAGAGAAAGCCAAAAAATTAAATACTGCCTATCGTCATTTAGAGCAGACTTTAATGAGATCTCCTTCCGAAGAGGAACTAAGCAACTATTTGGATATACCTATAGAAGAAGTTGACCAGTCTATGGCTGCGTTATCATTTTCCACCCTTCTTTCTCTTAATGAACCGATAAAAGCCAATGAAGACGAAGGGAAAGAGCAAAGCAGATTGGATCAAATTAGTGATCATAATTCGGAAACTCAATTACAGCAGCTTCAAATGGAAGAATTCCGTAGACTAATAGTTGAATGTATTGATAAAATGCCAGAGAAAGAAAAGCTAGTGATTTCCTTGTTATATTATGAAGGATTAACCCAAGTAGAAATTGCTGAAGTGTTAAATCTAACCAAGGGAAGAATCTCGCAAATTCATTCTCAAGCTATCCTTCGCCTGCGTCGGAGCTTTGAAGCAAGGGGCTTTTCATTCGATTCGTTTATGTGATGATAAGAAATCTTCCTTCAGTGGGATTTTTTTGATGAATGGGGTGTTTAGATTTGGATTATTCTACTAACCGTCGTGAATTTAGAAGAATCGTATTTAATAATCCTATTCAGGCAATTATTGAAACCGAAACTTCCTGTGCAGAACAATTTAAACAGTCAATATGGATACTTGATATGAGCGCTGGTGGCCTTAAATTTGTCAGCAAATCAGACTTTCCTGTAAACTTTATTGAAATATACAAGTTCAATTTGACAATAAATAATAAAGACCTAATATTGTACGGGAAAATAATTCGTAAAAAATTACTCACCAATAAAATCTATGAATATACTGTAGAATTTGATTTTAATTTTTACGAAAAATTAAAATTGAACAAAGATTATTAATCGATCTAGCGAAATTATAAAGAACAATTAATTTTGAATCTGTTTAAGAAATCAGATATAATTTTCATGTGAGGGAACATTCACATGTAAGGCTAGATTTACATAATTTCATACGATTAGGAG
>NZ_JBALPG010000176.1:0-6644 GCF_036965245.1 Neobacillus drentensis
ATATAAAAGGTGTCAATGTCAAGTGATGAAATGTACTTTGGTAAGGATACAGCTATATCAATATTTGTTTCAATTACGATTTTATTGGATAAATTTTGTTCTTTCAATAACTTAATTATCCATTGATCTCCTTTTTCTCTTAAACTGACAAAGTTTGGATTAAACTCTTTCATAGTTTCATCATTTAGGATACAGTAGGGAGATTCCTCTAAATTTGACGTAATAATTATTCCATCTTGTATCGAGGTAAAATAACCACATGAACAAGTTAGTTTTGCTTCAGAAATGGTACTGTTCAATATGGATGCATCAGAAATAACTAATGGGATATTACAATACGGACAATAAAAAAATGGAATAAATGAAATTGGGACACCGGTAGAACTACATGAAACAGTGGACTGATCGAGGGATTGTAACTTATTATCCACGAGTCTAATGAACCGGTTTAGTTCCTTTTTTTCTTCTAAAAAATGGTTTTTCTTCTCCAATAAGAGTTTTTTGTAATAACCAATGTCAATATTTATCGTTAAACGTTTGTACGAAAGGAATTGTTGAATTTCTTTTAATGAAAATTGCAGAATCTTTAGTTCTAATATTAATTCCATGTCATCGAGGCAGGATTGATTCATATGAAACTGAGCCCCTTTTTTCTCCGGAACTAATAACCCTAGTTCAATATAGTAGCGAATAGTGTCGACAGAAACATTAAAAAGTTTAGCAAAAGATCCGATTTTCAACTATACCCCTCCAAGCTACAAAAAAAGTGGTCATTAACTCCATATTTTTAAGAAATAATCCAATAATATGCTATTGACATAAAGTTAAACCTAACAATTATTATAAGTATAACGAATTTACATAACAATACAAAAATATAGAAAATTCTTAATTTGGTTATTCTTTGAAATTACATGATAAAGGAGGAAATTGTGTGGCTGCTGATATTGTATTTCTAAATGGTGAGGTTATAACAGTAAATCCTGAAAACAATGTTGAACAATCGATTGCTATTAAAGGGAACAAAATTATTGCCGTAGGATCAAATCAGGATATAAGTGCTTATATAGCTGAGAAAACAAAGGTTATTGATTTACAAGGAAAAACCGTCCTTCCAGGGTTTATTGATTCGCATCTACATATGCTACACGGAACGAATAAATTAGGTGTCGATTGTAAAGAACTGCAAATCAAGTCAATAAAAGATCTTCTACAAGCTCTCAAGGCAAAAAAATTAGAAACTCCAACTGGACAATGGATTCGTGCTTCAGGATTTAACGAAATGACAATTTTGGAGGGAAGATATCCAACAATAGATGAATTGGATGAAATTTCCAGGGAACACCCCATCTATATTTCCAGAACATGTAACCATATATGCGTGGTAAATAGTAAAGCGCTAGAGACAGCGGGTATTTATGAAAATACAACTGATTTTGGGAATGATCAAATTGAAAGGGACCATAAAGGTAAATTAACTGGGAGATTAATTGAGAGTGCAAATATGAAGATGGGTGAGGTTGCAAAATATTCTGGTGAAGAATTGCTTAGATCATTTAAACTAGCATCCGATGACTTCCTTTCCTATGGAATTACAAGTATTCATGATGCCGGCGGACATGGTCCAGAGCATTTCAGAAACATATTCTTGGCAGTACAATCTGGAGATGTTCGGGTTCGGGTATATGCAATGATATGTGCGTTGAATAATTCAGAAGAGTTTGTTGACAAAATGATTGATGCTGGAATTGTTACTGGTATAGGAGACGATAAGTTTAGAGTTGGCCCAGCTAAAATATTTACTGATGGAAGCAGTAGTGGCCCAACTATCGCAACAAGAAAACCTTATACCAGTAATCCAAATGATTATGGAATTCTTTATTATACTCAAGAAGAAATTGATAAGATTTTAACCAAAGCACATCAAAAAGGATTTCAGATAACAGCACATGCACAAGGAGATCGAGCCATTGAAATGGTTCTGAACAGCATTGAGAGTTTACAGAAAAAGTATCCTCGAAAAAACTGTCGGCATCGTATTGAGCATGCTGGTATTACTGAACCAGACTTACAAGAGCGCATGAAAGAACTTAATGTCATTCCTATACCGAATCCACCATTCTTTTATGAATTTGGTGAAGGTTATATCAAGAATTATGGAGAGCGAGTAAATCATATGTATCCTCTACGTGATTTCTTGGATAAAGAGATTATTGCTGCCGCTGGTTCTGATTGTCCTGTCACCTCATGTAATCCATTATTAGGAATCCATGTTGCAGTAAATAGAAAAAGCAAAAATGGTATTAATGTAGGTAGAAATCAACGAATCAGTGTTTTAGAAGCAATTCGCATGTATACATGGAATGGGGCTTATGCAAGCTTTGAGGAAGAGCGTAAGGGAAGTCTCGAAATAGGGAAACTTGCAGATCTTGTAGTACTAGATAATAGCATTTTGAATACAGAAGAGCAGAATATTAAAGATTTAACAGTAACCATGACTATAGTCGATGGAGAAATCTTATTTGAGAGAAGCACTTCTAAATATGAAAATATAAAACAATTAAATTAATTAATTCACTACTAAAAGGAGACACTTAACATGAGTACTTTATCATTATGGAAAGCTACAGCAAATCCCCAAAAAAATCGACCTGTACTTTTGGGAGATGAAAATACTGATGTAGTCATTGTTGGAGCCGGTTTTACCGGTATATCTGCTTCCCTCCACTTACAGAAAAAAGGATACAATACAATCGTTTTGGAACAAGAAACCGTTGGATGGGGAGCAAGTGGTCGAAATGGTGGGATGCTTTTGCCTGGATACAAACCTACATTAATGGAGCTTGCTGATAAGTGGGGTTTGGATGAAGCAAAGCAACTTAACGAACTTTCATTAGAGAGTTTACAACTTGTTGAGCAATTAACAAATGATTATCAGATTGATTGTTCCCTCCAAAAAACAGGACATGTTGTAGCTGCTTTTAAAGTGAAGCACTTTGAGGCGATGAAAAAAGAAAGTGAGTTCATCAATAAGCATTTTGGATATGAAACAAAAATAATAGAGAAAAATCAAATGGGGGAGGTTATCCATTCCACAGCCTATCATGGCGGTTTGGAAGATCCTCTGAGTTACTCATTTCATCCACTAAATTATGTACGTGGCTTAGCAGAAGCAGCTGAATCACATGGTGCAAAGATTTATGAAAAATCGAAAGTTTTAAATGTGCAAAGAAATTCAGGATATGTAGAAGTATTTACAGAATCAGGAAAAGTGAAAGCGAAAGAACTTATTATGGCAACAGATGCATATTCTGAAAAAATTATGAAACCGCTTCACCGAGGAATTCTTTCTATTAATAGTCAAATCATCGCGACAGAAATTTTACCAGAATCGATGTTAAAAAGATTGCTTCCAAAAGGACAAATGATTTTTGATACGAGTAACTTTTTATATTATTTTCGTAGGACACCAGATTCCCGAATTGCATTTGGTGGAGGAGATATTATTCCAAACCGTGGTGAAAGCGCATACAACGAAGTCTATGACGCGATGATTAAAGTCTTCCCTGATTTAAAGGGATGTAAAGTTAATTATCGTTGGGACGGATTAATTGGTGTAACTAGAGATATGTTCCCTGTTCTCGGAAGAATGGAAGATGGCACATTTTTTGCAGCTGGTTATTGTGGTCACGGCGCTTCTTTAGCTACTCTTTTTGGGAAATTACTTGCACAATACGTTGTTAAAGAAAGTGAAAGTTTGTACCGTTTTGGTGAAATGAAGTTAAAACCATTTCCCTTTTCAAGTCAGAAAGGATTACTTATCAATTTAGCAAGTAAATATCATCGTTTGCTTGATTGGTTAGCGTAAAGGAGAAGATAAAAATGTTGGAACTTAATATGTATATTGATGGAAAATGGATCAGCTCTACTTCTGGAGAAAAAAGGGAAGTAATAAATCCCGCAAATGGTGAGCTAATTGCAGTAGCAGCTGAAGGTGCTGCTGAGGATGCCAAATATGCTATATCGGTAGCACGTAAAACCTTCGATAGCGGAATTTGGTCTACACTTCCTTTTAAAACTCGTGCAAAATATTTGCATAAAATCGCTAATTTGTTGGAAGAAAATGCAGAGGAAATAGCGATGCTTGAAACATTAAATAATGGAAAGATGTTACTGGCTGCAAAAACAGATGTTCAAAATACGATTGATTGTTTCCGATACTATGCAAGCCTTATTACTCAACCAGAAGGTGAAATGTTTAATGTTGGCGACTCTGTTCAGACAATAGTTATCCGTGAACCAATAGGGGTGTGCAGTCTTATTGTTCCATGGAATTTTCCACTCCTTATGGCTGCGTGGCAGATTGCCCCAGCACTAGTAGCAGGAAATACATTTATATTAAAACCATCAGAGATCACACCTGTCACAGCTGTTAAACTGTTCGAAATTTTCGAAAAGGCAGGTGTGCCAGCAGGAGTTGCAAATTTAGTCATGGGACCAGGAAGTATTGTTGGCAGCGAAATGGTAGATAGTAATTTGGTAGATAAATTGGCCTTTATTGGTGGAACGGAAACAGGACAGAATATTATGCGTGTTGCTGCAGAAAATACAAAGAAAATTTCTTTAGAATTAGGAGGAAAATCTCCAAACATTGTATTTGCTGATAATGACTTAGAAATTGCAGTGGATAACGCACTATTCAATATCTTCTTTAATAGTGGTCAGGTATGTACAGCAGCTTCCCGTCTTCTAATTGAAGAAAGTATTCACGACCAATTTGTTGAAAGACTGATCGAGCGTGCAAAAAAGATAGTCATTGGTCATGGTAATAAGTCTACAAGTGAAATGGGCCCGCTTGTTAGTGAAGCCCATATGCAAAAGGTATTAAGGTATATCGAAATAGGAAAACAAGAAGGTGCAACACTTGCCAGTGGAGGAAATAGAATAATAGATAACGGTTGTGAAAACGGCTTTTTTGTTGAACCTACAATTTTCACCAATACTAGACCGGATATGAGAATTGTTCAAGAAGAGATATTTGGCCCAGTCTTAGTAATTCAAAAGTTTAAAGATGAAGAAGAAGCAATCACTTTAGCAAATGACACAGTATTCGGATTGGCAGGTGCTGTTTTTTGTAAAGATATAGAGAAAGCGATGCGTGTAGTCAAGAAAATACAGGCGGGCATCACCTGGGTGAACTGCTATCATGTAGCAACTATACAAGCTCCATGGGGTGGTTATAAACAGAGTGGAATCGGAAGAGGTTTAGGAATATTTGGCCTTGATGAATTTTCAGAAATTAAACAAATTAATGTAAGCTATAAGGCACACCCTGTTGGATGGTTTTCTAATTAATAATTGTAATTAAGGGAGGAAGTTTATGAAGAATATAGATGTCCAGGAGCAATCAACTATTAACTCTAAAACACTTGAAGATAGGGAATTAGGAACAAAAAACATAAAGAGTTTGTTTTACCGTTATATTTTCCTCGCTATTCTAGGTAACATTTTTTTGGCAGCGCCTTCATTTGTAGACGGAAATATTGTAGGGCAATTGGGTACAAAAGAGATGGCGGGGGTTGGTATTGGTTATACTATACAAGTTCTTTCACGTGCCATAGGTGTACTAATTGGAGTTGGAGCTGGAGCGGTTGTTGCCCTAAGATTAGGAGCTGGCAAAATCGATGAAGCGAGAAGTATTGCAGGTCAATCGATCTGGTTCGGTGTCTTTTTGTCAACGGTTATTGCTATCTTTGGTTACATCTATAATGAACCTCTAATGCGTTTTTTTGGTGCGAATGATGCTGCTCTACCGTACGCAATGCAATTTGGAAATCACGCTTGGGTTTTTTTTCCGTTCCAGGTATTAGCGGTGATTCTTAGTGTTCTGGCTATTCTCGATGAACGACCTGGACTTAGCACGTTGAGTTGGTTTGTTGGAGCGATTTTGGCTGCTACTGTTGAATTAATTCTATATCATAAGTTTCAATATGGAGTAGCAGCTTCTGCCTGGTCTAATAATATTTCAACATCATTCCCAAGTCTTCTGATTTTTTATTTTCTTTTTAGTAAAACTTCGTTAAAACCAAAGTTGAAGGACCTTAGAATGAAGCTTAGCAACATGATAGAAGTTAATGCCACTGGTTTTGCCTCATTCTCAATTTCACTTACTATGTTTATCTCCATTATTGTCATTAATAATTTGTTGGCTTCATTAGGGGGAGAGTTACATGTATCTGCATTTACAATTCAAAACGGATATATTACTAACTTTCTTGTACTTTTAATTATGGGAATAACAACCGGTATTCAACCTTTAATTAGCTATAATTACGGTGCTAGACTTTATAATCGAGTAAGAGAAGCTACTTCTTTAGGAATTAAATTCACATTCATCATGACTATTTTCTTTACCTTATTATTATTCTTCTTTACTGATTCAATAGTTAGTTTTTTTACAGGAGGAGACGCTGCTTTGCAAGATATCGGTGTATGGTCGACAAGAGTGTTCAACCTTACATTTCCACTTGCGGCGATCATTTTGCTAATATCATGTTACTTTGAAGCAATCGAGCAAAACATTAAGGCAACATTTATAGCAATAGGGAGATCCTTTATTTTTGGAATACCACTATTCTATATTC
>NZ_JBALPG010000177.1:0-21671 GCF_036965245.1 Neobacillus drentensis
GGTTCGAGATCTACACCAAATTTTGTTTTAACAGTTTTTTGAATGTGTGATATTAATTCAAGATAATCACTGGCCGAAGCTGAACCAACATTGACAATAAAACCAGCGTGTTTTGTTGAAACCTGTGCTCCTCCTATTTGTTTTCCTTGTAGCCCGCTATCTTGAATCAACTTCCCAGCAAAATATCCTGGTGGACGTTTGAAAACACTTCCGCAAGATGGATATTCTAGGGGTTGTTTTGATTCTCTCTGGAAAGTAAGTTTGTCCATTTTTGTTTTAATTTCATTAAATTTTCCCGGAGCTAACCCAAAAGTAGCTTCTAGGACTAAGTAACCGTTTTGTGCAATGCTGCTTTTTCTATAATCTAATTCCATTTCATCTTTTGACAGAGTTAAAAAGTCGCCATTTGAATCCAGAACAAGAGCTTCTTGTAGCACATCGGATACTACTCCTCCATAGGCTCCTGCGTTCATATAAAGAGCACCACCTATAGAACCTGGTATTCCACAAGCAAATTCTAATCCGGTTAAGCTACTTTTAAGCGCAAAGCCGGAAACTTCAATAATAGATGCACCACTTTGAGCTTTAATTTTTTTATCCAATAGATAAATATTATTCATCTCAGTTAGGATTAATACTATTCCACGGATCCCGCCGTCTTTAACAATTAAATTAGAGCCATTCCCTAAAATTGTTATGGGAATATTATGTTTTAAAGAATATTTATAAACATTTTGTACTTCTTGATACGTTTTTGGTGTTATGACAAGATCACCGTTTCCACCAGTTTTTGTAAATGTATAGGTACTTAGCGGCTCGTTTGTTTTTATGCTATCTGCATTTATTATAGATGATAAGTCATTATATATTGTTTTCATTTACGGTCTCCTAGAAAAACTTTTTCTCTTGAACTGCAATGCATTGTTTTAGAGTAAGGTTCTTACCGCCACTAGATAAGAGAATAGAAAAGCAGTACCACCGCTATAAAAGTGATGATACTGCTATATTGAGTGACAAGTGTTTTGTTAATTAGAACCCTTGACTTTACAATATCTTTTTAAAATTATACTCCATTTCTCCAGCAAGAGCTTCAGGCGTATCACCTGTTTTTCTAAAATCATGCGTATAAATTTGTTCAAACGGACCAAAATTTACTTGCTTATAAAATTCAAAACAAGGGAATCCATCATGTGCTCCTTGAATATCGATACTTCCATCATTTTTGACAAGTACAGTTAATAGGTAGTCAACAGGAGGAGCATATACATTCAATGGGTTGCTAGCACTTGCACTCATTTGAAGCTTGACATCATCAGAACCCCAAACAATATTAGTGCACAAAATACCTTCTGTACTTGCTTTTCCTGTTCTCTTATTAACGGAGCCATCTGAATTTGTGACTCTTTCTGTTGTTATACCAGTATTCGCATATGAGAAAATTTCTTTTTTATAAAAATCTACAATTACTTCTTGTTCAACCCTGGAACGCATAGTGTTTACAGCATATGGTGTAAATTCACGTGAATCACCTTCAAATTGGATTACTTTTCCCGTTTGAATATCCTTCCTAGGTTCAGTCCAGGACATTGGGATAAATACACTCGCTCTAATTTTAACAATGTTAATCATATAGAACCTCCAAAGTTTATTGGTATTTTTTAGTGATTCCCATTTCTTGTATAACAAGAACAATATAGTCAACTAGGTTGACTATATTACGAATAGTACAACGGAATTCAAGTAAAGTCAACTCGATTGACTTTATTTAAGGAGGTTTTAATTATGAATCATCAAGTATTTAGTAAATTGGATCTTACATGTAGCTCCTTAAATCCCCTAAATCTCAACTCCATACATTTTTCAAAAGTTGTTCACATATTGGACATGACTAACTTGTGAACTCCTATTGAAAAAGTTTTTTTATTTAGTACAATATTAGTAACTCGAGAGTTACTAACTAATAAGTTAGTAGTGTGATCACTTTAAAGTGCTGTCTTTAGGTAATCTTTATTGTATTTTTTCTTTAAAAAGAAGTTATTTTAAAAAAAAGGATGATTTTATTTTGAAAAAGGTGTCTTTGGTTTTTCGTTATCTATTCGCTATTTTCTATCTTTATTCCGCACTTGGGTATTTTTTTGGTTTTATGCAATTACCTGAGATGACAGGTATGGCACAGCAATTAATTAGCGCAGAGGTGGATTCAGGTCTCATGACCTTTGTAAAAATTACGGAGTTAGTTGGAAGTATTTTATTATTCTCTGATCTTCTAGCACCTTTGGCGTTAGCTGTATTAGCACCAATTACTATAAATATTCTTTTCTTTATTTTGGTGCTAAATCCTTCATTAACCGGTTTAGGATTAAGCATGTTCTTGATTCATTTGGTTTTGGTATTGAATTACAGGGAAAGATATATGATGATTTTCAGAAAAATGGATTCATCTAAACGTTCTCAAAAGACTGCAGCTTAATTAAATAAGTGTTACATACAAGGGGGTGGGTTGCTACCCCCTTTTTTTTCATTGACATTGCTGTGAAAATAAGAATAAGATTTAAGGGTATTGAAAAACTTAGTTATACATAGTGTATTGTAAGTAACTAAATAGTTACTAAATTATAAATTCATTAATACTCTACAAATGAGATAGGTGATTATTAAGTGGCTCGGGACCCTAACAAGGCAGAAAAAAGCAGAGAAAGCATTATGAATTCAGCGATTAGTGAATTTGCACGAGTTGGTTTTCATCAAGCAAAAATTTCAGATATTGTAGCCAATGCTGGCTTTTCACAAAGAACGTTCTATATTTACTTTAAGAATAAGGAAGCTCTTTACATGGAGATTCTTGAGAACTGGAAGAACAAGTTAATTCAACAATTTATAATTGGAGAAAATGACCCGAATGTTCAAATTACAGTCCAAAGAAGGTGGGAAGAAATATTCAAATTTATGGCGGATAATCCCGATTATACAAGAGCCGTTTATTTTATGAATCCTTATATTGAAGAAATAAGAAAAGATATACTGAATTCTTTAATCCAAACTATGACTTCGGGACAGGAAAATCAAAATCTTAGGAAGAATATAAGTATTGGGATTTTAGCTGAGTCTACTTTAGCAACGATTGAAAGCTTAACTTTACGATACGTATTAAATGGAAAGGAAAGCTCTATATTTCTGGCTGAACAAATATCGGATATATATCTAAATGGGGTTGCCCAAAAAAAATCTTAAATAATTGAGAGGAGTCTATCTGATTGATTCTACTCAACTAAATAAGTTAATTGAAAATGTAACCCCGATAATAGCGGAACATTTTAATGGAATACCTAAATATTTGGCAAAAAGAATAGGAAAAATAACTTGCATAACAAAATAGCTTAATAAACTAACCCGCATTACTTCAAAAAGAGATAACACCATTTTCTAATACATTGATTTGTGAGTTTGTAAAGAACTGTATTTAAAGTAACAGGTGCAAGAGTTAAAGATTCGAGCTGTCATTTTGGCAGCTTTTCTTATTCCATGAAGGAGCAGGGAGTTGAAGAAAGTTTTCTAAACATTTAGACTGTTAATGGATACGATTTATTTCAAGGGAGTTTAGTGTGAAAAAAGGATGTACACAAAAGAGGTGCAATCTATGCTTTTTCATTATCATTTTTGGACACCATTTGTAGAAGAAACGGAGAAATTCTATGTAGAAAATGGGTTTGTCATATCTCAGCGTATAGGAAGATACGAGGGTGAATTCCAAATGTTTAATCCTCCCTTAAAATGGGATGACTTTCGGGACAAAAATATCCTTTTTCGTATTATTGAAGCAAGGAAAGGAACTATAAATATCACTTTTGGATACGGAAAAAAGATAATGTTTGACCATATTGGTTTCTTTGTTTCTGAAAAAGAACAAATAAAGATATGTGAAAATGCGAATAAACTCAATTGGAAAGTTGATAAAGGAGAACGAAGAACCTTTATTGTAACACCATATAATTTTAGAATTGAGCTTCAATCCAATGAAGACGTAGTAGACTCCTTGAATCACCAGGTAAAAATCCAAGAATTAAAATTGGCAACAAAAAAGGCAGGATTAGAAAGCGATCTTTTTGCTTTGTTCGGTAATTCTTCATATAATATTAGCTCAGAAGTTGGAGATGTAGTTACAATCAAACAAGCAGTAATAAAAAGCCTCGTTTCATCACCTATTGTAGATCCTAATGGCGTTGAAATTACAAGCGACCAAGGTTATTAATTTGTGAAGAAATATACTTAAGCTAACGGTACAAGAGTTTAAGATCGTAGCTGTCATTTTGGCAGCTTATTTTAATGTGGAACTTCCATAAACATGCAATATGTGGTATATTGCGAATGTACGTTCTATATAATAGTTACGATAATGAATATAAACTAAATGGTTACAATGAAATGTATATGTTTATAAAGGAAGGAAGTGCAAAACGATGGATTTCGAAATAGTTATGCAGGAACTGGAATCGCTCAGCAAGGAACGAATTAAAAAGACTTACTTAAGCAATGGTGCACACGAGCCGCTTTTTGGGGTGGCTACAGGTGCAATGAAGCCACTCGCAAAGAAAATCAAAAAAAATCAGCCTTTAGCCGAGCAGCTTTACGCCACCGGGAACTATGATGCCATGTATTTTGCCGGCATCATTGCGGATCCAATGACAATGACGGAGGCGGATTTTGAACGTTGGATTGATGCGGCGTATTTTTATATGCTGTCTGATTATGTGGTTGCTGTCACTTTGGCTGAAACCAATATTGCGCAAGCTGTTGCCGATAAATGGATCGCAAGCGGGGAAGAACTTAGAATGTCGGCAGGCTGGAGCTGTTACTGCTGGCTTTTGGGTAATCGCCCGGACAGCGAATTTAGTGCAAGCAAGATTGCCAGTATGCTTGATCAAGTAGAAAATACGATTTACGATTCTCCTGATCGAACAAAATCCGCTATGAATAATTTTATTTATACAGTCGGGATTTCCTATTTACCGCTCCATGATAAGGCGGTTGAAACTGCAAAGGCAGTAGGACCAGTTGAAATCAGGCGGGAAAAGAAAAAAAGCAGTATTTTGCTTGCTTCCGAAAATATCCAAAAGGAAAAAGATAAAGGGAGGATTGGTTTCAAACGCAAATATGTCAGGTGTTAGCATCGTTTGTAGTGTGACTACACTAACTGAAACGAGAGCTCCATACATCATTCGAAGGTTGCTGACAAGAAAGTATCGATGGCTATTCAACAATCGCGCGCTTTAATGGAATAACGAAAAAGAGCCTAATTTCTCTATTTAATTAAGAGGAGTTGGGCTTTTTATATTTAACGCTGTATATTTTCCTGGCGCTACCCCATCATAGAAAGCAAGAATATGAAATATTGTATTTAAACTAAAAGGTGCAAGAGTTGAAGATTCAACAGCCCTCTAAAAAAATGCTTTGACATATAAAAAAAATAATATTATGATATGTGTAACCGGTTACATATGAGGTTTCATAAGAATGTTAAGAACAATATTGAAATATGTGTAACCGATTACAGTTGATATTTTATAAGGGATGGTTTAGTGGCATGGCAACAATTAGAAGTGTGGCGAAGCTAGCTGGTGTGTCTGTTGCGACTGTTTCACGAGTTTTGAACCAGCGCGGTTATGTTCACATAGAAACAGAAAAAAAAGTGTTAAAGGCCATTAAGGAATTAAATTATACTCCGAGTATTGTCGCTAGAAGTTTAAATAATAAAAAAACAAATACAATTGGACTAATTTTACCCGATATTACGAATCCGTTTTTTCCAGAGCTTGCTCGAGCGATCGAAGATGTTATGCAGATTTATGGTTACACGGTTGTGTTGTGCAACTCAGACGGTAGTGTAGAAAAAGAACAAGAGTACATTGATATTTTAAAACAAAAATATATTGATGGAATCATCATTTCTACAAGTAATTTTGTCATTGATCAAGAACTTTTCTCACAAATTCCAATTGTTACACTTGACCGTCATGTCACTAGTGAAAAGATTCCATCTGTTGAAGGCGGAAACTATGAAGGAGCAAAACTAGCAACAGAGTTTTTATTATCAACTGGTTGTAAACACATTGCCCATCTTCAAGGACCTGAAACAATTAGAAATGCTCGCGAAAGACGAGATGGATACATAGACGTGTTAAAAGCTAAGGGATGCTTTGATGGAAATTTAATCGTTGCTGCTGATTATGATATAAAAAAAGCAACAAAAGTAACCTTTGAATTACTAGAAAGAGATTCAAGTATTGATGGGATTTTTGCAGGGAACGATTTAATGGCTATTGGTGCCCTTAAAGCGATTCAAATGCATGGCTTGCGTGTTCCAGATGATATATCTGTTATCGGATTTGATGGTATTGCTTTAGGTGAAATGATTTATCCTGAATTAACAACGATTGCACAGCCAATTTATGATATGGGTGCAATTGCAGCAAGAATATTAGTGAAATTGATTGAAGAAGTACCGCTCGAATCTACTCATCATAAACTAGATGCCCAGTTGGTTGAACGTAGAACGACGAGGAGGTTATCAACATGAATGGACCAAAAGTAACGGTCATCGGAAGTATGAATATGGATTTAGTTGTGAAAACGGCAGCAATTCCTAAGCTTGGTGAAACAGTGTTTGGACAATCCTTCTCTACTTTACCAGGTGGAAAAGGGGCAAATCAAGCAGTTGCATGTGCTAGATTAGGTGCAGATGTAAAGATGGTAGGTTGTGTTGGAAATGATGCTTTTGGAACGGAGCTAATTGCCACCTTAAGAAATGAAGGTGTCAATACAAGTTATGTGGAACCGGTACCACACTGTTCAACTGGAATTGCATCCATTAATGTTCAAGAGGGAGACAATTCAATTATTGTCGTTCCAGGTGCTAACTTTGCTGTAACACGGGAAGTCGTTGCAAAAGCAGAGGAAGCAATTAAACAAGCTGATATTGTTTTACTACAGCTTGAGATACCACTTGATGCAGTCACAGAAGCGGTAAATATCGCTAATAAGTATAAAATACCTGTAATTGTAAACCCTGCCCCTGCACAAATATTACCGAAAGAACTAGTAGATAAAATTACGTATTTAACACCTAATGAATACGAGCTTGCTATATTAATTACAGGACAGCCTGTAGTCGAGAGCAGTTTTAACGAAATGATGTCACAGCTTCCCGGGAAGGTCGTGATGACAAAAGGGTCAAATGGTGCTTATTTTGTTGATCATAATCTAGAACTCTATCATCAGCAAGCTTTTAAGGTTGAAGCGGTTGATACAACCGGGGCTGGAGATACGTTTAATGCTGCCTTCGCGGTTCAAATTGCTAAAGGTAACAGTGTGAAGGAAGCAATGACTTATGCAGCGATGGCTAGTGCTATTTCGGTCACGAAATTTGGTGCACAAGGTGGGATGCCAACTGCTAAAGATGTTGATAAATGGAAGACGAAATTAGAGGAGACAGGACGATGAAAAAAATCGGTGTTATTAACTCAGAAATTTCATCCGTACTTGCGAAGCTTGGGCATACAGATTCTATCGTCATTGGTGACTGTGGACTTCCAATTCCTGAACAAGTGAAGCGAATTGATCTTGCTCTAAAGCTTGGTGTCCCGTCATTTATCGAAACGCTGGATACTGTATTAGAAGAAATGCAAGTGGAATCTATCGTAATTGCTGAAGAAATTAGCTCTTATAACAAAAAAATAGAAGCACAGATAAAAGAACGTTTCCCAAATATAGTGATTGAATATGTGTCACATAAAGAATTTAAGAGTATAACGTGCAATGCGAAAGCAATTATTCGGACTGGAGAAGCCACTCCTTATGCGAATATTATTTTAAAGTCAGGTGTTGTCTTTTAAATTTCAGTGTGAATAGGCTTTACTTTGGGATAGTGACAAAAATTGCTCAATTTTGGAAGTTGTCATATTGATCCCAAGTCACTGTTTTGTCAATGATTATGTAAAGCTACAATAAAAATCTATGAAAAAAGGATGCTTTATGATGAATGTTATTGAAATGAACAATATTTCTAAGTCGTTCAACGGTGTCCCAGTACTAAAAAAGGTCGATTTTTCTTTAAAACTAGGTGAAATTCACGCTCTAATGGGTGAGAATGGTGCTGGAAAATCTACTTTAATGAAAAATTTACTTGGTATATATGATAAAGATGAAGGAATCATCCGAGTTGATGGACATGAATTTTCATTTAAAAGTCCGAAGGATGCGGAAAAACATGGGATTGCTATTATTCATCAAGAATTAAATGTCATTCCTTCCTTATCTGTTATGGAAAATATGTTCCTTGGACGCGATCTTTGTTATGGAAAATCAGGCATCTTAAGAACAGCTGAAATGAACGAAAAAACAAAACAGTACTTGAAACAATTAGGATTAGACATAGACCCTCGAGAAGAGGTTAAAAATCTTTCCATTGGTCAACAGCAAATGATTGAGATTGCACGTGCTCTATCCATTAATGCTAAGGTTCTAATAATGGACGAGCCTACTGCCGCTTTGACGGATCGGGAAATTGAGCATTTGTTTGACATTATGAATGAATTAAAAGCGCAAGGTGTTTCAATTGTCTATATATCTCACCGTATGGAAGAAATATTTGCAATGTGTGATCGCATTACAGTACTACGTGATGGAACATATGTCGGAACCGAAGAAGTGAAGAATTTGGATTTAGATAAAGTCGTTCAAATGATGGTTGGACGCGAGCTCGGTGAACGGTATCCAGAACGTATTCCATATGAAGATGTAGAACGTTTTCGTGTCGAAGGATTAAGTGATGGAAAACGAATTAAGGATATTTCTTTTTCAGCGAAAAAAGGTGAAATCGTAGGTGTGGCTGGGCTAATGGGTGCCGGACGGACCGAGATTGTTAAGGCCTTGTTTGGGGTAACTAAGCAAAGTGGAAAAGTGTATCTAGATGGAAAAGAAGTAGTAATTAAACGACCAATGGATGCCATTAAGCACGGTATTGGTTATGTGACAGAAGATCGTAAGGGAGAAGGGCTTGTTCTTGATTTAAGTGTAAAGGAAAACATTGCACTTCCAAACCTTAATGATATTGCCTCAAAAGGAGTTATTTCTAAGCAAAAAGAAAACAAACTTGTTAAGGAAATGATTCAGAAATTACGGATCAAAACGAGCAGTCCATCTTTAAGCGTCAAATCACTTAGTGGTGGGAATCAGCAAAAAGTTGTGTTTGGTAAATGGCTAGGAATTAAACCGAAATTACTCATCCTTGATGAACCGACTCGTGGAGTCGATATTGGGGCAAAAAAAGAGATCTATGAAATTATGAATGAACTTACAAATGAAGGCGTTACCATCTTAATGATTTCGTCTGAGTTACCCGAAATCTTAGGAATGAGCGACAGAATTCTTGTCATGCATGAAGGAAAACTCGTCACAGAACTAACACGTCAAGAGGCAACACAAGAAACAATCATGCATGCTGCAACGGGAGGGAATTAACGTGCTAACGTCAAAACGCTCAATTAATTTACAACAGATGGGTCCGGTAATTGGACTAATCATTATTACGGTCATTTTATCAGTAATGAATAGTGACTTCTTAACCATGAATAATATCTTAAATGTGCTTCGACAAGTGTCAATTAACGCACTTATTGCTTTTGGAATGACGTTTGTTATTTTAACAGGTGGAATTGATTTATCAGTAGGATCAATACTTGCATTATCTGGAGCTTTAACAGCTGGATTAATGACTGGGGGAATGGATCCATTTCTAGCTATTGTGATTGGACTTTTACTAGGGGCAGCAATGGGCGCTGTTAACGGGATTATAATTTCAAAAGGTAAAGTTGCGCCGTTCATTGCAACCTTAGCAACTATGACAATATTTCGTGGATTAACGCTTGTGTATACAGAAGGTAGACCGATCACAGGATTTGGATCCGAAACATTTTCTTTACTTGGAGCAGGTTACTTTTTCTTTATTCCAATTCCAGTTATTTGGATGATTATCGTTTTTGCAATCTTGTATTTCATCCTTAAGAAAACAGCTTTTGGACGTCGCGTTTATGCAATTGGCGGAAATGAAGAAGCCTCTATTTTGTCCGGTATTAAAGTGGATAAAATCAAAATAATGATTTACACAATTAGTGGGTTGCTGGCTGCTTTAGCAGGAATCATACTAACATCACGTTTAAATTCAGCACAAGCAAATGCTGGCGTTGGATATGAGCTTGATGCTATCGCAGCAGTAGTTTTAGGTGGAACAAGTCTTTCTGGTGGTAGAGGCTGGATCTTCGGTACTCTAATTGGGGCAATGATTATCGGTGTCCTAAACAACGGATTGAATTTGTTAGAGGTATCTTCTTTTTATCAACAAGTGGTCAAAGGTTCTGTTATTCTACTAGCTGTCCTTTTAGACCGAAAAAAATCTAAGTAAGCAATACCATTTATATAAATAGGGAGGAAAGATCAACATGAAGTCAACTTTATTTAAAAGCTTAGCCGTCGGAGTACTTAGTTTGTCGCTATTGGCAGGTTGTTCAACAAAAGCACCAGGTGAACAAAAGGCTGAATCAAAGAAGGATGGAAACAAAGAGATTACAGTAGGTCTATCTATATCAACGTTAAACAATCCTTTCTTTGTAACGTTAAAAGAAGGGGCTGAAAAAGCTGCGAAAGAGAATAAAATTAAACTTATTTCAGTTGATGCGCAAGATGACCCTGCAAAACAAGCATCTGGTATTGAAGATTTAATTCAAAAAAAGGTTGATGTTATTTTAGTAAACCCAACTGATTCAGCAGCCGTTACACCTGCTATTGAATCTGCCAATAATGCCAATATTCCTGTTATAACAGTTGACCGTTCTGCTGAAGGCGGCAAGGTCGTTTCTCACGTTGCTTCAGATAACGTTGCTGGAGGCCAAATGGCAGCAGAGTTCCTACTTGAAAAAATCGGTAAAAAGGGAAAAATTGTTGAACTCGAAGGGATCCCAGGATCTTCAGCAGCACGTGACCGCGGTAAAGGGTTCCACAATGTGATTGATAAAGCAACAGATGTAAAAGTGGTTGCTAAACAGCCAGCAGATTTCGATCGTGCAAAAGGTCTAAGCGTTATGGAAAATATTTTACAAGGAAACAAAGACATTGTCGGTGTGTTTGCTCATAACGATGAAATGGCACTTGGTGCTCTTAAGGCAATTCAAGCTGCGGGGCTGAAAGATATTGTAGTCGTAGGCTTCGATGCAACAGATGATGCTGTTAAAGCAGTAAAAGATGGTCAAATGGCGGGTACAATTGCTCAAAAACCAGCTGAGATTGGTAAAACCGCAATTGAAACAGCAATAAAAGTTGCTAAAGGTGAAAAAGTAGATCAAAATATTCCTGTAAAATTAGAACTTGTAAAATAATTTATGAAGGGGCTGTCTCAAATTGAGTTTTGATTATGGGACGGGCCTTTCTTTTTTGGCTAGTAGGAAAGTATAAATTTTTCAAATTTATACTTTCCTAACGCATAAGTGCAACTTCGCCTCTGTCTTCGCCCTTAGGGGCTCGCCAATCGGCGAGTTTTCTTTATCATTCATTAGAGCACCTTTTCTTTGTGCGACTAACGAGTAGGAGGCATTTCTACAATTTGCAGAGACGCCAATTTTATTAGAACATGACATGAATACGTCATAGTGGTTACTATCAATCAAGCTGATTCTTCCATTCTAATGGTTTTTATTGAAATCTTTGGAGAAAGAACTAACCTTTATTAATTTTAAATCATCTAAAATGGAGAAATTATAGAAAAATGAAATACTAAAATAAAAAAGGTTATTGACAAAAAAATATATAAGTATTATCATTATCTCATATTCAAGATATTTTAATTCAAGATTTTGGAGGTGAGATCTATGGAGAGAAAATGCACGAATTTGCCCTTTCTGGTATTAATGCAAACATCCAAAGCAATTCATGAGCGAATAAAGGAAGAAATGACAAAAAGCAGCCTAAGTATTACGGAATTTTCTGTTTTAGAGGTCCTTTACCAAAAAGGGAAACAAACGATTCAACAAATTGGAAATTGCATATTAATCTCAAGCGGTTCAATGACCTATGTAATAGATAAGCTAGAACAAAGAGGTTTATTATGTCGAAATGCCTGTCCAGATGACCGAAGAGTTATACATGTGACATTAACTGATAAAGGAAATACATTGATGGAGGAAATCATGCCAAAATATCATGAGTTAGTTGATGATATGTTTGATTCCTTAATTTCTGATGAGGCAGAGACTTTAGTGGATCTTTTGAAAAAAGTAAGTAATAAAGTTTAAACTTGCATTTTTTTTAAAATAATATCTCGAATTCGAGATAAAAACATTTTAGGAGGATTTTATGATGATAAATATTGGTTTATTAATAATTCGTTTGGTAATTGGTTTGCTATTTGTGGGTCATGGTGCTCAAAAATTGTTTGGGTGGTTTGGTGGTTATGGTTTAAAAGGTACAGGAGGTTGGTTTGAATCCATTGGTATGAAACCAGGTGTAACCATGGCTCTTTTCGCAGGATTAGCAGAACTTATTGGGGGAGTCTTGTTTGCTTTAGGACTTTTAACCCCACTCGCAGGAATTATGATTGCAGGAACCATGGTAATGGCTATCATTAAGGTGCATGCTCCAAATGGAATATGGGCAACATCTAATGGATATGAATATAACCTAACTTTGCTTGCAGTTGCAATAGGCATAGCTTTAATTGGTCCTGGTCAATATGCTCTAGATACATTTTTATTCTAAAATATCTCAAATTAGGGAATCTTTAATTGAAACAAACTCAATAAGACTTTAATTTTATAAGTAGGAACAAAATAAGGTATCAAGGATCTTTATATAATTGGATTTTACATGAAAAAGGGGTTGTTAAAAATGAGTAAGAAAACAATGGGGATTCACCATATCACAGCAATTGTCGGTCATCCGCAAGAAAACGTGGATTTTTATGCAGGAGTATTGGGTTTGCGTTTAGTCAAACAAACTGTTAATTTTGATGATCCAGGTACCTATCACCTCTATTTCGGTAATGAAGGTGGAAAGCCAGGAACAATTATTACATTCTTTCCATGGACTGGAGCTCGTCAAGGAATCATTGGAGGCGGTCAAGTAGGTGTCACTTCTTACGTTGTTCCAAAAGGTGCTATTGAATTTTGGGAAAAAAGACTAGAAAAATTCAATGTTCCTTTTACTAAAATGGAACGCTTTGGAGAACAGTATTTGGAATTTGATGATCCGCATGGACTTCACTTGGAAATTGTGGAAAGAGAAGAAGGAGAAGTCAATACATGGACTTTCGGAGATGTAACACCGGATGTTGCTATAAAAGGCTTTGGCGGGGCAACGTTATTATCGACCCAGCCTAACAAAACAGCTGAATTGTTAGAAAAAGTAATGGGACTTGAATTAGTGGGTAAAGAAGGAGATTTCACTCGTTATCGTTCTACTGCGGATATTGGAAATGTTATTGATCTTAAATTAACTCCTATTGGGCGCGGGCAAATGGGTGTAGGAACAGTACACCATATTGCATGGCGGGCAATTGATGACGAAGATCAACAAGATTGGAAACGGCTTGTTGAGCGTAACGGATACGGAGTAACCCCTGTACAGGATAGAAATTATTTTAATGCTATTTACTTCAGAGAACATGGGGAAATCCTTTTTGAAATTGCCACTGATCCTCCAGGATTCGCTCATGATGAGTCCGTTGCGACAATGGGAGAAAAATTGATGCTGCCGAAGCAATATGAACAAGTTAGAGGGCAGATAGAACGAGGGTTACTGCCATTTGAAGTAAGAAAATTAGATTGATAAGAAGAAAGGAATGATTTCATTGCTTTCAATCGACCCAACCGAAAATACCGAAAGAGAAAATTATAAATTTCTAATAGGAAGCATTATCCCAAGACCAATTGCTTTCGTCACAACGATTTCGAAAGATGGCGTTTTGAATGGTGCGCCATTTAGTTATTTTAATATCGTATCATCCAATCCCCCGATGATTTCATTATCTATCCAACGTTTATCAGGGAAACAAAAGGATACAGCGAGAAACATCATCGAGTCCAAA
Source organism: Neobacillus drentensis (assembly GCF_036965245.1). Classification (GTDB taxonomy): domain Bacteria; phylum Bacillota; class Bacilli; order Bacillales; family Cytobacillaceae; genus Neobacillus; species Neobacillus drentensis_G. Next base: position 14,129 of record NZ_JBALPG010000177.1, read on the forward strand.
CAATTTGTGGTCCATATCGTTGACGAAGAAAATGTTGAAAAAATAAATAAAACAGCTGCAAGCCTTGCTCCTGAACAAAGTGAGATTGAGTTAGCTAACTTAACTCCAGTTGAAAGTGTAAAGATTTCTGTACCAGGTGTAAAGGAAGCGAAAATTCGTATGGAATGTTCATTAGAGCATTCCTTGGAATTAGGAAGCTTGGATACAACAGGGTGTGATTTTATTATAGGAAAAGTTGTACAATTTCATATTAAAAATGAGATTTATGAAAATGGAAGAATTGATCCAAGGGGCTTAGCTGCCGTAAGTCGATTGGCTGGAAATAATTACGCCAAAATTGGTGAGGTTTTTGAAATCGAAAGACCTAAATAGTTTCTTATAAAATCCCATTGATGAAATGGAGAGAATAAAATGCAAAAAACTGCAGGAATCCATCATATCTCAGCTATGGTAAACGATGCTCAACGAAATATAAACTTTTATGCAGGCGTGCTTGGGTTACGACTTGTTAAAAAAACGATTAATTTTGATCGTCCGGAAGTGTACCATCTTTATTTTGGAAATGAAACTGGTCAACCAGGTACTGTTATAACATTTTTTCCATGGGCTAAACAGCTAAAAGGTCGAATTGGAACCGGTCAGGTAGGAGTGACAAGTTTTATTATACCGAAGGGCTCGGTTCAATTTTGGGAGAATCGATTACGAAAATTTGGGATTGAATTTACTCCATCTATACGCTTTGGTGAAACGTATTTGAAATTAATCGATCCAGACGGACTTCAACTAGAACTGATTGAACGTGATGAAGGTTCAATGAATACTTGGAACTTTGGGGGAGTTCAAGCAGAAAATGCGATTAAAGGTTTTGGCGGTGCAGTTCTGTTTTCGGCACAGCCACATAAGACAACGGATGTTTTAGAAAATATTTTAGGGTTAGATTGCATTGGTCAAGAAAATGAATTTCTAAGATTTAAATCTGAAGGAAATGTTGGAAACATCATTGATATTCACTTAAATCCTTCAGTCCGAGGGCTGATGGGAGCCGGAACGGTTCACCATATAGCATGGAGAGCGAAGGATGAAGAGGATCATCAAAGGTGGAGATCACTTCTTCTAGAAAAAGGGTATTATCCAACTGAGATTCTTGACCGAAACTACTTCAAAGCTCTTTATTTTCATGAAGTAGGGGGAATCCTCTTTGAAATAGCGACAGATCCACCAGGTTTTTCGGTTGATGAACCACTTGCAAAACTTGGAAAAAAACTCATGTTACCATCATGGTTAGAGTCAAAACGAGAAGAATTAGAAGAAACCTTGCCTCCTGTGGAGGTTCACGTTCTGGAGGGAGATAATTGATGAAACATATATTTAACAAGGGAAAAGATTCAACAAAACCAACATTACTATTGCTTCACGGAACTGGTGGGAATGAATTAGACCTGTTACCTCTTGCGGGAAGAATTGATGATGAAGCAAACATTTTGAGCGTACGTGGGAATGTATTAGAAAATGGAATGCCTCGATTCTTCAGAAGGTTAGCTGAAGGAGTTTTTGATGAAGAAGATCTTATTTTTCGAACGAAAGAATTAAATGAGTTTCTTGATGAAGCAGCAGAAAAGTATGATTTCAATCGAGATAATATTTTTGCAATTGGATATTCAAATGGAGCTAATATAGCAGCGAGTTTATTATTTCATTATCAAAATGCATTAAAGGGTGCGATTCTTCATCATCCAATGGTACCAAGAAAAGGGATTGATCTTCCAGATCTATCAGGAAAGTCTGTGTTTATTGCAGCTGGAACGAATGATCCTATCTGTTCACCAATGGAATCAGCTGAACTACAATCGTTATTAGAAAAAGCGAATGCTAATGTGGAACTTCATTGGGAGGAAAGAGGTCATCAATTAACTGCCCAAGAAGTCGAAGCTGCAGCAAAATGGTATCGCAAGGTAGTAATCAAATAAATATTAGATTTACCGAGGGATAAAATTTAACAAGTTTGATTAGTTTTTTTCAAAATGGATTCTTATTACTTATCGTAAAATATGGGTTTGTGAAGCAATTTTGGTCAAACTTTGTTTGAAAGTTACAGCGGATTTGTTAAGTGACAATCAAGTTATTAAAAAAACACACATTATCCATTACAATAAATGTAATCTAATGTGTGTTTTTCTATATCCTTACGGGATGAACAATACCATTAAAGATACTTATCTGATTGAAGATCGAACTCTATATTTTAAAAGGAGGAATGTATCGGCCATCTATATCGGTGAACAGATATTCTTTGGCTAAATCGCCGACTCTGAGCACCTGCCCGCTCTTTTCAATTATATTGGGATCACTAGCCAATGCTTTTATTCCACGTCCAATATAATAAGGTGTTTCAGTTCTGTTTAATTCTTCGGATTCCTGCCAATGTTCTTCCTTTACATTATAGTCCTTTAACACAAGCTCTGTTCTCATAAAACCGGGTGAAACAGCAAGAACGGCAATATTGTCTTGTTTTAATTCAATTGACAGCCCATAAGCCATACGAATTAATGAATTCTTAGCTAAATCGTAATAAAAATGTCCAGTGTATTTGTCTTCATCCCAAAAAGTGGTGTGTACGATGAGGCCTTGCTTATTCTCACGAAGTAATGGAATGGCGAAGTGATTTGTTGCTAACTGGGCACGCACACCGGCAGTGAACATCGTATCCCAATTTTTTAATGGCAATTCCCAAAAAGGTTTGGCTTCGATTCCAAGATCATGCGCTCCCCACACATTATTGACAAGAATATCTAATTTTCCTTGTTCCTTACGAATTTGGGTGATTACTGATTCCGTTTCTGAATCGTTCGTATGATCACAACGAACCGCTATTCCTTTTCCGCCAGAAGCTTCAATTTGTGAAACTGTATCATCAATAGTTCCAGGCCAATCATTTGTGGAATTCCCTTTGGTACTACGTCCCGTGACATAAACTGTTGCTCCAGCTTTTCCTAATTCAACGGCAATACCGCGACCAGCGCCCCTGCTTCCTCCAGTTACAAGAGCTACCTTTCCATTTAATGATTTCATGTTTCTCATTCCTTTCATAGTGTAAGATGTCTTTATCATAACAGAGTATTCTTGACATCCTTTGTCATATTTCTTTAAATAGATATAATAAATCAATAAAAAAGGTGAGTGTGATGAGAGGAGATCGGCTAATATCTATTCTTTTGTTATTACAATCACAAGGCCAAATGACAGCTAAAGAATTATCGGAACGATTGGAAGTTTCTGAGCGAACCATCTATCGAGATATGGAAGCCTTAAGCAGCACCGGTATCCCTGTTTTTGCAGAGCGTGGAAAAAACGGTGGGTGGTCGTTATTGGAGGGTTATCGGACAAATTTAACGGGTTTAAAGGAATCTGAAATACGCACCTTATTTGTTTCTCCTTCTGAACAATTGCTTGATGATCTTGGTTTAAGCCGGACTTCTGAAGAAGCAAGGAATAAGCTTATCGCATCGCTTCCGTCAACTTATCGTGAAAATGCCAAAGACTTTTGGAATCGCATTCATGTTGACACGAGTACGTGGCGAATGCGAAAGGAAAAAATGGCGGCCTTTGAAGTCCTCAAAAATGCCATATGGAAAGAAAATAAATTAAAAATCGAATATCAACGTGCAGACGGAAAAACGAATGAAGTTGTTGTAAAGCCACTAGGACTGGTGGCCAAGGGGAGTCGCTGGTACTTTATTGCTTTCAAAGATAATGATGAAATCCGAAATTACAGGGTCTCACGGATTAAATCTGCGGAGCCAATTAGTGAAACATTTGAAAGACCAAAAGACTTTGATCTTCCCCAATACTGGAGATCTTCAACAGAAGCCTTTTTAGAGAACTTGCCAAAATATGAAGTGTGGGTAGAGGTTGCACCGTCTATTCTACCAAGGTTACAATTCACCGACCGATTTGTTCAACGTGTAGAGGTTGAAAATAAAAATCAGGATGGATGGATACCTGTTAAGCTTTCTTTTGATACAGAAGACGAGGCAAAGAGATACGTATTGGGATTTGCTGATCAAATTAAGGTGATTGAGCCTAAAGAACTACATGATAAGATTCTTTTGATGGCTGAAGCTACGGTGAATTTTTATCAACAAAAGAAATGATGTTTAGTATTTCCAGCACTAATAAAACATATTTAATATCGAGGGAGAGATGAATCATCGGGGAAATTAACACTTTAACAGTCTGATGTAATAGTACCTGAACAAGTATGTGTTAAGTTCTTACATGCATAATATATTGAAAAACCGCGCTTGGATTTACTGTCCAAGCGCGGTTTTAACCTGTTGAGACGACAAAAGTAGTCGATTTTTATTAAGACACTTTCTCTATTTTCATTTCGTCATCCGATTGCTTCTTTAGTCTCTTTCTATAGATAACTTTTGATAAGTTAATACTAATTTCGTATAAAACTACAAGAGGTACTGTCACTAATATATCTGATATGAAATCAGGCGGTGTAATCAAAACAGATGTAAGGACGATTAAAAAGTACGATATCTTCCGCGCTTTTGAAAGAATCATAGGATTAATGATCCCAATAGAAGTTAGGAACATGACCACTAGCGGAATTTCGAACAAAAATCCAAATGGTAGTGTCAAATTAATCATGAATTTGAAATACTTTTCAGATGTAAATATCGTTTCAAATTGCCCTTCAGACAATGACAATAAAAATTTTAGAACTGTTGGATATACAACGAAATAACCGAAAGACAAACCAGAGATAAAAAGGATAAACAATCCGGGAATGTATGAAATCGTTGTTTTTTGTTCTTTTTCAGAAAGTGCTGGTTTGACAAATCTCCATATTTGATAAGCGGCAATTGGAATGGTAAGAGCAATCGCGATCACACCTGAAATCATAAAGTATACCCAAAGAATTTCACTTGGCCCTAATACAGCCAATTTATGGTTAAGATCACGAATAAGCCATTTGTAAATATCCTGCACATAGATGAATGATCCAACTAAAAAAATGATGAAAGCAATCAAAGTATAGATAATCCGTTTCCTAAGTTCCTCGAGGTGCTCTGTCAAAAGCATATTTTGAAGAGGCATACAGTTTCTCCTTTCTGAAAAAAATAAGAAGATGTAAGCTTACTACTTACATCTCCGTTTAATTTACTTAGCTTTCTCCTTTTCTTCTTTTTCGTCTGACATTAAATCCTTTGCAGAGTGTTTAAATTCTCTAAGTGTGTTACCGAAAGCACGTCCAATTTCAGGTAACTTAGATGGGCCGAATACGATTAAAGCAATGATAAGAATTAATATTAATCCTGGTACGCCGATATTTTGAAACATGGTGTCTCCTCCTTAATAAATGATTCTATTTTTATCTACAGCCAATCTTCATTCATTTCTAGTTTTATTTACTACCAACAGTGAATGTGGTTGATGCAACAGCATCATAACCGCTGCCATAGAAATAAACTAATTTATACGTAGAACCTTCCTTATATCTTCCTGGGTACATATTATTCTTTGGATTGTAAGTAAACTTACAGGTTCTATCTGTTACTTGAGTGTACATCCACCATATTGCCGCAATTGGTCCTGGCTTATCATTTATTTCATATAAACCTATCCAATCACTTTTTGGAATTCTAGCATTTTCTACCGTAACTTCTACCGTATCTTCTACTCCCTTTAAAACATTTTTGGATAAGCTAATTGTTACATCTTTTACTACACCGTCCAGCGTTTTCCCTAATACTTTTAAAGAGCTATTACTTACATTTTCGTATGCATCAAGAGCGTGCACTTCAATCTCGTATGTTGTGTTTGGCTTCAATTCGTCAATTTGCAATGTTAATGGATTTGGTACAGGATCTTTATAAAACTCTGAGAAAGCAAGGAATTCTTTAGCTACTTCATTTGTTTCTACATTTCTTGCTACCACTTTATAGTCATGTACAAGAAGATTGTCTTTAGCTTGAGTAAACATTATGGTTAAACCGGTAGCAGTCGTTTTTTCATTAACAATGGAAAGCATCGCATCATTTGTAAAGAAAGGTGCCTTTTTGTCTCTATCTTCTGTGTATTTAAAATTATGCTTATTTGCAGGATAGCTGATTTCGAATGGTTCACCTGTCCAGTCATCGTTATGAATATCACGGCGTTTAATGATTACTTTGTTATTATGAACCTCTACAATCAGTGCTTGATTAAGGAAACCGGCTCCTTCAGGCACTTCCCCTTGGATTCTTCCACTATCAAGCCACAAATAGGCACCCGTTGAGGTCCCAATAGAAGTAAAATCTTTTTGGTGTATGATTCTAGGATCATCTAACGGATAGTGGGTATGACCAGAAAAAGAGATTACTTGCGGATATTCTTTCAAAGTATCGTAAAAAAGATCTCTATTTTGAGAGAAGCCCCATTCACTTCCATAAATGGTCCCTTTAATAGGCTGATGGTGGAAGACAAAAATCGGTTTTTTCGGATCATCAGCATTTGCTAGCCTTAACTGCTCACCTAACCATTCAATTTGTTTTACTGAGAAGGTCCCCTCTGTTCTACCATCTTCAGTATAAAGAATGATAAAATGATAACCTTTGATTATCTTATGAGAATAAATGGATTCCATCCCCGTTTTCTCTAGGAAACGTTTTTGAGCATTTGCTACCGATAAGCCATTCCAATAGTCATGGTTTCCGATCGCAAACATAGAAACCGCTTGAGGCTGTTTTCTCACACTATAAGCAGCCATAAACTTATCATATTCTGATGCAATTCCATAATCCGTTAAATCTCCAACAACCACAAAAGCATCTTGCTTAGGAGCAACTTTATTTAACTGTTCTAAAGTAGTAACAAACTTTTTCAAAGTTTCATCACTATTGTAATTAATATGTACATCACTTATTACCGGAAAAATTAAATCTGGTTCATTACCAAGTGAATGAACAACAGAAGAGCTGGATGCTGCACTCACAGGTAAACCATTTAACGAGTTTACTAGAGTTAATCCTAAAGCAGCTCCAGCAATTTTAGTTGTCCTTTCCAAAAAAGTCCGTCGATCCATCCCTTTATTAAAAAGATTATCGTGCAAAGATTTTTCTACTTCATGGTTCAATTTATCGTTTTTCATTGTTATTACTCCTCTCAAAAGATATAACATTTTCATACAAATCCCCTCTTACATGAATTAATGATAAACAACAAGTATTGATTTGCTGTAAATAACGTGTAAATAATTGTTGTTATTATTATGAATAGTATGAAATGTATTTGTTTTTTATTAAGAAAACAAATAAAAAAGAGGGGAAGTAGAGAAGCCCAAATTGAATTATTCATAATTGGCTTATCGTAATCGGACATATAGAGCTAAGAAAAAAAGCTCTGCAATAGAGCTTTATTTGATGTCTTTAATATCTAATTTTTGATTATTATTGGAATCAGAGTGCTTTATTTTGATTTTCACGTCAATATCTTTAAGAATATCTGGCTTTACGGGAGCACCACCATTTTTAAAAAGGTTCCTCCAATTTTT
>NZ_JBALPG010000177.1:21721-22665 GCF_036965245.1 Neobacillus drentensis
CTGTTTCTTTTTCAACTCCTAATTTATATAATGCTTCTACTTCTTTTTTTATATAGCTGCTGACACTTTTCTCAACATCATCTACATGTCTCATTTGGTTAGTTTTTCGACCAACGATAAAACCTTTACCTCGAATTATTATGCCCAGGGAGGTTCTGTTATCTTTATATTTTACTTTAGGATATATAATAACGGAAATTGTTTGATTCCCTTTATTTGGAATAAATATGTTTACACGTTTTGTACCTTTTATAACCCAACGTAAACCCTCAAGTTCATTTAACATATAGAATCCTTTATAATGTTGATTTTGCATAAAAAATGCACCTTCATAAGCTAGTTTTGGTTCATTTTTTTTGTTCTTTTTCCATTGTTGTTCGTTAACGGTGAGAGAAGGTAAATAGGTAGTATAATTTGGTTCAAATACCTCACGTGCAAACTGATATAGCTGTTTAGGTTTAATGGTAGAAACTTGTTTAAAATTTTCTAAAGGCCTGTGTAAAATTGTATCTAAGGAAGTTTTATTAAAAAAACCGTGTACAGAAAAGATTTTTTCTATCGGATCCTTTGTCCCATATATCCATGGGCTTAATGTAAATTCATGATTTCTCGATAATGCATCATAAATATCATAAAATCCCTTTTTAATGACTGTTTCACTAAGAACAATGGTGGTAACATGTCCAAAAAAAATATTGGTTTGAGAGGTGTTAATGATTTTAGTAAGTGCCTCGTTAATGGAACTGCCTTCCCCTACTGCAACATACACTTTCGGTGGTTCTTTAACTCCGGTTTCTGATTTCGCGATATTACCAAAATCTACTAATTGTAAATATCCGTGATATTTACCATCCTTAAAATCAAATCCTAATGCTGTTGCAAAGTTTATTTTTTCTATATTTTTAATATCGGTGCATCCCGAGATAAGAATGAATGAAGAAAGT
>NZ_JBALPG010000178.1:0-4454 GCF_036965245.1 Neobacillus drentensis
ATCATTAACATAAGCACCCGATAGTTTAAGTGAAAATCATCACAATCTTTTTTACCTTAACAAAATCTAATCCCTTAATGTGTAGGGGCATATCAAAAAGACGCCTTCTTACCAAAGAAAAGCGCCCTATTGCTGAAGATAGCTTATGTTGAATTATGGGAGAAAATTCTCCATTACATTAGAGAATATTTATTTATTTAATATCATTCTTTTTCTAATAAATAAAACAATAAACACCATAAATAGTAATGCCAACACTACATAAGTCAAATTTGAATATATATCCATATAACCCACAATTGTTTCCCATGATCCTCCAACTGCAGCACCTATATTAATGAGAACAACATTCCAAATTAACGTTCCTAAAGTTGTTAATACTAGAAATGTTCCAAAATTCATATGTGCCATTCCAGCTGGTAAGGAGATTAAACTTCTAATTAATGGGATAAAACGGCAAAAGAATACTGTCCACACACCATATTTAGAAAACCATTCATTCGCTTTATGAACATCCTTTTTTGATAATCTAAGAATATGCCCCCACTTCTCAACAATTTTTTCTATTCTCTTTATATCAATAAGCAATCCAATACCATATAGAACGATTGCTCCTGCCACTGATCCAATTGTTGAAGCTACAACCACACCAAAAATACTTAGGGATGTATGAGTAGTCATAAATCCTCCAAAAGTTAAGATAACTTCTGATGGAATCGGAGGGAATAAATTCTCTAGCGTAATTAATAGGAAAATACCTATATATCCAAATTGCTCCATTATACTTGTAATCCAACTTTCCATTTTATTCTCTCCTTCACCTAATTAATTAAAATTAAAATAACTCTTTAAACTTCTGATAAATCGCCGCATCAATAACCTTATAAAGGAAAAACATTCCAAATAAGCCGGTGGCATATACAATTAAAGTAATAACAATCGTGGTCGTAAATGATTGATAGGGAATAATTGAAAATTCCAATAACCAGACTAGAATTGAAACAATAATGAATATGATTGTCCAGCCTATTAAATAATAATGAGCATGCAAATTGAAAAGCAGTGTATTTTTAGATAATGATAAAAATTCTTGGATCTTAAATTGATTAATTGCTGCCCTTGTAGCGTCTGCTTCCGTGTTACCCTGCTTTATTAAATCTTGTACATAATCTTCTAAATAAATTTGTAATTCCAGTTTATCCTCTTCACTCATGGCTAATTGATTTACATACAAACTAATATCATCTTGTTTCTTGTACAAACTGTTCATACGAATATGACTAATATAATTTAGTGTGCCCCACAGTACCGCAATCACAAATGAAATCCAATAACCAGCATGTACCCATATTGGATCATTTGAAAAGAGTCGATCTGTATAGTTTGATATTCCAAAAAGAACAGCAGATTGTATTAATATCCAGCTGTATTTTATATCTCCGAGACTAAATACTTTTCTTATAAGTTGACTCATAATTTGTCCTCCCTTATATAAATCGTTTCACTATTTCAGTGACTTTTTTCCAATCGCTTATAAGATTATTCAATAATTGAATACCTTCATCTGTAATAGCATAGTATTTGCGCCTTCCGCCATGACTTTCATTCCCCCAAGAAGATGATAGCGCGCCCTGCTTTTCTAATCTTTTTAGTGAAATGTATAGGGTAGCCTCTTGAATTTCAAATTTCCCTTCTGTTTTATCTTTAATTTTTTTTGAAATTTCATATCCATAACTACTCTCTTTTTCCTTCACTACAGAAAGAATTAGAAGATCAATGTTTCCTTTTAACAGCTCTTTGTTCAATGACATACACTCCCAATCAATTACTTAATAATATTAAGTACATTGTTATTATAAGCATTATTACTTAACATAGCAAGGTACTTTTTGAAAAATAAAAAACCAGCAAATTAATGCTGGTTAAATGCATGTTTTTAACAACCATTTTTACAACAATCTGGCCCGATTGTTGTAAAAAAGCTAATGACGATTGTTCAACTAACCTGCCCCTATAGTTTAAGTACATCTCTTCACAATCTCCGTTTTTACACAAATGTCTAAATTCTACCACATAGTGTTATTTAAGAATATGCCCCTAAATAAAAAAGACGCGTTCCTAAATAACGCGCCCTTTTATTGAATAAGAATTTTCTTCAAATATTTTTACTTCAGTAATCTATATTTCAGTAAAGGCTTTTTATAAACGTCACTTACTTATTTGTTACCGAGTTGTTCCGCCAAACCGATTAGAAGTCCTTCGATTCCACGAATGTAGCAGAGCCGATACGAGTCCTCGTACTGAACCACTTCGCCAACGAGCTGAGCACCATACTTAGCGAGTCTGGATACCATTTCGTCAATGTCTTCAACGGTGAACATGACGCGTAGATAACCGAGGGCGTTTACAGGAGCAGTCCGGTGATCTGATATAGTAGGTGGGGTGAGAAATCGGGAAAGTTCAAGTCGGCTGTGGCCATCTGGGGTAACCATCATAGCAATCTCTACGCACTGAGAACCCAATCCGGTTACGCGACCAGCCCATTCACCTTCGACAGTGGCTCGCCCTTCGAGGTTCAAGCCAATCTCCTCGAAGAAAGAGATTGCGTCATCAAGGGATTCTACAACTATGCCGACATTGTCCATTCTTAGTAATTTGTTTTTTGCCATAGTCTTATCTCCTTATGTGTAAAAATTTATTATCTGATCATCTTCATAATTAATCTATTAAAAAGTTACAAATTCCTTCCAAACAAAAAACACCTTGTCACAGTATAGGAAAATGTGAAATTGGGTTTTCGGGTATGTCATATAACATCTTGTTAACGAACAACACTTCGTAAACCCTCTACTATTGGAATATTCGCGAACCTTATTTCGTGAATGCCATCATGTTCAAATAGTTTCAAAAATTCGATACCGTAGTTGCTATTCGATAAAACAACTTCGACTTCCCCACAAAATATTCCTACCCTGTACTCCATTAAATGGCCCGATTGTTGAATACAAGCTATTGAAGATTGTTCAACTAATCTGCCCCTTTAGTACAAGAAGCAAAAAGATCGCCGCAGCGATCTCCATCATTAACTCTTGCACCCGTTGAACAAATATATGAAAGGTTCTCCTAATAGAAGAACCTCTTTTTGATAAGATAATACAAAAGAACTTTTATATATACGTAAAATTATAAAGATAATAATCCAGAAATTTTTGAATAACGATGATAAATCAACCTTATTAGCTTCTCATTCTTACTGCATAAGGATAAATTGGATCTTTTAATTGAAATTCATAAGTAAAACCATCTACAATTCCAACTACTTTTTCGCTATCGTAAAGATCAAGCATAAATCCAGCCATTTCTTTGGCTGTATGGTATTTAGGAAGAAGTCCTTCATACTTAACATTTTCTTCTAAATCATTCGATACTTTTGCAAATTCGGTTTCAGTTGCAGCAGGAGCTAATACTTTTGCTTGCATGCTTGCACCTTTTTCTTTTAATTCATGTGCAAGCCCTTCAGTAAAGGCACTTACATAGAATTTAGATGCACAGTATGTGATTGCATTTCCAATAATCGTATAACCCCCACCTGATGAAACGTTAATTAATTGTGTTCCTTCTACTGTTGAATAGTCACGCACATAAAGAGAAGTTAAAATAGTTAAAGCCTCGATATTTAAATTAAGCATTGTCTCAATTTTAGTTAAATTTTGATCTCCAACTGATGCAAAATTACCAAATCCTGCGTTATTAATCCACGTTTCAATTTCATATCCCTTTAAATCTTCATATAATGTATAAGCATTTTTCGTATTTGATAAATCAACTGTTTTTATAACGACATCTAATTCTGCATTTACTTTCACAATCTCTGATTTTAGTTTTTCAAGCTCCTCAGTTCTACGTGCCACAATGACTAAATTTTTACCACGAGCAGCAAAAACAAGAGCTGTTTCATAACCAATACCAGAACTTGCACCTGTAATAACTGTATATTTTTTCATTTTATTGCCTCCTAATATTTTGTTATACTAACAAAAATTGATTGTTAACTTTTACGGATTTATTATAGTGGTTAGAGTAAACTCTAAGTCAAACCTATTTTTTACACTTGATTAACATTGGTTAAAAATGGAGGGTTTTATGTATACAATTGGCGAAGTGGCACAACTAGTAGGAGTTAGCACACATACATTACGTTACTATGAAAAAGAGAATATCATTCTTCCAGATCGGAATGAACATGGAGAAAGAAAATATACTGAATCGCATCTTCAATGGCTAAAATTTGTTTTAAAATTAAAAGAGACGCAAATGCCGATCACAAAAATCAAAGAGTATGCCTTCTTGTATACTGAAGGAGAACATACAGCAATTAATCGATTAAAACTATTAGAAGATCATAAAAGTTCCATCGAAAACCAGTTAAAGACACTGAAAGAAACGAATAAAAT
>NZ_JBALPG010000179.1:0-4366 GCF_036965245.1 Neobacillus drentensis
AAAAAATAAAGATATAAATATACAACCCACCTAAAATGATGGCATATAATGCAGAGGATAAAATTGACAATTTTGACATCCTTTCTAACTAGCTTGTGAAAAGGTACAAGGAGTATTATAGCGGAAAGATACATGCTTTAAAAATGTTTTTTCGGATTGTTAGAAATTTAAATATTGAAATATACTAAAATTAACATGGGTACACTAAAAGAGATTTAAAAATATTTGTCCACTAGTAGTGAACAAAAGTAAAAAAATATGATAAAGTATACTATAGAAATCTATACATACCACAGCTTAATAAGAATCGACACGTCCTCTCCAGATGGACAATTGTATTTTTTTATTATTAATAGACTAAGGGGGAATGAAATGTGTCCAGTAACACATTAGAGCAATTTTTAAATGAAAATCTAGAAGATTTAAAAGGAAAAGGTTTGTACAATGTCATTGACCCGTTAGAAAGCCCAAATGGACCTGTCATTACTATTAATGGCAAAGAACTTGTCAATCTTTCTTCTAATAACTATTTAGGCTTAGCTACAGATGAACGTCTTAAAAAAGCAGCGGCTGATGCGATTGAGAAATATGGTGTTGGAGCTGGAGCAGTTCGGACAATCAACGGGACACTAAAGCTTCATGTCGAATTAGAAGAAAAATTAGCTGAATTCAAACATACCGAGGCAGCAATCGCTTATCAATCCGGTTTTAACTGTAACATGGCGGCTATTTCTGCCGTAATGGACAAAAATGACGCTATTTTATCTGATGAATTAAACCATGCCTCAATAATTGATGGCTGCCGATTATCCAAAGCTAAAATTATTCGTGTCAATCACTCTGATATGGAAGATTTACGTACGAAAGCAAAAGAGGCAAAAGAGTCAGGACTCTATAATAAAATTATGGTTATTACTGATGGTGTATTTTCTATGGATGGCGATGTGGCATTATTACCAGAAATCGTCAAGATTGCAGAGGAATTCGATCTCATAACATATGTTGACGATGCCCATGGTTCTGGCGTCCTTGGTGATGGTGCCGGGACAGTCAAGCATTTCGGACTTTCTGATAAAATTGATTTCCAAATCGGCACTTTATCAAAGGCAATTGGTGTGGTCGGCGGCTATGTCGCTGGTAAGAAAAACCTAATTGATTGGTTAAAGGTCCGTAGCCGTCCATTCCTATTCTCGACTTCATTAACTCCTGCAGATGTGGCTGCAAGTAAGAAGTCCATAGAAATATTAATGGAAAGTACTGAACTTAACAAAAAGCTATGGGAAAATGGCAACTACTTGAAAAAAGGCTTAAAAGAATTAGGCTTTAATATAGGGAACAGTGAAACCCCAATTACTCCATGTATTATTGGCGATGAAACAGTCACGCAGCAATTTAGTAAACGCCTAAATGAAGAAGGGGTATATGCGAAATCTATTGTGTTCCCAACTGTTCCAAAAGGGACCGGCCGTGTCCGAAATATGCCAACAGCTGCCCATACAAAAGAAATGCTCGATCAAGCCATTGCAATTTATGAAAAAGTCGGCAAGGAAATGGGCGTAATTAAAGGGTAAAGCGGATGGCACCTATGGCAAATGGGTGAGATATTTATAAGGAAAACAGATTTATTCAGCATAACTGAAGAGGACGGAGAAACAACGATGAAGCGAATTTTAATCACAGGTGCATTAGGACAAATTGGATCAGAATTAACCTTAAAGCTAAGAGATATTTATGGTGCGGATAACGTTATTGCTACAGATATCAAAAAGAATGACAGTGAAGCAGCCCAAAGTGGTCCTTTTGAAACTGTAGATGTTACCGATTTAAACAAAATGGTTGAGACTGCTAAAAAGTACCAAGTTGATACAGTAATGCATTTGGCCGCACTATTATCGGCTACAGCAGAAGCAAAGCCAGTATTTGCTTGGAATTTAAACATGGGCGGGTTAATGAATGCTCTGGAAACAGCTAGAGAACTAAATGCCCAATTTTTCACACCTAGCTCGATTGGGGCCTTTGGTCCATCTACACCAAAGGATCTTACCCCACAGGATACGATTATGCGTCCTACTACAATGTATGGTGTAAATAAGGTTGCGGGTGAACTGCTTGCTGATTATTACAACCATAAATTTGGTGTCGATACCCGTGGATTGCGTTTCCCAGGATTAATCTCCTACGTCGCACTCCCTGGCGGTGGGACAACAGATTATGCCGTTGAAATCTATTATGAAGCTGTTAAAAACGGCAAATATACATCCTATATCGATAAGGGCACTTACATGGACATGATGTACATGCCGGATGCCTTACATGCGATCATTGATTTAATGGAAGCAGATGCCTCAAAATTGATTCATCGCAATTCCTTTAATGTCACTGCAATGAGCTTTGAACCCGAAGAAATTGCTGCAAGTATTGCTAAGTATATTCCTGGCTTTACGATTTCATATGCTGTGGATCCAGTCCGTCAAAAAATTGCCGACAGCTGGCCGAATTCGATAGATGCTTCAGCTGCAAAAGAGGAATGGGGCTTTAAATTCGAGTATGATTTAGACAGAATGACGAAGGATATGCTTGAAAAGCTACGTCAAAAACTATAAATGCCTGAATCCTGAGCCAAAATGGTTCAGGATTTTTTCATAAAAGGAACAATGTCTCATTTTTGGGGATTTTTTTCATTTTCAATAGGTTTTGGCTTTTTTATCCGACATTGGCTCATTTTTTTCGGTTTATGGCTGTTCATGGTAAAAAAATAAACAGCGAAGCTCACGAAGGCCTCGCTGTTATCGCTTAACGTAAATAAGTTTATCCTTTTTCTCAGTCACCCTGCCAATAATTGAAGCTTGAGTTAATCCCTTAGATTTGAGCTTGTCGACATACTCAGCAGCATACTCTTCCCCCATTGAAACAAGAAGGCCACCAGAGGTAATGGCATCACAAAGGACGAGCTGTTCTTCAGGAATAATACCTTCGTAAACGACGTCATCACTTAACCATTTATGATTGGACTTAGATCCTCCCGGAACCACACCATCTCTTGCTAATTCAACTGCTCCCTCAAGAATGGGAACTTGACTAAATGAAATTTCAAAACTCACATCACTACCACGCGCCATTTCACTGCCATGGCCAAGTAATCCAAACCCGGTTACATCCGTAACAGAATGCGGCTGATAATTCATTAACACTTCTGCAGCTGTCTTATTGAGCATAGCCATCGTTTCGGTTACCAATTGTTCCTGTAAAGGGGTTACTGCACTTCTTTTTATCCCAGTAGTAATGATTCCCACACCAATCGGTTTTGTCAATACAAGAACATCACCAGGTTTTGCGCCAACATTTTTCCATACCTTGTCAGGATGAACGATGCCTGTAACCGATAGACCAAACTTTGGTTCTTGATCATCAATTGAATGACCGCCAACCGTTATTGCTCCGGCTTCCTTTACTTTATCAGCCGCACCACGAAGGATTTCGGAAAGCATCTCAGCACCGAGCTTTTTTATCGGGTAGCCGACAATATTTAATACGGTTTTCGGTTCTCCGCCCATTGCGTAAACATCACTTAATGCATTTGCAGCTGTGATTTGACCAAACATATAGGGGTCATCTACTATTGGGGTGAAATAGTCAACGGTTTGAATCAATGCGATGGAGTCGGTTAAACGATATACTCCGGCATCATCAGATGTATCAAGTCCCACTAATAATTCGGGAACAGGTTCTTGTTTTGGTAAAAGACGCAAAACTTGCGCCAGGTCCTCTGGACCAATTTTACAGCCTCAACCAGCTTTTGTTGATAAAGAAGTCAGGCGAATTTTTTCTTGTTCACTCAACATGTCCACCTCCATTTTATTAGTATAACTCTTTCATTTATTATCCGCACTAATCATGATGAATAATTGCGAAATAAAAGGGGATAGGTTAAAATATTTATACAATCTGAATGTTTTAAAAATTGTTTTAGGAGGTTTTTATGAAGACTTATCATGTGGTGATCGAATTTTGCATGCAATGAAACTACTCACCAAAAGCCGCGAGGTTCGCGGAAAAATTGTTTAACCATTTTAATCGAAACATTCAAAAGCTAGAACTTATTCCTAGTTCAGGCGGTGCATTCGAATTGACCGTCAATGGGGAAAAGATCTATTCAAAACTTGATACAGGTATTTTTCCAGATGCAGAAGAGATGATTAATATTATAGAGTCAAAATAGAAAGAACCCTCATAGCGTATAGTATATGAGGGTTTTATATTGGCTAATAGGAAAGTATAAATTTTTCAAATTTATACTTTCCTAACTCATAAGTGCAACTACGCCTCTGTCTTCGCCCTTAGGGGCTCGCCAATCGGCGAGTTTTCT
>NZ_JBALPG010000180.1:0-4475 GCF_036965245.1 Neobacillus drentensis
GTATTGCTGATACATACAATACAACTGGGAACTTGAAAAAGAAATTTGGAATCAATAATCTTAAACCGGCAGAATCATTTCAGGCGAAGTATAAAATGAAGTTTAATTAAGACAGGTTCTAATGAATGTTTCTAATGCAAGCGCCAGGCGCCATCCGGAAATTGGGAGGTGGCTGGCAGTAATTGTATAGGGTTGGTAGCTGCGAACCAAAAGCATTTTGAAGACATGGTGGTGTCTAACAGACAGCTTTACAAGAATCTCCTTGATCAGCTGGAAAAAACCAATGTTGATAACGAATCTTTCATTGGTAAGGCCACTGCTGTCATAGAGAAGCTTGTGCCAATGGTTCAGTAGTTTGGTCATGAGATAAAAGAGCAAGCGAACCTACAAATTACACAAGCTAGCGAAAGATAGACTGTCATATGGATGTATGAAAAAATATTGAAAATAACGGCTTATAGACAGTAACAGGCAATTCGCTTGTAAAAATGAATAGGTATGATAGATAGGCACTTCATATGGAGTGCTTTTTTCTATGTGTATATTATTACGGTTAGTGATATAATTATTACAGAAAACGTAATAAGGAAGTGGTATTATCAGAGACAATGCAAAAAGCGGAGCATTAACAGAAGTTACATTCTTTATTCTTCTATCTTT
Organism: Neobacillus drentensis; assembly: GCF_036965245.1. Taxonomy (GTDB): domain Bacteria; phylum Bacillota; class Bacilli; order Bacillales; family Cytobacillaceae; genus Neobacillus; species Neobacillus drentensis_G. The sequence goes on from NZ_JBALPG010000180.1 coordinate 661, forward strand.
GTATGAAGAAAGGCATGGATATGCAATTATGCAGTTTATAGAACAAGCAACAAATGGTCGGCTTATACTCGGTGCAGGCAGTTTATATGGAGCATTAAATTCTTTAGAAAAAAAGGGGTGGATAAAAATTACTGATATTTCTGATAAGAGAAGAAAGAAATTCCTCATTACTGAACAGGGAAAAGAAATTGCAAAGCAAGAATGTATGAGGATTAAAGATTTATCAATGTTTGCTGAAAAAATCATTGGAGGGAAATAACATGAGAAAATATCGTTATTTTGGAGCTTTATTAGATACACAAGAAAAATGGCTTAACAAAATGGCTAGTAACAGTTATAAGTTGATTCGTGTTGAAAAGCTCTTATATGAATTTGAAAAATGCCAGCCAAATTCATATGTATATAAAATAGACTTTGTTGCCTCAAAATCTAAGTCAAATTCAGAAGACTATAAAAGTTTTTTAGAGGGATTAGGATATAAAGTGTTTTACAAGAATATCAATTTAAATTACTCTGTTGGAAAAATTCGTGTTCGCCCTTGGGCTGAAAAGGGAGGACGTGTAGCAACCAATATGGGAGGTACTTTCAATAAAGAATTGTTGATTGTGGAGAAAAAAGCTGACGGGAAACCTTTTGAACTTCATACAGACCTTGAGGATAAAATATACTATGCTAAGACTATTCGTAACTCATGGCTGACATTATTTGCTCTCTGTATATTTATCATTGCATTGCAGTTTATAGATAAACCAGAAATATCTTTAGGAATTATCGTAGCACTGATAATCGCTATTTTATTACTGTTCCCTATTAGTCTATATCAAAGGCAGGTTATAAAATATACAAATGAAAAGAGAACCAACGAGTAAGACATTGTATTAAGGAGTGGTCATTATTCTAGGAAAATTAACACTTACATTTAAACAGGATGATATTGTATGTATCGATGACTAAACCTATGCATCGCTTGTACATAAATGGTAAAGACCCGTCATACTTTTTATTAAATAGTGTTGACTCATTACATTTCAATACTTAAGGGAGGCAAAGTCATTTCGTAGAAATAGCAAGAATTGGGCCGGTATAAGCATAAGGGTGCCCATTGACCACGAAATGATCAGGGAGCGGACACTCTGAGCATTCCATAGTGCCTAATGGCCGTAATTTCATGAGGTAGCGAGATCACTGAACACTCCGCTCACTGACCACGATTTATTCAGGGAGAGGGAACACTGACACCCCATAGTGCCCACTGACCTCGATTTTTTCAAAGACCGGGCACTGTAATCACTTCATAGTTTCCAATACCAGAATGATAGGGGAAAATTAATATTTTCTTATAAAAATGGTAAAGGGCCACTATCCTAAAACATGGATAATGTCCCTGAATTCTAGCGGGGTTCCGTTTGTTAAACAATGTTTTGTAACTTTAACATCATATACTGAATAAGTACCAAAAACGCAAAAATTAAATATGGGTTTGCCCTCACTTGGATTCGACGGTATGACAGCTTGTAAGAGATGACAGTGGCTAGAGAAGCTATGATGGTGCCAGTCTCTCAATAAGAAAGGTTTCCAATACAGTATTACGTAATTTCTATTTTAATACTTACAGAACGTTTAGCATTTCATTAAATTCAGCTATTACATTAAACAGGAGTTTAACGGATTCGGAGGCACTTCACTTCAACCTGGTTACTTAATGTTGTGATAAATACTTCCAGATTGTGTATGATCAGGGAATTCAGGTTGACACGCTAATTGGCTAGGATTTTCTCATGGCTCTAGCTGATTAGTGCCCAGAGCATAGAAAGTTTCAAGTCGAATTGAGGAGGAAGGATAGATTTGACAAATGATTTATCAATACAAAGTGTCGACTCAGCCAATCTTCAATATTTTACAAATAGATGGATTGAATTAGGTTTGTCAAACGGGGACTTTTTTAAGTTTTTTGTTACATATTTGAATCAAAATTTTATCGGGGGATATTTGTCTCGAGGTTCATACAGAACTTTTTATTATCCACCTTTATCAAGTATGTATTCATATAGTGTGCCCCAAAATGCTCAACAATTTGTGTCATATCAACAAATAAACAGCTGGATAACACTTGAATTTCAAAATTCTCAAATTCTAAGCTTTTTCGTGACAAATATTGATGAAAATTTTATAGGCGGGTTTATAATTCGGAATAAGATTAAAGCCATTGATTTATTTATTATACGTTTTCAACGTTTCTTTGAAGAATACGATCGTCGATTTCATCCAATGTTTATCTCACAGGACAACCAAATACCAATAGAAGAACGGGAAAAGCGAATACAAGTAGTAAGAAATGCTGAACAAGTTCTTATGAATCGTGTTAAGAAACGAGTATTATTTGCAATGGAGGGGAAAATCCCTAATAAAAATGATATGCCCAGTATGGTTTCTAGTGATGTAAATTATCTTTCAAACCTGCAATTACAACTATATAATGAATTTTTTTTAGACGAAAAAGGTCACTTAGACAACAAGAAAATACAAACATGTTTTGAATTATTTGATAACGGAGAAATCCAAGGTAATAAATACCCTGGAAACCTACAACCGGATTCGGCCTCTGACTTTTTATTCGCAGAGTTTGCGCTTCAGGCCATTGAATGTAGCATAGATTCAGAGGTTTGGGGTGAATTATTAAAAACCTTTGTTAAAACACAAGAAATCTTTATTCAAGTTTATCGACCTATTGGGATCAAAATTCCTAAACTGAGTGATTATAAGTTTTCTAATTTTAAATATTACAAACAAGTTAACAACAATCAAAAAGAAGTGTTAAGAAAGAAATACGATAATATGTCAAAAGATGAATTGGAGTGGGAATACGGTAAAAATTTATTAAAAGCTCAATCTGCTTATTCTATTGGTTAAGAAAATTTTCTTTCTTCGGTTTAAATGCAAAATAAGTCGAAAAATTTCTTATATGAACGATAAAATGATAAACATATAACAGATAAATTAGTTCTTCCTGTAAGATTGATACAGATAAAAAAAGCTGCTCCATTATGAAGCTGCTTTTTTTAACGATTGACTTCGATCATGTTAAAAGATAAATATATTCCTAGGCTGGTCAACGCCACCAAGATAAGTCATTCCAAATGTCCCACGTCCACTGTGGCCATGGAAGATAAGAGTTTGTTGGTCTGGGTTGATATTGAACAGGATAAGTACCAGGTGGCAAACCAAGGTAAACATTTGGCGGTTGAATTGGGTAAGCAATTGGTGGACCAGAATAATACTGAGCTGGATTCATTATTATCTCACCTTTAGATTAAAGTTAAACTCAACATTAATATATTCTGTTAAGAACACCTTGTGCTAGTAATGGGGAAAATGTGTATTTATCAACTATTTGGATATAATAAATATTTAAGATCGGCAACGTTATTTGGCCCCAAGTTTCCGAATTATTTTGATGGAGCTATTAAACTGTTGATGAAAATATTTATTATTAATTTCATCCGATTCCAAGAAATATTTAACGGCCTTCCCCCAGTAGAATACTGAGAAAATGCCGTATCTTAGTGATATGGAGATTTCCTTTCTTTACAGAACCCAGCTTCAGTATATCGAAATCCTAAGAAATTAAATGAGAATTTCTTTTGAAAGAATCACACCTTTACCTCTAGCATACTTTTTATAATACTTCTCAAACTGGATTCCATTGATGATCATGGGTCCAACTGTCAGTAGGGGGACCGTGTAATAAAGGAACTGGTTGAGAATATGATCCAGGTGCAGGATAAAAGCCAGGTTGAGAATAAGATCCAGGTCCA
>NZ_JBALPG010000180.1:4543-4950 GCF_036965245.1 Neobacillus drentensis
TACAGAATAAGATCCAGGTGCAGGGCAAGAGACAGGAATATGAGGAGCTACATGGAACATAGGGTAACCAGGAGGTCCCATAGGATAAAATTGATGTGGCAAAAATATCTCTCCTTATTTATTTAATTAAAATACTATGCTATATTATGAAAACAAGAATAAGAGCGTGAAATTTAACCCAAAAATAGGTTCTTTATCTATAAATAGTAAATTTTTCTGGTTCAAATCAACCTGTATATATTAATCAGTTATTCTTCCGTTTATTTTTCATACTCTGGTGTTTCCAGTTTCCAAAATTATCAATTCGAATAACATCTAAATTCCCAAATTCTGATTAGTTACTAAACAAGAAGACCATCTGGTTTAGATTGAAAATCTTTTAATATTGTAAATTCCTTTTTAATGGG
>NZ_JBALPG010000181.1:0-4057 GCF_036965245.1 Neobacillus drentensis
CATTTAAACAATTGGAGGGACTGTCATGGCAGTGGTAGAAAAAATGGTAAAAGAAAAGCAATCTGTTACAAAAATGATTGATACTTTGGTTGAGAACGGTCTTAAAGCATTGGAGGAATTCCGGAGCTTTGACCAAGAGATGATAGATGAAATTGTAAAGCAAATGGCTTTAGCTGGGCTTGATCAGCATATGCCCCTTGCAAAACTTGCCGTTGAAGAAACTGGAAGAGGAGTTTATGAAGATAAAATAATCAAAAACATGTTTGCGACAGAGTATGTCTATCATAACATTAAATATGATAAAACCGTTGGAATCATAAATGAAAACGTCCATGAAGGAATTATTGAAATTGCTGAACCGGTAGGTGTGGTAGCAGGGGTTACACCAGTCACAAACCCAACTTCCACTACGATGTTTAAAGCACTTATTTCCATAAAGACGAGAAATCCAATCATTTTCGCCTTTCATCCATCAGCACAGAAATCCAGCAGTGAAGCGGCGAGAGTTTTAAGAGATGCGGCAATTAAGGCGGGAGCACCGGAGAATTGTATTCAATGGATTGAAACACCATCACTAGAGGCTACACAAGCACTGATGAACCACATGAAAATATCGATGATTCTTGCTACTGGCGGAGCTGGCATGGTTAAATCCGCGTACAGCTCAGGTAAACCTGCCCTTGGAGTTGGACCAGGGAATGTCCCTTGTTATATTGAAAAAACAGCCAATCTCCACCAAGCGGTAAATGACCTAATTTTATCTAAAACGTTTGATAACGGGATGATTTGTGCCTCTGAACAAGCTGTTATAATCGATAAAGAAATTTACGCTGATGTTAAGAAGGAAATGATCGCGAACAATTGTTATTTTTTAAATGAAGAAGAGAAAGAAAAGGTTGAAACATTAGTCATTAATGAACAGTCTTGTGCCGTAAATCCAAAAATCGTTGGGATGGCTGCTTCAAAAATTGCTGCATTGGCAGGTGTTACAGTTCCGGAAAATACAAAAATTTTAGTCGCGGAATTAAAAGGTGTCGGTCCTGGTCATCCGCTATCAAGAGAAAAATTAAGCCCAGTCTTAGCCTGTTATAAGGTTAGCAATCATAAAGAAGGCATTAAAAGAGCTGAAGAAATGCTTGAGTTTGGTGGTTTAGGGCATTCTGCTGTGATTCATACCAATGATCAAACTGTCATTAAAGAATTTGGCCTAAGGATGAAAGCAGGAAGAATCATCGTGAATGCTCCTTCCTCACAAGGTGCCATTGGTGATATTTATAATGCGTATATTCCTTCTTTAACACTTGGCTGCGGTTCGTATGGCGGAAACTCTGTATCAACTAACGTTGGAGCAATTCATTTAATCAATATTAAAAAAGTGGCTAAGAGGAATGTTAATATGCAATGGTTTAAAGTTCCGTCTAAAATTTATTTTGAGAAGAATTCTACCCAGTATTTAGCTAAAATGCCGAAAATCTCGAAAGCATTCATTGTCACCGACCCTGGAATGGTGAAATTAGGCTATGTGGATAAGGTGCTTTACTATTTAAGGAAGCGTCCAGATTATGTTCACTGTGAAATCTTTTCAGAAGTGGAACCTGATCCTTCGATTGAAACTGTCATGAAGGGTGCAGAAATGATGGCTAAATTCCAGCCGGATGTCATCATTGCATTGGGAGGCGGTTCTGCGATGGATGCTGCCAAAGGTATGTGGTTGTTCTATGAATATCCAGATACAGAATTCTTTGGCTTAAAACAAAAATTCCTGGATATTCGAAAACGAATCGTTAAATATCCTCATCTTGGAGAAAGGGCGCAATTCGTGGCCATACCGACGACATCAGGAACGGGGTCAGAGGTAACTTCATTCTCTGTTATTACCGATAAAGAAGCAAATATTAAATATCCGCTTGCTGATTATGAATTGACACCAGACGTAGCAATTATTGACCCGCAATTCGTTATGACGGTTCCGAAACATATTACAGCCGATACAGGAATGGATGTATTGACACATGCAATTGAAGCATATGTATCCTGTATGGCTAATGACTTTACTGACGGTCTTGCGATGAAAGCAATTCAGCTGATATTTGAGTACCTGCCAAGAGCTTACAAAAATGGCAATGATGAAGAAGCACGTGAAAAGGTTCATAATGCTTCAACTATTGCCGGTATGGCCTTTGCTAACGCCTTTTTAGGAATTAACCATAGTCTTGCACATAAATTAGGCGCAGAATTCCATATCGCACATGGACGCGCGAATGCTGTTCTCTTGCCGCATGTAATTCGTTATAATGCAACAAAACCGATTAAGTTTACAGCATTTCCAAAGTATAACCATTTCAAAGCAGACAAACGTTATGCTGAAATTGCAAGAACACTAGGTTTACCTGCAAAAACGACTGAGGAAGGTGTAGAAAGTCTTGTTCAGGCCACCATTAAATTGGCTAAAGAACTCGAAATACCAATGAGCTTAGAATCTAATAATATAGATAAAACTGAGTTCGAAAGCAAAATTGACTTCTTGGCAGACCGTGCCTTCGAAGACCAATGTACCACTGCTAATCCAAAGCTTCCGTTAGTAATCGAGTTGGCTGAGATTTATCGACAAGCATACAAGGGAGTATAACAAAGGAGATCACTCACTTTAGCTATTGGAATAACAAACTACTAATAAACGTAAATCAGTTGCGAGTAACCGCAACTGATTTACGTTTTTTTGCTATCATTTTTATATTTTTTGAAAGATATTGGAGTTAGACAATGAGTTGTACCAATAATTAAGGCCGCCTAAATTGAAAGGCAGCCTTTTGTAAAATTATTAAATTAAAGTTTCAACTTTCCTTGTTGGAAGAACTCTTTGTAGTGCTAATTTTTCTTCACTGTTTAATGGTACCAATGGTAAGCGGACACTGCCAACTTTAAACCCGGTCATGTTTAATGCTGCTTTTACAGGGGTTGGATTAGGTGCAGCAAATAAGGCTTTCATAATCGGGAGCAGATGACGATGTGCTGAAGCTGCCTCCTTTTGATGACCATTTTTAAAGTTATTAATCATTTCCTGCATTTCATTCCCGATGATGTGAGAAGCAACAGAGACAACTCCCGCTCCACCGATCGCTAAAATTGGTAATGTTAAGCCATCATCACCACTATACAACGTAAAATCATCTGCAGTAAGGCTTATAATCTCTGCCATGTCATCTAAGTTGCCGCTTGCTTCTTTTATCGCGACGATATTGTCAATCTTTGAGAGACGAACAATAGTATCAACTGACATGTTGATGACACTCCGTCCAGGGATATTATAAAGCATGACTGGCAAGACGGTTGAATCTGCGATTGCTTTAAAGTGTCGATATAAGCCTTCTTGAGATGGTTTGTTATAGTATGGAACAACAAGCATGATCCCATCAACGCCCGCTTCTTCCGCAAGTGTTGTTAGACTAATGGAAGCTCTGGTGTTATTGGAACCTGTTCCTGCGATGACCGGTACTCTTCCATCAACTACCTCTACAACAAATTTATATAATGCTGCCTTTTCCTCGGTTGTTAAGGTAGGGGATTCACCAGTTGTACCTGCAATGACTAATCCATCAGAACCATTCGCAATTAAATAATTTACTAAATCTCTTGTAGCGTTAAAATCAATCTCACCATTTTGATCAAATGGTGTAACCATTGCTGTTAAAACTTGGCCAAAATTCATCAATCTCACCCTTTATCTCATTTTTTATAATTAGAGGGGGCTGCGGCCATTCTAAAATCGACGCAAAAAAGCAACAACGAGGGGTTCGCTGCTGCTGTAGAAACATAATAAAAACAAGTTCCTATGCGTGAGATAGCCCTCCATATAGTTCCCTATATGACAGTTCTGTGCTTGTTCAACAGCAGAACCAGCTTCAAGACAATGAGAATCTTTTAAGCTTCGGCAAATTCCCCTTTCCACAAACGTCATCGGATCTCATTATCCTCAAATTGTTTACTAATGGTCTTTGCGCCTCTATCCTCACTTCAAAAGGTATTGAAGTAAGAAAGTATTTAATTGAATGCTAAT
>NZ_JBALPG010000182.1:0-13824 GCF_036965245.1 Neobacillus drentensis
ATTCTCTATTAATCTGAAGTCGAGTGGAGTATGAAGGTCAAAAAAATATCCGGCCATAGGCCGGACAAAAAATATATATTAAAAGGGGGATGAAAGGCTATGAAAAGATCATGTCCGTTTCATGTAATTATCTTAAACCCTAGAAATGAACAAATTATGAATAAACAATTAATAATTGAAAAAAATTTTTTCATGCGATGTCTTATTTTTAGATAGAATTACAAAGTAGATAACAAAATTTAACTGTAGTTTGCTAGTTTTATCGAGAAGGTACTAATTAAATGTGAAAGTTAAAGTAGAGAAAGTACCAATTATTAAGAGTTTATAAAGAAATCTAGAGCGGTAGTTTGTCATGATTATAATGGAAATTGAAAGAGGGATAGCTGATGAGTGAGAAAGAAACTATTTTACTAGTGGAAGATGACAAAGAAATCGCGCGAATTGTCTGTGACCACCTAAGGAAGGAAGGGTACAGGGTGACATGGGCGTCAACTGGTAAAGAAGGCTGGGAGGATTTCAAGCACGACCGATATGACCTTGCTTTAGTAGATTTGATGCTTCCAGAAATGGATGGGTTTACGCTTTGCAAAACGATTCGCTTGGAAAGTGATATACCATTGCTGATCGTAAGTGCTAGACATGAGGATGAGAATAAAATCCGTGGGCTTGACCTTGGGGCGGATGATTATTTGACAAAGCCATTTAGTTTGGTGGAGTTGAGTGCAAGAATAGCTTCCCATTTACGGCGCTATCGCCGCTATACGAAGAAGGATCATAATGGAAGCATGGTTAACTTTTTGCACGGACTTTCTATCGACTTTTCAAAAAATGTCGTGTACTTGAATGAAGAGCCGCTGCTGCTTACATCGAAAGAAGAGGATTTACTCTATCTGTTAGCAAAAAATCCGTTTAGAACGTTTACGAAATCGGAACTGTATGAGCATATTTGGCAGCAGGACGATATGGATGGAAATAACACGGTAACGGTTCATATTAAAAGCCTTCGTACTAAACTGCAGGATGAAACGCGATCGGCCAAATTTATTCAGACCGTCTGGGGTGTAGGCTACCGCTTTATAGGTGAGCAAGCAGGATGAAAATTAAATATTGGTTAATGATAAGTTACTTTCTTGTCATGCTATTGCCGGTTGCCGCCCTCTATTTCCTGTATGTCACCATCAGTCACTTCGATCAAAAGCAGGATATGATTGAGTTTATGGAAGTGAATAAGAAATTAATCGAATTAGAACCCGTACTAAAGGATCCATCACTCTATCAAAGCCAACAAAAAACCAAATACAAAGCCATTCAGAAGCTTGCAAGTGAAACAGTAAAAATATCATTGTTTCGTTCTGATGGACCGATGTTATTTTCCTCGATTGAGGATTCCATTCCAAGCTCCAGTGATGTAGACCATCTTTACAAAGATTTAAATGAGGTAAAGAAAAATCTGCGAACTTATATTGTGAAAAAGCCTGTATTTGCAGAGGGAAAGCTTGTTGGAATTTACGAGATTACGTTTGGCCGCAGCACATGGGTCGAGGGAGTAAACCATCGTTCTTTGTTGCTTTTCATTCTATTTTGTGGTTTTTTTATCCTCATTTATGTCGTTGTCGTCATGCTCTTAAATCGAAAGTTTAATCGGCCGTTGCAGCATTTACGGTCGCAAATGACGGCTTTTGCGAAAGGTCAGCCTGTACAAATGGAAATTAGAACAGGAAAGGATGAAATTGGTGAGGTACTTACACACTTTCACCAAATGAGGTCACAGTTGGAACAAACTCAGTATGAGCTTTCTCTTCAGCAAAAGGAAAAGGAGTTTATTGTTGCGGCCTTATCCCATGATTTAAAAACACCGCTAACCGTTATTCAAGCTTATACAGAAGCATTGCAAACTGAAAATATGTTATCTAAAAAAGAAAAGCAGGAGTACCGGACGATTTTATTTGAAAAGCTTGCTTATATGAAACAAATGCTTGATGATTTAGCCGTCTATACAGCACTGCAATCAGTACAGGAAAAGCCGGAATTGGTCGAAGTAGACGGTGAGGAATTCTTCGACATGCTTTTATCGGGCTATGAACAGCCATGTAAAAAAAAGGGTATCAGATTGGATGTATTTCAATGTGTTCAGTCTACCTATGATGTCAATGTCAAACAGATGATGCGGGTAATGGATAATTTGATGGCGAATGCCATCCGTCATACTGATCCAGGGAAAAGAATCTGGCTGGCAGCGATTTCACCGGATACGGCTCTTCCGGATTGGGTATTCCCGCCATTTTTTCAAGAACTAAATGCTTGGAGAATGGGTGGAACACCACTCATTATTCAAAATCAAGGAAATGCTATTCCGATTGAAATGCAAACGAGCATTTTTCAACCTTTTGTACAAGGTGAAGGGGCAAGAGGAACTGGCGGCAGCTCAGGTCTCGGTCTAAGTGTAGCAAAAATGCTGGTTGAGGCGCATGATGGAAAAATAAAGCTTTGGTCAACAGCAGGATATGGAACATTAGTAGCTTGTTGGCTAAATGAAAGGAAGGTTACGAGAAATGAAGATTAAAAACTTACTAATTGGTACAACGTTATCTATCGGTTTATTAGGAGGATGTTCTGGAGAACTGACTGCCTCTGCAGAGGAAATTGTTTCAAATGTACTAGAAGCTGACAAGGAAGTTGATGCCTATTATGGCAAAGCTGAAATGAAAATCTACACGGGTAAAGAGGTCACTGAGAATATAATTATTGAAGAATTTGTCAGCAATGACCAAAAAAGAAAAGTGATAACAACTGATCTTAAAAAAGATAATCAACAAACGGTTGCATTTAACGATGGAAAAAAGCTGATTACTTACGAACAAGGAAGTGATACAGCTATGAGTTTGTCATTTTCAGATGAGGAAGTCCCAGTCTCGATGACCCCGAAAGAACAAGTAACAAAGATGCTTGAGGGATTGGGGAAAACCCATACGTATGAAGTGGTGGGAGAGGAAAAGATCCTCGGTCTTGATACATACCATTTAAAGGTAAAAGCTAAATCGAAGAATTCCATTTTAGGTGATATGGAATTTTGGGTAGATCAAAAAACTTGGTTTGTGGTGAAGTCGATTACCTATTCAGGTGAAAACCGATCTGAAACGGAATACAAAAAGCTGGACTTCTCTCCTAAATTCGCTAACGATACCTTTACTCTAAAGCTGCCAGAAAACGTAAAAGTCGAGAACCTAGATAATAGTTCTCAGCCAACGACCGGGACTGTCGCAGAAGCAGAGAAAGCGCTGGGGGAACCGTTTCTTATTTTTGATGAAAAGACAGCAAATTTGGATAGAGTAGAATGGCTAGACCTAAAGGGAGAATTGAATCGAACCGAGGTAACGATTTATTATAAGACACCTGAAGGATCCACCTTTAACTTGTCAATTTTTCCTGCACCGAAGGAAAAGGGTATGGAGATAGAAGGGAAGGATTTGAAAATTCGCGGACAGCATGCGGGTTATATGGAAGAAATTCGCATGGTAACCTGGGATGAAAACGGGATGCGCTATTCAATTATGATGGATCAACCTGATCTTACCCTGGAAAAAATGAGTCAATTAGCTGAAAGTATGCATCTTTCCACAAATAAATAAGGCATTAGAAAAGAGGTTCCGCGGTTTCAAGGCACGGAAGCAGTGCAACATGATTAATTTTGGCAATAAAGGGTGAGTGGAATGAGTTTGACAAATAAATACGAGGGGCGTGTGATGTCGGATTTAGAGGTCGATGAATACATCATTACGATTGCGGGGGGAAGAACAGCTCCAACCAATTGGGTGATGAATTTATTTCCTGAGATTTCCTGGCTAACAAAGGATAACATGCCAATCGTTTTCGTCTTAACCAATCACAGAATTCTTGTGTATAAGTTACATTTAGACTCCGAAATCACATTGGCGATGAGTGTTCATAGAAAGGATATAAAGGACTGTATTGAAGCGAATGGCCCGCTAAACGGAGCGATTCAATTAACGTTGAAAGACAGTCAAACCTTTAAATTTGTTCTTAAAAAGGATTGCGTCCCCGAGATTGTGCTAGAACTTCAAGAATAACGGATAGAAAAAAGGAAGTGAATTGAAATCACCTCCTTTTTTTATTACATAAAAATCAGCCGAACAGTGACTGGCTGTAAGTGGAAGAGAAAATTGTGATGGTAATTTTGTCCTGAATATAATGGCGTAATTCACTTGAATAATGAATCCCTTACTCTAATTTGAGTCCCTTTTGTCCGAAGGCAAATTCCCAGAAGGAGACTCTCCTGATGTGTTATGTACTTGGTTCAAAAACAGAATGTCCACCAATCTTCAATTTTTATAGTCACTGTTCATTTTCCAACCGACTTTGCCACTAGAGCTGCGTAGGCTTTAGCTCCTTTTACATTTAAGTGGACACCATCAGGTGAAAAATATTCATTATGCCCTGCACTGGCGGCATACCAATTAACCAGAGTGGTATTATCGAATTTTTCGGTTACTTCTTTTAGAGTATTGTTTACATCAGTTTCCCAAGGACGTGGGACACGGGTATTGATGAAAATAATTTCTCGATCATTTCCAATTAATTCAATCATCGATATTAATTGATTCTTAGTAAATGGGCCATTTGTGCCTAGTTCGATAATTACAGTATCCCCTAATGTCCCATCTTGCTTCATTTTTTTAACTATATTCACTGCTTGAGACATTTGACGGCCTACTTTTCCATCCATATTTATAGAAGGAAAATATTCAGTTAAATAAGGGGCAACATCAAGTAATATGGAATCACCAATTGCTGTCACCGTTTCATTTTTTTCGACAGAGGGTTCTGTTTGCGTAAGTTTATTTTCACCGTCTGGTTTTGTTAGCTCTTCTTTTTTTGAATGAACATCAGGGGAAGGAGGTTCCTTTTTCTTCTGTTCTATTTTTAATTGATTATTAGAACGATCTTCTTTAATTGCAGCATGCGTTTCCTCTTTTTTATCTGTTTTTGCAATAGTCACATTGTGAATAGCTATAAATGAGAAAAGGATTATTAGCACACCTCCCCCAAGGACAATCCAACGTCTAATAATTAAACGATTAAGAACCGATTTCTTCGTAGCAATTCTTCTCCACGTTTTTTTCAATCCTTCTCGGCGTATTGGATTTTCGATAAATTTCCATGATAAAGAGGCCAATACAATAATGCATGTTAATTGGAATATGACTCTGCCAATCGAAATTCCTGTCGTATTTATTGCTGGACTAGTTAAAATAAGGACGGGATATTGCCACAAATAGATGCCATAGGAACGGACACCAATCCATCTTAGTGGTTTAAAATTAAAGACTCTACTAATGCTGTTAGCTGGATGAACGAGCACGGCAACTAATAACATAGAAGCAATTGATAATAAAACCATCCCTCCTCGGTATAGGAAAGGGTCATATTGATTGGTAAGTCCAACCATTAAAAGGATCACTACAAGCGCAATTGTCCCGATTAAATTAAGGACAAGTCGTAAAGCTAATGGTACTTTGGCAGCAAGCTTTTGACTTGGCCAAACAAGAGCAAGTGCAGAACCTATTAATAGAGAAAAAGCTCTTGTATCAGTCCCGTAATAGACTCTACTTGGATCCGATCCGGGTTCATATAATATGGCCATTGTTAATGAAGAAATACCGATTAAGGTGAGAGTAATAAATAAGATTGAACGTTTAGAGATAAAGCGTAACCCGAATGTAAGCAACAATGGCCAGAAAAGATAATACTGTTCTTCTACTGCTAATGACCAAAAATGAGTTAATAATGATGGAGATTGAAAGCTATCAAAATAGGATTGGTGATGAAAGATGTACCACCAATTACTAATATATAGTAAAGCAGCTAGAGCATCCGCTTGCAATTTTTCTAAAAGATGATGATGAAACAAGCTTACCCAGCCAATTATGATCACTAACATTGCGAGCATGGCTGGAAGTAAGCGTCTAGCACGGCGAATCCAGAAATTTTTTAAATTAATTCTTCTTCGCTGTTCCCACTCAGTCATTATGATATCTGTAATAAGGTAGCCAGACAGCACGAAGAACACGACTACACCTAAAAAACCTCCAGATGCCCAAGGGAATCCAATATGATAGAAAATGACAGAAAGCACTGCTAAACCTCTTAGACCATCTAATCCTTCTAGGTATCTTCTGTTTTGCACTTTAGGGTTAGTCGTCATGGTCTTTCACCCTTAAATCCAAGTCAGTGTTTTTTGTTTGAAATCTGTTTTTTAAAATAGGTAAGTAGTTCATAGATGATTTTTCCTTTCTATTAAAAAATACATATTTAAATGATGAAAATAACGATCATGCTAATGACTAAAGTAAATTCAAAGCATTCCCTCACCTCAAATGGCAGATATGGGGGATAGACCGTAAAGAAGACAAAGATAAGGTTAATTTTTTTGGTGGATGATGTAAAGTTTTTTGAACCATCTGATCTAAACTATGTACGAATCGATATAAGTTAACCTTTTTTTTTGTTATAAATTGTATAAGTTTATGTTAAGACTGAACTTTCTTCATTAAAAAAGGGTGTCTCTTTCCTTGATACGTATTCTTTGTTGCATACGAAAAATAGACGCACGGCATAAAGAAAAAGTTTAACCTACTTTTGTATGGGGATTTTTCAATAAAAATTAGACTTTGCTATGTAAACTGCCATTAATTAATGTGGATAAAATAGAACAAAGGGGGGCCTCAAAGAAATCAAAATAAGGATATCCCAGAAAAAAGTGTCAGACCCCTCAACCTACAATATATAGCTGATCTTCACTTGATAATCAGCTGTAAATTGAGTGTTGAACGTGGGGTCAAACCCTTTTGGGATATCCTTATTTCTTTTATCCTAGGAAAAGGTAAGTGTCAAACTGTCTTCTCCTAGTGGATGCTATTTTATATACTCATCACTAACCAGAGCGTCTTTTAGGACGTCCGTAGGGATGACAAATTCAACAATACCCATGTAACCAGGAGCTACTTCGTATTTGTCAAAACTAATGACCAATTTGTTATGTTCGTTAATATAGAAATTTTGATCGGGCTTTATTTTTTCAAAAGTGTCTAGTGGATCATTATCTTCTTTATTTGGATTCTTTACCCAGTAAGTTAAGTCAGAGTCTTGTTCCATTTGTGTAATCATTTGCTTTTTAATTTCATTGCTAATCAAATCCACATAGGCATCATTTTTAAATAGGCTTGGCAAAGTGATAAGCAGCTTATTTTTCTTATCAATCGTGTCAAAATGGAACGTTGTTGATGACGATCCGACTGTGTTTACCGTATAACGGCCAATGGATAAGAGTTGGTCAGTATCGGTTTTTACTTCGTATCCATTCTCTATGCCTAAATGTCCGCCGCCACTTTCTTTTAGATCTTTCATATCAGCCTGAAAGTCTTGATAGAGTTCTTCACTTTCTTTTAGATATTTTTGATTTAATGTTGATTGTAATTCTTTATTATCAAGGTTATTAATCGCAGGTACTTTAATATCTGCATGGAAGGTTTCCTCATCCACCTTGTATTCTCTAAATGTTAATACTTTCACCACATTTTTTAGAACTGGAACATCAGCCATAGTCATGGCAAATGTCTGACTTGAATTTATTCCTCCAATAAAGATAGCAGCAGCTGCTGCTAGTCCGACAGCCACTTTTGTCATTATGCGCTTCTTAGGCTTTTGTTTTAGTGCCTTTTTAACAACAAAGTCTAACTGACTAGGGATAGGAATATCATTATACTCTTTCATTAATGCCTCCATTTTTTTATCCATTATATCAACCTCCCATATAGGAAATATCTTTCATTTCTATTCGAAGCATTTTAAGTCCTTTATATAAACGAGTCTTAATAGTGTTTTCTTTTTCATTTAGAACTTCAGCTATTTCACGAATTTTTAGGTCTTCAAAAAATTTAAGAATAATTACAATTCGATATTTTTCAGGCAATTCATTAAGGAATCTGGTTAAATCAACATTTTCATAAGTGTCATTCTTTTTGGGGCTAAAAAATTCTATAGTATCATCATCCACTACCATTTCCTTTTTCTTTTTGCGTAATAAATCTAATGATGTGTTAACTACGATGCGAAAAAACCAACTTTTTAACGCTTGAGAATTTTCTAAGGTATGAATCCCTTTTAGGGCTTTATGGATTGACTCTTGAATAATATCTAAAGCATCTTCTTCATTTTTAACGTAACTATAGGCTAATCGATAAAATTTCTCTTTGTTTTCCAATACGAATTCTGCAAGTAATTCTTCTTGATCTTTTTTGTTCATCGCTTGGCACCTCCTTTTGGATTCTATAAAAAAGACGCCAATTAATAAAGAAAAAGTTTTTGGTATTTGTGATTACGATAAAAAATCAACAAAAGAAAAGCGAACAGTGACTGTCACTGCTCGCTAGACCCAGTCTCATTTAAGATTTCTGGGAGGGTGGTAAAATATGAAAAAAGATGAATTATATCTATTGCTATTAATTCAAACGTACTAAAAGATTTATTTAGCTTAAGTGATGAATTTCCTAATGAGGCACTTTGTTTAAACAATGAGGATGGGAGAAAGGAAATTACTATAGTGAACGTGAAGTGAAATCATTACTGGAAAAATTTGAAATGGAAGGAGACGCTGTGGTTATTTTTATAAAAAAGTTTTGGAGTTACAGGAAAAGTTTAATGAATTAATCTAGTATAGGTACCTCCCCCTATGTTAGGACTTTAACTCATTGAGGGTCAGGCACCTTTTTATGAGGACTAGGGCCGTTTCTTTTATTTTCATTGTATATGAATTATTTATTCCTCTTCCGTATATGCTTCTACTGTGATTTCTCTGCACTCCCAGCATTCAGTTCTGTTCCTCTCCATAATTGATAATTCCTTTCCACAAGAAATGCAAATATCCATAGGTAAAGATCCCCCTTTCAAGTGAAAATGTTTTATAAATATATGTGTGCATATATTCAATTATGCTTCCTTTTTTCTCCCTATGTTTGATCAAAGCATCAGTCCTTTTTTTCGCTACACAATTCACCGTTTGTGTTGAGAAGAAATTGTGTTAGGCACCTTCTTTAGAAGGAATAGGGAAATTTATGTTAAAATATCCATAGAAAATCCGGGCGGTGCCTATGGACCGGACTACTCTTGAAGTAGTTTATTGAGTCTCTGTGTAAGGGAAGGATTAGATGACAAATATTAACGAAATAGCTAAGATGGCCGGTGTGTCAGTGACGACTGTATCAAGAGTTTTAAACAACCATAAATATGTATCTGAAGAAAAAAGAGCCATCGTTCTGAAAGTTATTGACGAAATGAATTATACCCCTAATAAAAATGCGATCGATTTAATTCGTGGAGAGACAAGAATGATTGGCGTCATCATTCCATATAACAACAATCAAGCTTTCGATCAAATGTTACATGGAGTGCTTAATCAATCTGTTGAGAAGGATTATTCCATTACTGTCCTCCCAACTAAATACAATAAAGATAAAGAGATAGAGTATCTTTCAATGCTGAAAAATAAATTGCTCGATGGAATAATCATCACGTCTAGAACAAATAATTGGGAGTCGATAATCCCCTATACTAATTATGGTTCAGTAGTTTCATGTGAATATACGAATCATCCAGAGATAGGATGCTCCTATATAGATAGATACGCCTCGTATCTTGATGCTTTTCAATACATTAAAGATAAAGGACATAGTAAAGTAGCCTTTACAACAGTTAGAGGAATGGAAAGCATGAGTACAAGTCAACTTATTACAGCTTATAAAGAAGTATTTGGAGAACTTCAAACCGAGTTTTACCTATCAGATTGTTCTAGTTTTAAGGATGGATATAATGCCGGAAAGAAGCTGTTAAGTCAAAAAACAAGACCAACAGCAATCTATGCAAATGGGGATGAAGTGGCTGGTGGGATGTATCAGTATGCTCAATCTATCAATATGAGAGTACCCGATGATTTTGCAATCTTAGGACAAGAAAACCAACCCATAGGTATTGGAATGGGGATTTCTTCGGTAGATCATCAATTAATTAAGGTTGGTGAACAAGCTTTTGATCTTGTCATCAACAAATCTAGACAAAAAATTGAAATACCCTATAGAATTATCGAACGTTCATCGATTTAGCTATTGACCTGAAATCCATTTCATATTTTATCCTATTCTTAACAGATAAAATATGGGAGGATGAAGAGAATGTATAGTACGTTTATTTTTGATTTAGATGGGACGATTATCGATTCTGAGTTGATTGGGCTTACAGCATTACAAGCAACATTAAAGGAACAAGGAATTGAAAAAAATTTAGATGAACTCCGTTTTTCACTAGGTATTCCCGGTCTGACGACATTAGAAATATTAAATATTGCTGATATTCCAACCACACTTGAATCTTGGCTAGAGAAGGAAAAACCCTTAATGAAAAATGTTCCTATTTTTGAAGAAATTATTGAGGTGATTAAGGGGCTTCCTAAGGCCGGTATTGTAACCTCTAAAACTGCTGATGAAATGAACCATAGCTTTTATTTATTAAATATCGATCATCATTTTCACTCGGTTGTTTGTGCGAGTGATACTGAAAAACGTAAGCCTAATCCGGATCCATTAGAACTAGCCCTGAAGTTGTTAGGCTGTAAAGCGGACGAAGCTATTTATATAGGTGATTCAATATACGATATGCAATGTGCAAACGCAGCTGGAGTAGATTTTGGTCTAGCATTATGGGGGGCACGAACTACATCAGGATTTGAAAATGCAAAGTATATTATTGAAAATCCTAAAGATATTCTCAATTTGATTAATAAATAGAGATAATGGTGTCTGACCCAAGTATGTTAAAAGCGGTCAGGCATTTTATTTTGAATACTGCAGTTTATGCCTGAAAAACTTGGTTGTTCTTCGACAAGTTCCGGCTTGTGCCAGGCACAAAATCACTTAATGGATTTTCTATAAAATTTATAGTTCATTATTATTTATGATGTGGTTAGCAGTATGATAAGTTAATGAAGTCTTTATTTTTTTCGTAATATGGTGTATAAACAGAAATAGTATTTGTGGAATTTTATTAAACTAGATAGCGGAGGATATAAAATAATGAATAACTTGCCTAATTGTCCAAAATGTCATTCAGCATATACTTATGAGGATGGAAATCTTTTTATTTGCCCAGAATGCGGTAATGAGTGGACTGAGGAAATGGACAATAGTAAAGATAATAAGTTAGTTAAAGATGCACATGGAAATATATTAAACGATGGTGATACTGTCACAGTCATCAAAGACCTTAAGGTAAAAGGAAGTTCATCGGTTTTAAAACAAGGTACTAAAGTAAAAAATATACGTTTGGTTGATGGAGACCATAATATCGATTGCAAAATTGAAGGTTTTGGAGCAATGAAATTAAAATCGGAATTTGTTAAAAAAGCATAAATAGTTTCAATGGAATAGGCCCTAAATCGTTTCATTAAATACCATTTCAGAAAAGCCTCATTTAGACTATCTACGGTGAACCGTATCATAGGTAAATGAGGTTTCTTTTTTATGGGTTTGTTGAGTTTTATCTTTAAATTTACGGAATATTGATAAGTAAACAATAGAGATAACACCTGAAATAACTAAAGCGAAGTAAAACCCCATACGTTGGTCGGTAACGCTTAAGGAAAATATAATTAAAATCAATGTTTTTAAAATGAAAAAATAAATAGAGATGATGGTCTGACAAGGCTGACAAAGAAATGTTAGGCCCATTTTCCGTATCGTTCATAGCCGTACCATAAATAAATGCGTTTTTTTATTGAATAATTTCTAAAATTTCCTCTTCCTGAGCGGTTAAATAATTGAAATGGATTTTTATTTTGTAGTTGACAAAATATTTAACTACTACTAAAATTAAAAATTATTTGGAAATAGATATCGCTATTAAAAAAATTTAATAATTAGCAAGCTATGATTGCTATGGATCACACTATAGCAGGAGCAGCTTCTGGAGAGACCGTGGGAATTCCACGGCGCCGAAGGGTTCACAATCTCAGGCAAAAGGACAGAAGAGTACTGAATATCTATTTGTTATGCTAATAATCGTTAGCATGACAAATTTTATTTGTTATTCTTATGACCACGAGATTGGAGGACATCCAATCTCTTTTTTTATTTGGTTTTCTTTATTTCTTATCGTTTCACACTAAAAATATTCAATTAATTTTAAGGGGGAGTTAGGATTGGCACAGCAAGAATTAAAGAGGGATTTAGCAAATCGTCATGTTCAACTAATCGCAATTGGCGGAACGATTGGTACTGGATTATTCTTGGGGTCCGGTAAAGCCATACAACTGGCAGGCCCATCCATCATCCTTGCTTATTTAGTCGTGGGTATCGCCCTTTTTTTTGTTATGAGGGCGCTAGGAGAACTCCTGTTGTCTAAAGTAGGATATATATCTTTTACAGACATTGCCGAAGACTATCTTGGACCACGGGCAGCGTTTGTAACCGGATGGACATATTGGTTTTGTTGGATTATGACTGCTATGGCTGATGTTATTGCTGTTGGTGTATATGTACAATATTGGTTTGATATCCCACAGTGGATACCTGCAATCAGCTGTTTGATCATTTTATTAGGACTCAATCTATTAACTGTAAAGCTTTTTGGAGAATTGGAGTTTTGGTTTGCTTTAATAAAGGTAATAACGATTCTTGCATTAATTGGTATTGGGGTTAGTTTGCTGATGATGGGATTCAAGACAGATGCAGGCACGGTTACTATTAATAATCTTTGGGAACATGGGGGACTCTTTCCAAACGGAATTTCAGGTTTCTTACTTTCATTCCAAATGGTTGTATTTGCATTTGTTGGTGTGGAATTAGTGGGTGTTTCGGCAGCGGAAACATCCAATCCACAAAAAAACATTCCATCGGCCATTAATAAAATTCCTTTAAGAATTCTTTTTTTCTACGTTGGCGCACTTATCGTCCTATTATGTATTAATCCATGGACGGAACTAAATGCAGCAGAAAGTCCTTTTGTCAAAACGTTTAGTTTAGTCGGGATTCCGATTGCCGCAGGAATTATTAATTTTGTCGTATTAACTTCAGCCGCTTCTGCTTGTAACAGCGGAATGTTTTCAACAAGTCGAATCCTATATAATTTAAGCAATAATGGCCAGGCGCCAACTAATTTTGCAAAACTGAATAAAAATCATGTACCAGGGAACGCGTTATGGATATCAACGCTTGTTGTTTCAGTGGGAGCTCTTTTGAGCAAGCTTATTCCGGAACAAGCTTTTGGAATCGTGACAACCATTAGTGCCATTTGTTTTATTTGGGTTTGGGGTGTTATTCTAATTTGCCATTTAAGGTTTAAGAAAACACGTCCGCATTTACATGCAAAATCAAAATTTAAAGCACCACTGACACCATTTATTAATTACGCTGTTCTATCGTTGTTTGCTGTGATTCTCATCATTATGCTGTTTGCTGAAGAAACACGTCCGGCCTTAATGTTGACACCTCTATGGTTTATTCTATTATTTACTTTGTATTCATATAGAAGAAAGGAAAAAAATATTAAGTTATCAGCATAGAATCAACAATTAATTGATGCCTGGCCCCGTATGCTAAACGGCCGGGGGCAGGTAAAATTCGGACAAGGCAAGGAGGAAAAAGCAAGATTGAGTCTGAATACAGGTCTCATTCGGACAGGATAAGGCAAAAAAAGCTTGATCTTGTCTGAAAGCGAGCCTCATTCGGACAGGACAAGGCAAAAAAAGTGAGATCCAGT
>NZ_JBALPG010000183.1:0-1769 GCF_036965245.1 Neobacillus drentensis
GTCCCACACAGACGTAGCGTATTATCAAACAGACGATTATCCAATTCATCCTCCAGTAGGATGATGGCAAAGAAATCCCTGATATTATTTTATCAGGGGTTTTTTTGTTCTTTGGAATATAAATTATTCGTTCCTTAAAGGTATAATTTTTTATAAAACGAATGAAACCAACATAATAATGGATATCCTAATGACATGTGTTGTTAATTTCAGATGAGATTTAAGGAGGATATCATGAAATCATTTGTCGTAGGTTTCCATCAAGAAGATAATGTAGATAGCATGCAGATTCAAAAACTCAATCAAGAGGAGTTTGATAAGGCAACGGAAGGCGGAACGAGACATCTATTTGAGCTTGACACCAATATTGGCTTTTTTGTCTTTTTCGATGCGGCGGATGCGGATGGAGACCTCTCCTACATGGTCTTGCAATATGAAGAAGACAATGAAGAACCGGTTGCCTGTTATTCCTTCCAACTGAAGGATTTTTACGAATTCATGGCTCTATTCCTAAATGATCTGGAATTTAATGAGGAAACAGACGAAGAGGACGAAGAATACGGCCCGATTCATCATCTAGCCCACCTGCTGTTCCATATAGTTGAAGCAGGCGAGGAACTTGAGGTATAGCAAATTGGTCATTTTTTGTGAAAAACTGCTGATTTTTCGTAAAAATGAATACAATAATTAAATTAAAGGTAAAGGACACCTGTTAAAGGCGTCCTTTTTCACTTTTTTAAGCAAATATTCCTAATAAATTCTCGATTATAAACCCTACTAAAGGGTTTTACTATAATTTTTGCCTTAAACAAGTCTTCTTGCAGGATAAAAAAGTTGTTTAGAAGTCGGAATTCACTTTTCCTAATTCTTTTCGCAACAACTTATTATGCAGTTTGGAAAGGAAAAGTAATGCAATGATTGTACCAGCTAAGGTTAATACCATATCCCATTGTGCATCCCATATATCGCCTTGGTTCCCAAGAAAGTTTTTAGCAGTTTTTCCTCCCTTGCCGATAATAAAACCTATCCATTCAATAATTTCATACATAGCAGAGATGGCAAGAGAAATACTTGTAACGATCCAAAATAACCAGGTACCTTTTGTTAAAAGGGTTTTCCTTAATAATAATTCTCTTATTACAATGCTAAACATCCCTTTTAAAAAATGTCCAAATCGATCATAGTGATTTCTTTTTAAATCAAAAGTATCTTTTATCCAATTAAATAGAGGAACCTTTGAATAGGTGTAATGGCCGCCGACAAACATTAAAATAGCCATAATAGCAATTATTACGTAAGAGAGGGTAGTCAGACGAAACTTTTTGTATGTTGATAGTGCGATAATCAAAACGATAAGGGCAGGAGTGACTTCTAATACCCATGACAAATAGCTAGCAGGCTTGATAATTGACCAAATAAAAACGGTGAAAACAACCAGTAATAACAGAATATGAATCGTCACGACCCTATTTCCCTTCATATTTTCTATCCCTCCTAAAATGTTTTACTGTATTATAAGGAAGCTGAAAATTACAGCTCATTATACAAAAAACACTTTTTAAATTTTTTTAGAACCTGGCATTGGAATTTTTCCTTCGTAAAGTAATTTAGCTACTCTTCTTCTTTATTAATGGTTCCCTTTTTCTAAAACAATTAATTTTAGATTAAGAAGGAAGCAGACTTTTTATGCCCTTTAAATTAGATTTCAATGAAGGTAAAAATTAGTAATATTAATTACCTTGGTCGAGTAAACGATGACCCTTTAATCA
>NZ_JBALPG010000184.1:0-6185 GCF_036965245.1 Neobacillus drentensis
CCTGTAACTTTAATGGAACAAGTAAGAGGACTGCCGAAACAGTCCCCAACTTAAATATAGGCTATAACGTTGTAAAAGAAGAAAATGTTACTTTTCTTCTAATTAAATTATCCTTCAATTGCTTTATGAACTGATTCAATAGCGTGTATCACTGTTGTATCAAATAATGGAACATCTGAATCCTCTGGTTTTACTATAATCCTATTTCTGTGCAACCCAATATTATTCCTTCCGCTCCATTATCAACTAAACTCTTAATCACCTTTTTGTAATAATTCCTTGATGATTGATGAATTTTTCCTAAACACAATTCTTCATAAATTACTTTATTTATAATATCTCTATCCTCTTGATTCGGTATCAAAACCTTAATACCATTTGACTCTATTCGTGACGTATAAAAATCTTGCTCCATTGTATATTTAGTGCCAAGCAACCCAACCTTACTTATTTCTAACTTACGAATTTGTTTAGCTGTTGCATCAGCAATATGTAAAATAGGTAAACTAACTTTTTCTTCAATAGATCCAATCACTTTGTGCATTGTATTTGTACAGATTACTATAATTTCAGCTCCTGCTTGTTCTAAAGATTTAGCAACATTTCCTAATAATTTTCCTGCATTATCCCAATTACCTTCTGCTTGATAACGTTCTATTTCTTCAAAGTCTACGCTATACAAAAGGCACTTAGCTGAATGTAAACCTCCCAATTTCTTTTTCACTTCTTCATTAATAATACGATAATATTCCAGCGATGACTCCCAACTCATTCCACCAATTAGACCAATAGTTTTCATACATAATCCCCTCATTCATCTGAAATACACTAAACAATTGTATATTTTTTTCATGCAATTATTGAATTGTATTCACGAATCATTTCTTCGATTGAATAAATACATAAGGAGTATCCATATTCGTAGGTAAAGAACTCTGCACCATTATGTAATAATAAATCTTTATATTCAGCTGGTAACGTCAAATAATTTTTTGTCAAATAATGTTCTAATTCTTGATGTGTAATGGGTTTGTTAAATGTAAAACCAACTTTAGAATATAATCCAGATGTACTATGGACACTTAATAAATTATTTTCATCTAATCTTGTTTTTAATGCTTCCAAAATAGTTAATATTGAATAATTATTCATTCTCTCACCTTTAAGCAAAAATTGAATAGTAGATAGTATTCGTGAGGTAATTGGAAATTCCTTTTTTTCACTAAACTCCGGTTAGAGAGCTCAACAGAAAAAAGGATCGTCGTAGCAATCCCTGTTCTTCAACACTTGCAGCTTTTAGTTGAAGAACAATTCATAAGATGGAATTCTTTATGTCAACTTTTCAAGCAAATCAGGTCTTAATAACATTCTAATGTTAGTACACTTTGAATAACTTATTCAAATAAGCATAATAAAATTACTTTATTTCATAGTTTAACCAAACTTGTTTTTTTGCTCCCATCTTGTCATATAACTTTTGAGCAACTTGATTATCATGAGCAGTTTCCCAAATCATATGAGAGTAATCATTTTCTCTAACGTAAGAAAGACAAATATTAAATAATCTTTCTCCAATCTTTTGACCCCGTATATTGGGTGTTACAAACAAATCATATAAAAAAGCCATCCGTTTTACCTCTAGTGTATTAAACGTGAAGTATAATGTAGCAAATCCAACTAATCGGTTTGTTTCCATCTCGGCAACAAACTGGATACCTTCATAAGGATTTTCAAGTAAATGATTAATCAATTTTTTGAGTGAGTCTTCACTTGGACGAGGGCACTTGTAGAAATCAACGATGTACTGGTTCATTAATTCAAAAAGTTGTGGGATATCATCTTTTGTAGCAGTCCTAATATTAACTGTTTCCATTTTTATTTCTCCTCCCAATTTTATTCAATAAAAGATAAAGCAACATTCATGCCAAAAAAATAACAAACAACATAAATATCTATTAATTTGTATTTTTTTAAATTAACTGACTTCGTTGTTGAATAACAACATTTGTTTTCTAAACACCATTATACTGAACCGTAAGTCGAATAAGAAAAGCTTCCAAAATGACAGCTTCGATCTTCAATTCTTGTACAACTTTAGTTTAGATAAAACTTTTTAAACCAATCGTTTTACAAATAAAACTCTGTCTTGATTTAGTCCGTCATAATTGGTGTTTACTGAAACTCTATCTATATCCTTGTCTCCTTTCTAAAATTTCAAATCCCATCTTAGTGTGATAATAAACATGGGATTGCCGCAGCAATCCCAATCTTAAACTCTTGCACCCGTTGAAGAAGATATTATCGCTTTACAAAAAAATTAGCCCTTCTCATTATTTGAGAGGGCCAATGTTTTCCACAATTTATAATCTAATAAATTACTTCATAAGTCTACTAAAATATAAACTTTACTGTTCACAAGCATAATTATCGTGGTCCCTATCCATTTTTGCTTGATAGGCAGGGTGAGTGGAATCTACACCATCTGGATATTTCTTTCTTATCTCTGTACAATTGGCAAAGATCTCTGATCCACCACTTGAAGTAGTTGATCCTCCTCCCGACGTTCCTCCTGAAGCCCCGCCTGAAGACTCATTATTCGCTGTTTCATTCGAATCTAAATCTCCTTTAGTAGTTCCGTTTTGTCCAAAAGCCCATAGTCCTTTATTTGAGTCCCTGGCTTCCCTTGCAAACTTTACAAAATACTCACTATATTTTACATCTGGTGGATAAGTAGATGGCTCAGCATAGCCATTTAGCACCAAATCGGCATTAAACATTTTAGAACGCATTTCATTTTCATCCATATCATTTGTTGGGATTGCCAACAAGATAATTCGAAGTATTCTGCCATATGGGTCTGTCTCCGAAACATCCTTTTGCATCCAAATTTGTTTGCCGGCAAGCTTTGTAGTCGTATAATTACTTGCTTCTTTTCCATATTGTTCATGTCTAGTCGTAGACTCAGGAGTATTAACACCAATCAAACGAACTTTTCTACCGTCAGAAGTTTCAATCGTATCGCCATCTTATCACCATAATAAATGGTGCACATATTTATATATTTTAATCCTGATACCTTCAAAATATAGAGATTTTTCGCTTTTATTGAATGTACAAGTTTGTTAACCTGTACACATTAAATTCTTTGCTCAGTTATAGTTGTACATAATTAATTTATAATGAAATTTAATCTTATTAAATATTTTTGATTTGACTTTTATAGAATAAACGGTGAAGAAATTAATAGATTTTCTATTAGTGTATTATTAACAAAAATCTTAGGGAAAAGAATATCACCAAAAGCACCTATTACAAAAAAATTGTTACGAGTAACCCCACCCATTAAAAAAACTAGGCAGGCTTACAACCAAATTGCTTTCACTTCTGTGACTTTCTCTATTATCCAATGACTTCCATTTGAACAACGCCCTATGCGCACATTCAAATTACCTGTTACGTTGGTTCAACAAAAAAAGTCCGCGGTAACGGTCATTTATTAAACTCTAGCACCCGATAGTTTAAGTGAAAATCTTCACATTTTTTTTACCTTAACAAAATCTAATCCCTTGATGTGTAGGGGCATATCAAAAAGACGCCTTCTTACTAAAGAAAAGCGCCCGATTGCTGAAGACGGAAATAAATTTTAACACATAAAATATGGTCACAAAAGATAATGCTTATTTTATATTACAATTCGTGCCTCTGATTCCGCACGCTTAATAATCTCAGATAGCGTTTCTTCAGGAGTCATATCTGATGAATCTATCCAAAGTCCTATCCTCGGATTTTCATTTATCAATACTTCATAAAGAGGTTCAAACTCCCATGTGGTATAACCTGTCTTATCACGTTTTTTCTCCCTTTCCATAATTGCTTCGACACTTGGATTTAGCGTAATAAAGTAAACCGACTTTGATTCAAATGCCTGAAGAAAAGAATGCACTTCTTTTCCCAAATAAGTATCCTGCACAACAACAGAAAATCCGGCTTTGTAATACTGATTGGCCACATTTGCCGCCAAATTGTATCGAAGCATCAATTGCTCTACCGCACTTTTGGAATAATCAGGTGTCATATCAATGTTTCCTTTTACAATCATCTTACGAAAAATATCTCCATGCACGTGAACACCCTTATCAAATTGTTTTGCTAACATTTGTGCAATTGTAGTTTTTCCTGAGGCCATTATCCCTGTTACAATATAAACACCTTTACTTAGAGCCATCATAATTACCTCCTACGCTTATTAAACATAACTTAATTTCCTAATTATTCTATTATATGGTTCGATTGTTAAAAAAAGCTAATGACCATTGTCCAACTAAACTGCTCAGTTAGTCGAATAAGAAAAAGGATCAAATGGCTGCTATCCTTCTTGAACTCAAGCACCCTTTAGTTTAAGTGCGTTTATTCACAAACTTATCCTTTTTACAGTTCATTTATTACAGGAATGCTGTCTTGTTTGTAAAAAAACGACAGCTCTTATTTGCAATCGCCCTCGTTAGCTCTATTTTGACTAACTACTTCACCAAATGTTCCCTATTAAGCGAATTATCATTCTTGGTATAAACATTAAGATGTTCCAAACCACTTCAAATATAAACTCAATTAGGGTATCTTTAAAAAAGCCGTCTCTATTTCTTTTTTTATTTTTCATCTTCTAACTCCCAATTAATTAATCGTTGTTTAACTATTCTGACTCGGAATAACAATTTCAATCCTTTAAATACATTCTACTTTTATTTTCTATTTCCTTCTTCCGCTAACCTGCCAGTTCAAGAAGAAAAATAGACTGCCAAAGCAGTCTCGTGTTTTTTACATATTAAGCACTAGGAGATAGAAAATAGTACATAGCTGAAAGTATAATTAATACTAACAAAATTCCTAAAAGAAGACGTTTCAGATTAACTCTCCCCTTTTAAAATCGTCCATTCATATAAATATTCAATGCGGTAGTTAGTTACTCCTTCTTCAACTAACCTCTCGTTAGTCGAATAAGAAAAAAGACCGCCGCAGCGATCTTTGTCTTTTGCTCTTGCCCCCGTTCGTACAACAAACAGTTATATTTATTCATCATAGGCATCTCCCAAAGATGTAAAATTATCTTGCAGCCAGTACCAATGCTTACCGTTAATCATTACTAAGCGTTCTAATAACTCTGTAAAGCAATTGGCGATTACTGGGCAGCTACCAGCAACACCGTGAATTTCCCAATTGCTATCATAACATCTACCTAAACGTGACTTGTTAAGGTCAATTGTTAAGTAATCGTTATTCCTATCACGACCAATTATGTACCAATTTGAAGAAATATCATATTCAGCTTTTTCACCGATAATTACAGGGTTTGCTAGTACAAACTCTTTAGGAGAAACAATTGTTATCCCATATTCACAGTCAATAAATAATTCAATTCCACCACATATTCTATAAAAATCATATAAATCGTTTGGCAAAAGATGCCCTTTCTCGATAACGGGATAGCCTGAAGGAGAATGCACTTTACAGTTTGGGAAGCTTTTTACTTTATTTATCAATAGTTGAATTTCCATACCTTTTCCTACCTTTATCGAAGCAAATCTAAAATACCCTAGGATTCCCAATTACTAACCACATATTTTCTTCGTCATATCCGACAACTTTCCCTTTTATTTTGTGTTGTGGGTAAAGATTTTCTGGGTTTGTACTATCACTAAATTGATTATAGTCAGCGATGCCAATTATATCTGGTGAAATACTAATAATTACTCCTTCAGGATAAAAAACTTCAATTATGCCGCAACTCTCATCTCCGATAGGGAATTTTTCTTTTGTCTCGTTCCACTTATCAATAATGTGATTTCTATATGTGTTCCACACACTAAAAAATTGTTTTTCATTTATCTCAGATCCACCGTACTCAATAATTTCATCTATATCCACGAGTCCCTCGGCTAAATAAAAATGATGTTCTTTATTTGAGAGGGGCCGATTAAAACAAATAAATTACCTCATAAGTCTACTAATTCTCACAAGCATAATTATCTTTATCTCTGTCCATTTTAGATTGATATGCTGGATGATCAGCTGGAACGCCATTTGGATATACCTTTCTTAAATCAGTACAGTTGGCAAAGAACTCTGACCCTCCACTAGAAGTAGTCGAACTTGCTGAAGTCTCTGCTTGTGCTTTAGCTTCAGCCTCC
>NZ_JBALPG010000184.1:6269-6547 GCF_036965245.1 Neobacillus drentensis
CTTTAGCTTCAGCCTCCGCTTGTGCTTTAGCCTCAGCTTCTTCTTTCACTTTGGCTTCAGCTTCTGCCTTTGCTTTAGCCTCAGCTACACCCTGTTCCTTTTTTTTCTCTTCTTTCTTTGTTTCGGCATTTTCCTCTTTGCTAGTTGTTTCATTTGATGAACAAGCTGCAAGGAAAACTAATAAAAACGCCATAAATAAGTAGGTTAATTTCTTCATAAATTGTCCCCTTTTTGTAAATATCTGTAGAAATACCAATACTATTATACTACTAAAATAC
>NZ_JBALPG010000185.1:0-4029 GCF_036965245.1 Neobacillus drentensis
CACCAAGACTAATCCAAAGCAATATTAGACCAAAACCAATATGTAATGCCGCAGAAACAATAATTTCAATACTTTTATTATCGGCTTTTAATGATAGAAATCCCCCAATCTTATCACTGATAATAGAAGTCGTTACCCCATAAATCATTATTACTGGGAAACTATAAAGCAAATAAATCGGAGTACTTAATACAGCAGAAAAAATATGATCAAGGAAAGAATTTATGTTTTTATCACCGAAGGGATTTGGCAATGCTAATCCTAATAAAATCGCAAAAAATGTACCAGAAACTGAAGTTGTAATAATTTTTCTCGGTAAAATTTTAATCACCTCACAACTAGTAGTTATTACCAATTTTAACATAATTCTTCTTTTATCGTTCTTGCGGTAAATTGGACTCCACCCCCCTCATAGAACCGTGCTTGCACTATTAATGCACACGGCTCCTCCTAGTCATCGTTTACAAAATGTAGCTAATCTCTTTTCTTAAATCATATATATTCACTTTAATCCTTGGTGAAGGTAGTGGATATTTATTAAGAAATAGACTGAATTTATCCCATTTAAAGGATTTCCTTTGACTTCTTCTATTGAGCCATTTAAACAGTAAATTTTCGATTTTGTCTTTGAAGTTGTTAACATTTTGAGAATTATCGGTGATGCAATAATAGTTGTAGTAACCTTTTAATGAGCGTGTAAATCTATCCATAATCATATGAATATTTTTATTTCTATTATTCTTCAGCCATTCTTTCGTTTCTTTTAGTTTGCCTTGGATTTTCTTCCTGCTTGTTTTCCTTTTCACTCGAAAGTTTCCTTGTTTGCTTTTCCCACAATAGTGTGTAAAACCCAGGAAATCAAAGGTTGCTGGTTTACTTCTTCCCTGTTGATTTGCATTTTTCTCCGCAAACCTCCCGAAGGGAATGATTTTAGTTTTATCCTCAGCTATTTCTAAATTAAATTTCTTTAATCTTAACTTTAATGAATGGAAGAATTGCTCCGCTTCACTTTTATATTGAAAACAACAAACAAAATCATCTGCATATCTCACTATGTATGCTTGTCCATTGCACTGTTTCCTAACCCTTTTCTCAAACCATAGGTCGAGAACATAATGGAGATATACATTGGCTAATATCGGAGATATTACTCCACCTTGCGGTGTGCCATTGTCTGTCTTATATTTCTTGCCTTCCTCCATGTATCCACCTTTAAGAAACCTACCAATTATCCTTAGTAGGTTAGGGTCAGCGATTCGCAGTTTTAGGAACTCCATCATCCATTTGTGGTCAACGTTGTCAAAGAATCCTTTAATATCTACATCTACTACATAATTTACTGACCTCTTTTCAATATAGAAGTTCAGTATTTTCAAAGCATCGTGGCAATTACGATTTGGTCGGAATCCAAAGGAACAGTCAAGAAAGACATTTTCATAGATAGAATTTAATATCTTCGTAATGCACTTTTGTACAATCTTATCTTCATGTTCCGGTATTCCCAACGGTCTTTTCTTGTTTGAGTTGAGCTTTGGAATATACATTCTCCTTACTGGAACAGGTCGATAGCTTTTGCTTTTAAGACTACTCACTAAATCCTCTATGTTTCCTTCTAAATTTTCACTGTATTGCTCTTTAGTTGTTCCGTTAATCCCAGTTGCCTTCTTATTGGGTAGCTCAAAATGACTTTGAACTAGTGCTTGCTTATTTAATAAATGTGCAAGAGATGTAAATTTCATTTTAGGATTAGATTTTGCTAATTCTGCTATCCTTAGTAGTTTTGTTTCCATTTATTATACCTACCTCTGTGTGTAGTAAATGTGTCTCTAGTAAGGGTGATAACTGGTAGCTAGCCTTCCCTCCATCGGCATTACCCAACTTCATTGGTATTACGCTGCTATCCGACTCCCTAACATCGGCATTTGGTTTCCTTGCTTGTTATCGCTTGTAGACCATACTCTTCTAAAAAAAAGAAAAGACCGGTAGGGTCTCCCGAGTTGCCGTATCATATCAATGTATAACGTGCCAAGGTCTCTGACTCCAGAGAGGTTTTACCCTTCTTGCCTTTAACGAAAGATAAAATGTAGCTTTCTGCTGTGCTTAAGGCATCAGCCCTCTCGATTTACTAACATTATGGAGCTCAATCCCTTCAACCATTTGGCTTTCGGCCCGCTACCTAACTGTCTACGCTTAAAGACTAAAGTTACCTTTAGTCCTCCAAGACTCGCTACGAGCGAATGGCTAGTTCTTACTCGACGGGAATCCCACCCGCTATATGATACGACCTAGGCTCGGCCGCACAAGCACCCGTTAGCTTAAGTACAATATTTCACAATCTTGCTATGATTCAAATGTTGTCCTAGCGGGAAAAACACCATTTTCTCTAGCAAAGCATATAGATAACCTTTGTGCAGCCCTGTCAAGGTAAAATTTTGTTGAAATATTATTGTCGGGGATAGGCTCTGTTTCAGTAAATTTTCTTGTTATTTTGTTAAGTTCTATTTTTCCCATTGAATTCTCGTTGGGACCAAATCTGTAAATTACTTTTTCTTCATCTTCAAATTCCTTTAGTAACAAAACAAACGCAGCCATTACAACCCTCTCTTCAACGTTTCCCTTTAATAAAGGAATTATTATTTATATTGATAAACAGTTACCACACCAACCCTTGTTCAACTCTTGTACCCGTTGTTGAATAAGAGTCGTTTAAGTTAATCTTAACTTATCCATTGAAAGTTTTGATCAATTAAGTCAAAGAAAAGATGTTTTTTTGTTAAGTATTCACATTCTTCAGGTGTAATCAGAACATAATGCCCTTCTCCCATTTTTTTAGATGGGTATTTATAAAATTTTAGTTCCATACTAAGTAAACGGTCAATTTCTGATAACCATTCTTCTTTAAAGCATTTTCCAAATTTTAATTTCCAACCAGTAAGATGCATTCTTGCTTCATCTAAACTCATCTGATAAGAACTTCCTTGTTCACCGTAAAAATTGCTTTGTGAGGAAAAATCAAGAATTTGCCTAAATAATGCTTCTTCAAAGGATGCAGCATAATAGGTTGCTTCGTAATCGTCGTGGAGACAATATACCACTGGCATAATATTTTCATCCTTTAAATACCAGCCCCATATATCTCCATTAGCATTAAATGCGAATGGAACAACAAAATTACTTCTATCCTGGTCATAATCAAAATTTATTATTTCCTCTCGTGTCATCCATTCCATTTCGTTTAACCAAACGTATTTTTGTTTCTTTGGCTCATCTTCGTTACTAAAATTAGCAATATCAAAGAGGCCTTGTTTTTCCATTCCAATATAGGTTTGTGGAAAGGAAAAATTGAGTGGCAGGTTCATATTAAAACCATCCTTACTTAATAATATCTAACATATATTCAACATCCGTAATTCTTTTCCTTCTTCAACTCCGTTAGCTGAACAAGAAAAGGAGATGCGGTTGCAACCCCTAACACAGATAATATTTACATTTATTTATTTGACAACAATCCAACTATTTTAATTACCTCAACTTCACCCACTCTTCTGGAACCTTCCATAAAATAACCTTTGGTTCCTATCTTAATCTTATATTTATGAATTTCTTCCCTCATTTCTGGAAGTGAAATCCACATCCTTGCTGTCCCCTTTTGGTTTATTGTAATGGTGTCATCTAAGATTATATTTCCATCATTATCCTCAAATTCAGGATGTATCATATATATACCTGTTTCAATAATATCGTCTTCTTGATATGCAAAATCACATCGATAACCTTGTGCAGGCAAAAACGGTCTTCCGCTTTCTTCAAATGAATAAAATCTATATTGAACATTAAAGTCTTGTGGATGTCCTCTTAATTTTTCGTATGGTGTCCACATATTTTCACCTCATTATATACAGAAATAACATTTCTGAAATTGGATATTCGTTGTGGTCATATCGCTTCACTTTTAAAAACTTTTAACTATTATTTTCTGTACCAACCAAGCCATTTCCTTCTTGAACTATACTCCCTCTATAAAGAAAC
>NZ_JBALPG010000186.1:0-2543 GCF_036965245.1 Neobacillus drentensis
AGAAAAAATACAAAAAGAGAAGTTTAATAACTAAATAAATATGATAATAGGTATAATGAAAAGGAGTTTGCAAAGGAGTGAATTTGTATAGTGAAATTTTTAAAAGGAGTTCTTATCGTAATTGCCATACTCTTTATGTTAGCGATGGGTATTGTAGCACCTATCTCGTTTATTGGTTTGGTTATATTTATAATTGGTCTGTTCCTTAATAGGCAATATCGAAAGAGAAATAGTAGATTTGCAAAATCAGGATGGTTCATCGCAGTGGGAATCATTTCTTCTTTTGTATTGGCTTTGGTGTTCTCAGCACCATCCGAGGAAAACGAATTGTTTGGTTAAGTGTACCGGAAAATGATATGGACGAAAATGAAATTCGTTCAAAAATGTTTAATGCCGACTTAGTATTAAATGGATATGCTGAACCATCCACCTATCCTCCTGATGTGAAATACAGCGAATTCTTTGTAAAGTTTGCTAGAGAGGCACGGGCTGCAAATAAGGGTTTATGGACATTTGGTGACCAAGGAACAACAAAGGGTGATTTAGATTCCACACAAAATAATCATACCGGCTCATCTTCATCGACTGGAGAAACGTCTGTCGGCTCAACATCAGGCAGTGAATCGTCAAATACCGGAAATGAGTCATTCAAGAATTGTACCGAAATGAGAAAAGTATATCCAAACGGTGTACCATCCACACATCCCGCTTATGAATCGAGGCATGACCGCGATAAAGATAACTGGGCATGTGAACAATCATAGATATAAATAGGAGAAAAAATGATTCATGACAAGTTCATGGATCATTTTTTCATTGCTCATTTTATTTTGTAAAGGACAAAATTCGATTGTACATTTTAAAACTTTGGCTTTTATAAAACTAGTGTTCCTAGGATTACGAATCACTTAAATTTAATAGATTTCTAATCTGCTTCACATATTTTTCTTTAGGATAGTTATTGTATAAAAGACTTGATAACCGGAGGGGGTCACCAAAAAAGTACCTTTCATATTGCGTCTGTCTTGTACCAAATGAACTCATTGTTAAATCCCAAGCTAAACGGAATATTTTAACCCGGTCAATTGCGTTTTTATTAGCTCCCTGCAGATATTGATCCAAATCTGAGCGAATATCAGAAGAAAAGTCTTTTTCAGTGGGTAAAGACACCATACCACTCGCACCGATGATTTCGATAATTTCACAGAATCTAGGATAGATTTTAGGGAATAAATTGCTAGCCACTCTAAGTGGTGTGATACTTGGACGCATATATCCCCATTCATCTAACCTTGCATCTATTTCTGACTTAAGTAATAGTGCTTTCATAGTTTCAAGGCCAATGATAATTTCAGAAAGTTTTTCCTGTATATGCAGATATTCCTGAACGTTTATCGTTTCAACAACTAGCTCGGCAACAGCTAGAACAACTTCTGTCTTTACTATCTGCCTGGTAATGACCTGATGAAGGGTAAAAGGGTGAAAAGAACTTTGAAGCATAAAATGGTTGGCAGCCTCAATATTGTCGTAAAAAAATATGCGGTCCCATGGGACTAAGACATGATCAAAGACAAGAACAGTATCCATTTCTTCATACCGAGAACTTAATGGATAATTAAACGCTGAATCGCCCTCAACAAATGACTCCCGGCAAATAAACTTTAATCCCTTCGTATCAGTAGGGATGGAAAATGCGTAAGCAAACTCCTTCTCCATAATTCCACCTGCAGAATAAACAAGAACCTCATCCGTTAAACCACCTTGTGTAGCTAATAAACGAGCTCCTTTAATGATGATGCCATTTTCATTTTTACCAATAACCTTTGCAGAAATCGGTTCTTTAGAGCATTCATAGTAAAACTGTGAGCGGTTCACTTGGGGTGTGATAAAGGTATGGGTAAAGGAAAGGTCTTGTTTCTTTGCTCTTTCGTAAAGTGATTGAATGTTTTCTGGGAAGCAATGGTCTTTTCCTTCCAAAAATGAAGCAGAGGAGGCAAATGCCATTACTGCAGTATTCATATAATCGGGACTTCTTCCCATCATTCCATGCGTTTGCTTTGCCCAAAGTTCGATCATCGTTCGTCTTTTCTTTAAATCCTTTTTTGTCTTTGGCTGCAGGAAGGAAAGTCCAATCGGTTCTTTAGTTTCGGGTGATAGGTAGGTCAGTTTATTTTTTAGCTGTTTATCAACCTGCAAATCATAAAGGGATGCCTTACTCTGAAGAACACCTTTGAAAGCTGGATGTTTAGAAATCTTGCCTTCAACCTGTTTTCCATCAATCCAAATTTCTGAATTTAACCGATCAATTCTTTCTAAAAATTCCTCTCCTGATATAGCACCCATAAGTCCACTCCTTTTGTACCTGGGTTGATACACTATAATCATATATTGAATTAGCTAGTTTTATATTATTGAATAACCTGTTTACTTGTTCTTTTTATTTTTCTGTATTTACGAAATGGGTATCAAGTATGTATAAACAAGTTTATCATGATGCCTTTTCAATTTCGCCTTTGGTTTTAAGTGTTAATGACGTTCTATAA
>NZ_JBALPG010000187.1:0-13658 GCF_036965245.1 Neobacillus drentensis
AAGAATCACAGAACACTAATTAGTATTCTGTGATTCTTTTAAATTACGAAGTATAAAATAACAGCCAAATTTTACCGCTCGGTTCCGGTTTGCTTCCCTCGTTCCACCAAGGGTAATTTTTTCGACTACCGTTGGTCTTCCATTGATCGCTATTCCAATATAAACCGTACCAACTGGCTTGCCTTCAAGCTCATCGGGCCCGGCTACACCTGTGAAGCTTATCCCAATATCGCTTTTTACCAGCCTGGCAGCATTTTCAGCCAGCTCTTTTGCACATTGTTCACTCACGGCACCATATTTTTCAAGTGTTTCTTGTTTAACTTGTAATACTTGCTGCTTTACTTCATTAGAATAGCATACAACCCCGCCTTTAAACACGGAACTTGCACCTGAAATAGATGTTAACTCCTGTTGAAACAACCCGCCAGTCAAACTCTCAGCAGCTGTAATCGTAAGTTTTCTATTCCTTAAAGCTTTCGTCAGCTCTTCCAATAATGATGTGTTGTCATATCCATATAGAAAATTTCCAACACGCTGATTTATAGTATTTTCTACGCCATCAAGCATAGATTGTGCAATCGCTTCGTCCACATGTTTGGCCGTCAACCTTAAGGTAACCTCTCCATCACCTGCGAGTGGAGCAATCGTGGGATTACTCTGAGCATCAATTAAATCAATAATTTCGGTTTCCAAAGCGGCTTCCCCAATGCCAAAGAATCGTAACACTCTCGAGACAATTTTCTCGTTCGACTCGTTTTTTGAAGATAGTGCTTGACACCCATATTTGAGAAACATTGGTTCCATTTCCTTTGGCGGCCCAGGTAAAAGCATATAAATATGGCTGTCGGTTTCCACAACCATTCCAGGGGCCATCCCATGATCATTTGGGAGGATGTGCGAACCTTCTAATACAAGTGCCTGCTTTCGATTATTATCCGTCATCACACGGTTTGTCCGTTTAAAAAAAAGCTCAATTGATTCTAATGCTGTTTGATTCATAACAAGTTCTTTTCCAATGTGACGGGCGATTGTTTCCTTCGTCAAATCATCCTTTGTCGGCCCTAGTCCACCAGTAAAGATAATCATTTTTGCACGTTTTTCTGCAATTTCAATCGCTGCTTTTAACCGATCAGGATTATCGCCAACGACTGTATGAAAATAAACATTAATACCGAGCCCGGCTAATTCCTGTGATAAGAAGCGCGCATTTGTGTTAACAATTTGACCCAGTAATAATTCTGAACCAACGGCAATAATCTCAGCATTCATCCTCAATTCACCCCTTATGCAAACCACAGTTTAACTTATTTTGACTTTTTTAACACATGAATATTTTTAGCAAAATAATCCCATCCCGACCAAATGGTAAAAATTAAGGCTACCCATAGAGCTACAACATCAAAGCGAAACGGAATCATAGCAAAAATAATATTATGTAATAATAAGGATGAAATCGCGATGATTTGTGTCCAAGTCTTAATTTTTCCTAGCATATTTGCGGCGACAACCTCACCTTCCCCCGCGAGTAAAAGACGGAGACCTGTTACTGCAAATTCTCTGCTAATAATGATGATGACAATCCAAGAAGGTGCATAAATATCATTTATTTCAACGAGGACAATAAGAGCAGCCGAGACAAGTAATTTGTCAGCGAGCGGATCAAGAAATTTCCCCATATTGGTCACAAGGTTATACTTACGTGCATAATGACCATCAATCCAATCGGTTGTAGAAGCTAAAATGAAAATAAGTGCCCCGACAAAATGAGTTACAGGCAGGTCAGCCCCAAGAAGATGCATGTTTCCCCAATCAAAAGGAGCTAACATAATAATCAAGAATATTGGTATTAATAATATTCTTGATACGGTGATTCGATTTGGAATATTCATAATTTCCCTCCAGGTATTAATTAAAAGTGAAAAATAGCCATCAACAGATGACTATTCATTCTTCAGAACATATTGTATCGTGATGTTCTGAACATTCGCTGTCGCTGGTATGGCATACTCGAGCATTTGGTCATTTACATAAATTTCAGTATCTGCCGCGTTCCCAACTCTAATGACAGCCGTACTTTCTGCTGATAAATCTACTATTTGGCTCTCGGTATCTCCGGTTTTCAGTGTCCCTTGGTAGAAGGTCTTCCCGTTCCCATTTTTAATGCTAACCCAGGTTTGTCCTTTAGAAACCAATTTCACGACAAATTTATCTGCATTTTTCAGATCATACGTGGAATTAGTACCACTGCTTTGGACTACT
This sequence comes from Neobacillus drentensis, assembly GCF_036965245.1. Classification (GTDB taxonomy): domain Bacteria; phylum Bacillota; class Bacilli; order Bacillales; family Cytobacillaceae; genus Neobacillus; species Neobacillus drentensis_G. Next base: position 2,260 of record NZ_JBALPG010000187.1, read on the forward strand.
GTAAGTTCCTGCTTTGGTGTTTCTTCAACAGGTGTTTTTTCCTCTTCAGGTTTGGCAGCTTCCTTCTCTTTATTGCTGTCTTTCTTTTTTTCTATTTCATCCGCTTTTACCTTTTCCAAGCTTTTCGATTTCTCAATTTTCACCTGCTCGTTACCCTTGCTTACTGATTCATTTGTGTCACTTCCAGCATAAGTGGATACAAAATAATATATAAGACTGGCAATGCCAATCACAAACACAGCAATTATTATTTTTGGGAGAACATTGAATATTTTAGAATTCTCTCCAGTAATTGGTTTGTGTGTTTTCACTCGTGATAATTGCTGCGGCAATTCATCATTATAAGACGCAGGTATTTCAGTCTTATAAGTTTCAAAAATTTCATCTGGATTGAGATTCAATGCCTCTGCATATTGCTTAATAAAGGCACGGACATAAAAATTGCCAGGCATGCTGGAATAATTACCTTCCTCAATTCCCACTAAATACCGCTTTTGAATTTTTGTCATGGTTTGTAAATCATCTAAGCTTAATCCTTGGGCTAATCGGGCTTCTTTTAGTCGATTCCCTAATTCAGTCAACTGTAACACCTTCCAATTTATTAAAAATCAAAATCTCCAAAATCTGACCCAGAAAACATATTATGCTGGTCAACGACGTCGTATGTAATCTCTTCGTCCGTATCATTCCTAAGTTCAATAATATAATCAAAATCGTCGAGAGTATACTCAGAGTTTTGTACGAAGATATCTGGATGCTCTATTACCTTAACAGACGGCAGACGCATGATTTCGCGGACAAGCTGCCAGTGACGCTCGTTGGCTCGTCTTGTTGAAACGATCCCATCAAGAATAAACAGATTATTTTCGTTATACTCGTCTTCAATCAATTGATTGCGAATCGTTTGTTTTAAAAGAGTGGATGAGACAAATAACCAGCGTTTATTCGCACAAACACTTGCCGCCACGAGTGACTCTGTTTTTCCGACTCGCGGCATGCCGCGAATACCGATTAGCTTGTGTCCCTCTTGCTTAAATAATTCTGCCATAAAATCAACTAATAATCCAAGCTCATCCCTCACAAAGCGGAAAGTTTTTTTATCATCTGCGTCCCTTTGAATATAGCGCCCATGTCTAACAGCAAGTCTATCACGCAGCTTCGGCTCTCTAAGTTTGATTAGTTTTATTGTGTCCATAGTATGTAAAATTGACTCAAGTCGTTTAATTTGGTCGTCATCTTTTGCTAAAATAAGCAAACCCCGTCTGCCTTCATCAACACCATTAATGGTTACAATATTAATAGCAAGCATTCCTAAAAGGGATGAAATGTCACCCAAAAGACCAGGGCGGTTTTTCTGAATTTCATATTCTAAATACCATTCTTTTTTCATGATAAAAAACCCCCATAAGAAGTTTCGACAATTTTTTCACGTCTTTTCATCTAACCCTTATAATAAATGATTTTGATTGAAGATGAAAGGAAAAACAAAGAGAATAACTTATTTATCTTTCATTTCTGTTTGAGGGTATCAAAAAGTGATCAGGAATGAAAAAAGAGAGGAGACCAAAAGGTCCCTTCTCTTCTAGCGGCTTCCATTATTCGAAATCAGTTTTACCATAATATTTGCAATTGCCTGTTGTTCTTGTTTGTCAGCAACTGACCAAAGGTCTGAAAGAATTCTTTGTTGCTCGTTTTTCGGCTCTACTTGGTTTGCTAAATAATCACCAATTTGAAAAGCAAGGTTTCCAATCGCGCCCTCACTCATACCTTCACTTTGTGCATGGTGAAGACGATCTGCTAAAAAGTCTTCCCACTGTTTCCAGTTTTCAAAAACAGACACATTATTACCTCCTTTAGAATAGTACATGATTATTTTGCGAAGGAGCGACTCAAACTATTCATGATTAATTGGTGAAGTTTTAAGTGTACCAGCCTCCATTTATCGCAAGTACCTGGCCAGTAATATAGGAAGATTCCTCCGAAAGCAAGAATGCTACGCTTCCCGCAATTTCTTCGGGCAGACCAAGCCTTCCCATGGGTATCTCAAAAGAAATCTGTTCCACCTCTTCTGGCGTAAACCCTTCCATCATCGGTGTTGCTATTGCACCTGGGGCGATCGCATTGACTCGAATACCGTTTAAAGCTACCTCTTTACTTAGAGCCTTTACAAATGCAATTTGAGCACCTTTGGCCGTTGAATAAGCCACTTCACAAGCTGCGCCTGTTTGTCCCCAAATTGAAGTAATCACAATAATATTGCCTGACCCTTTACTTAAAAATTTAGGCAGCAGTTCTTTTGTTAACATTAACGGATTTATTACATGTACATTCATTAATGCCACAGCATCTTCGTGTTCCAAATCCAACAAAAGCCCATATTGACTGTTTCCACCGCAATGAATAATGGCATCTAATGAAAAGATTTGCGAGGATATTGTTTTGTATCCGTTTGCCACTGCCAAATCAGCATGGACAGGAATATACTCCCCGCCAAATGGCTGCAGCTTTTCCATTAACCCCAAAATAGATTGTTTATTTTTATTGTAATGTAAATACAAGGAGTATCCTTTTTCCGCCAAATTATACGCTACCGCTTGTCCGATTCCACCGCTTGCTCCCGTTATAAGTGCGTATTTTTTCATTAATATCACTCTCTCTTTTAAAAAACATTAAACAGAAAAGAAGCGCCGGTTAAACGACGCTTCTTAGCCTATTTTTTCTTTGGAACTACCTGACATACAGAAAAGCGTTCCTCTGAGATCACTTCTGCGGCTAATGTTTTAACATCATTTAATGTTATTTTTTCTAGCGTTGGCACAACATCGAATAAATTCATTTCATTAAATGCATAACGAGTAAATTGATTAGCAATATATTCCGGAGAATTTATTGCACGTAAAAAGGCACCAATTTTCTTCTTTTTCGCTCTTTCTAATTGCTGTTCACTACATATGCTCCCCTTCTTTGCTTCGAGAAGCATATTTTCAAGCATGTCAGATAATTTATCTGGTTCTCCTGTGTCTCCTCCGACCATTGCGAAACCAAAACCTTGTTCCTGCGTGTAGTCATATGAGAAGGTTTCATCGATAAGACCTTCACTGTAAAGCTGATTGTAGTTTTCGGAGCTTTTTCCAAACAACAAATCAAGCAATACGTTCATCGTTAACTCATTTTTCAGTAACGCTTCACCGGTTTGATCGACATGCAGCGCTTTAATGCCAACGAGTATTTTAGAGGTTTGCACATTCATTTCAAGGACCTGCTTCTTTTCGGCAGCTTGAGCAGGCTCCGTTTCAAATTGACGTTTGATTTCAGGCATATCCTTATAATCTTTTTTTGCCTGGTTGTCTCTAACTTGTGTCATAATCTTTTCAGGATTAACCGGGCCCACAATAAACAAGAGCATGTTACTCGGGTGATAAAAGGTATTGTAACACTCATAAAGCAAATCTTTTGTGATATGGGAGATAGACTCAATTGTGCCAGCAATATCAATTTTAACCGGATGATTTTGATATAGGTTTTGGATTAATCCAAAATATAAACGCCAATCTGGATTATCATCATACATCGTTATTTCTTGGCCGATAATTCCTTTTTCCTTTTCGACAGTTTTCTCGGAAAAATAAGGATCCTGAACAAAATCAACTAGTGTTTCAAGGTTTTTTTCGACATCGGATGTACTTGAAAATAAATAAGCTGTGCGAGTAAAGGACGTAAAGGCATTTGCGGATGCACCTTGACGGCTAAATTGCTGAAAGACATCGCCATCTTCTTTTTCAAACAGCTTATGCTCTAAAAAATGGGCAATCCCGTCAGGAACCTTGACATACTCATCTTTACCCAGTGGAACAAATGTATTATCTATTGACCCATACTTTGTTGTAAACGTGGCAAATGTTTTATTAAAACCTTTCTTTGGCAAAATAAAGACATCTAAGCCATTTGCCATCTTTTCATGAAAAAGCTCTTCCTGAAGCTGGTCAAAAGTAATTTTCTCCATTAATTGCCCGCCTCCGTCCCAGTTAAGAAATAAATGGTATCAAGTTCAATCTTGTTCGCAACCGCAACAATTTCTTCTTTTGTTATGTTTTGCATTTCAGATATCCATGAATCAAGTTTAATATCGGTATGTGCCACCACATTGTGATAGAGAATATCGGTTAATCCTCTTGCTGTGTCAATGGTTTCCATAATTTGATTTTTTATTACAGCCTTTGTTTGTTCTAACTCTTGGTCTGTGAAATCACCTTTTTTCATTGCATCCATTTGCTCATGGATAATTCCAACAGCCTGATCATAGTTCTTTAAGTCAATCCCTGACATAACCATCATTAACCCTTTATGACTTTCTAGGCGGCTCGCTGCATAATAGGCAAGACTGGCTTTCTCTCGAACGTTAATAAATAGTTTGGAATGTGAAAATCCGCCAAAAATACCATTAAAAACCTGCAAAGCAAAATAATCAGCATCGCCATAAACGATATTGGTACGATATCCAATATTTAATTTCCCTTGTTTTACATCTTGCTCTTCTTTTACTTCATTTACTTCTGCTCTTTTATTGATTTTATCTGACTTTACCTTATTCCGTGTACGGCTTTCAAAGTTAAGAAGCTCCGCCGCCAAATTTTTGACCTCATCCACTTTCACATCACCAATGACATAGAGATCCATCTCATCCTCTAAAAAAGCCCTTTTAAAATACTCGTATAAATTTTCCGCTGTTATGGCATCAACATCTGCCGCATCACCATTTACCTGCAGAGCATATGGCTCTCCTTTACACATTTCCTCTAAAAGGCGTACATTAGAATAACGCATTTTATCATCAAAAACTGATTGAATCCGTGACTTAAGTGTGCGTTTTTCTTTATCCACTGTTTCTCGGTCAAAGGCATTCCCTGAAATTTTAGGATTGATCAAAACTTCTGACAGCAATTCAAAGCCTTTTTTTAATAACGGATTAGGATCGCTTAAAAATTTTTCATTTGCAATTTCTAAAGAAAAGCTCATAATATGGTATTCACCTTTTTTTGCCAGATCTACAAAAAGAGTCGCACCATATAATTCATCTAAATAAGACCGTAATGCCGTTGTTGTAGAATATTTTCCAGAACTGCTTTGTAATACATGGGGAAGAAGTGCCCTTTTCGTTACATCCTCTTTTGTTAATGGAGCTTTCATCCTCCAAACCAATGTATTTGTTTTATATTTTTCTGTTTCAATGACATGAAGGTTGTAACCATGCATTTCTGTTATTTTTTCTGTAGTAGCGTCCATTTGCATTCCTCCTTATGGTTTTATTTAAACATATGTAAACATTTTTCTTTATATCTTTTCCTTTTGGATAAAACCTATACTTCTTACTATAATTTGACAAGCTTGTTCAATACAAGCAAATACACCTAATATTGTGCTGAAATATTAATAAAAACCCACAGTTAAAAACCGTGGGTTCCATTCTTTATTAATTAACGATTTCCTTTGATATAGTGTGTACCAATTGATTTTGGTGCATCGGCACGGCCAATGAATCCCGTTAATGCCAAGATCGTTAGCACATAAGGAGCTATTAACAAGTAGACACTTGGAATTTCCTTTAAGAAAGGTAAACTTGAACCAATGATACTTATACTTTGAGCGAAACCGAAGAAGATCGCTGCACCTAAGGCACCTAATGGATGCCATTTACCAAAAATCATTGCAGCAAGCGCCATGAAACCTTGACCACTAATCGTTGAATGGCTGAAGTTATTAGCAATGGATTGTGCGTATACGGCGCCGCCAATACCACCAAGTGCTCCAGAAAGGATAACCCCAAGATAGCGCATTTTTGTAACGTTAATTCCCATTGTATCAGCTGCCATTGGATGCTCTCCAACTGAACGAAGACGTAGACCAAATGGTGTTTTGAAAACTACATACCATACGATGATCGCAACGATAATAGCTAAAAATGATGTCCAATACGTATTTTGGAAAAATATTGGTCCAATAACAGGAATGTCTTTTAAAATTGGTATATCTACTTTACTAATACCTTCACTGATAATGCCTGTTTCACCTTTACCATAGATAAGCTTAACAAGGAATAAAGTTATCCCTGTTGCAAGTAAGTTAATCGCCACACCCGAAACTGTATGGTCAGCACGGAATGTAATCGCAGCAACTGCGTGTAGAAGGGAAAAAATAGCACCTGCAACCATTGCAACCAAAATGGAAATCCAAGGTGTTAAGCTTCCAAATGTATCGACAAAGGTAATGTTAAAAACTATTGCGGAGAATGCACCAATAACCATTAAACCTTCAAGTCCAATATTAACTACACCAGATCGTTCCGAGAAAATTCCGCCTAATGCAGTGAAGACAAGTGGAGCAGCCCATAACAACGTGGATGGAACGACTATCATTAAGATATCCATTAAGCTCAACTTACTTCACCTCCTTCTTGCTTAATCGATCAAGTAACGCTCTAATCATATAACTTGAGGCTACGAAGAAAACAATTAACGCAATAATAATATCAACTAGTTCGTTAGGTACTCCTGCTTCAAGCGGCATGTTTAAGGCACCAACCTTTAATACACCGAAAAGTATAGCTGATAAAAATACACCTAATGCTGTATTGCCTCCCAATAAGGCAACTGCAATTCCATCAAATCCAACCCCTGTAAATCCACCCTTAACAGCAGCATATCCAAATGTGCCTAATCCTTCCATAGATCCTGCAAGACCTGCAAATGCCCCAGAAATCAACATAGAAAGAATAATGTTTTTATTAACACTCATTCCTGCGTAGTGGGCAGCATGCTGGTTAAAACCAACAGCCCGTAATTCAAATCCCCTAGTTGTTCTTTCAAGCAAGAACCACATTATAAAACAACAAATAATAGCAATTACTATACCCCAGTGAAGCCGTGAGTAATCTGTTAAACTTTGTAACCACTCTGAGCGTAATGAGGCTGACTCGTGAATCATATCTGTTTTATCACCACTTTTTGATGCTATAACGTTTCTAATAATATAGTTAGTAACGTGGAGAGCCACATAGTTCATCATGATCGTCACAATAACTTCGTGGACACGAAAACGTGCTTTTAAAAGACCTGGAATAAATGCCCAAAGAGCCCCAGCAATCATGGCAGCAAGAATTGCTAATGGTAAGTGAATAGCACGGGGAAGATCAAAGGCAACCCCTACCCATACCGCTGCAAGCCAGCCAACGATAAATTGTCCTTCAACTCCGATATTAAATAAGCCTACACGGAAAGCAAATGCTACGGCCAAACCCGCTAAAATATAGGGAGTAATCTGCCTAACTGCTTCTCCAAATGAATAAATATCTCCAAATACCCCATTCCACAATGCTGAAAAAGCAGCAACAGGGTCATACCCACTCGCTAACATAATAATTGTTCCAACCAAAATACCTAATAATACGGCAATAACTGGAGTTAATAAACCCTTTAAGCGTTTAGACATGAGTTCCTTCACCCGCTTCCTTTCTATTCGACCCAGCCATCAGCAATCCAAGCTCCTGCTCAGTTGTTTCTTTCGGATTTACTACAGCTACGATTTTCCCCTCGTAAATAACCGCAATCCTGTCGCTGACATTCATAATTTCATCTAACTCAAACGAAACGAGTAAAACTGCCTTACCATTATCCCGTTGTTCAATCAAACGCTTATGAATAAATTCAATTGCTCCAACGTCCAGACCACGTGTAGGCTGGGCAGCAATTAGTAAATCTGGATTACGGTCAACTTCTCGTCCAATAATTGCTTTTTGCTGATTCCCCCCTGAAAGTGCACGTGCTAATGTGTATTCACTTGGTGTCCGAACATCAAACTCACTAATTATTTTCTTTGCTTGTTTATATATTTCTTTAAAGTTTAAAACACCATTTTTAGAATAGGGTTTCTTATAATAGTTTTGTAAAACAATATTCTCGCCGAGTGGATAATTAAGTACTAAACCATGTTTATGGCGATCCTGAGGAATATGACCTACACCTGATTCAGTAATCTTTCTTGGAGTATGATTAATTAATTCTTTTCCATTTAATTTTACGCTACCGCTTTCAGATTTACGTAACCCAGTAATGGCTTCAATAAATTCTGATTGTCCGTTACCATCAATACCAGCAATTCCGACAATTTCTCCAGCTTTTACTGAAAGATTAAGCCCATTAACAATGGTAACACCACGAGCATCTTTAACAACCAAATCATTGACTTCAAGGACATCTTGTTTTGGATGTGCCTCTTTCTTTTCAGTTTTAAATACAACTTCACGACCGACCATTAAACTTGCAAGTTCATTCGGATTGGTTTCACTTACATTTACGGTCCCAATCCCCTTACCCTTTCGAATTACCGTACAACGGTCAGCAACTTCCATAATTTCTTTTAACTTATGAGTAATAAGAATAATAGACTTTCCTTCTTTAATAAGCGTTTTCATAATTTGAATAAGTTCTTTAATTTCCTGAGGTGTTAACACAGCAGTCGGTTCATCAAAAATAAGAATTTCAGCACCGCGGTAAAGGGTTTTTAAAATTTCCACCCTTTGCTGCATCCCAACAGTGATTTCTGAAATTTTTGCTTGCGGGTCAACAGATAGGCCATAGCGCTCGGAAATGTCACGAACCTCTTTTTCCGCCTTTTTAATATCAATTCGACCGCCGGAAGTTATTTCTCGACCTAAAATGATATTTTCTGTAACAGTAAAGGTATCGACTAGCATAAAATGCTGATGTACCATTCCAATCCCTAAATCATTCGCAATATTAGGGTTAGTAATGTTTACTGGCTGCCCTTTAACACGAATTTCACCCTGCTCAGGCTGATACAAGCCAAAAAGAACATTCATCAAAGTCGATTTACCAGCTCCGTTTTCACCGAGCAAAGCATGAATTTCTCCCTTTTTTAATTGAAGGGTAATGTTATCATTCGCTACAAAGCCGCCAAACTCTTTACGAATGTTGAGCATCTCAATTACATAATCCATCTTATCTCACTCCCTGTGATATAGGTAAAAGGAAATTTTGACCAATAGTAGTAAGAGGTCAGACCTTTCGAAGTTTTAAAAAAATGGGGATTTCCTCCCCTATAAAATCCTAAGTGAAAAGTAGAATAGTAATTCTACGCTTCAATTAAGATTTTCATTAAGGAGGAATAAGCGGGCAGGTATTAAATCCCGCTTATTCCTCAATAAAATTTATTTTGCACTAAATTTACTTAACTCTTCATGAGTACCTGGAACTTTTACAGCACCGGATTTAATTTTTTCAGTCCACTCTTTAACCGCTGCATCAATTGCAGCTTTATTAGAAGCTTTGCTGTTAATTGGTGCTAATGATACACCATCTTCTGCTAATCCATATAATGCAATTTCTCCACCAGGGAAATTACCATCTTTTGCTTTTTTAGAAAGGTCTTGTACTGCAACGCTTACACCTTTCATAGCTGATGTAAGAACTACCTCAGGACCCATATCGTTTTGGTCGCGGTCTACACCGATAGCCCAAATATCTTTGCTAGGGTCTTTTGCTTTACGGTCCTTTGCTTCTTTGAAGAGACCATTACCTGTACCACCAGCTGCATGGAAGATAACGTCTGCGCCAGATGAATACATTTTAGAAGAAATCGATTGACCTAATTCAGCTTTGTCAAATGCACCTGAATATTGAACGTCAACTTTTACTTCAGGCTTTGCAGCCTTAACACCCGCAACGAAACCAGATTCGAAACGCTCGATAACAGGGATTTCCATTCCGCCGATAAATCCTACATGGTCAGTTTTTGTTTGTAGGGCAGCTGCTACACCTGCAAGGAAAGCTGCTTCTTGCTCTTTAAATAGGATGCTGGCAACATTTGGTTGTTTTACTTCAGCATCGACAATCGCGAAGTTTGTATCTTTTTGTTGTTTCGCAATTTCTTCAACGGAAGCTTGCATTAAGAAACCAATTCCGAATACTAGGTCAAATTTTTCACGAGATAGTTTATTTAAGTTTGTTGAGTAATCTGCATCAGATTTTGATTGAAGGTAATCAAAGCCGCCTTTACCTTTTTTCATATCATTTTCTTTACCGAAAGCTTGAAGACCTTCCCATGCAGATTGGTTAAATGATTTGTCATCAACACCACCGACGTCAGTAACCATTGCAACAGAGAAAGCTTTTTCTTTGTCTCCGCCTTTTGGTGTTTCGGTACCTTTGTTATCATTACTTTTTCCACAAGCACCTAAAAGTGTTCCAGCAGCAAGAACTAGTGATAGCGCCATTCCAATTTTACGCTTTTTCAAGGTATTGTACCCCCTATGAATTATGTTTGATATAGTAGAAACTTTAAGCCAGAACTGATTGCGTTTTCAAAAAGGACTAAAAATAATTAAATTCTTTTCCTTAAAACATGAAAACTAAATTTGTCCGCTTTAAAATAGTTTACCGAATATAGGACAGGTTCATCCATTTCATCGAAATGCATTTGTTTCAAAACTAACAATGCTGTTTCAGGATCACATTCTAGAATTGGGGAAATTTTTTCATGATAGCCCAAGGGCTCGATTTGGGCAACCGCGTATGTAATTTTGCGATTTGCCTCTTCATCTAAAATCTGAAAAATAGATTCTTCCTCATGGGAAAATGTCTCTGGCAAAATGCGTTCTGGGACCTTGTCGATACAGTAGACGACTGGTTCTCCATTTGCGGTTCTTACCCTTTCCATCACAAAAATCTCTTCACTAGTAGAACATGAAAAACGACGAATATCCTCTTCGGTAGGACCTTGAGTTGATGAACTTAAGAAAATTGTACCTGGTTTCATCCCAGCTTGTTTAATCATGTTTGTGACACTATTAAGTTGTTCAATCCCCGAAGTAAACATCGGCTTTGCGTTTACAAAGGTGCCAACACCGTGACGCCTTATGATAACGTTTTCTTCTTCTAGAATACGTAGTGCTTCCCGAAGAGTTGCCCTGCTTACACCAAGCTGTTTGGCAAGATCGAATTCAGAAGGTAATTTTTCTTTTTCTTTATAAACCCCATTTTCAATATCTTGCTTTAACCGTTCGATCACTTGTAAATATAAGTGCCGGTTATCTGACTTAATTGATGACATGCTGTTTCCTCCAGCCTTTTTCCTAAGACATCAGACATCTGATATCTGATATCATTCCTACTAATCGAAATTATATTAACACTTTTTTTGAGATAAATAAATAGGAATTCAACATTTTGTCGAAAAAAGGACTGAAGATAAAAATTATCACAAATTTGCTGATTTTTTCATGAGAAAATCTGCTATAATTAAATACTGTTTTTTAAAGAGAATAGATGTTGCAGGAAATTTGTAGGATTTTTTTTGATATAAGTATCCACCTCCTATTACTATAG
>NZ_JBALPG010000188.1:0-962 GCF_036965245.1 Neobacillus drentensis
AATTAGCTAATAAAGGAGAAGATTATGAAAAAATATTGGTGGTTTATCCTTTTTATTTTGTTTATAGCTTTATTATCTATAAATAAGTATCAAGAAAGATTTGGTCAAAAATATGAGTCTTATACTTCGACTCATTCACTAATCAAAGAATATTCAAAAAAGGATTATGAAAGGGCTGAGGAATTTTCAAAACTATATCTTAAAGAATTTCCAGATAAAAAAGCAATAAAAAAATTGATTAATTCTGGATTAGAGGTAAATGCTCCGACATATTTTGATGGTGAATATTATGCTGATTTACCATTATGTATTGCCGGTTCTAAAGGAGATTATGAAACTGCAAAGCTTTTAATAAAAAAAGGGGCAGTGCAACGTGTTCCTGATACTGGAACATGGCCGATTTTTTGTGTTTTAGGTAGCTACGATAAAGGAGATTTGGAATTAGTAAAACTTTTCTTATCAAATGGTGCTGATGAAGTTGTTTCTGGAAAAGTTATTTCTGAATATGTCGAAGCAACACAATTTTTTAATCTTGGACGTGTAGAACATAAATATACTAAAGAAGATGAACATGAAGTTACATTGATATTTAAGGAACTTTTAAATGCCGGAGCACTTGTAAATCAACAAGCAGTAGTAGAGGCTGCTAGATATAATTATGTAGAGTTACTAGATTATTTCATTGAAGAGGTAGGATTGGATGTAAATGAAGGCTACAGTTACAACGATATTAGTGAGAAACTTTTTTCTCCATTGATTGCTGCTAGTTCTAACAACTCCTTAGACACTGTTAAATATTTAATTGAGCATGGAGCTGACAAAAATATAAAAAATAATCAAGGAAAAATGGCCATAGATTATGCAACCACGGATGAAATGAGAGCATTATTGTTAGATCAATAGACTTTAACATAATCAATATCTTTTTTAGGATTAACGTCCCGAAAATGCGGATTTACAAC
>NZ_JBALPG010000188.1:1022-6811 GCF_036965245.1 Neobacillus drentensis
AGCTAATAGTTTGTCAACAATTTTCATTAAAAACTTAAAATATTTCATGATATACTAAAAATATGCATGCCAAATGACCTTCCTAAATTCTACTTTTGGAAGGTTTTTTATTGATTAGGTTTATTTATTATTTATGCTATATCTTGGAAAGTTGAGTTGCTTTTTAATATTGCATAGATCCATTGTAAAAGCTTATTTGCACAGGCTAGCTTTTCAACAAGAAACGCGTTTTGTATTTTTACAGGTGTATTTGATTAACCATTAGATTCTAAAAGCTAGTTTTGCTGTAATATATCATTGTAGATTTGAAATAAAGCCGTACCGTTTTACTCCTTTAGATATGGGTATCTAAAGGAGTATTTTTATAGTGCAAAGGAAAAGAGTGTCTAAATTGAAATATCGATTAGGAACTGTTCAGTGGCAATATAGTTATTCCATTTAAGGGCGGTATTTGTTGAAGAGCATAAGCCTAATTAAAAATAAGGTGGGATTAGGGTTTTTTAAAAAAATTTTTTAACATTGCAAATCTGCACTCTCTTGACGTTATCCTCATTGGTAAACACAATGGCAACAATCGGTAAATGCTGTGGCGATTTTTGGTAAACAAGTGTATATAAAAAGATAAATTAGTTAAAGTTTATTATAGGTTTGCATTAATAGAAAAGTAGAAGAGAGGGTAATAAATGAAAGAATCAATCGAGTATTGGAAGAGTAACCTTGAGGATGAATCGACGAGGGCCGTTATGGATGAATATTTGCTAGGTTTAAAACTTGAAAATAAAGCCGAGCGAACAATTAGAAATTATCGTTGGTTTTTAGAACGTTTCTTTACATTGTGTACAGTTCCTTTAAAGCTATTAACATCTGAAGATGTGAGGAAATATTTGAATCATTTCATTAAAGGAAAAAAGGAAAGGACTGTAGACGCTTATTTATCGGCACTTTCTTCATTTTTACAATTTTGCATCGCAGAAGAGTACATAGAAAATGTAGTAATCAAAAAAAGGTGGAGACCCAAAATCCCGCAGTCCTTACCAAAGTATTTAGATGAGACGGAGTTTGCTAGGGTGAAAATTGCGTCAGAAAATTTGACTTTTCGTGACCAATCGGTGATTTTATTTTTATTTTCGTCAGGATGTAGAAGTTCGGAAGTATCTAACCTTTCAATTCAAGATGTCAATTTAGAAAAAAGAACAGCAGAGGTAACGGGAAAAGGAAAGAGGATTCGAAAAGTACACTTTTCTGAGGAATGTGCAATCGCATTGAATGAGTATTTAAAAACGCGAAACAGTGATGGGAAAGATCCATTATTTCTAAACAACTCAGGTCAAAGACTGGAGGTAAACTCTATTTATTACATTACAAGGAAAATTGGCAAGGAGGCGGGTTTACAGCAATCGTTACATCCACATTGTTGTCGACATACGTTTGCTACGAACATGCTAGCAAGGGGAGCTACACTTGAATTTATTGGAGATGAGTTGGGACATGCAAATTTAAATACAACACGTATTTATGCACGAATTCTAACGGAGGACTTGATTTTATCTTATCAAAATAAAATGGGGTAGATAACTATGAATGTAAAAGTAGTAGAGTCTTTTTTCGATGATCATCTGTCTAGATTTAGTGAAGAAACAATCCGAAGTTATAGACTTTCTCTTAATCAATTTTTTTCATTTTGTGGGAAAACTTATAATGAAGTAAAAGCAGCTGATATAAGAGCATGGCTTGCTTCAATGGAGGAAAAAGGTCTTAAAAAACGTACGATACATATTAAACTATCGGGTTTGAAATCGTTTTACCAATATAGTATGGAAGAGAATCTCCTCAAGAAAAATCCAGCACAAAAAGTAAAAACTCCTAAAAAAGATGATATCCTTCCAAAATATTTAAGTAGGCGGCAAGTAGCCCAACTTCAAGAATTAACAAGAAATGATTACCAATTATGTCCCATCATTGAAACGTTATATTCCACTGGGGTAAGGGTCAGTGAACTATTACAAATCAAACTAGAAGATATTAAATGGGATACCCGGCAAATATGGGTACGAAAAGGAAAAGGGAACAAAGAACGTTTTGTCCTTTTTACGCACGATTGTGCAGAACGCTTAAAGATGTACCTCGAGAAGCGAGAAACGAACAGTGTGTTTTTATTTTCCAATCGAAGAGGTGGGGCACTTCACCGAGAATTTATACAAAAGAACTTTCGCAATTTCTCAAAGTCCCTTGGTTTTAAAGTAACTCCACATACGTTGCGACATACATTTGCTGCACACTTAGCAGAAAAAAACATGCCCCAAAGTTACATTCAGGATCTACTGGGTCATGTGGATATTAATAGTACTCGTATTTATACACGATTGATGGAACATACTCGTAAAAAACAATATGACCTTTACCATTAGGGAGGTAGAAAAGATGGGCCATTCAGACTTGATTACAATATGGTTTATGCGTGAATACCGACACAAGATATGATATTAAATACCAAAATATTATGGGGTGAAATCTATGAAATTAGAAGTCCAACAATCTTTTTTTAATGACCAGCAAGCTCGTTTTAGTCCAGAAACCATTCGGGGCTACAAAATAGCTCTTTCTCAATTCTTTTCGTTTTGTCCAAAAAAGGTGAATGAGGTGAAGGCGGAAGATGTACGGTACTGGTTAGCCATGATGACTGAGAAAGGGTTAAAACCACGCAGTGTTCAAATGAAATTATCTGCATTGAAATCATTTTATCAGTACTTGATGGAAGAAAACATATTGGAAAAATCTCCGACATTAAAGGTACGTACACCTCAGAAAGAGGATTCCCTTCCTTACTATTTGGATAAACGGCAATTAGTCCTACTTCAGGAATTAACCAAAGACAATCCTAGGGAACGAGCATTAGTAGAAACGCTATATGCAACAGGTGTTCGAATCAGTGAATTGTTGAATATCAAATTAGAAGATGTGAAATGGGAGAGTCGACAAATCTGGATTCGAAAAGGAAAGGGGAACAAAGAACGATATGTTTTATTTAGTCATGATTGTGCAGAACGATTGAAAGCGTATTTGAACCTACGTGATATTAACAGCACATACCTCTTTTCGAATCATAGAGGCGGACCCTTAAGTCGTGATTTAGTGGAATTGCTGTTTCGACAATATACAGAGACATTAGGATTTAGAGTCACCCCTCACACCATGCGCCATACGTTTGCAGCTCATCTAGCAGAAAAGGGGATGGATTTTAGTTACATTAAAGAATTGCTCGGTCATGCCAATATCAATAGTACTCGTATTTACACTCGTCTCATGAACCATGCACGTAAAAAACAGTATGACCGGTTTCAGTCATAAGAAAAAGGAGAAAGAAAATGATAAAGTACTGGGAGATTAAAAAGAAATTACCTAATTCGGAGAATGAGAAAGTGATCAATAAGTTCTTACTTAACCTGAAAAATACGAATAGAAGTAAGAGTACGATTATCAGGTACAGGACCACTTTGCAATACTTTTTTGGGGAGATAGAAATCCTCTTTTCGTCCATCACATCTAATAACATCCAGCAATGGCTTTCGGATCATCAAAAGGACTGGAATGAAGGAACCATTCGTTCCCGTTCAATTGCTCTTCGTTCTTTTTTTCGCTATTGTGTAGAAAAAGGCTATATGGCAATACCGCCTATCAAAAGCAAATATCAGGGGAGTATTACAGAAAAGTACTGGGAAGTAAAGGTACAACTGCCTAATATAGAGAATAAAAGAGTCATTAACGAGTATTTATTAAGTCTGAAAGTAGCAAACCGAAGTTTTTATAGTATTAACAACGTCAGGTATTTTTTACAATCCTTTTTTAAAGAACAGGAAGGATTATTTTCTTCCCTTACATCGGATGAAATCCAGGAATGGCTCATCCAACATCATAAGGGTGTTAAAGAAAATACCATCAAGTTTCATGTAAGTGCTCTTTCAGCTTTTTATGCATTTTGTGTAGAAGAAGGTTATCTGGATAAATCGCCGGTCAAGTCACGATGGTTTCCACGTTGTCCGAAACCAATTCCTAAATATATGGGAAAAGAGGAGATTGCTAAAATTCGCTGGATATCCGAGAAAGGCTTGCTACGAGACAGAGCGATGTTAGAATTTTTTCTTTCCTCTGGTTGTCGAGTGGGGGAGGTGCATTTACTCGACCGAGCAAGTGTCGATCTAGAAAATCGAACGGCTCGGGTTGTCGGGAAAGGGAGGAAAATTCGCCAGGTGCATTTTTCGGAAAAATGTGCTCTGCTTTTGGAACGTTACCTCGAATGTCGAAAGGATGGTAATCCGGCCCTCTTTGTTGCAAGCGGAATCATATCGAGCCGAATTTCGAGTAGATGGATACAAAAAATCTTCAACCGAGTTGGGAACGAGGCTGGCGTAACAGGTTCACTACATCCCCACCGGCTACGCCATACGTTTGCTACGGAACTTTTGGCAAAAGGTGCGGATTTATTTTTTATCGCTGATGAACTGGGCCATTCCGATTTAAAGACAACACAGGTATACGCCAACCTTCCCAAATCGAAGGTTATTACCCTGTACCGCAAGTATATGGGATAAGGTGGATGTGAATGATGAATACAGATAAATGGATTAAGCGATTTACATTGGATTATCAATTTCGATTGGATTTAAACACATTGACTCTTTACCACCTTTCAATCAAAAACTTGCTCCATTACATAAGAAAAGAAATTGATACCATTACCAAACACGATATTCGGAATTGGCTCGGCCATTTGATAGAAAAGGGGTACCAACCAAGTACGATTAACACAAAGCTAGCTGGGGTGAAACTCTTTTTTAAGTATTGTCTAGACGAAAAGGTCATTTCAAAAAATCCGGCAAAAGATATTTTGTTCTCGAAAGTAGAGGGGAAACTGCCTCGTTATTTATCGATGGAACAACTCACCAAACTAAGGGCGCTCTTAGAAGGGCGGCTTGAAGAGAGAGCGATTGTCGAAGTATTATATGCTACCGGCATAAGAATGAGTGAGTTAGCTGCTATGAAAAAAATAGATATCAATTGGTCAGAAAGACTCATTCTGATTCCAAAGGGGAAACGGAAAAAGGGGCGTATCGTCTTATTTACGAGGGAGTGTGCGGAACACTTAAAAGCTTACTTGGATAGCCGAACCGACGATTGGCCCTTTGTTTTTGCTTTAGTGACTTCAAACGGGAAACGTTCAAAACATGCTCGTGTGGTGGATCAAAGGTTTCTTATTTATTCAGAGCAATTGGGATTCAAGATGACACCGCACACCTTGAGACACACCTTTGCTGCTCATCTGGCGAAAAAAGGAATGTCACTTGAATGCATTCAGGTTCTCTTAGGCCATGATAAGTTTGAGACTACCCGTGTCTATGCCCGATTGTACGACCATGCCCGGAAGGAGATGTATGATGAATGGATGTAAAAATCCCCCTTTTCAATAAAGGGGGATTAACGGTCTCCTACATCAAGGGTAATGGGCTCGCTCCGCATAAAACCTTTTAACGTGAATAAAGGTAGATGATTAAATCGCTTGAAACCCTTGATACCATTGGGATTCAGCGATTTTTTTATATTCCAGTTTTTCAGTAAAAGAAGGATTAACGCTTATTTTAGGAATTAACGCTTATTTTTGTGGTACTTCTTCAACTTCGGATAGGGGAGTTAAAGAAAGAGAAGTAGTAGAAAATGGACTAACATTTGGGAGTTAAATTAGATATTTATACTAAAATAATTTGAGATTGTGAAAGAATGTACTGATATGAACG
>NZ_JBALPG010000189.1:0-241 GCF_036965245.1 Neobacillus drentensis
CTCTTTTTGTATTTTTTCTTTACACGAATGTTTCCTAATATGTTAAATTAATAACAACGAAGTTTTTGGAATAATCTAAAAAGGGGTGGTTCGCGTGCAGCATTATTACTTATTTATCCTTATGTGTATTCTTCTCATAATTTTACCTGGACCGGATACAGCCATGACAACAAAGAATACCCTAACAGTCGGCAGGTCTGGTGGCATTAAAACCCTTTTGGGTACATGTTGTGCCCTCTTA
>NZ_JBALPG010000189.1:260-11088 GCF_036965245.1 Neobacillus drentensis
TCCATACTTTTGCAGCCGTCATTGGGCTTTCGGCCATTATAGTGAAATCTGCCTTATTATTTTCTGTATTCAAATATGTTGGAGCAATTTATTTAATATACATTGGCTTTAAAACATTATGGTCCTTGAAGAATAATGAAGCTGCCGCAAGTATGGAGACAAACACTGAAAATAAGTACGGACAAAAATCTTGTTTTCGTCAAGGATTTCTTACTAATCTCCTTAACCCTAAGGTTGCCGTCTTCTTTTTAACCTTTTTGCCGCAATTCGTGGATTCAGGTAGTAACACCTTTATACCGTTTCTGATCATGGGCATAACCTATACCATATTAACTGCTATCTGGTTTATTCCTTATGTTTATTTAATCAATCAAATCAGCACATTTATGAAAAAGCTAGCAACACAAAAGGTTGTTCAAGGAATAACTGGGATTGCTCTTCTTGGTTTTGGCCTAAAACTAGCCCTCGAAAAGTCTCATTCATAGATGCTGTCAGGCACCACATGAAAAGGACCTCATCAAATTGAGGTCCTTTTTGGTTTCTAGTAACATTTATCACATTTTATTGTACTTTTGTTTGCAATTTAGATAGAAGTGGTCAAACATTCTCTCATTACATAGAAAAATAAAATCTTTATCGTCTACA
The DNA here is from genome assembly GCF_036965245.1 of Neobacillus drentensis. Lineage (GTDB taxonomy): Bacteria > Bacillota > Bacilli > Bacillales > Cytobacillaceae > Neobacillus > Neobacillus drentensis_G. The sequence goes on from NZ_JBALPG010000189.1 coordinate 906, forward strand.
CTTTTTAAATAACTCTATTAAATTTTAATAAAAATCTAACTAAGCAAAATTGATTCTTCGATTACCCCTCTGCCAACAATCGATATTTTCCACTATAATAAATTAACGGCTCAGAATCTTTAACAAAAATGTCTGTAACCTTCCCGATAAAAAGTGTATGATCGCCCTCTACATGTGCAGCCGAAACCTCGCAGGAAATTTGTGCCAACGCATTCGGTAATACCGGGACTCCATCTCGACGATCAAACACCACTTCATGATGATTCTTCATCTGCCCGGCAAAAATCATCGACAGGTCTTGCTGATCTGCAGTTAATATATTAACGGAGAATCTTCCGCTCTGTTTTATTTTTTCCAGCATTTGTGCTTTTTCAGCAATTGAAACAACGACAAGCTTTGGATTGAGTGAAACAGACGTGAAGGCATTCGCTGTCATACCATAAACTTTTCCATCCACTTCTGTTACCACCACTGTTACCCCTGTCGCAAATTTCCCCATTGCATTTCGAAATTGACGATCATCCATTTTTTATTCCCCCTCTTCATCCGCCCAGATTCGATAGAAGAATTCCAAAACAGGCGGTAAATAACAATATATTTAAGCCCAGGCCAATTAATGCCCCTTGCCCCAACCGTTTCTTACCCTTCGTGAAACTTACAATCGGAATTATAATTAGACCAATAACAGCAATACACAAATAAGCGAAAAATATCGGTGAAAACACAAATAATATTAATAAGCCTAGCGGGTATATACCAATAGTGATTCCAATTCCCAGCCATAAGTCTTTTAATGACCCATCATCCTTATTTCCCTTATTCGGATTCAACTCAAACACTCCTATTCTTTATTAGAATAAAAGACTATTCCGCATGAATAAAAGGTCTCCCTTCAATCTCTGCCTGAATTTTCTTCAGTTCCTCCTCTTTATCATCACGGTAAAATAAATTATAAGTATCAAACGGAATAATTCTGCCGTCAGGATGGGCAATATGGACACAGGATTTTTTGACAGAACGGACATCAAAATTGTAAGCATCTAAAAACTGCATAATGATGACCCGAAATACATTGTCATAGCCAATTTGCCCAGGCATCGCTACCTTTGGTAAACAGCATAATAAATCCTGCAATGATGAAGCTGATGAATCAGGTGAATGATTTAACGAGAACAATTTGAAAATCATATTTTTTATATTCTCTTCTTGTTCAAAAACAATCGTATTGCGATCCCCTTCTAATAATATGTTGGGGTCAATTAATCCAGTTAATGGTGTTACCTCATCATTTTGTTTTAACGCATATCCCATCGCCAGACAATCTGGGTGGCATGGGACAGGAATGATATCCTTTGAACCAAATACATTGGACTGATCGATAATCATTTGTCTTACTTCACTTAATGTTAAGCGATTGGTTGATGGATCGTAGTCTTCCAATCTACCCGCCGCTTGGATTGGCTGGAAGGTAACCCCTCTGACACTTTGTTGTTTCAAGCCATATTGAATAATTTTTCCAATCTCATGATCGTTTAGTCCCTTCTTAAGTGTTACAACGAGGGTAGTGGAAATATTGTACTCATTTAAATTCTCAATTGCTTTCTGTCTAACTTCTCTTAAGTCAACACCCCTTAATTCTTCCAATATTTCTTTTTCAAAACTATCAAATTGAAGATAGATTTCAAAACCTGGAGAATATGTTGCAAGCCGCTTCACGAATTCTTTGTCATTGGCAATTCGTAGTCCATTTGTATTCACCATTATATGCCGGATCGGTCTTGATTTTGCCAGATCGAGTATATCAAAAAATTGTGGGTGTATTGTCGGCTCCCCGCCGCTGATTTGAACGATATCCGCAAACCGTTCATTTTTAATGATATTATCGAGCATAAATTCAATTTTTTCTAAGCTGCGAAAACTTCCCTTCTGCGGCGATGATTCTGCATAGCATATCGGGCATTTCAAATTACATCTTTCGGTAATTTCTAAAAGTGTTAAACAGCTATGCTGTTCATGATCGGGGCATAGCCCGCAATCATAGGGACAGCCGTACTTTATCGGCGTGTTCCAGCGATAAGGCATTTCCGAAGGCTTGATAAATTCTCGACACCATTTATAATATCCCACATCAGTTGATATCAAGACCTTTTCCAACCCATGCTTCATGCAGCGCTTCACCAAGTATACCTTTTCATTTTCAATAATGACCTTAGCTTCTACTTTCTTTAAACAGGTGGAACAAATGCTGTTCGTTAATTCATAAAATAAATAAGGACGATTAGGCATGGATTTCTCTCCTTCTTTCATTTTCTTTTTTTGATAAAAGCCAAATGTAATATCCGATTCCTAGTAAACTAGCAATTTGGATATTGTTGAGGATCCAGTAAGGGTGCGGGGTCGGTTTAATAAAATCAACCATTAAACGAAATGATAAATAACTAAGCATAAATAATTGAAATAAGAGCCCTTCCCAACCAATCTGTTCTTTTTAAAATAATTAAGGACAATAATTAGAAAGAGTAAAAAGAATATTTCATAAAGCTGTGTAGGATGGCGCACAATTCCATCACCAAAATCAACACCGGTAATCCACTTGGTTGCAACACCATATGTATGATCATCCAAACCTGTTAAAAAGCAACCGATTCTTCCAATCATCATTCCAACTGCTAATGGAAGCACAAAATCATCACCTGTTGAGCGCGTCCAGCCAATACATTTTTTGGCTGTTTCCACACCAATTAAGCCGCCTAATAGCCCGCCAACAATCGTTTTCCCTTGGATGAGGTAAATTAGATTATTCCAATTTTCCATTGTCTTTTCTGGGTCTTCAAACCAATAGAGGACCTTTGAGCCTAGTGCGGCACCTAATGTGGCACCCACAACCACCCAAAGTGCTTTATCCATTGGAATCCTTTCCTTATTTCTTGTATATAAATACACACGGATGCCAATAAAATAAGCTAATGATTCAAATAATAGATGCGGATGAATACCGAAAATATAGAAAGGGAAACTCACCATTTCCTCTCCTTTCTAAAATTGACTTCAATTTTATATTATCAGAATATTAACAAAAAATACTGCTGTTTTTTTATATTTTTACTTGATTGAAAAAGGCGTTAACTGAGCTAGCTTAATCAGCAAGATGGCAGAAAATAAAAAAACGAACATCATCTTTCATATTAGATGATGTTCGTTTTAAATTTGAAAGTTATAAAAACATACTTAAATTCATAACAGTTAATACAGCCTGATCCGGATAAACCGTGCGCTGGGCAATTTTCCATTCTCCATTTACTCTCCTGATAATATCTTCCCGCTCTCCGAATAGTTCTTCCGTATTTATCTCCGAAGCTCTACTCCGTTTAAATAAAAAATAACTTCTCACACAATATTCATCCACAACGCTAGTTGGTTCTATCATCACATTGCTGATAAAATGCCTTTGTCTTGGAGCTGGATTTTCGACCCAGGCTGATTTCGTATAAAGCCTCTCCACTTTCATGGTAATGTCTTCTTTAGTATCTGTAAAATAAGTCATTTCGTTAATCAAATTTGTTTCTTTTTTATTATCAACAGTTACACGTAAAGGCATTACATACTTTATATCGTCAGTGAGCAATTCAAGCCAATCTAGGTATTGACGATGGTCGAGTAAATAAGCTTCTTTATACAAAAATTGTGATATTTCATAATGCAGGTCAGTCCCCACATCCCTCACCCCTTGATTCATTCATAATTAGCTCCAGCCAGTATTTATGCATACTTCTAGCGATATGGTCTGTGTAACACGTCGGGTAAGCTGTCCCAGGCCCTGGGAATTTTACATCAGGCTCTAAATTGTCTAATCCCATCAAATAGTTAGCCACATTGTTATAGTTAAGTTTTCTGTCCCTTGACATTCTTCCCTGACTAGCTTCAATAATGCGAGCCCAGTTTTCCGTATCATCCTGTTCGAAGGTACCTGCTGCTCCAAACGTAGCGAGAAATCCTTTATATGATTTTTCTTTGTAATCTTCCGGCAGTGCTTTGTCAATCATATACCATACCCAAATTTCAACTTTATCTGGGCCTAACGGACGCCATACTCGAAATTGAAGGTGGTTGTGTTTCGTTCCCTCTGAACCGCTGCAAGAGCTTAAGAATGATAAATTAGGAAAAACACCTCCAACGAAGGTCGTAACTCTCGAGAAAATATCCAATTGCTCATTATTTAAATTTTTTTCGAACATTGGCCACATTGATTCTGGCATTCCTTGGTATTTGTTAGCTGATTTTCCAGTAGCAGACGTTATAACATTAATTCCATGCCCGTCGGATAAAACAACTTGATGCCCGAATGATGCATATAAAGGATCAGTCGGTGTAAGCTTCATTTCTACAGCTGATCTATGTGTAGTCTGAACATGGTAAGGGTCGGCTGCAAAGTTTTCACTGGTCATTTTCCAATTAGCTTTTGCTACCCAGCGCTGGGGGAGGCCTCTTACTTCCATTCCCCCATCACTGCGTCCTAGCATAATATCAAAATACCATTTCATTTCACCTAAATATTCTTCTAAAGAAACAGCATTATGATCGAGGTTTCCAAAAATCATACCTTGGTAACTTTCTACTCGCGGAACCGGACGAAGACCCCATTCACTTTTGTCCATTTTTTCACCGTATACTTTATTGCCGGCAACAATTCCGATTAGTTCACCATCTAGATTATAGCTCCACCCATGATAAGGACATGTATGCGTTTTCTTTTTCCCGAAGTCTTCTGTACATAGTCTTGTACCCCTATGGGTGCACGAATTAAGAAAAGCTTTAATTTCACCTGTCTTGTTTTTCATTAAAAGGATTGGATCATCAGCCATCATTCTCGTTATATAGCTTCCGGGCTCGTGCAATTCTGATTCGTGTCCTAAAAATAGCCAAGTTGTCCCAAATATCCTTTCTTGTTCTAATTTATATATTTCTGGATCCGTTACCACCCACTGGGGCAAATATCCTTCTTCAACTTTTTCTTTAATTTGCTGGAGCTCTTCAGCTTTCATATATAACTCAACCCCTATTAATGGTTTTGGTCATGTATTACAAACAGCATACTTCTAGTTAGATACTGTTTGAATAGAATTTTGGATAATTAATGTTTGATAATGATTCTTTCGAATAAAATGGGTATAGCTCTCGTTCAAGCTGATAGTGGGCAAGGAATCCTCCAAGATAATAAGAGGTCCTGTTACGAAAACAAAGAGATCTATTACTTCGCAATCTGCACTTCACGTGTTTTATCTGATTTACCAAAATACGCTTCCTGAACCCTTGGATCTTTTAATAACTCATTTGCTGTTCCGGAAATCTCTATTTTTCCATGTGCTAGAACGCAGCCGCGATCCGCAACCTTTAATGCCGCCTTGACATTCTGCTCAACAAGAATAATCGTTGTTCCAAGATCATGAGTTAATCTTTTAAGAATATTCATAATGTCTTTGACAATTAATGGAGCTAATCCCAATGAAGGTTCATCAAGCATAAGTACTTTAGGCTTTGCCATCAGACCTCGCCCAATTGCCAGCATTTGTTGTTCCCCTCCGGATAGTAGACCGCCAGGACGGTCAAGCATTTGCTTTAAACGTGGAAACAGCTCCACCACATTTTGATAATCCTGTTCTATGACTTTCTTATCCTTGTGATACCGATGATATGCACCTAATAACAGATTATCTTTAACACTAAGGGATGAAAATATTTGCCGGCGTTCTGGTACTAAACAGATTCCTTTTGAAACAACCTTTTGAACATCGTTTTTTGTAATATCTTCATCTTTATAATAAATAGAACCTTCCTTCGGTAAATACACACCTGCAAGTGTTCCTAATAATGTACTTTTCCCTGCACCATTGGAGCCGACGATAGCGAGTAATTCAGCTTCATTCAGTTCAAATTCAATACCCTGTAATACATGTAGAAAGCCATGATAGGTGTGGAGATTTTCTACTTTAAGCATTAACATACTCCTCCTCTTCATCGCCTAAATATGCTGCAACTACCTTAGGGTTTTGATAGATTTCTTCTGGTGTCCCCTCACCAATTTTCACTCCATTATCAAGGACGACAATCCGGTCGGAAATGGACATAACGGTTTCCATATCGTGTTCGACGAAAATAAATGTCATCCCTTCTTCCCGCATTTTTAAAATTACATCGACAAGCTGCCTTGACTCTTCAGGATTTAAGCCGGCCATTGGTTCATCTAATAGAATTACTTTCGGATTTGAGGCTGCTGCTCGAGCAATTTCTAATAGTCTTTGATTCCCGTATGGCAATGTAATAGCCAATTCATGTGCCAAGCCGGCTATGCCTACCCGCTCCAAGCATGCCATTGCTGTTTCCATAATTGTAACTTCTTCCTTTGTAACCATTGGTAATCGTAATCCAGCCATCAGCAGATTTGTTTTCATTGTTAAATGAGCGCCGGTCATGACATTTTCGATGACAGACATATTACTAAATACCTCTAAATTCTGAAACGTTCTTGTGATCCCTGCTTGGGCAATTTGGTAGGGTTTCTTCCTTGTTAAATTTTTATCTTCAAAAAAGACATTACCGGACGAGGCAGGCAGGACACCTGTTATCATATTAAACAATGTTGTTTTACCTGCACCGTTCGGTCCGATGACCGCAAAGATTTCACCTTTATTTACGTTGAAAGAAACATCACTTACCGCAACAACACCGCCAAATTGTTTCGTTAAATTTTCGACTTTTAAAATTATTTTAGCTTCACTCATTGGTTTTCTCCTCCCGAAGCAATCTGTTTCTTATTAATCTGCAACGGAGTTTCAATTGTAACTTTTTTCTTTTGAAACTTTGAAAATATTTTTTCTAATTGAGGAGATAAACCGTTTGGCATATAGATAAGTGTTACGACTAATAAAATTCCAAAAAAGACAATCTCAAATTCTCCACCTTTGTTTGGTAATAAAATAGGCATGAAATGTTTCAGTAATTCCCCTAATAATACGTAGGCTGCTGCACCAATTACTGATCCCCAAATACTTTTAGATCCGCCGATAATAACCATAATCAAGAAATAAATAGATGTCATTGCACCAAATAAATCAGGATTGATAAATGATACATAATGAGCTAAAAGTGACCCTGCTAATGAGGCAAACATTGCGCTTAAGACAAACACTTGAAGCTTATATTTCATGATGTTTACCCCGACTGCATCCGAGGCAATCTCACTTCCTTCAATCGAACGCAATGCCCTGCCAATTCTTGAATGAATGATATTCCGTGAGAAGATTATTCCGATAAATACAAACACCCAAACTAAATAAAAATAGCGAAGATCACTATTAAATTCAAAGCCAAATAAATTGATTGAAGGGATACCGAAAAAACCATTCGATCCTCCCGTTAATTCCCGGAACTCTTTGAATAAAGTAAAAACAATAATTCCAAAACCCAACGTTGCTAAGGCTAAGTAATGCCCTTTTAATTTAAATGTTGGAATTCCGACGATTATTGCGATGATACCCGCAATGATCATCCCAACAATCATCCCAATCCATGGTGATAAACCGTAGGTTGTAGATATGATTGCAGAGGAATATGCACCTATCCCATAAAATGCAGCGTGTCCTAAAGAAATTTGTCCTGCATATCCAATTAACATCGTCATTCCATTACACACTAGGGCATAGATTCCAACCATGATAAATACTGTTAGGATATAGCTTGAAGGAATTACAACAGGCAAAACAGCAATTAGGATAGGAAGAATGATGAGACCTATGAAGCTGTTATGATAAACCTTTTTCAGATCTTTTTTTTCCATAAGAGTATCCTCCTCCCTTTATACCCGTTTACCTGAGGCTTTAGCAAATATACCTTCCGGTTTAACAAATAGGATAATTAACAATAATGAGAAACTAACCACATCCTTTAACCCTGACGACCATAATCCTTCTGCGAATGATTCTAAAATTCCGATTAGAAAGGCACCGCCAATTGCAGCCGGGACGTTCGTTAATCCTCCAACGACAGCGGCAACGAATGCTTTTAATCCAATCATCATCCCCATGTCGTATGATGCGCCCGAGATTGGGGCAATAACAATACCTGCAAGTGCACCCAAACCGGCACTAGTTGAGATTGCTAAAAGTGACATTTTTTCCGGTTTAATACCCATTAATCTTGCAGCAAATTGATTAACTACACAGGCAGTTAACGCTTTGCCTATAAAAGTTTTGTTAAATAGATAGAACATGACGACCAGACTTACTAGTGATATTCCAATTGCCCAAATATTTTGCGGCAAAAGTACAGCATTCAAAAATTTAATTGGAGTATTATCTGTAAACGGTTGTAATGACTGTGGCTGTGTTCCCCAGATTAAGATAGCAATTCCTCGAAAGGCAATTGATACACCGATCGTAATAATAATAAGGGTTGGTACTGACGCCTTACGAGCCGGATAAATCGCCACTCTTTCGAACAATCCCCCAATGGCGATAACAATCATAATACTTAAAATAACGGCTGCCCATAGAGGCAGCCCCATCTTAACGAATGATATACTGATTAACGCACCGAACATAGCAAATTCACCTTGTGCTAAATTTAAAACGCCTGTAACATTGTAGATGATGACAAAGCCAATGGCGATTAGTGCGTAAATGGATCCGATTGTTAATCCAGAAAATAGCAACTGGATGATCTGGCTTGAAACTTCCATTGTATCCCTCCGTTTTTATTACTGAAATGTGGTGAATATTGTCATCATTCACTATTTTGATTTATAAAAAATTCGAAAGTTATCTTTCATTTTTCCAAAGCATCCTAGCAATTTATATTGTCCTTTTAGCCTTAGTCTTCAATTGTCCACTTGCCATCTTTAATTCGTACCATTACAAGGCTGCTTTCTGTCGTTAATCCATTATGATTTTTCGGGCTAATTTTAAAGATTCCGTTGAGTCCAACGAATTCTCCTAAATCATTTTCAAAATAATCTTTAATTCCTTTTGGATCAGTTCCCTTCTTTTCAACTGCTTCTTTAAGCATAAAAAATGCATCCCATGGATGTGCTCCGAACAGACTTACACCCTTATTGTATTTTTCTTCATACATTTTTTTGTATTTTAAAAGAACTTCTTTTTGTGGATCTTTATCCTTCAATTGGTCGGCAACAATTAGTTTTCCAGATGGGAAAACCACATCATTCGCTGCATTACCTGCTAATTTAATTAATTGTTCGGAACCAATAGCATGACTTCCAACAATCTGTAATTCGATTCCTAGTTCACGAATGTTTTTAATAACTACGGAGGACTCCTGAACTGTACCCCAAACAATGATTACTTCAGGATTTTCTTTTTTCACACGCGTTAGCATCGGCTTTGCATCCTTTACAGTAACCTCAAATTCATCCTCAATTACTGCTTCTATGCCATACTTAGATGCCATCTTTTTAAATTCGGTATGCGCGCCGGTTCCAAATGAGTTGGAAACATTTAACCAGGCAACCTTTTTTAGACCTTTATCTTTTAAGTATTGTAGGATTTTTTCAACGGCATGGCTGTCATTTGGCGGAACCTTAAATACCCAATCACGTGAAGAACCATCTTCTTTTTGATAGATTTGAAAACTTGATGAAGTTGCAATAAAAGGTACTTTGTTTTGCTCTGCCAGAGGAACCATTGCTAGTGCATTTCCACTAATTGTCCCTCCAATTACTACGGAAACCTTATCTTGAGTTATCGCCTTTTTCATTGCTAATACAGCTTCATTTTGGTCGGACTTATCATCATAAGTAATTAATTCAACCTTCTTGCCGTTAATTCCGCCCTCTTTATTTTGGTTTTCAACAACCATTTTTAATGTTTCAAGTCCAGGTTCACCAAGAGGGGCTGCGCCGCCGGAAGAAGAAAAGATTCCAGCGATTTTGATTGTTCCGGAGCTTTTATCCTTACTATTGTCTTTAGAGGTAGTTTCAGAACTAGAATTACAAGCGCCTAGTGCTAACATACTGATGAGAAATAACACTGCTACCATCAATTTTTTCATTGTTACACCCCTTAATTTGAATTAAATGTTTAATAGAATATGAAAACGCTAACATTCATTTGTATACATTAAAGTTTTAGCCAGGTTTCTGATACTTTCTCCGAATCCATTATTTGAATAT
>NZ_JBALPG010000190.1:0-11181 GCF_036965245.1 Neobacillus drentensis
AGGACGTTGCCAGGCTGTTTTTTTAAAACAAATTTTATATTTTCTATTATCGCGGGGTGGAGCAGTCTGGTAGCTCGTCGGGCTCATAACCCGAAGGTCGTAGGTTCAAATCCTGCCCCCGCAATATGGTCCGGTAGTTCAGTTGGTTAGAATGCCTGCCTGTCACGCAGGAGGTCGCGGGTTCGAGTCCCGTCCGGACCGCCATTTATAGATTGTAAACAAGTCGAAACAAGGTTTCGTCTTTTTTTTATGCTCATTTAATTTTTAAGCTTTATTGTAATTAACCAGATATAAATATATCGGCTTTTCAGTCAAGTTACCATTATAAACGACTGAACCTAGTGATTTTGCCACGACATGGTCGCTTAGAAGGAGTATAACCGCCCAAACATGTAAATTTTCCATCGATCCGGTCGCTTAGAAGGAGTATAAACGCCCAAACATGTAAATTTTGCTGCGCCCCGGTCGCTTAGAAGCAGCATAAACGCACGAACGAGCAAATTTTCCCCCGATCCGGTCGTTTAGAAGCTGTATTAACTCCCAAACCCGGAAATTTTTCCACCAACACAGTAACGAAAGAAATTACTATTAATAAATATTGTCCATTTTAAAAAGGAACTTTTTTGCTCATTAATAAAAAACAATGTAAACTACATATTGAATAGGCATCCTTAGGAGACTTCCTAAGGTTTTTTTTGCACATAAATAAGGGTAAAATGAAGTTATAGGATTATTATGTTAAAGTATAAAGGTGATTGTATGAATCAATTTGAAATGAATACTACAAATTCTGAGGAAACTTCTCAATTCGCAACAAGATTGGCTGAGTTTTTACAACCGGGTGATGTCATTGCCCTTGAGGGGGATTTAGGCGCAGGGAAAACAACTTTTACAAAAGGCTTGGCTAAGGGTTTGGAGATAAAGAAAACTGTTAATAGCCCAACATTTACAATCATCAAGGAGTATAAAGGCAGGATGCCATTATATCATATGGATGTTTATCGGGTTGCTGATGCTTTTGAAGACCTGGGCTTTGATGAATACTTTGAAGGTGATGGAGTTACAGTAGTGGAATGGGCTCATTTAATTGAAGAGCAGCTTCCATCTGAACTATTAACAATTTATTTATATCATGAAGGTCAAGAACAACGGAAAATCGTTCTAGTACCAAAAGGAAATAGATATGAGCAATTATGTAAGGAGATTTTTAGATGACCATACTAGCGATCGATACTTCTAACAATCCATTAGGAGTGGCGCTTATAGATGATAATCAAGTACTAGGTGAATATATTACTAATTTAAAAAAGAACCACTCCGTTCGAATTATGCCGGCTATACAGACATTAATGAAGGATTGTGATAAGGAGCCTGCCGATTTAACGAAAATTGTCGTTGCGAAGGGCCCTGGGTCATATACCGGTGTAAGAATTGGTGTTACGATTGCTAAAACATTAGCATGGACCCTTAACATACCTCTTGTTGGTATTTCTAGTCTAGAAATTTTGGCAGCGGGAACAGGGAGGTACTTTACCGGCTATGTTTCACCGTTATTCGATGCCAGAAGGGGACAAGTCTATACAGCCCTCTATCACTATCAGGACGGAAAGCTGACAGCTGTGGAACAGGATCAGTTAGTTATGCTAGACGATTGGGCAGCAAAGTTAACAGAAATGAGCAAGCCGATTTTGTTTATCGGGAACGACTTGCCAATTCATAGAGCCAAAATAAAAGAAGTATTAGGCTCACAAGCCATTTTTGCAAGCGAAACGGAATACAATCCTCGTCCGGGTGAACTTGCTTTACTAGGCAGGGATAAACCGGGAGAAGACGTGCACTCCTTTGTTCCAAATTATATACGTTTGGCTGAAGCCGAAGCGAAGTGGCTGGAGGCAAAAGGAAAAATTTTAAATGGATAGGGATAGAGAAAAATGGTAGATGCTTATGTTTATCGTTATATGAGGGATGAGGATATTGACCAAGTATTAGAAGTGGAGCATGCTTCATTTTCAACACCATGGAGCCGGGAAGCATTTTATAATGAAATACACAAGAACAAATTTGCTGTCTATATTGTTCTTGAGGAAGACAATAAAATCATCGGATATTGTGGGAACTGGGTTGTGATTGATGAGGCCCACGTTACAAATGTGGCTATTTTACCAGGGTATAGGGGTAAAAAGCTGGGAGAGGCATTAATGAATAAATTAATGTCAGTATCCAGAGAGATGGGAGCAAGAACCATGACCCTTGAAGTGAGGGTGACAAATCATGTAGCACAGTCCCTTTACCGTAAGCTGGGATTCCAAAACGGCGGAATCAGGAAAAATTATTATTCCGATAATCAGGAAGATGCACTAATAATGTGGGTGAACTTATGAAAAAAGATTTATTGATATTAGGAATTGAAACGAGCTGTGATGAAACAGCAGTCGCCATTATTAAAAATGGCCGCAAAATTACTGCGAATGTGGTGGCTTCACAAATTGAAAGTCATAAGCGCTTTGGCGGGGTTGTACCTGAAATTGCTTCGCGTCATCATGTCGAACAAATAACGCTTGTGATTGAAGAGGCATTGAATCAGGCAAATCTAACCTTTGCAGAGATCGATGGAATAGCAGTTACAGAAGGCCCAGGGTTAGTGGGGGCACTTTTAATAGGGGTAAATGCCGCGAAAGCACTTGCGTTTGCCCATAACAAACCACTTGTACCAGTCCATCATATCGCGGGGCATATTTACGCGAATAGACTGGTAACCGAATTAAAATTTCCTCTTTTAGCATTAGTCGTTTCAGGCGGGCATACAGAGATTGTTTATATGAAAGAGCATGGACACTTTGATGTGATTGGAGAAACAAGAGACGACGCGGCAGGTGAAGCCTACGATAAAGTAGCGAGAACATTAAATATGCCGTATCCCGGCGGACCGCATATTGACCGTTTGGCACAGGAAGGAAGCCCGACGATCGATTTGCCTAGGGCTTGGCTTGAGGAAGGATCCTATGATTTTAGTTTTAGCGGGTTAAAATCAGCTGTAATCAATACGGTTCATAACGCTGAGCAGCGTGGCGAGTCGATTGCCCCGGAAGATCTGGCAGCCAGCTTTCAAGAAAGTGTGATTGAAGTGCTGGTGAAAAAGACGGAGAAAGCGGTAGCTGAGTATGGCGTTGAACAATTATTAGTTGCTGGCGGTGTTGCTGCGAATAAGGGACTTAGAAAGGCTCTCGAAAAGACCTTTTCGGCAAATTCTAAGATTGAATTAGTAATTCCTCCATTATCGTTATGCACCGATAATGCAGCGATGATTGCTGCCGCTGGAAGTGTCATGTTTGAAAAAGGAATCAGGGCTGACTTATCACTAAATGCCATACCAGGTCTCGATATCGAAATATATAATGAGTAACTCTTCTTAAGTAAGAAGAGTTTTTTTATTGAAAGGGGCAGAGCGCCGCAAAAATGAATCAGTAAATCAAATTTGAGTGAATTATAAACATTTTTCACTATGAAAAAGTGAAGCTTAGCTCTGCTCACACCGTCTTTATTTTGTTGGTGTACAACTGTTTTTCGTTTCATTTCCATGATTAGGTTGGGAGTTGAGACTCACGATCGTTTTTTGTGGATAAAATTTTTAAAAAATACAGTTAATAATCAATAAATTGTGGATAAGCCTGTGTATACTGTTGGTAATGTGGATAAAAACAGTATTTAATGTGGATAATGTGGAAAAGTAGAAAAAACTCTTAGAAATATACCTTTTGAAATGTGAATAATGTTGTGGAAAAGTAGACATTTCATAAAAATTGTTAAGATCATTAAAAATTTGTCGAAATGTTCGCAAATTTTGTCGATATCTCTCAGAAATTTGTCGAAAGCGCCTGAAATTTGTTGCTATCTATCTAAAAGCTAAAAAACCGGGCCATCATATCAGCCCGGTTTCATCATTATTCAGCAAGCTCTGCCCATTCTTCCATCAATTGCTCAAGCTCTGCTTTAGCTTTTTCACTGTTTATGTTAATTTCGAGTACCTTTTCATGATCCTGAAAAATTTCTGGTTCACATAATTGCTGCTCATATTCTTGAATTTGTTCCTCAAGCTCTTCAATTCGTAATTCCATCTCTTCTAACTTTCTTTTGCGCTGCCGCTCAAGTTTTTTGCTTTCCTTATCTTGTTGATAACTATTTTTCTCTAGACCTTCCGTTTCAATTGCTCTTTTAGCAGAAGCCGCCAATGCTAGTGCTGCTAGTTCTTCCTGTTCCAATTTCTTTTCTAGATAATAGTCATAATCCCCAAGATACTCTGCGCTGCCATGACGGCTCAGTTCCAAAACCTTCGTTGCGATACGGTTAATGAAATATCTGTCGTGTGAAACGAATAAAATTGTCCCGGGGTAATCAATAAGGGCATTCTCAAGTACTTCCTTGCTATCGAGATCAAGGTGGTTTGTAGGCTCGTCCAATATTAACACATTTGCCTTCTCCAACATAAGCTTAGCAAGAGCCAGTCGTGCTTTTTCCCCACCGCTCAAGGTAGAAACAATTTTTAAAACGTCATCACCGGAAAAAAGGAAGTTACCTAAAACCGTTCGAATTTCTTTTTCACTTTTTAACGGGTAATCATCCCAGAGTTCATTCAAGACGCGCTTATTAGAGGTTAATTCGGCTTGTTCTTGGTCATAATAACCAATCGAAAGGTTTGTACCATAATAGATCGTACCGGCAAGTGCTGGCAGTTTTTTAATAATCGTTTTTAACAGTGTAGATTTGCCGATTCCGTTTGGACCAACAAGGGCAATACTTTCACCTTTATAGGCACGAAAGGAGATGGCCTCCGAAACCTTTTCCCCGTTGTAGCCAACCGCAAGTGAGTCTACTGTTAGAACGTCATTTCCACTTTGTTTTTCAATTTCAAACGAGAAGGTCGCAGACTTTTCATCCCCAAGTGGCCGATCCATGATTTCCATTCTTTCAAGCTTTTTCCGGCGGCTTTGGGCTCGTTTTGTTGTCGAAGCCCGTGCTAAATTTCGTTGGATAAAGTCCTGCAGATTAGCCACTTCTTGCTGCTGCTTTTCATAAAGCTTCATATCGCGCTCATAATTGGCCGCTTTTTGGTCAAGGTAAGAACTATAATTGCCAGTAAACCTCCCGATTTGTTTTCGGGAAACCTCATAGACCTGTGTAACAACTTTGTCTAGAAAATAACGGTCATGGGAAACAATTAAAATAGCGCCATCATAGCCCTGCAAATATTGTTCGAGCCATGAAAGGGTATCGATATCGAGATGGTTGGTAGGCTCGTCCAGAATTAAGATATCGGGTCTCGTTAACAGCAGCTTCCCTAAGGCGAGCCGGGTTTTTTGACCGCCGCTTAAACTGGAAATCATGAGGGAACTGTCGAGAAAGTTTAAACCATGCAGGACAGATCGAATCTCAGCCTCGTATTGATAGCCACCCTGTTCCTTAAATGTCACCTGGAGCTGATCATATTCTTTTATAATTCTCTCATATTTTACAGGGTCTTCGAAAAGACGAGGATCGGCCATTTGCTCCTCAAGCTTACGCAGAGATTTTTCCATCGAACGAAGCGGTTCGAAAACGGTTAGCATTTCATCCCATATCGATAAATTGGACTCAAGGCCGGTATTTTGGGCTAAATAGCCGATGGTCACTTCTTTTGGCTTGATGATCTCACCGCCATCATGTGACAAGTGGCCGGCAATAATTCTCAATAACGTCGATTTTCCTGCACCGTTACGGCCGACAAGGGCAACACGGTCCCTCGTTTGTAATTCTAGCTTTATATTCGATAAAATAAGGTCAGCACCATAATATTTTTGTAGTTGATTTACCTGCAACAAAATCATCTTAAATCACCTCTTACATATAAATAGTGTACCGTATAAAGGCAATGTCGGCAATAAAGCCCTTGACAGCCAAGAGCATAGGATTCTACACTCAGACAAAAAATGTAATAATTAGTTCAAAGTTTCACACATAAAGGGAAAAATAGTGTATTATTTTTGGATAGGAGGATATTTTTTTATGGCAGAATTTACTCATTTTAATGAAGAAGGCAGAGCAAAGATGGTCGATGTCAGCGACAAACCCGAAACGGCACGGACAGCGCTTGCTCATTCCAGCATAACAGTCAGCAAAGAAATTTTTGAAAAAATAACCAATAATGAAATGAAAAAAGGCGATGTGTTATCTGTGGCTCAGGTAGCAGCAGTCATGGCAGCTAAAAAGACATGGGATCTTATTCCGATGTGTCACCCAATTCCATTAACCGGGGTCAATATCTCTTTTTCATGGGAAAAGGGACAACAGGAAAATTATCAATTACATATTGCTGCAGCGGTAAAGACGAAAGGGAATACGGGTGTGGAAATGGAAGCGTTAACAGCCGCTTCGGTCTGTGCTTTAACAGTCTATGATATGTGTAAAGCTGTGGATAAAGGCATGGTCATTGGACCGACCTATTTAGTCGAGAAAACTGGCGGAAAAAATGGTGACTTTAAGCGAACTGAACAGGTTAAATGATATTTAACTAAAACATTTAAAGGGGTGTGGGAGAATATGAGTAATGGAACGATGAAGATACCACAGGCGACAGCTAAACGGCTGCCCCTCTATTATCGGTTTTTAAAAAACCTGCATACTTCCGGCAAACAAAGGGTCTCATCAGCAGAATTAAGTGAAGCAGTAAAGGTAGACTCGGCAACGATTCGCCGCGATTTTTCCTATTTCGGCGCACTAGGGAAAAAGGGATATGGATATAATGTCAATTACTTATTAACCTTCTTCCGGAAAACGCTTGACCAGGATGAATTAACAAATGTTGCATTAATTGGGGTCGGTAATCTTGGTACTGCCTTTTTAAACTATAATTTTTTAAAAAATAATAACACAAAAATAGCTTGTGCTTTCGATGTAGATCCAGCAAAAATGGGAACAAAGATTCGCGAGGTTCCGATTTATCACATGGATGAATTGGAGAAGGTATTAATTGAGGAACAAATATCGGTTGTTATTCTAACGGTTCCGGCTTCTGTCGCTCAAATGATCACGGACCGGGTCGTGAATTCCAATGTAAAGGGGATCTTAAATTTTACCCCGGCAAGGTTAAATGTTCCTTTATCGATTAGGGTTCATCATATTGACCTGGCAGTAGAGCTACAATCACTGGTCTACTTTTTAAAGCATTATCCGACAGTGGAAATAGAAGAATAAAATTTGAATTGGCTTTTCACATAAATTGTGGAAAGTTTTTTTTATGGACTATTATCCACCTTTACAACGTAACAGTGTTATGTTACATTATAAAAACAGAAAGGGGTTTTTAAAAAATGAGCGAGGAGTTAATTTCTAAAAAGGATTTATTGGATGTAGCAGGAATATCGTACGGGCAGCTATATCGCTGGAAGCGAAAGGATCTTATTCCTGAGGAATGGTTTATTCGAAAATCAACGTTTACGGGTCAGGAGACATTTTTCCCTAAAGAAAAGATCTTAGAAAGAATCGATAAAATTCAAACGATGAAAGAGAATCTTTCCTTGGATGAATTGGCGGATATGTTTTCACCTAACATAACAGAGTTACATTTGACTAACGATGAACTAGTGAAACGTAACATTGTTTCAAATGAAGTTATGGACTTATACCTGAAGACTGAAATGGGCGGTCCCCATTTTGAATTTTCGAGAATACTTGAAGTCTTTGTATTAGAAAAGCTGCTTCAGTCAGGAGAAATTAATCTGGATGAAGGGAAAATGCTGCTTCAGGTCTTAAAGGATAACAGGGGATTAATCAAACTAAAAAATGGGGAATTAGTGCTGACGAGAAAACTTGGGGTTTCATCGTGCTTTTTACTAATAAATGCGGAAGATGTTAAGTTTGAGCAAGGAACAAAAATTGTTGTTCAGCTTTCGCTTGTGAAATGTATGGAAGAGATTAAAGCGAACTTACTATAAAGGAGAATGTACATGGATACGAAGAAAAGGGGAGACCTGAATATTAATGGCTTTGGGTCAGCCAATGGCGGGCAATTTCACCAGGTAACCATCAATGGTAAAGGAACAGTTAATAGCGATATAGAGTGCGTGATATTTGATTGTAATGGTTCGGGTACGGTCAATGGGAATGTCATGACGAACAAAGCGAAGGTTAACGGAAACGCAAAAATTAAAGGGAATCTCGAATGTAATATGTTAACAGTGGATGGAACGGTGAAAATTGAAAATAACCTAAAAGTAGAAAATTTCAAGGTGGCAGGAAAAGCCTCGATCGGTGGAAGGGTAAAGGCAGAGGAAATCAGAATTAAGGGCAGGCTTACAGTTGAAGGGGATTGTGAAGCCGATACATTTAAAGCAGAATCACAATTTATGATTGGCGGACTTTTAACCGCAGATCATGTGGATATAAAACTTTTTGGAGAATGTAAAGCAAAGGAAATAGGCGGACAAACGATCCTCATTAAACACAAACCAGCATTAATGGGATTGTTCAAACATCTTATTCAAACACAGTTGGAAACGGAATTAATAGAAGGGGACAAAATTGAATTGGAAAATACAAAGGCAGCTGTTGTCCGTGGGAACCATATTACGATTGGGGCTAATTGTGAGATTGGACTCGTTGAATATACAGACGAACTTTCAGTAGATAAAAAATCAGCTGTGAAAGATTCCAGAAAGGTTTAAAAGGGGGAACGGAAATGAAAAAGGGTCAAAATCTGACGATAAATGGTTCGGGCAACTACCCGGGCGGCAGTTATGATAAAGTAAGTATCCGAGGAGAAGGGACGATTGATGGTAATATCGAGTGCTCGATATTTCATATATATGGAACTGGTGAGGCGTTAGAGAATGTGAAAACAGGATCCGTAAAAGTGCTCGGTGAATCAGAGGTAAAGGGGAATCTGGAGTCTAGTGACATGCTGGTAATGGGAACGATGACAATCGATGGTAAAGCTGCTTTGGGAAAAATAAAGATTCTTGGCACGCTTGAGGTGGGTGAGCGGCTCAATGGCGAAGTGGCAACTATTAAGGGCAGTATTTCCGTGGGCGGCGACGTAGAATATGAGAAATTTGACTTAAGCGGCGGATTTGAAATTAAAGGTCTCCTGAATGCTGACACGATCACTATTGGATTGCGGTTTGGCGAAAGCACGGCAGAGGAAATCGGAGGAGAGAAAATCACGATTAAAAGAAAAACGTCGCTGCTTCCGTTTGTAAAGGAAGAGGGTTCACTGGTTGTGAAGGTGATTGAAGGGGATGAAATATTCCTTGAAAATACGAAGGCGGATATCGTCAGGGGAAACCTTGTCAAAATCGGTTCAGGCTGTCAAATTGGTCGGGTAGAATATTCGAATAATTTTATCCAGGATAAGAATTCAACAGTAAAAATGTCGGAAAAGATATAGAGGAGGATTTATGGTAGCGAAAGAAAGTAAATTAGGGTTGGTTGTTGCAGGGTTATTGCTGAGTATATTGATGGCTTCGATGGATAATACGATTGTTGTGACAGCAATGGGGACGATTGTCGGTGATCTTGGCGGGCTGGAGAACTTTGTATGGGTGGTTTCAGCCTATATGGTGGCGGAAATGGCAGGGATGCCGATTTTCGGTAAGTTATCCGATATGTATGGGAGAAAGAGGTTCTTTATTTTTGGATTAATAGTATTTATGGCAGGCTCTGCCTTGTGCGGTACCGCGGAAACTATTACCCAATTAAGCATTTACCGTGCGATTCAGGGGATAGGCGGTGGTGCGCTTGTGCCGATTGCATTTACAATTATGTTTGACTTATTTCCGCCTGAAAAACGCGGGAAAATGGGCGGTTTATTCGGCGCAGTTTTTGGCTTGTCGAGTATCTTTGGGCCGTTAATAGGAGCTTATATTACCGATCATATCAGTTGGCATTGGGTATTTTATATTAACTTACCGCTAGGGATTTTATCGCTGATTTTTATTGTCGTCTCTTACAAAGAATCACCAGTACACAAAAAGCAATCGATTGATTGGTGGGGAGCTATGACTTTAATTGGAGCGGTTGTTTGTTTAATGTTTGCCCTTGAGCTTGGCGGACAGAAATATACTTGGGACTCTAGCGTCATTTTAAGCTTATTCACCGGATTTGCAGCACTATTTCTACTCTTTTTATTCATTGAGACGAAAGCGAAGGATCCAATCATTTCTTTTTCAATGTTTAAAAACCAACTGTTCGCTGGAAGTACACTTGTTGGCTTGTTTTACGGGGCAGCGTTTATGGCTGCGACCGTGTATATCCCGATCTTTGTGCAAGGAGTTTATGGCGGTAGTGCTACCAATTCAGGGCTGATTTTATTGCCAATGATGTTTGGATCGGTAGTTACAGCCCAGGTCGGCGGATTTTTGACAACCAAGATGAGCTATCGCAACATCATGTATATATCGGGAGTTATTTTGATTGGCGGATTTTTGTTGTTAAGCACGATCACGCCGGATACTAGCAGGGCGTTGCTGACAATCTATATGGTTGTGATTGGTTTAGGTGTTGGATTCTCATTTTCTGTCTTAAGCATGGCCGCGATTCATCCATTTGGCATGGAGCAAAGGGGCTCCGCTACCTCAACAAGCAACTTTATCCGCTCGTTGGGGATGACCATAGGGATTACGATTTTTGGAATGATCCAAAGGACTGATTTTAAAGAGGGGCTGGAAAAAGCCTTCTCGGGAATGGGACCAATGCCAAAGGGAGATTCACGTGAGTTTTTATCAGAGCAAGCAAGAGCTCAGATTCCTGCACCAATCCTGGAAAAAATCACAGACGCCCTTTCAAGCTCAATCGTCCACACCTTTACATGGGCACTAGTTCCAGCGGGTATAGCCTTCCTATTAATCTTTATCCTGGGGAAAGAGCGGATGGTGATTAATAAAGGAGAAACTTCAAAATAGAAAGTTACCTTGCCAGGCTTTTTGCCTGGCATTTATACTTGAAAAAAGGGTAGTGGTTGATTAAAGGTGGAAAGTGGTTGATAAGGGGCCAGTTTTCTAAAAAGAGGTATTTAAACAAGGACCTCGGTTTAAATTGCTATTTGTATTGAAAGACAATTACCTTTGCCAGGCTATTAGAGTCCGTATTAAAGACAATTTCTCCACTAGTCTGAGAGTTTTTGTCTTTAAGAGCCCGTATTAAAGACAATTT
>NZ_JBALPG010000190.1:11241-11372 GCF_036965245.1 Neobacillus drentensis
AGAGCCCCTATTAAAGACAATTTACCCACTTGCCTGTGGAGTTTTGTCTTTAAGAGCCCTTATTAAAGACATTTTCTCCACTTGCATGTGGAGTTTTGTCTTTAAGAGCCCTTATTAAAGACATTTTACCC
>NZ_JBALPG010000190.1:11489-12678 GCF_036965245.1 Neobacillus drentensis
TTTGTCTTTAAGAGTCCTTATTAAAGACATATTCTCCACTTGATTGTGCATTTTTGTTTTTTGCTTGAAAAAGGTAAGTGTTTGATAAAAGGTCGAGAGTGGTTGAAAAGGCCGGGCTTTTAAAACAGAGGTATTGATGAAAAAAAGGGATCCCTGAACTTCATTAGCAGGGATCCCTGTGTTTATTTTTTCATTTGGTTCTTATATTTAAAATGAAAGGCAATCATTTTTAGGCCTGAGCCAAAGTCAAAGGTCGCTAATAAGACGAGGAGATAGCTGAAAAAGCCCCAGCCGTTTTTTTGAACATCATCGATGGCAAAGAAAGTAAATACCCCGCCAAGCAGGAAGTATATCAAACCAGAAAGCAAAGGTGAACGTCTCATAGAAATCCTCCGATAAAGTTTTGAACTGCCTCAGCCTCACGCCTTAATCTTTCAATATCATCTTTATAAACAGTCTGCACCAAGACAACCAAGGTATTCATCGTGACATGGGCAAAAATCGGTACAAGAATATGTTTGGTTTTGACATAGAGAAAAGCGAAGGTAAAGCCCATGGCCGAATACAGTATAATGTGCTGAAACTCCATATGTGCCGCTGCAAAGATGACCGAGCTGATCAGCGCTGAGATAAAAAAGTTAAAGCGCTTGTACATGGCGCCAAAAATAATTTTACGAAAAACAATTTCTTCTAAAATCGGCCCAATAATGCTGGTAACAATAATCGCCGCAGGCATCGTTTCAATGATGTGAAGAATATTTTGCGTATTCTCAGACCCCATTTTAACGCCTAAGAGAGTTTCGATCATGGCGGCGAAAATTTGCGCAAAGTAAGCTAAAAAGACACCTATAATGGCCCATATTACCGATTCACCGACAGAGGAACCACCCCTTTTTTCAAAGCTTTGGGTGTTCATTTCCTTTCGTAAAATAAAAAGAATGATGAGTAAAGCAATTGAAAAACTGGCAATCAGCCAAACAGGAACAGCAAGACTTTGGCTGATTCCGAAAGATTTAAAGCTGAATAACATTATAGGAAGCCCGACAAGACTAGAGAGCTGCATAGCGATGTACACAATGATGATGATCCAATATTCCTTTTTCAAATTTTAATCTCCTTTTTGATGCATTCAATATAATATGACAATTAACATTCTAATTTTCAGGTCATTATTATTCATTTTACTCTT
>NZ_JBALPG010000190.1:12744-16031 GCF_036965245.1 Neobacillus drentensis
GTATAGAAAGACATGTTTTTTGCATACTTTATAGGGTTGTAGAAAAGCAAAATTCTTTTGTAAAAAATTATACTTCATACTTGCAAAAGATTTTCAGATTCTTTATTATAATAATTGTGTTAGCACTCATTAATGGAGAGTGCTAATAATGACAGAATTACATATATTTTTGAGGAGGTTGTTTGATTTGTTAAGACCATTAGGTGATCGCATTGTCATTGAGCTTGTTGAATCAGAAGAAAAAACTGCAAGCGGTATCGTATTACCGGATTCAGCGAAGGAAAAGCCTCAGGAAGGAAAAGTTGTTGCCGTTGGTACTGGCCGCGTCCTTGAAAGCGGAGAACGCGTAGCACTTGAAGTTGCTGTAGGCGACCGCATTATCTTCTCAAAATACGCTGGTACTGAAGTGAAATACCAAGGTACAGAATATTTACTTTTACGTGAAAACGATATCCTTGCTGTTATTGGTGAGTAAGGTTTTTTAAAAAAATAGTTTAGAAAATACG
The DNA here is from genome assembly GCF_036965245.1 of Neobacillus drentensis. Taxonomy (GTDB): domain Bacteria; phylum Bacillota; class Bacilli; order Bacillales; family Cytobacillaceae; genus Neobacillus; species Neobacillus drentensis_G. Next base: position 13,251 of record NZ_JBALPG010000190.1, read on the forward strand.
AGGAGGTTTTTTGAACAATGGCTAAAGAGATTAAGTATAGTGAAGATGCGCGCCGCGCAATGCTACGTGGTGTTGATGCCCTAGCTGATACAGTAAAAGTTACTCTTGGACCTAAAGGACGTAACGTGGTTCTTGAGAAAAAATTTGGTTCACCGCTTATCACGAATGACGGTGTAACAATCGCAAAAGAAATCGAATTAGAAGATGCATTCGAAAACATGGGTGCTAAGCTTGTTGCTGAAGTAGCAAGCAAAACAAACGATGTTGCTGGTGACGGTACAACAACTGCAACTGTTCTTGCCCAAGCGATGATTCGTGAAGGCTTAAAGAACGTTACAGCTGGTGCTAACCCAATGGGGATCCGTAAAGGAATCGAAAAAGCAGTAGCTGTTGCGGTTGAAGAATTAAAAACAATTTCTAAACAAATTGAAGGCAAAGAGTCAATCGCTCAAGTTGCTGCGATTTCTTCAGATGATAAAGAAGTTGGCCAATTAATCGCGGAAGCAATGGAACGCGTTGGCAACGACGGTGTTATCACAATCGAAGAATCTAAAGGATTTACAACTGAATTAGATGTTGTTGAAGGTATGCAATTCGACCGCGGTTACACTTCTGCTTACATGGTAACTAATACTGACAAAATGGAAGCTGTATTAGAAAATCCATATATCTTAATTACAGACAAGAAGATTTCTAGCATTCAAGAAATCCTTCCTGTACTTGAGCAAGTAGTACAACAAAGCAAGCCATTATTGTTGATTGCTGAAGATGTTGAAGGTGAAGCACTTTCTACTTTAGTAGTGAATAAGCTTCGCGGTACATTCAATGCTGTTGCTGTTAAAGCTCCTGGCTTCGGTGACCGCCGTAAAGCAATGCTTGAAGATATCGCTGCATTAACTGGCGGTGAAGTCATCACTGAAGAGCTTGGCCGTGAATTAAAAACTACTACAATCGAATCTTTAGGACGCGCTACTAAAGTGGTTGTTACAAAAGAAAATACTACAATCGTTGAAGGTGCAGGAGAGTCTTCTGAAATTCAAGCTCGTGTAAACCAAATCCGTGTTCAATTAGAAGAAACTACTTCTGAATTTGACCGTGAAAAATTACAAGAGCGCTTAGCTAAATTAGCTGGCGGTGTAGCAGTTATCAAAGTTGGTGCTGCAACTGAAACTGAATTAAAAGAGCGCAAACTTCGCATCGAAGACGCATTGAACGCAACTCGTGCTGCTGTTGAAGAAGGTATCGTATCCGGTGGTGGTGTAGCCCTTCTTAACGTATACAGCAAAGTAGCTGCACTTCAAGAAGAAGGCGATATCGCTACAGGAATCAACATCGTATTACGTGCGATGGAAGAGCCAGTTCGCACAATCGCACAAAACGCTGGCCTTGAAGGATCTGTCATTGTTGACCGCTTAAAGCGCGAAGCAGTTGGCACAGGCTTCAACGCTGCAACTGGCGAGTGGGTAAACATGATCGAAGCTGGTATCGTTGACCCAACAAAAGTAACTCGTTCAGCACTTCAAAACGCAGCATCTGTAGCTGCTATGTTCTTAACAACTGAAGCAGTTGTAGCTGACAAACCAGAACCAGCTGGTGCTGGAATGCCTGACATGTCCGGAATGGGCGGTATGGGTGGAATGGGCGGCATGATGTAATAAAGACTTATAAACCTTGATAAGTTAGGGTTTGTAAGACTTAATACAATCTTTAGTATCCGAAAAAGTGACCGATATTAATTAATAAGATTTTTAAAGAGGTTTTTCATTAAGTAGTGGACTTAGTGGAAGCCTCTTTTTTATGCCTATCATCTCAACTAACTCCTCCTTCACGTAATACTGCTTATAACTGTTCCCTACTTCTATCGTGAAAACAAAACCCTTTTATTTGAAGAAGTGTTGAGCATAACGCTTTTCTAATCTTTTCATCATTCATAACAACTATGCTATGAAAAAACGAACATTAGATGTACATAAAACTCGGTACAAAGATTTCAGTGTGTTGGTTTTGTTTCTAGTAAGAGGAATATATTCAAAGGTGTTCTAAGAGCCCGCACACGCTCGATAATAACTGTTAGAACTATCTTAAAGATATTTTTCCCTTCAAAATACCAAATAGTATGTATTCGGCATTTAACCAATGTTTGCTTTGGTAGTATGATTATCGAATCTAAATCATCATTACAAGCTTAAAAAGCATTAGGAAGAATATATTCAAGTTTTCTTTAATCATTGAATTTTACAATCGGTCCAGATTGTAGAAGAGCGATTGTATTATATACCTTATTTATTCAACAGTTTACTATCAAGCTCGGTGAACCGAAACATGAATAGAAAAAAGTTTTGAAAGTTATATTACAAATTATCCTTTATAAGGTAATAATTATAAATATTAAAATGCTATAATAAATACTAGATAACTTAGAAGGTAAGGGTGTAAATAAAAGGGGGAAGAAAGCATTGGCTAGCCCGAAGGTTTTTATTAGTTCAACTTGCTATGATTTAAAATATATAAGGGAAAATATAAAGTACTTTGTAAGAACATTAGGATATGAGCCTATTCTAAGTGAAGATGGAGATGTGTTTTATAATCCTCAATCACACACTCATGATTCTTGTTTGGATGAAATTCCAAATTGCCAAATGTTTGTTTTAATAATTGGTGGAAGGTATGGAGGTGAATTTAAGGGTACACAACATTCAATAACAAATGCAGAATATAAAGAAGCCATAAAACAGAAAATACCCGTTTTTACATTAGTGGAACAAGGAGTATATAGCGACC
>NZ_JBALPG010000191.1:0-2229 GCF_036965245.1 Neobacillus drentensis
ACGTGCATTCAGACAGGATGAAGCTTTTTTGCCTTACCTTAGTCTTTGGGATAGAAATATAGATAGTGCCTTTCTTTCCAAAAAATCTCTATTGATAGTGAACCTTCTAAAGGGACATCATTCGATATTATATTGCCGAAATATACTAAACAGCCCTGAGCAAAAATGTCAGGGCTGTTTAAAAATATTTTATCTGGCTTTAATACTTTGTCTATATCTATAGAATTTAAACTGCATTTTGCAAAACTTGTCCATCGCTCATTTTAACTATAGAGTCAACATAAGAAAGCATTTCTTCATCATGTGTAACCATTAAGGTAGTAATGTTTAACGTTTTAGTTAAATTTCGGATTAACATCATAACATCTTTAGACCTTTTTGAATCTAAACTTGCAGTTGGTTCATCCGCAAAGAGAACTTTTGGTTTATGGATAATTGCACGAGCAATTGCAACCCGCTGCTTTTCTCCGCCAGATAATGAGGATGGATATGCATTTTTCCGATGATTCATTTCAACTAATTTTAGTATTTTATCAACTTCTTTTTTTTGTTCTTGTTTCTTTAGTTTAGAATCAGATACATCCAGCATTAGCATCAGTTGCTCTTCTACTGTAAGAAAAGGAACAAGATGTGCAAACTGAAAGACGAAACCAAATTTACTTGCTCGTATTTTCCGTACCTGTTCTGGACTCATATTAATCATATTTGTTCCTTCGAATATTACTTGCCCATCTGATGCGGGTTGAAGTCCTGCTGCAATTGTAAGGAGTGTACTTTTACCAGAGCCTGATGCACCCACTAAAGCTGTTATCTCTCCTTCTCTAAGAGAAAGATTAATTCCTTTTAGTATTTCTTCCTTCACTTCACCATTAGTAAACGTTTTTCTAACTTCATCTATTGTAAATATTGCCATATTAAACCTCTCCTTGTTGTATTGCTTGTAATGGTTCGACTTTTTTAATTTGTAAACCTGATAGCGTAGCTCCAATAAATCCGATAATTAAGAAGACTATCGACAATTGTACTGTTGTTTCAGGGGTTAAACTAAAAGGCATTCCTTCAGGTGCAATCATATTAAAAACTTGACTGAGTGTAACAGACAGAACAAGTGCAATTACTGTAATAAACACCATTTGTGTCCACATCATTTTAAACAAGGCACTTGTTTTTACACCAATTGCTTTGAGAATACCGTATAAACCAATTTTTTGAACGTTCATCATATAGAAAAAGATAGCAAACAACATTCCACTAATGACAACTAAAAACCAAACAATCATATTTAGGGACATCTGTTCTGCTTTATAACTTGAAATTGTATTGAGAAACTCTTTATTGGAAAATGATTGTAATCCAGCGACTGCTTGTGTTGAATCCCCACCCGGTACGAAAATCATTTGCATTTCATCGACCCGGTAAATTTCTTTGTAGTCCTCCATACTGATATAAGCGACAGGTGCATGGCTGTATTTCTTTTGGTCCACAAAACCTTTTACAATAAACTTGCCACTATATTGATTATTAGTTAAGGTATCTCCAATTTTTATACCATCTTCCTCCATAGAACGATCCAGTACAATTTCACCTTTTTTTACATTTTGAAACAATTTTGAATCTGTCGAGGTAACAAATGCGACGCTTTGTTGCTTACCAGCCTCATCATTCAAAAAGCCCATTTGAATTGATAGTGCTACAGCATCTTTCTGTTTGTTTAACATTTTATCTTGGGTACTGCTATCTATTCTTGACAGATTATAATTTTCGTCTGCATTCTTATTCATATAAAATTGTCCGTTTGGTAAATCTTTAATTAACGCAGCATTGTCCTGTGATAATCCATTTGCTAAACCAGATATAATAAATGTTAATAAACTAACAAGAAAAACGATTGAACCTAAAATCGAAAACCTTACTTTATTTTTCTTAATTTCTTTCCAAGCAATGTTCATCTTAATTCCTCCTATCTCTTTGTTACATCCTTAGTTTATAATCGTTATGTGAATAGAAGATGAACATGAAATTACATTTCTAGTGAAACATTAAGCTTGAGAAATGAATAACTAAATAACCTGCTCCCTTTATTTTAGGGTGGCAGGTTATTTAGTTATTTGTATTGAAATGAGTAAATTAAGAATCTTTTAAGAATCACTTAAGAAATAAGTGAGTTTTTGGAACTAGAATAAATTTATCATAACAGTGAGAGGAGAATTAATGGTGCATACGGAGGCA
>NZ_JBALPG010000192.1:0-4652 GCF_036965245.1 Neobacillus drentensis
AATAGGATAAAACGCCTCCACAATTTCTGCGGAGGCGTTTTATCCTATTACCAATTATTTTAGTTTGACAATTTGTGTATTTACGTTATTAATTGCATATACTACTTCGTCTACTTCATTCGTTTGCGTTTCAATACTATTATTTAACTCTTCAGTTTGTTTCTGAACATTTCCCACCTCTAACGCAATTTCTTCACCATATCTTGCTTGATCACTTGTCGCTATCATCATTTGTCGTACCATTTCTTTAATACTACCAATATTACGGACAATTTCTTCAGCAGTTAGTGACTGTTCTCTAGTTGCGTTTGTCACAGAACTAGATTGGGTTGTGACATTTTCTACTGCTTCAACTATTGCACGACCGCCTTTGGCTTGTTCCGCTGTAGCCATACTGATTTGTTGAACTTGGTTTTTTGTATTGTTTATGCCAATGACGATTTCATCAGCAGTGATGGATTGTTCTTTTGTAGAATACGTCATTTCAGTTGCCTGTTTGGTTACATTTTCAACCACTTTTGTGATAAATTCACTATTCTTCCTTTGTTCTTCGGTTGCATGCGCAATTTGGTCCATTTCCTCGGTTACTTTAGCAATACCTATAGAAATTTTATTAATAGCTTGATTTGTTTGTTCCGCTAATTGATTTCCTACACTTACTTTTTGGGCACCATCTTTGATTGAATTAAGGGCAATAGCCGTTTCATTTTGAATCCCTTTAATGAGGACGGCAATTTCTTTTGTTGCCTTGGCAGATCTTTCAGCTAGTTTTCGTACTTCGTCGGCAACAACAGCGAAGCCTTTTCCATGGTCTCCTGCACGTGCAGCCTCGATTGCGGCATTGAGTGCCAATAGATTCGTTTGTTCAGCGATATCATCAATAACTTCAATTATGCTGCCGATTTCTTTAGAACTATTTCCTAAGTTCTCCATTACATCCGTTGTTTGGTTAATCACGTGAGAAATTTCTTTCATTCCATTCAATGTTTCATTCAGAGAGACTGTTCCTTCTAGAGCATCATTTTTAACAGAGTTGCTAAGTTGGTTAACGGTTTGTGCACTGTCGGCAACTTTCTTAATTGAACCAACCATTTCCTCCACCGTTTCTGAGGATTGTTCAGCAGTTTGATGCAAATTAATTGCATTTTTGCTAACCCCGTTAATAGACTGACTAATTAATTCAATCGCCAAAGTGATTTGTTCTACACTTGCTTCCACATTTCCAGCGTTCCCTGCCACTTGTTCAATTGATGCCATCATTTCTTGTATAGCTGCAGATGTTTCTTCAGCAGATGTATCTAAGTAACCTGCACTTTCTGCAACTAAATTAATCGAAGCACTCATTTGTTCTACCGCTGCAGAGATTTCATCCACATCAGTTGCCGTCCCATTTGTGGTCATTGCTACCTGTTGGATTGAAGCAACAAGTTCACTTACTGAAACGTTTGCATTATTCATCGAACCTTCCAATTCTTGGGCACCGATTGCTGTTTTATCAATTGACTTTTTTATCTCGGTAACAGATTTTGTTGTGGTTTCGACATTTTTCGCTACCCCTGCCACAGAGCGTGAGATTAATCTTGTAATTAAGAAAACAATAACTCCGCTCAATAGCACAGCAAGAATTGATACTATTAATATCATTGTTTTACTTGTTCCTATTTGGTTGTAAGTCTCTTCAGTCGTCTTTTTCTCGTTTTTTTCTATATCAGAGTGTAAAGTGGCTAATTCTGCAACAGCTTTTTCACCGATTGGCCCCATCGTAATAAATACATCTGCAAATCCTTTCATGTCCAGCTCTTTGGATTTTGTTAATGCTAAAGGAATTAATTTTTGATATTCGTTGAATTGCTTTTCGAATTCATCCAGGTTTTGTTTATTTGAATCTGTTTTTAACAAAGGACGTAAAGTAACTATATTTTCTTTTACTTGTTTAATAGATTCATTTAAAAATTCTTCTGAACTATCTTTTTTAGCTTGATCCACTTCCGTTGCATGTTTAGCAACGAATAATCTTACTCTAGTCATATTCTCAGAAAGTTTTCCTATTGTTTTAATCTTAACTATTTCTTTATCTGATATTTGGTGTAGATTTAAGGACAATTTATTTAAGTTTGAATAAGAAATTAAACTAATCACAAAAAGTAAAACTAAGATAGCAGTAAAACTTGACCGTACTTTTGCATTCATTGAAAGTTTTTTAATCATCTCGAATCTCCTAGTTGTTTATTTAGATAAAACAAAGATAGTCATCTATATTTTCTTAATTCTATAACCCATATTTCCCTACCACTATTTCTGAAATGAACCCTTTTCTTTAAATTCTTGCTTACGATAAATCTTCAAAACTTTTTTTAAGTGCACTCTTAAACAACGCCTTCACATACTATATGAAGGCGTTTCATCACATAGGCAGATTATTTTAGTTTTTCAATTTGCGTATTAACCTCAGTGATAGCTAGTACTACTTCCTCCACCTCTTTGGTTTGAGTTTCAATACTAGTATTTAACTCTTCTGTTTGAATACGAACATTCCCTACCTCCAAGATGATTTCTTGCCCATATGTTGCTTGCTCATTTGATGCAATGGTCATTTGATTGACCAATTCCTTTATGCTGTTGATATTACGAACAATTTCTTCCGAAGTAAGTGATTGTTCGTTAGTTGCGTTCGTCACAGAATTAGATTGGTTTGTTACATTTTCAATTGCCGCTACGATTGCTTGACTTCCTTTTGTTTGTTCAGACATTGCCATACTAATTTGTTGAACCTGGTCTTTTGTTTCAATAATACCACTGACTATTTCTTCAGCATTTGTTGATTGTTCTTTGGTGGAATAAGTCATTTCAGTTGCTTGATTCGTCACATTCTCGACTGCCTTAGTGATAAATTCACTATTCTTTGTTTGTTCTTCTGTTGCTTTGGCAATTTGGTTCATTTCTTCTGTCACCTGGGCGATACCTTCAGAAATTTTTATAATCGCTTGATTCGTTTTATCCGCCAACTCATTGCCAATTTTTACTTTATCGGCCCCCTCATTAATTGCGGAAACGGCAATCACAGTTTCATTTTGAATCCCTTTGATAAGAGTGGCAATTTCTTTTGTAGCATTTGCGGAACGTTCTGCTAGCTTACGTACTTCTTCCGCAACAACTGCAAACCCTTTACCATGCTCTCCCGCACGTGCAGCCTCAATGGCAGCATTGAGGGCTAATAGATTGGTTTGATCCGCGATATCGTCGATGACTTCAATAATGCTGCCAATTTCCTCAGAGCTTTTCCCCAAATTCTCTATAACATCACTTGCTTGGGTAATCACTTGAGAAATTTCCTCCATCCCATTCAATGTTTCATTCAAAGAAATCGTTCCTTCAAGGGCATCATTTTTCACGGAGTGGCTTAGTTGGTTGATTGTTTGCGCACTGTTTGCCACTTGCTGGATTGATACTACCATTTCCTCAACCTTATCAGCAGCCTGTTCAGCAGTATGAGTCATATTAACTGCATTTTCACTTACTCCTTTAATGGATTTACTCATTTCCTCTATTGCACTAGATATTTGTTCCACACCTGAACCGGCTTTTCTAGCATTTCCAGCCACTTGTTCCACAGAAACCATCATTTCTTGAATAGCAGAAGATGTTTCCTCCGCTGAAATATCCAAATTACCAGCGCTTTTTGCAACTAAATTAATCGTAGCACTCATTTGTTCTATCGCCGCAGAAATTTCTTCTATGTCAGTTGCCGTTTTGTTGGTGGTTCCTGCAACATGTTGAATAGAAGTAACAAGTTGATTTACTGAATCATTCGCTTTATTCATAGAAGAATCCAATTCATGTGAACTAATCGTTGTATTATTAATCGAATTTTTAATTTCCGTAACAGAATTCGTTGTAATTTCAACATTTTTTACTACCCTATTGATAGCTCGACTAATGAGTCTAGTCATAAAGAATGCAATCCAGACGCTAAAAAGGGAAGCGATTACAGAAAGGATTAATATTTCATAATTAAACCTATTTGAATCCTTTTCGGAAGCTTTGAGGGTAACATTGGCATTATTTTGGGCATCTTTATAAAGATTATCAAGGGAAGTGACAGTTTTTTCTCCAATTGGGTCCAGTACTTCCATTTGTGTATGTATGAATTCATAATTGTTGCTTTTAGATACTTCAAAGAGTGATGGGAGAACAGCAACATATTCTTCGAAACTTTTGCTAAACTCGGTTAATAGTTTTTTGTCTTTATTGGTATGGTTTAGTGTTTTCATTTTCTTTATATTCTTTCTTACTTTTACGATGTCCTCGGCTACGAGTTTTTCTATTTTCGCTTTATCGTCCAGGTTTTGCTCAAAAGCCTGCTTGGATGTATTTAAACGAACGCGAGTAAATTCTTCCTTTAAGTTGCCCACTAGGACAATCTTAGGTACATCATTTTTTCCTATATGAAGTGTTTGATCTCTTAGATGGTTTACATTATTGTAAGAAACATCAGTTATAACCACAAAGAATAATATGATAATGACATAACTACCCCATTGTTTCATATTCATTGAAACTTTTTTTAACATCGTTTACCTCTCCTTTTATGGCCCCGAATTGGTTTTTCGATCAAAAAATTATTTTTTTCAAACAAATAAGCAAACTTATAT
>NZ_JBALPG010000193.1:0-6195 GCF_036965245.1 Neobacillus drentensis
CATCTGTTTTTTGTATTACCATTAAATAATAGTTAGAGATATGAGCGCTTTTAATAGGTGGTAAATCACCATTATTAATACAATTTTCTATATATCCTTTTGGGAATCCGTCCCCCTCCAGATGAATTTTATCTTCCCAAGAAGCACAAATATGATTCAAATCTTTAATATCATCAGTTATAGCCTTACGTATAATAAGTCTATTGGTGTTCCACCTTTCAGAAATTCTCATTTTGAACCTCCAAAAATATAATAAGTTCGCATTATACCCAATGACCACTTTTATTATTAGAAATCCCTTTGGAACAACAAAAAAGGGCATCTAAATTATTTGCGATTTGATGCCCCATTTCTAATGTTTTTTTATATTTGTCCTCTTTAAAACAGACCCCGTTATTTGAGTTAAGACTTAATGAAAAAACATTTCCTTTGAACTTTGTTACATGAAAACTGGTAATTGGCCACTTATATCAGATCATTCCTTTAGCGTAACTAGAACGTAAGTTCCCTATAAATTTACTCCTGATTCAACAATATCTAATTTAGATTAATATACTTTCAAAGTCCCTATTGAAAAACAGTAAGCAACTCTATTAAAAATCAATCAAAATAGACAGGTTCTTGTGGATTATATAAATGCTTGAACGCCATTTCAATTTGTGATTTTGTATTTCTAGCTATTGATAATGGTGGCAGTTCATTTTCAGCAAAAAACTCAACCTCACTCGTTTCGATTCCTTCTTTTGCTTGTCCGCCGATTATTTCACATTGGATAAACATTTTATAAACGTGATATGGTGAAGGCGGATGAGGGTGACACTTTTTATCAAGTACAGCTAACAATTTAGTTGCTTTCACGTTAAATCCTGATTCTTCTTTGACTTCTTTCACAGCAACCTCACTTGGGGTTAATCCAATGTCCCCCCAACCGCCTGGTAATGACCATTTTCCATCAGTATTTTCTTTTACCATTAATATTTTTTTATCCTTAAAGATAACTGCTCTAATATCAACTTTAGGAGTTGCATATCCAGTTTCGCTGGCAAATAGATCTTTTATGACAGTCTTGTCCAATTTTGTCTGTTGCGACAATATTTCTACACTTATATTTCTGATCAATTCAAAGCGTTCCAAATCATATACATCTTTCGAATACGCTAATCCTGTTTGAGCAATGGATTGAAGCTGCTTCGCCCATTCTAGCCATTTAGGTTCCATTTATCATCACCACCAACTTGATTATACCTAATATTACCATATTTCTTTTGATCCCTAAACAGACAGTTAACCTATATTTAATAGAAAAAAAGCGATCTTCTTTATAGAAGAATCGCGGCCGTAAAGATTAATCAACTCCCTATGAGAGTCGAACTTTTTCAAAATGTTCAACTATTGGAAATGGGTCATAGAAATGATGTAAAAGCTTTTTCCATTCTTTATACTCATTTGATTGTCTAAATCCAACTGTATGGTCTTCTAGTGTTTCCCACTTTATCAATAGCAAATATTTACCATTAACTTCCAAACAACGCTGTAATTCGTGCGATATGTATCCTTTCATGGAAGAAATAATGACTGACGCCTGACGAAATGCATCCTCATATTCCTCTTCCAAACCTTGCTTAACCTGAAGCAAAACCGCTTCTAATATCATTGAATATCCCCCTTAAAAAAATCCATCTAATTCACAAAGTCATTGTACCACACCCTCTCTATGAAGCTTTCATAAGAATCTGCCAATCTTCCTGTAGGAATGGAAAATGATAATAATAATGGAACGGAAATACAATTTTATTCGTCAATAAAATAAGGGGTGGTTGAGATGAGAAAATTATTGAACGTGGTTATTTTACTTATGTTAATCTTAACAGGCTGCCGGTTGAGTCAATTCGGACAGCATGTTGAAATTGAATGGGTAGATTTTATTAAATGGAACGGAAAAATGTATGATGGGATTTATTCTGGGGCTTTAGCCGATAAAACGTACCTTGGTGAAAAACTTGGCGAGGTAAAGTTTAAAGTCGCAGACAATGTCACCGATCCAGAATACAAAATTAGAAATGGTGATGCAGCCTTCCATGAAAAAGGAACGCAAATTTTTAAAATTAAGGGGGATCCAAATCTTATTGCTGTAAAATCAGCCAGTGCCATTAACGGCTACAAAATCTACTTTTCAAGAGATGATTTAGTCTACAAATGGCAATTTCAAGATATGCCTATTGACAAATTACACAAAATCGAAATCTATCAAGCCTATGTACCAAACGCTCCTAAACCAATAGCTGAAATAAAAAATCCAGAGCAAGTTTCCCTCTTCCTTCAGATTTTAAAGACTAGTCAAGCATCGCCAAACTTCCAGCCGAATACGGTAAAAGGCGATCCTGATTATTATCATATGGTGCTGTACACTGGGGACCCGGTTGCCTATATGTATGACCTGCACTTTGACGGAAATACTTACTTTTGGTATCCATCAGAGCCGTCCATCTTATCCAAAGACATTCAAACCTTTTTGCCAGGTGATTAATCTATTGTTTGTTCATTGTAATTTTTCTCACAGCAAAATCATTTTCGATTACCTATAGTTATTATTGGAGGTGGATGCAGTGAAAGTAAATTACCCAATTAAAGGTAGTGTAGATGTAAAGGAAATTAAAGAAGTCCTCAAGCCGTTTGGAGGACGTTGTGCAAAAATTGTAGAAGGAACATTGGAATATCAAATAAAGGAAGAAAATCAAAATGACGCCTATGTTTGTTTAAAAGACAAAGGATACATCGATTAAAGACGGATCGATTAAATAGCACTAAACAATAAAATGACTTTTGTAATGACGGGTGAGTATGTTGGCACACGTCATTTTCTCGTTTAAAAGCACAAAAGCGACTAAAAATCATGTTTTTAGCCGCGTTTATGTTAATTCTTATATATTATAGTTTACTTCTTCTCCATAACAGCAAAGTAATTCTGTTCATTATCCGCAAAATTGAATACTCTGCCGCCAGGCATATTTACCATTTCTCCGACGGTGATATTTTTATCCGTAAAGTCTTTATATAATTGCTCTAGATTTTCCGAAAAGAACATTAACGATGGAGTGCCCAAATGTAATTCAGGCTGCATCTTAGCAATTAATTCTTTATTGTGGAGAACAATACTAGTTTCCGCTTCTTTAGATGGAGCAAGTTCAATCCATCTCATTCCTTGGCCGTTATCCTGTTCAGATTTAACGATAAATCCTACTTTTTCTGTCCAAAATTTCACTGTCTCATCTTGGTTGTTAACGTATAACATAATTTGTCCGAGTTGATTAATCATTCGCTTCTCTCCATTTCTGATAGATTAATTCCTTTTGTTTTTTGAACATTCATTATTCTTTATCATTCTACTTTTGATTATAATCGGCTAAACAATTAATTGTCTATTGAATGGTTAATGATTAACATATTATTTACAAAGAGAATTTCTTCCGCTATTTTTCTTTGTAAAAACATATTACGCTCCAGGCGGGCGATTTTCGAAATCATAATCGACCGGTTTTGGTGCAACTCTTGAGTGTTGTAATGCAGGCGTGTCTGGCCGCGCGATTTGGTAAACGGCTGCACCAACGATTTCAGCTGTTTCTTGCAGTTTATTTTTATCAATTTTATCGATGGTATCTGCTGGTGTATGATACCATGGCTCTAGCGGTGAGTGAATGAATAGAGCTGCCGGAATTCCTAGTTCATGGAATGGCTGATGGTCACTCCGTCCCAACTGGCCATACGGAACAACTTCACCTAATGCAGTTCTCAAACCTGCAGCAGAAGCAAGATCAGTGACAGTATTTTTCTTTCCATCAATTGTATACATGATTAATCCGTTTGCTTTGTTATCGCCCCCGGCATCCTTACTTCCGATCATATCCATTTGGAAATGCCCTACGATTCGATCCGCTTCCTCCGAACTTAACGTACTTGCATAATGGTAGGATCCTAACAGACCTTTTTCCTCGGAGCCAAAAGTGACGAAACGTAGTTCAGTATCAATTGGCATATTGGCCATTACTCTTGCAAGCTCTAGTACAGCAGATACTCCGGAAGCATCATCATTTGCACCAGGTCCACCAGGAACCGAATCGTGGTGTGCTCCAATCATAACAATCTGGCCGGTATCCTTATTTTTATGTGGTTTCATTTTTGCAATGACGTTGTAGGAGGTTTTTTCAAGAAATCCTGACCCGGATACTTTTATTTTAGCCGTGAACGGACCAGCTTTTAATTGCTCTACTAATGCCATGCCTTGGGCTCTAGTGATGGCAACTGCAGGGATATTTTGACCATAACTTGCTTGGCCAAATGCGTTGGATGTACCACTATTGTTATACATAATGACACCAACCGCACCTTTATTCAACACATTTTGGATTTTTTCAACGAAGGTGATATCCCCGCGTTCAATCAGTGCAATCTTCCCTTTGACCGAATCCGGTACCGTACCCGCAATGGCTTTACCAACATGCATGACATCCGCCGTTACTTCTCCACTATAGGATCCGGAAAAAACGTATGGGTTAAGATTTTGTCCGCCAATTTCTACTAATCCACTTACATTGTTTCGAACAACATCATAGAACTTAAAAGGCTGCAGCTCTGTCTCATACCCATACTTTTCAAACTGGCCTTTTATGTACTGTGCTCCCTTTAGCTCCCCATCAGTGCCTGCCGTACGTGGCTCCTTTGATAATAGATCAATGGTATTATACATGTTGTCGACGCTAATTTTCTTGATGATCTTGTTGTCGAAAGCGGATGCTGCGTTCAAGTTTGGTGCTCCCTCAGGTCCTTGTGCATATACTCCATTGACACTTAAGACTAGTCCTGCAGTTAATAATACTGACAACGCTTTTTTCTTGCTCATTTAAGCCCTCCTCTTTCTCACAAAATGCAAACGTTTCCAGTAGATTATCATTGATATTAATAGATTAGTAAACTTTAATAGTTTTACAAAAAGCATGATGATTCTACGTTCACAATTACATTTTTCCTATATAGAAAGTGGCAAAATGTAGAACCTTGTTGATTAACCATGAACAAGTCAGAAATTATAGGCAATACTACCTAAATCATAGTAAGAAGATAAAAGCCCCCCTTCAACTTTACTAGTTACGAAAAAAAGCCGGCGATTAGCCGAATATTATAAAGACTATTTAATTAAACATAGGATCGACCTGTTACGTTTAATTTTCATACTTGCAGGGGAAAAACCATTTTCATCGAATACATACCTATAAAAAAGGGAGGAATGCCGTATATGAAACAAAGACATGAAGTACTGTTTAAGCAACTAGAGTGCTATCGCAGCTATGTTTTAAGCGTTATGGAAAATGTTACAGAAGAGGAAGCAGAAATAATCCCTATCGGATTTAATAATAATATTCGTTGGAACCTAGGACATATGTACCTCGACCAATATTTATGGATTCAGGCAGTCACGAAAGAAAAGTGTGGCGTTCCTGAACAATTTAAATCTTGGTTTGGGTTTGGAACCTCTCCGGCAAACTTCAATTCTGAGACACCATCATTAGAAGAGTTAAAGATTTTACTAAAAAAACAACCAGCGAAAATAAAAGATGTATATGGTGAAAGGCTTGAGGAAGAATTCCCACCTACTGAAATGGGGATGCACACTATCGAACAAGTATTAATCCGAACTATTTTTCATGAGGGCATGCATTTACAAGCGATTCTTGATTTAAAAAAATGCATACAACCTTCTTTTTAGTCTGATTTTTTTATAAAGGACAAAGACTGAGCGTGTGTCTTTGTCCTTTGCCATCAAATGATCAATGTTTATTTCCATAATCGTTTTTAGGTTCCTAGCTTTTTTACATTTTTTAAAGAAGGCGCTGTTAAAAAATTATATTGATTTATTAATAAGAGAAAGTATAATATTAAAACTATAAAAATGTTAAATTTTAACAATATAAAGGAGGAATAATATGAAAAATATTAAGATACCATGGCATTTATGGTTAATGGGATTCTTCTTTATTTTCATTTACGCTAATGGAGTTTATGACTATTTTATGATGTTGGGGCTAAATGTTGACTATTATAATTCCAAACACTATGGAGAGGCAGTAGTTGCATATTTTACAAATTATCCAATAGGTCTTTTGATTTTATATACAGTGAATATCTTCTGTGGGTTGCTTT
>NZ_JBALPG010000194.1:0-1356 GCF_036965245.1 Neobacillus drentensis
GGACTAAAATACTGCTAACGCGTTTACTATATAAAAATTTTGAAAATAATAACCTTTTTCTAAAATGGAAAACTAGGTTTAAACAGAGAAAATTAAAAATAAAAATGTTTTATTACCTAAAAAAACTATTTAGGGATGCTAAAGATTTCAAGTTTTTTTTACAGGAGGAGTTTGCTATAAAGAATCAACGCTTTTTTCTATCTGTTTTATCTTTACTATCAGTTTTGTCCTTTTTTTTATGTGTTTTTGCTTTGACAAGGCAAATTCCATTTTTACAATTGTCGAAATTAATAAGTATTAGTCTTATTTTCGTATTTGTTTTTTCCGTTCCATTTCTGATTAAGAAATTTATGGAAAGTGATAAAACGATAAAGTACTTATTTATTCTCAATATTGTTTGTTTGACTATTTTGCTGCTTTATTCAATTGTAAGTAAACATAATAGTATATCGTTAGCTATTCGATTTTACTCTGTTCTTGTTTTACTACTATCTGCATTCTTTTTACCACCTAAGAAAATTTATGTTAATATATTTATTCTTTTAGCTGTATTGCAGAGTATTTTGTTAATTGGGTTTGAAATCTATATCTTATTATTTGGGGATCCGGAATTTGCTGGATATATAAGATCGACAGTAATGAATTTAGGGTTAGGGGATATTTATACCTTTAATAATTATTTTTATCGAATCCAAATAAAAGGTAATCCAATATTACCTGTTGCATTTTTAATAAGTTTGTTCGCCATTCAATCTAAACGATTAAAGATTTCTGCAGCTTCTCTATTATTAGTAGGAACAATCGTTGCGGGGAATTTCGCATTTATATTAGCTATTATATTCTTTTTTGGTATGTACCTTGTTATTTTATTTTTCTCTAATAAGAAGGTTTCTGCTTTTTTGAGGAATATATTTAAAAACAGAACAAAAACTATCTTGGTTTCAGGTATCATATTATTATTTCTTTGTATTTGTGTGATCGTAATATATCCCTATGTATATCATTTGATCAAAATGAAAATGGAACTCTCAATTCCAACACGTTTTGACCAAGTGTTTCATCTTATTAATGATTTATTGGAAAATCCAATCTCCTTACTATTTGGTCAGGGGTTAGGGAATTTGATTAATGTCATATCTGATTACCGAGATTATAGAAATTACTACTATTTTGAATTACAAACTTTTTATATTCTCAATCAGGTTGGAATCTTATATTTCCTTTTGTTCCTAATAACAAATGTTATCTTTGTTATTAAATTTTGGAAAAATAAATTTATCTATTTAATTTATCTTTCTTATATTGTATATGCTTTTACAAATCCTTATTTGTTTGATACAACCAATATATTGGTTG
>NZ_JBALPG010000195.1:0-2437 GCF_036965245.1 Neobacillus drentensis
CAAAAAACATTTTACCATATGGTTTATAGTAACATCATCAACAACATCATCAATTACGCAAAAATAAAATTTTGAAACAATATGGGGGGAATTTATCATGGCCCGAATTAATTATTGGAATCCAGAAGACGAAAAGTTCTGGAATACCGAAGGAAAAAAACATGCAAGAAGAAACTTATGGATCTCCGTACCATCTTTGATGCTCGCATTTATCGTTTGGCAGATATGGTCAGTAGTTGCTGTTAGACTTAATGATATCGGCTTCCATTTTACCGAAGAACAATTATTTACTCTTGCAGCAATCCCAGGTCTAGTTGGTGCAACATTGCGCTTTGTTTATACATTTGCAGTTGGATCAATAGGCGGAAAGAACTGGACAGTTATTTCAACAGCCGTTCTTGCGATTCCTGCAATCGGTATTGGTTTTGCTGTCCAAAATCCAGATACACCTTTTTCGATTATGCTTTTACTTGCAGCACTTTGCGGTCTTGGCGGCGGGAACTTTTCATCTTCCTCAGCAAATATTAGCTTTTTCTTTCCGAAAAAGGAAAAAGGCACTGCACTTGGAATTAATGGCGGTTTAGGAAACATGGGAGTATCAGTTGTTCAATTTGTTACACCATTAATTATTACTTTAGGTACTTTCGCACTTGTTGGCGACAAACAAGTACTAGCAAATGGCCAGGAAGTTTGGTTACAAAACGCAGCATTTATCTGGGTAATCCCAATTGTAATAATGACTTTGCTTGCCTTCTTTAAAATGGATAATGTTCCAGGAGCAAAACAATCCGTAGCAGACCAATTTGTGATTGTAAAACGGAAACACACTTGGATCATGACTGTTCTTTACGTAGCAACATTTGGATCTTTTATCGGATATTCAGCGGCATTCCCGTTATTATTAAAATCTCAATTCCCTGAACACCTCTCCCTTGCCTTCCTTGGTGCTTTAGTGGCAGCAGCTGCAAGACCAGTCGGGGGCTGGATGGCTGACAAACTTGGTGGTGCAAGAGTTACAGCATATGTATTAGTCATCATGGGAATCGGGGCAGCAGGTGTTATTTACTTCATAAATGATAAACAGTTTGCAGGATTCTTAATTGCTTTCTTGGTATTATTCTTAGCATCAGGGATTGGTTCTGGTTCAACATTCCAAATGATTCCAACACTCTTTATCCCAAAAGAAGCTGCACCAGTTATCGGATTTTCAGCGGCATTCGCTGCCTATGGCTCATTCTTTATTCCAAAGCTTTTTGGTTGGTCTGTTAATACGACTGGCACACCAGTTACAGCTTTCTACTTCTTTATCGGATTCTATGTGATCTCTTTTGGATTCAACTGGTACTTTTATCAAAGAAAGGGTACAGGTGCAAAATCATTAGCAAAACAGGTTGGATAATATCCAAAATTATGTAAATGGGTCTTCTTGGTAAACTTTTTATTAGACTGGGCATCGTAATAAAAAGGAGTGAAAAATTATGCCAAGAGGTAAAGAATTGGAGCAGCTTCCAATGGCGAACATTGCCCCAGGTGCTGGTAAAGATGCTGGGGGTTATAAGAGAGAAGTCCTTGGAAGTATGGTACAGAATAATCAGCCCGCACCTAGTAATATTGATAAAGAGAACGAAGATATGGTTTAAGGCAGGATTTCTATCCTGCCTTAAATTTTGGTACTTATAATAATGAAAATAACTTTTTCAACGAAAAGATGGTATTAAAAGATTATTCTTCTATCAGTTCAGCAATTTCAACTGTTGTTCTTTCTTCAAGCGGTCCTCGTAAATGAACTGTTGCTGTGTTCCCATCTTCATTTAATTGATCAATCCAAACAGAAGCCCCATTGTATTTAACTTCAATATCTGCTGAAGAAGATAAAATTTGTTTTATACGGTTAACATTCATGGCTTTCACTCCTAAAAAATGGTCATTATATTTTTTTGAACTGAATTAACTTTTCATACAAAAATAAAGGTTGTAACCGTTTACTTCTATTATATATAATTTTTAACGGTTGTAAGGAAATTGAATCTGTACTCCATTTATGGTTCCAGGCTCATCTATATTTTCAAGGCTAGACAAGTAATTTGCTAACTCAATTTGTTGTTCCTTTGGAGCACCTTGCTTTAAATGCCAATTTCCAGGTTCATCAACGAAATAAGGACTTTTGGTAAACTCCGGTCTATTTCTGGGCATTAGCGATTCCTCTTTTCAATTTATTTCTTTTGTCCTTCGCGGTTATGTTTTCCAATAAATATAAAATTATTCAATATCCATTCAGTAAAAGATAAGACTATATTCATATTGCGCTGCACATGTTTCAAGTTTATGATAGGTAGAAATGTTACCACTAATTGGATTTTATTTGTAGGTGTTTCAGAAATGGCAAATAAAAAAATGAAACTTTTTTTTTGTTAAACCGTCTTATATTAATGAGGAA
>NZ_JBALPG010000196.1:0-10314 GCF_036965245.1 Neobacillus drentensis
GTGAACAATTCAAAGCTAAAAAATGAACATTTTTTTAAATCATTGCGGTTAGGTGAAGATTGTGAAAAATGTCACATGCAAAATTCTTGAAAAGATATAATCTTTCAATATAAGGAATTGGAGAGTAACCTCAATTTTTCCGATTCATCTAAATCCTTATGCAATATCAACTAGGAAAAGGTTGGTGTATAAATATGTTCATATCTATCGACGAAAAAGCTTCTTCATGGTTCACAAGAGAATTCGAGCTCAATAAACCATTCAGTATTAGGATGTTTCCTCAATATGCCGGATTTGGACAAAAGCATAAAGGATATAGTCTTGCTTTTTCTGTTGAACATCCAGCAAATATTGGCTTTACTAAAGAAGTTAATGGAATTACCTTCTATGTTGAAGGGAACGATGTTTGGTTTTTCGAAGATACTGAGACTTACTTATCTTTTGATGATTTCCTTGACGAAATACAAGTCACATTTAAAGAAGACATGGTCACAGCAATTAATTGATTCAATGATAATAAGTTATCCATAGTAAAAAAAAACAAGCCGGATGATTTTTCCATCCGGCCTTTTTTCATTGATTATTAGTTTACTTGTTTTCCTAAGCTTGGTGGAAGTAATTTTTCACCTTCAAATACTTTGCCAAGTTTTTCTTCACCTTGTGCGAAGATTTCATCCGCTGCATCAAGTGATGGAGCATCCTTTTTCAATTCATCTGCTTTAGCTTGGTACGAAGCGGCATAATCCTTTACTGCTGCCTCAAGATCAGCTTTTTTGTCCTTCAGCTCTGCAGGGATTTGCACGCTATTTAGCTCTGCAGCAACAGAGGCTGCTGAATCACTTGCTTTAGCCCTATCCTCGGCAGTTGGTAATTCTTCAGGCTTTGCACCTTCCTTGGTTGCTTTCGCCACATAACCATTTAAATCAGCATCTTTTGCATTAATTTTATTTCCAAGATCCATATAGAATTTAACTAATTCCTTTTTAACATCCACCTTAGGTGCTGCTGCTTCTTTTGGTTCTTCTTTCTTTTCTGTTTTTGCCTCTTCACTGCCTGTACAAGCAGTTAGACCAATGGCCATAGTTAAAGCTGATAATGATACTAAGAACTTTTTCATCTGAGGTTCCCCCTATTTATCTTTTTTATACCTTGATTATTTTACCATTTAATAAGACGAAAAATATACTAAAAGGTTTCAAAAATTAAATTTTTCTAAACTTTTTTAATATAAAGTAAAAGATTAAATACAATAATCTTTTCTGAAATTACTATTCTAAACAAAATAATTTGTAAAACCTACGTAATGCTAGCAATCTTTCCAACCGTGTTTCACTTCACTATTCAGAAAATTAAGAAATAATTGTGAACTATGTTACAATAATGAAAATTTTGGTATATAATAAACATGACATAACTTAGTCCTTTCACTCAAAGGTTCCTTATCATTCTATTTCTATATTTTTCATAGAAAGGAGTTGAACATTACGGAACATTCGAGGCCTCAGGTAATTTGGTTTAATTTAACGTTTGATTTGTCCATCATCATAACCACAACTATCGCTGCAATTATTGTTTTTCTCATAGCTTACTTTTTTACCAAAAATTCTTCAACAAATACACCGAACAAATGGCAGAATTTTATGGAATGGATTCTGGAATTTGTTAATGACATCATGAACTCTTCAATGGTAGTTTCCAACAATTTATTTATTTTGTCGACCGGGGTTTCTCTTTTAATGTATCTATTCATTGCCAATCTTATGGGAATCCCATTTTCCATTATTACTGTTGAAGAACATTCTGTTGCCTGGTGGAAATCTCCTACTGCTGACGCACATGTTACCATGACGTTGGCCATCATGATCATTGCCTATACCCACTTCATCGATATCCGTTTACACGGCTTCAAACATTTTTTTGTAAGCTTCTTCAAACCATTTAAGATCTTGTTTCCTATCAATGCCATAGAACAGCTTGCCACAACCTTAACGCTCGGTCTCCGTTTGTTTGGGAATATTTATGCGGGGGAAGTCATGCTGTCTCTTTTAGCAAGTGCTGTAACTCATGGATTTGTTATCAGTCTCCTTGCTTCTGTCCCAATGTTAATCTGGCAGGCATTCTGCATTTTTATTGGTGCGATTCAAGCGTATATATTTGTAACTCTGACAATGGTTTATATTGCTCATAGATTAACCTAAATAAATGAAGGGAGTAGTATAGTATGGGGGATTTTACGTTATTTGGTCTTCCAATTTCTTTAGGCACAATGATCTATCAAGCTATTATTTTTACCGTTTTAGTTTTTATTTTAAAGAGGCTTGTTTTTAAAAGGCTTGTGGATATTCTTGAGAAAAGAAAAACCCACATAGAAGATCAACTGAAATTGACTGAAAAATATAAATTTGATACAAAAATCAATTTTGAAGCTAGCGAAGACATTCTTAAACAAGCTAAAATAGAAGCAAGGGAAATAATAAAGCGCAGCGAAAAAGAGGGAAAATTAATGATTCAAAATGCTAAAGAGGGGGCGAAACAAATTCAAAAAGAAGCCAAAGAAGAAGCATTCCTATCACATTCACTCTCCTATCCCCAAAACACTCAAATAAAGGGGGCATAAAATTATGAAGTACAATTTTACAAAATACTTGAGCAGAGTGACAGAAAATCTCGAATTAGGTTTTGAAGAAAAGTGGATTTACGTTCATTACTCTATAGGATCTAGCGAAATATCTGCTTGTCTGTTGAAAAATGAAAATAAATCTGAAGAAGAGTATCTCGAGACGTTTTTCGAAGAGAATAAAGTGTCAGCAGAAATGAAAAAAGAGGTTATGAAATTTTTTAAAAATGAAAAGAACCGCAGTGATACACATTGGAATGAGTTCACAAGCTTTCTTATGAAAGCACTTTCTTTAAACATGGTATTTGGGATAGCCATCGCTATATCGGTTTATGCTGGGTTTAAGCTTGGAACGTTTCTTGATGGCCGATATGAGATATACCCAACCTTTACATTAATCGGTACATTTTTAGGAATAGGAATTGGCGGACTAACTGTTTACTCAATGGTTCAAAAATACTTTAAATCACCCATACAGAAAGATACGGAAAATGAGAATACAGTAAATATGGATTTAAAAGATAGCAAAAACTATCCAATTATAGATGTGACTATTGAAGATGTACGGAGAGCTGTAAGGACGTTTTCAAATAATCTGCCAAAGGGAGTTTTCCGGACCATTCTTGTTCAACAGGATAATAGTATCGACTTTAAACAGCTTGCTTCACTTCTTGGCGGTACTCCTTCTAAAAAATTCTATATGTCAAAAGAAACCTATGATTTATTTGAAGAAAGTGAAAAACAAATTCCAATAGAAATGGATATTATACAAAAGGCCGTTGATCAATATGTAAAAGAGCATAAGGAATATCCCATGTTAAAATTTGATCCACATCACAGGGTGAATTATTATCAGCTATTACAGGACAAGTACCTTAAAGCAGCTCCTAAAACACAATTTTATATTACTGACCTGGATGGTCTGATAACACATATTATGCCACAGAAAAAAAACTCCTCTCAAAGCTGAGAGGAGTTTTTTGATTACATATCCTTTAATAAATCCAGGCACCATCTTTACCGATTTAGTTCTTTTCAATTGTAGTGTTGACCGCCATATGCCCATCATCTTAAAGAGAGTTCCACTATTGTTAACAAAGTAACTTTTTTCTAACAAAAAAAGTATTTTTACTTCTTTTTAAAGCAACTACTGTTTTAAAAAGATGTTTTTTTTGCTTTTTTTTCAACTATATTGAGATAATAGCACTAAACAATAATATTTATTTAAAAACGAGGGGTATAAAGATGTTAAAACAGAAGAATAAATCGCAGCATTTAGCGACTATTTCTCTTGCAGTGATGGCAATCGGATTTCTGATAACTATGCCAATACGAGATTCACTATGGGGAATCATTCTGCAGGGTGGTTTTGAAGCAGGGCTTGTTGGGGGCCTTGCGGATTGGTTTGCTGTTACCGCCTTATTTCGACACCCATTAGGTATTCCAATCCCCCATACGGCATTGCTGCCAAAAAACCGAAAAAGAATTATCGCGGGGATTATCTCGATGCTTGAAAACGATTGGCTGACGAAAGAGAGCATTCGAAAAAAAATTGATACTCTCAATTTTTCTGAAAAGCTGTTTTCGATTATTGACAAGGAAATTCATTCAAAGGCAGTTCAAAAAAACTTTATCATTCTGATTCAACATTTGATTAAAACGATAGATACTAAGAGAATTGCTCCGGTAATTGAAAATGAATTAAAATCACAGCTAAACAAATTAGATACTAAGAATTTCCTCCCTTTGATAATCGATCAGGTTATGGAAAGAAAATACGATGAAAAAACACTTGATTTTATTCTAAAAGAGGTTTATGAGTGGGCGAAAAAAGATAGTACGAAGTACAAGCTAGGCGGGTTAGCAGTTGACGCTGTAGAAAATATTAAAGCCGATGGGTTTATGCAATTTGCATTAAAGTCATTTAGTAATCTCGTTAACGAAGAAAAGCTGGGTAATATTATCCAAAGCATTATTCTAAAAGGAGTGGACAGCTTTCGAGATCCCTTTAATCCAAATAGAAAAACATTAATGATTCATATTCATAATAAGTTGCAGTCAGTAAAAAATGATGAAAAAGTTTACGAGGAACTTAATCACCTAAAGACTCAATTGATTGCAAAATGGGAACCTCAAGAACAAATTATTTCTTTACTTAACAATCTGAAGCAAAAAGCGCATGATTTCGTCGAAGAATCAAGCTTTTTCGATCATTATATTCTCCCGATTATCATTGATGGGCTAGAAAATTTAAAAGCAAATCCTGAAAAAGTCAATTCTTTAGAAACTTGGATTAAGCAGCAAATTTCTAGCTTTGTTGATAAAAATCATACAAAGATTGGCAAGCTTGTCGAGGAAAATTTAGAAAGACTTGATGATAAAACCCTCATTACAATGGTTGAAACAAATGTAGGCAAAGACCTGCAATGGATCCGTGTTAATGGGGCTGTTTGCGGATTTTTAATTGGGCTTGTATTAGTAGGTATAAAAGCCTTACTATAAACGATAGAGCCGCCTATAAAAAGGCGGCTTTTTTTATTTCTTTAGAAAAAAAATCATGTTTTGTCCTTAAAAAACTAAGTTCTTTTTTAAAATATCCCCTCATATTTAGTACTGTAGTCACTATTTTTAAATTTAAAGGGAGGGAAGAAAGATGGCAGTTAAGTTAATTAAGATTTCTGTTTTGTATTTTGTCATCGGTGTCTGTATCGGTATGTATATGTCAATGACAGAAAAATTCAGCTTCACACCCGTTCATGTTCATATTATTTTATTAGGCTGGATGTCAATGGCACTCGCAGGACTTATCTATGTCGTTTTTCCAACTGCAGCCAAAACTGCACTTGCAAAGGTTCATTTCTGGCTGCATAATATCTCCTTACCAATCATGATGATTGGGCTTGCATTCCTTGTATCAGGGATGGATAAAGCCGGGCCTGCGGTCGCTACCGGTGGTACATTGATGGTTTTAGGAATCATTGTCTTTGCAATCAACATTTTAAAAAATGTGAATAACTAATCTGACCTTATTTTTTCCCCTTTTTAATCTAGATTAATTGAAATGCTAAATTGTCTACTTTTATGAAAAGACACCGAGATTTCGGTGTCTTTATTACATTATAAGAATAAATTTTCGACTTCCTCTAAACTGATGCTTTTCTAATACCCTCTAAAAACATATTGCTCTTTTGGAGCATCAGTTTTTGACCACTCTTCGACTTTTAAATAGGGAATATTGGTTTTAAATGGCTGATAATAAATCGTGGAGATTTTCCCTTTCACTGTAACCCACTCATCATTTTTCAACTTCGTGCCCTCCGGCATGTCAACAAGCATTCCAAAGACTCCGGAGTCAGCTATACAGTGGATAACACCAAATCTGAAGACAAAAAGCTGATTCTTATCGATGGTTTCCTTATCATTGAAAACAAACCCTTTAAATTCAATTTCTTTTCCTAGAAAATCACCTGGAAAATTATAAATTGTTTCCATTCCTTTTAGGTAATTTTGATCATTCAGGACAATCGTACTTTGATCTACGTATTTTTTCTTTTCCTTTTTCATTAACTTATCATAGTCATCTTTTCCATAATATACACTTGTATCTGGTCGAAGAAATTGCTGCTGCATAAACGAGTCCCCTTGTCCTTCATCATAAATAGGAAAATGGAATCCTTTTGCCTTCACAATATTGGAATCAAGAGTGGCGATGGGAAAAAATAAACCAGAAATAATCGGAAAAGCAAAAATTGGGTAGACATACAACTTTTTATACCACTTATCTTCTTTTGAATGATTGTGACCACAATGATCATGGTCGCATCCGGTATCTTTTGAAGGCTCCTTATTCAGCATCAGAATTTGAACAATGGTTAACAATAGTAAGGCATAACCAGCAGCTGCTGATAGGTAAGAATATTTCATATTGATATATTTATTAATATCTCCGGTAATATGAAGGTGAAATATTAAATAAGTAAAACCTATTAGGATCAAACTTCTAATCATCGTAACAACTCCTTAAAACAGCAAAGAGTATTCAAAAACAATTACAAAAACAGCAACAACAATCATAAGGACAAGGCGTTTTTTAAATGTTGCAAGCATCATCATTAAATTTTTGATATCCACCATTGGCCCAAAAACTAAAAATGCTAGTAGTGACCCAGTCGAAAATGTCGTTCTAAAAGAAGATGCAATAAACGCATCTGCTTCTGAACATAATGAAAGAATAAACGACAATGCCATCATGACGAAAGAGGACGATGCAGGTCCTTGTCCAATGGAAACAAGCGTTGACGTTTTAACATATGTTTGCACCGCTGCAGCAATGAGAGAACCAATTACTAAATATTTTCCCATTGAGAAAAATTCCTCTACTGCATGTTCAAGTGTACGCCAAACTTTCTTCCAAAAAGTAATCTTTTCATGATTATGATGGTGATGATAATTTTCTTTAAATGGATTTCCCTTATATCGATAGGCAATAAATATGCCTGTTACTATTGCAACAATAATGGCACCTATTCCGCGATAAAGCGGCATTTTCCAGTCACTGCCGAAAGCGATATAGGTTGCAAATAGTACAACTGGGTTAATAATCGGCGCCGTAAGCATAAAGGCAATGCCCGCTGAAATCGGTACACCTTTTGATACAAGCCGACTGACAATCGGAACAATCCCGCATTCACAAGATGGAAATAATATTCCTAAAAAACTTGCAAATATCACCGCAAGAACACGATTCTTAGGCATTATTTTAGCAATCATTTCTTCGGTAACAAAAATTTGAATAATTCCTGAAATTAAAACTCCTAAAGTTACAAAAGGTAAGGCTTCGATTAAGATTGAAATAAAAATGGTATTCATCTGTAAAAAAGATTGCGGTAATGATATACCAAACATAGCAGTCCTCCTATATAACAAGACTCATGGAAACTACTATACTCTCATCATTAAATTTCGTCCAACGAAAAATATGGAATAAACAAAGAAATAATTCCTGTTAAGAAACGAAAACGCCACCGTCCAAATGATGGCGGCAGCGTTCCTCTATCGTTGGTAAGTTTCTAAGTATTTCTTTCTTAGCTTCGCTTTTTCTTCATCTGATTTTCTGTAATTATAATCATAAACAGCACCTTCCCAATCTCCGTACATAGGATTAGGGAAAACGATTAGTTTTTTTCCATATTCTTCTTCAGATTTGTCAACAGCTTGAATCCTTTCAGAAACTGATAACATATCAAAACCGCTAAAATCTCCTAAGTTGTCCCCAAATAGCAAAACGATTTCATGTGTTTTGGCAACTTGGATACGTCTGGTTTCTTTGCCTTTTTCACCAGGCTGCTTTAATAAAACATGATCTGCATCCACTTGAGGTGCACCAACACTTTGTAAATTTTTCATTGTTGCCTCTTTTTGAGCCTCCTTACGGTTGGATATGTAGTAAATCTCCACATCCTTTGAGTCTGCATATTTTAAAAATTCAACCGCACCAGGCAAAGGCATAGCTACACCCCTGTTAAACCACTCACTCCAATTGAATGGTTTACCTTTCCCATTAAGCACAAACCATGCAAGATGGGGGCTGTTATCAAGGATTGTCTCGTCAATATCAAGAACAATCGCGGGCTTTAAACCTTTATTTTTTGATCGTTTACTTAGGATTTCATCCAATCTCATTTTTCCTATATTATAACCTTGGTAATATAAGGCCTTTGCTTCCCCAGATTTTTGGTACCAGAGAACAGACATTTTATTTTGATCATACAAATTTAATGATGATCTTGCTATAGGTTTAGGTTTAGCTTTTACGTTCACACTCGTAAGAGAGAGCAAAAATACCAAAGCTAGGAACCATCCTGTCAACTTCTTCATAAAAGTGGACCTCCTTTTTAATACACAATGTTAGTATGTGAAAAAAAGAAAAATCCAAGCTATCTTTTAAAGAAAACTCGCCTATTGGCAAGGACAAAGGTGTAGTTCATCGAAAAGCATAGCTTTTTGAATGCGAAGCTTATGCTCACTAAGCTTCCCATAGTGCACTTATGCCCGATAGGAAAGTTTTTCTATCCTATCGGGCAAGAAAAAAGCAGAGGGCTCCATTATTTTAGAACCCTCTGCTTTATTGATGTTTGAGTAAAAACTTAGCCAACTCTTTTTTTAGATGTTGTATCGATTGAGTCTCGTTTATGAAAGCCTTTTATATAATAAACCACAACCAAGAAGATTAGGAAAAGTGGTCCGATCACCAAAGCAATTCTAGTATCAGGATTATAAGCCATCAACCCAATTACAAAGGCTAAAAAGGCTAAAGCAATATAAGAAGTATATGGGAATAACGGCATTCTATATTTCAAAGATCTCGCTTCACTCGGTTTTAAGGTTTTACGATAACGAATTTGCGACAACAGAATGATTCCCCAAGTCCAAATGGCACCAAAAGTAGCAATACTTGTAACCCATGTAAAAACTTTTGCAGGAACAATATAATTTAACACTACTCCAATTAAAAGTGCACCCGCAGAAGCCAACACTGCAGCTCCTGGAATCCCGGTTTTTGTTACTTTTCCAAAGTTCCGTGGTGCTTCACCATGCTCAGCAAGGTTAAATAACATCCGAGCCGTACTAAAAATCCCACTATTACAAGATGAAAGTGCTGCAGTTAGTACAACAAAGTTAATTATTCCGGCTGCACCTGGTATTCCGATTTTTTCAAAGGTTAGCACAAACGGGCTTCCTTTTGTTCCAATTTCCTCCCAAGGATAGATAGACATGATGACAAACAAGGCACCAACGTAAAAAATGAGAATTCGCCAAAATACAGTATCTATTGCTCTAGATAGAGATTTTTCTGGATTTTTTACCTCTCCTGCCGTAACCCCAATCATTTCAATACCAAGATAGGCAAACATAACCATTTGCAATGATAGTAAGACACCTTTTATTCCATTTGGTAAAAAACCGCCATGATCCCATAAATTCTTAATACCTGTGGCAATTCCGCCATTACCAAAGCCAAAGAAAATCATTCCGACGCCAATTGCAATCATCGCAATAATCGTGATAATTTTAATAAGGGCAAACCAGAATTCTAATTCCCCGTATGCCTTTACCGCAAGGAAGTTTACAGCTGCCATAATCACTAGTGCTGCCAGCGCCCAAATCCATCTCGGAACATTCGGGAACCAATATTCCATGTATATGCCTACAGCTGTAATCTCGGCCATACAGGTAACAACCCATAAAAACCAATAGTTCCAACCGGTAATATACCCCGCAAGCGGTCCTAAGTAATCACGAGCATATTTACTAAAAGAGCCTGCCACCGGTTTTTGAATCGCCATCTCTCCTAGGGCCCTCATGATAAAAAACATGATTAACCCACTAACAGCGTACCCCATCAAAATACCCGGTCCAGCCATTTTAATTGCGGATGCCGACCCAAGAAATAATCCAACCCCAATTGCTGCCCCTAGGGACATTAATGTAATATGTCTTTCTTCTAAACCGCGTTGAAGTTCTTTCCCATGAGTGTTTTTACTCATATAGTAATCTCCCCCTGATTAACAAACTTCTAATTTCTCATCCATCCAACTTGTCCTTTGCTCACCTTTTCTTCTATAAAGAAAAGAGAAAAAATATTTATAACTTTCTTAGGATAAAAATAATATTATTTATTATATACTACAAAAAAT
>NZ_JBALPG010000197.1:0-1427 GCF_036965245.1 Neobacillus drentensis
ATATACTAGGAATGAATAAATAAATGGAACGAATCAATCCACCATTTTCCTTTATACTAAAAAAACATTCAAGCATAAATATTCCATTTTTCCCCCATACTAGGTAAAAAGATGAGGTGAAGAAAATGGGACTACTCAACTCATTTTATCAATGGAAAGAGACACGGTATCAAAATCATGTGACCAATATGAAGGATCAAGGTAAATGCCCTGATTGTCATGGTCGGGGATATACTGTGTATCCGTATAATGAATTTGCCTACTTTAATTCGTTTGAATGTCCGGGATGTCAAGGCAGTGGACATTATACAGATTGGGAGGAAATGCAATAAAGAAAACTTGCTGATTGGGGAGCCCTAAAGTGCGAAGGCAGTGGCATTGTTCGTCGAAAAGCACAGCTTTCCAACTGGGAGGCTAATACTAACAAAGCTTTCCTTGGTTCTAGGTTGCATTAAAAAAGTAATACTTTCCTTTAGTTAAAAAAAATCCCTTTCTGTGTGTGAAGGGATTTTTCCTTGAATGATTAAATACGCTTTTTGATTTGACTTTGATAGACTTTAGCTGTTCTTACCTCTATTGTCAGGGATCCTTTTTTCACAATCGTGTTTAAGAGTACTGGTACACCGGCAGTATTTTTAAACCTAAAATCCTTTCCTCCATACGAAACGGTCGCATCTCTTCCAGTTGGCACGTATCCAACATGAAGTGAGTGATTATGCTTTTCAATATAACTGACACTTAACTGATCTATAGCATTATATAATGTAGAAGATGTCTGGCAAATACCTCCTCCAATACCATCGACCAATTTACCATCTACAATTTCTTGTGCTGGCTGATACCCATGCTCAGTATCACTTGGTCCAACAGTCGTATTAAAGGAAAAAGAATCCTGTGTACCGATAATAACATTATCTATCGCCTCAGCAGATAGAGCTATATTTTTATTTCGGCCAACAACTCCGCTATTAAAATAGGTCGTATATGAAGCAACCACTACTTCCGCTAATTGAGCTGCCTCTTCTGGCTTGTATCCACTTTCGGTAACAAATAATGGCAGCTCGACATCTCCACCTTTGGCAGAAGCCTGAATAATCTTTTCAGATAATTCCGATTCATCTAGAATCGTTTGCGGAGTTCCTTTTATAACCTGACCATTTGCATCTAGCTTATCAAGAATCATTCTCTTGTCATAACCTGGGGTTTCATTTGTACCTCTCGCCAGTTCCTTGGTCAATTTGGCTATTTCTGCTTTGTATTTTTCTTTATCCGTTCCAAACCCTAAATCCTTGGTATTAAAAGTTTTGATAATGTTTTTTGTATTGGGATCAATAATGTTTACAAATATGGGCCGCATTTCCTCTTCTCTTTTCTTTTCCTCTTCTTTTTTCTTTTCTTCCTGTAATTTTTTCTCTTTTTCAATTTTC
>NZ_JBALPG010000198.1:0-919 GCF_036965245.1 Neobacillus drentensis
ATATTAATCACTATTGGTTACATTTTACGGTTAATAGTCCTTTTTTTAGATATTTATGGAAGAGGATATTTTTATATTCCACACAGTGGAAGTGATACAGAGGGATTTTTTGCGCAGGGAATATTAATCTCTAATGATTTAAGTTTATTTGATAAAACAAATATGGGGGCATATGCAAACCTGTTAGGCCTATTTTTCTATCTATTTGGTGACCAAAGGATCTTAGCTCAATACCTGAACACTCTACTGGGCTTGGGGATTATCGTAATCGTTTATAGGATTCTTCAGCAAATAGAAATTGAAAATAGGACAAAAAAAATGGTTCTTTGTATTATTATTTTTTTCCCACAGGCAATCATCTTTTCAGGCATATTGTTACGGGAAAATCTAGTATCTTTTGGATTAATCATGATGACGTATTATCTAATAAAATGGTATAAAAAACGTGGAAATGGAAATATTGTTTTCTCCATTTTATTTTTTGGAATTGCGGTATATTTTCATTCGGGTGTTGTAGTCGGATTTATCCCTTTGGCATTTATGTATACTTTTTACAGGCATGAACATAACTCATTTAAAATAGACTTAAGATCTATTTTAATGTTATGTTTATTTATTTTTGTAGGTGTTTTTTTATCAGTTAAATATGGAGACGTTATTTTCAACAAATTTGGAAATACGGACATAACATCCGATGATTTTTATAAAGGTATGAGTTCTGATGTCGACGCAGGGTCCAGATATCTTAATGGTTTAACTTATAATAGTTTTTATGATATTTTACTATACTCTCCATTAAAAATGTTTTACTTCCTTTTTTCTCCTATCCCGCTAAATTGGCGTGGATTTATGGATATAATAACATTTTTATTGGATTCTTGTGTTTACTTAGTTATATCAGTAAATCTATATAAATATC
>NZ_JBALPG010000198.1:1065-1224 GCF_036965245.1 Neobacillus drentensis
TTATTAATAGTGTTTACATTTGCTTTCGGCACTGTTGCAGCTGGAACTGCTGTACGTCATCGAAACAAAATTATGGCTGTATTGCTGGTTACTTGGGCGATTGTAATCGATCGAAAATTGAAAAATAAAGCAGAAACAAAGATACAAACGATATAAAGG
>NZ_JBALPG010000199.1:0-163 GCF_036965245.1 Neobacillus drentensis
AAGGATACGATGTAAAATAAATAGTTAATGAAACGTGCTAGTCGCTAGCACGTTATTTTTACAAAAATATATACCTCTATAGGGTATTAGGGGCTGACATTCATGAGTCAAAGTTTGAAAGAAACAAATTTACAAATCTCCGGGATGACTTGTGCAGCATGTG
>NZ_JBALPG010000199.1:177-4804 GCF_036965245.1 Neobacillus drentensis
CAACAAGAATTGAAAAGGGGCTAAACAAACTAGAGGGCGTTGAGTCGGCAAATGTTAATCTTGCCTTAGAAAAATCCGCAATTAAATATGACCCTTCACAAATAAATGTGGATGATATAGAAAAGAAAATCAGAGATTTAGGATACGGCGTTGTTACTGAGAAGGAAGAGTTTGACATCACCGGAATGACTTGTGCAGCATGTGCAACAAGAATTGAAAAGGGTTTGAATAAGTTAGAAGGTGTTGTTAAGGCGAATGTAAATTTAGCACTTGAAAAAGCAACTGTTGAGTTTAATGGGTCCATGCTTACGAATTCCGACATTATAAAAAAAGTAGAAGCCCTTGGCTATGGGGCCCAAATAATAGAAGAGACGAATGAAACAAGTGATCATCGCCAGAAAGAAATTGCAAAACAGTCGAAAAAATTTATCTTTTCAGCGATTCTATCGTTTCCGCTTTTATGGGCAATGGTGGCCCACTTTTCGTTTACCTCCTTTATATGGGTGCCGAAAATCTTTATGAATCCCTGGGTTCAGCTAGCTTTAGCGACCCCAGTTCAATTTATTATAGGAAGCCAATTTTATATCGGTGCTTATAAAGCACTTAAAAACAAGAGTGCCAATATGGACGTACTTGTTGCATTAGGTACATCCGCCGCTTATTTTTATAGTTTATATTTATCAATGATGTCCCTAATGGAAAAAAGTGCTCATGAAGTAGAACTTTATTATGAAACAAGTTCTATATTAATCACATTAATCATTTTAGGAAAGCTATTTGAAGCAAAAGCAAAAGGAAGATCCTCAGAAGCGATTAAAAAATTAATGGGTCTGCAGGCAAAGACAGCTACTGTTATGAGAAACGGTATTGAACTAGAAATTCCAATTGAAGAAGTAGTTGTTGGAGACCTTCTTTATATCAAACCAGGTGAAAAGATTCCAGTTGATGGGATAATTATTGAAGGACGTTCTGCTGTTGATGAATCGATGCTGACTGGTGAAAGTGTCCCAGTTGATAAGAGTATAGGTGACGAGGTAATTGGTGCAACTCTTAACAAAAATGGGTTTTTACAAATTGAAACCACAAAAGTTGGAAGGGATACTGCACTAGCGCAAATAATTAAAGTTGTAGAGGAAGCACAAGGTTCAAAAGCTCCTATCCAACGACTTGCTGATAAGATTTCTGGAGTGTTTGTTCCAATTGTTGTTGCCATTGCCATTATAACTTTTATTATCTGGTATGTTTGGGTTGTACCTGGAGATTTTGCAGACGCATTAGAAAAAATGATTGCGGTTCTCGTTATTGCTTGTCCATGTGCATTGGGATTGGCAACGCCAACATCGATTATGGCTGGTTCCGGCCGTGCAGCTGAATATGGAATCCTCTTTAAAGGTGGAGAACATTTGGAAATGACCCACCGAGTGGCCACAGTGGTATTGGATAAAACAGGTACGGTAACAAATGGAACACCAGTTTTAACGGATGTTTTCACGGAAGGTTTGTTTAGTGAGGAAGAATTTTTAGCATTAGTAGGGTCAGCTGAAAAGCAATCAGAACATCCACTTGCGCAAGCGATTGTTCAAGGTATTAAAGATAAAGGGATTCCATTAAAAGAAGTCGCTGAATTTGAGGCTGTCCCTGGATTTGGAATCAAAGCAATTGTAGAGGGAAAACAAATCTTAGTTGGTACAAGAAAACTAATGAATAAATTTAAGGTTGAAATTGCTGATGCCCTTGTTAAGATGGATGAAATGGAAAGGGTAGGAAAAACAGCGATGCTGGCTGCTATTGACGGTCAATATGCAGGTACTGTCGCTGTTGCAGACACGATTAAAGAAACCTCCAAAACAGCCATTAGCCGCCTTAAAAAAATGGGACTTGATGTGATCATGATTACAGGTGATAATCAGCAGACAGCAAAGGCAATCGCTGCACAGGCTGGAATTGATCATGTTATAGCCGAAGTTCTGCCAGAGGGTAAAGCAGATGAAATCAAGAAATTGCAGGCGAAGGGTAAGAAAGTGGCCATGGTAGGAGATGGAATTAATGATGCCCCTGCATTGGCAATAGCAGACATCGGAATGGCAATTGGCACTGGTACAGATGTTGCAATGGAAGCAGCAGATATCACCCTGATTCGCGGCGATTTAAATAGTATTGCTGATGCCATCTTCATGAGTAAAAAAACCATTACCAATATTAAACAAAATCTTTTCTGGGCATTAGCATATAATTCTCTTGGCATTCCAGTTGCTGCGCTAGGATTTTTGGCACCATGGCTTGCCGGAGCTGCCATGGCATTCAGTTCAGTTTCAGTTGTTCTAAATGCATTACGATTACAAAAAGTTAAATTGTAATTGAATAAAAGAAATATTACTTTATCAGGTTTAAAAAGGCTGACACATAATTGTCAGCCTTTTTCACTTTTTACACTTTCGCTAGCTAGTATACTGACTTTACAAGGGTATTAAATTTAAAAAAACTGGGTGAAATACATGTTTAATATTTTATTAATTGAAGATGAGGAAAGTGTATCTACAGTTTTAAAAGCTTATTTAGAAAAGGAAGGATATCAAGTTTATTGTGTTTTAACAGGTTTGAAAGGTATCGAAATTTTTAAAACAAAAGAGATTGATTTGGTGATTCTTGATTTAATGCTTCCGGATATAAGTGGAGAAGAAGTTTGTAAAATTATCCGCCAATCCTCTGATGTACATATTTTTATGTTAACAGCAAAAGGGTCTTTAAATGATCGAATTGAGGGGCTTAATATTGGTGCTGATGAATATCTAATTAAACCGTTTAGTCCTAGAGAGCTGACTGCAAGGGTAAATGCACTTTTCCGAAGAATAAATGGGAGAATTCATTCATCAAGTGTTATTTTTGACGATGGAAATCTAATGATAAATAGTGAAAAAAGATCTGTTAAGGTTTGTAATAAGGAGATCCCTTTTACACCAAATGAATTTAATATTTTATGGACACTTGCAGTAAATAAAGGAAAAGTATTATCTAGAGAACAACTTATTGAAAAACTATATAGGGGATATTTTAGCGGGTTCGATCGAACTATTGATGTTCACATTAAAAATATTCGTAAAAAGATTGAAACGGATACGAAGAATCCTAAATATGTTGTAACAGTAATGAAAGCAGGCTATAAATTCGGAGGAGTGTTTTAAGTGCATTCAATCAGCAAAAGATTAAGTATTTTATTTATTATGTGCACTATTGCCGCAATCCTTCTAGTTACATTGTTTGTCAACATTACTGTAACGAATAAGTTTAATCAATATATGGTTGATTTACAGAATAAAAGATATCAAAGAATCGTCACTTATTTAGAAGATGTTTATAAACGAGAAGGTAAGTGGACAAAGGATACCGGGATTGAGCTTATGCACGAAGCTTATATGGGCAACTATTGCTTAACACTTTTGGATCAAAATAAAAAACCAGTGTGGGGTATGGACCCAAATGATATAAGAATTCAGTTAAATAAGGATGCAATGCCAGTTCAGGATAAGGGTGTTTACACTACAAAATCATTTGATATTAAAGTAAAAAGTAAGATTGTCGGATATGTCGATATTGGACAGTATTCATCTATACTCATGACGGAAGAAGATGTAAACTTTAAAGACTCCATTAATAAAAGCATTGTTATAAGCGGAGCTCTGACTCTTCTAATTATAAGCGGTTTTAGCCTTTATTTTTCCAAGCAATTTTCGAATCCGATTAGCGAAGTTGCAAGGATGTCAGTAAATTTATCAAAAGGGAATTTTGAAAGCAAAACTAGTATAAAAAGTAACATTATCGAACTTAAAGATTTACAAGAAAGTGTAAATGTTTTGGCAGGAAAATTAAAATATCAGGATACGCTGAGAAAAAGATTAGTATCTGATATATCGCATGAAATTAGAACTCCCTTAAATGTTCTGCAAAACAACCTAGAGGCAATGATTGATGGGGTTTATCCAGTGACAATAGAGAAATTGCATTATCTTAATGAAGAAGTAATTAGGTTTGGAAAATTAATAAATAATTTAAATATTTTAAAGGAATTTGAAGCTGAAAGTACAAAGCTAAAGTATGAAACGATCTATCTTGATGAATTCATAGCAGAAATATGCAACGATTTTTATTTGGACGCAGATAAAAAAAGCATTAAGGTGGATTTGACGATTCAATCTAATCATATGTACCTGATATCAGGTGATAAAGATCAACTAAAACAAGTTTTTATTAACTTGTTCTCTAATGTCCTTAAATTTACAGAACAAGGAGGAAGGATGCAAGTTAAATTATATGAAAAGGTAAAAAACATCGTCGTGGAAGTAAGTGACAATGGTATCGGAATTAAGCAGGAAGATTTGCCTTTTATATTTGAAAGACTTTATCGGGGGGATATGAGCAGACATCAAATCGAAGGGAATGGTATTGGTTTAACAATAGTGAAGAATATCCTGCAGCTTCACAATGCAAGTATTGATGTAGAGAGTAAAGAGGGAAAAGGAACGAAGTTTACGATTCATTTTCCTAAAAATGAAATCAGTTAATAATGGAAATATAGATTCTATTCATAAAGAAGAGCTTTAATAAGGATTTTTTCTTATTAAAGCTCTTT
>NZ_JBALPG010000200.1:0-1998 GCF_036965245.1 Neobacillus drentensis
GTTGCATAGAGTGCTAAAATTTATTTATAAATTGCAAGCTAAAGGAGAGGTCTTAATGGAAACGAAACAGTTTAAAGCCGAATCAAAACGATTATTAGACATGATGATCAACTCTATTTATACTCATCGGGAGATATTTTTAAGAGAGTTACTGTCAAATGCTAGCGATGCTATTGATAAAATTTATTACACAGCATTAACAGATGATTCTTTAACCTTTGACAAGGACAGTTACTATATAAAAGTAACGGCTGATAAAGAAAATAGAATCTTGAAAATCACTGATACGGGTATTGGAATGTCCAAGGAAGATCTAGAAAATAACCTTGGAACCATTGCCAAAAGCGGCTCATTAGCATTTAAAAGTGAAAATGAATTAAAAGATGGTCACGATATCATAGGCCAATTTGGTGTTGGATTTTATTCTGCCTTTATGGTCGCTGATGAAGTCACTGTCATTAGTAGAGCTTTAGGCAGTGAGGAAGCATATAAGTGGGAATCTAAGGGGGCGGATGGCTATACAATTGTCCTATTTGAAAAGGATTCAGTCGGTACCGAGATTATTTTGAAAATCAAAGAGAATGTGGAAGATGAGAGCTATGATGAGTATCTGGAAGAATATCGCTTAAAGTCCATCATCAAAAAGTATTCTGATTTCATTCGCTATCCTATCAAAATGGATGTTACCGATAGAAGGCTTAAAGAAGGTAGTGAAGATGAATACGAGGATGTTCAAGAAGAACAAACGATAAATAGTATGGTACCAATTTGGAGGAAAAATAAAAAGGATCTTACAACAGAGGACTATGATCATTTTTATGCGGAAAAACATTACGGTTTTGACAAACCGATTAAACATATCCATATCAGTGTGGATGGTGCTGTAAGATATAATTCCATTTTATATATTCCTGAAAAAATACCTTTCGATTACTACTCTAAGGAATATGAAAAAGGGTTAGAGCTATATTCTAATGGTGTGTTAATCATGAACAAATGCTCCGACTTACTTCCTGACTATTTTAGTTTTGTAAAGGGTATGGTGGATTCAGAGGATTTATCTTTAAATATCTCAAGAGAAATGCTGCAGCATGACCGCCAATTAAAACTTATCGCAAAAAATATTAACAAAAAAATTAAGAGTGAATTACTAAACATATTAAAAAATGAACGAGAAAAGTATGAAGAGTTTTATAATTCTTTTGGCAGACAACTCAAATATGGTGTCTACAGTGACTACGGAATGCATAAAGAGGAATTACAAGATTTACTGATGTTCTACTCCTCTAAAGAGAAGAAAATGGTCACTCTAGACGAATATGTATCAAGAATGCCGGAGGATCAAAAATATATTTATTATGCTGCAGGTGAAACATACGAAAGAATTGACAAGCTTCCTCAAACTGAGCTAGTCGCTGATAAAGGATATGAAATCTTATATTTCACCGATGAAATAGACGAATTCGCCATTAGAATGGTAATGACATACAAGGAAAAAGAATTCAAATCTGTGGCAAGCGGTGATTTAGGTTTTGAAGCAGATGAAAGTCATCAAACTGCTTCTGAAGAGAAGGAGAATAAAGAGCTCTTTGACTATATGAAAAATATTCTGGCTGACAAAGTAAAGGATGTAAGAGTATCTAAAAGATTAAAAACGCATCCTGTATGTTTAACGACCGATGGGGCAGTATCGATCGAAATGGAAAAAATTCTAAATGCGATGCCAAACAATCAAAACGTTAAAGCCGACAAAGTTTTAGAAATAAATGTCCATCACGATATATTTGAATCATTAAAAGCTGCATTTGAAAAAGATAAAGAAAAATTAACACTTTATACTTCCTTGTTATATAACCAAGCCCTATTAATTGAAGGCTTGCCAATCGAGGATCCAGTTGAGTTTACCAATAATATTTGCAAAATCATGGCTTAAAAGAAAAGCGAAAGTTTCCTTTCCGCGGCGAATAGACTGGAGCGCTTCGACTGAGATCAAGGAAA
>NZ_JBALPG010000200.1:2086-2267 GCF_036965245.1 Neobacillus drentensis
TAGACAACACGGAGAGCGAAAGCTTTTCCGTGTTGTCTTATTGTAGGGAGAAGAGCGAAATTGTCTCGCGCTGGGCGATGGGACTGGACATTCTAAAAACAAAAAGGGTTGCAACTGCGCTTAAAGGGTTCAGATTCCGGGTGCAAAAGTATTAAATGACTCATAAAATAGCGTGAGAATT
>NZ_JBALPG010000201.1:0-315 GCF_036965245.1 Neobacillus drentensis
ATTAAAGTTACAGATTAAAAAAATATCAATCTTATCTATGAGAGAATAAAAAATCCTCCCAATTTGTAATTGGAAGGATTAGTCTTTCACTTATACTAAATAAGTTCTTTTTTGCCATTGGAATCATGACAATTAAAGTGTAAACTGATTTATAAAAATGGATAGACTAACCCTATATTTTGTAGTTTGAAGTTATTCATTTCAAATAAAAATATAGATTAGTTAATCATTGTCCATCCATCAGTCCTCTCATAATTGTATTTTTATATTAACAAATTTTTTTATGGAATACAATATCACCATCATCTTAACCTC
>NZ_JBALPG010000201.1:390-2682 GCF_036965245.1 Neobacillus drentensis
ATCTATATCAATTCCAAATTGACTTCTAATGGTCACATTAATACCTGATGATTTTAATTTTTTGTAAAAATTAACAACATGACCTTCACCAACTTCACCAAATCTTAAAGGAGAACTGACGGTTGGGTTATATCTGATTAAATTTACATGATATAAACGTCCTTCTTTATATCGACCTTTCAATAGACTTACTACTTCTTTAGCATGGTCAATAGAATCATTCACACCAGGTAACATAATATAAGCAATATATACTTTTCTTGATGTTATTCGTATATGCTCATCTAATGTGTCCATTACATCTAATAATGGATACCTATCATTAATCGGCATCAACTTACTTCGTTGTTTATTAAAAGGAGAATGTAACGAAAACGTCAAATTGACTTGCGGATAATTCAGAGTCATTTTTTTTATACTTGGTATAATACCAATAGTTGAAATAGATACCCTACGAGGGCTTAAAGCAAACAGCGTAGGATCAGTGAATACATCTAAAGCATCAAAAACTTGTACGTTGGCTAACGCTTCTCCCATCCCCATAAAAGAAATACTATCAATTGAATGACCTTGTAAGTAAAAATGGAGGATTTGGTCAGTTATTTCATCTGAAGTCAAATTTCTTTTTAATCCAATGTCACCTGTTGCACAAAATTTACACCCAAAATTACATCCGCACTGAGAAGATATACAAAATGATTCCCACCCAGCTTTATATTTCATATTTACCGTTTCTATTTTTTCATTTCCTGAAATTTCAAATAAGACTTTAGTGACTTGCTCAGAATGTTGTTCCTTTAAAGGAACAATATCTATAATAGACTCTCCAAATTCCTTAACTAAAATTTCTCTTAACGATTTTGGAAGTACATTAATTTCGTTGAATTTATTTATTCTTTCTTTAAAAATGGCATTCAATATTTGTTTCATTCTAAAATTAGGGTAATTATGTTCCCTTAAGAATTCATTTATTCTTCTATACTTATTGCTTTGTTTTAATTGCATCTTTCTCATCCTTTCATAAGACTCTCTAGTTTTATAGGAGTAAATAGAAAGGAGTTGTCTATCCCTTAAGTTAAAAATAAACACAAAAAAGCACCGATAGAATTATCGGTGCCGAACTTAAAATAAAAAATATGCACAAATAAATAAGGACTCTAAGTCATTGCCTTGTAATTTATTTGCCATAGAGGCAAAGCTCCGATAACTGTTTTTGTATGGTTGTATAGCATAAAAAAGGACAGACTACCCCCTTTGTCCGCTAAACCATTACCAATTTTCACATTTTTACCAAACAGAATTCTAAAAACAGTTAACATTGCTTGCACCTCCCTTTGTCAAATTTATTATTGAGTAATCTAACATAAAAGTGAGTATATGTAAAGTGTAATTCGAGAATTATTGTAAAACTAACCTGCCCTTTAGTCGAATAATGGTAATAAATAGGACTACCGATACTGTCCGTTTGTAGGTACTATGATAAACCCTTAACTTTTCTTGCTAAAATATGGACCGCACCAACCGGTTTCATGTGTTTGTATGTACGTCCAGTTAAATCCTTTATCTACAATATAAATATCTTGTTCATTTATTAGGTCCTCAGTATTAAGAACCAAGGCATTTTCTAAAAACATCACATAATCTGAATGCTGATAAAAAACATAACAATTATTCTTTGGCAGGTTATTAAATGCGGATTCAGCTTTTTCTCCTTCCAAACAATCCTTTTTCTCATAACTAAACAAGTGCCATAGATAGCCACAATAACCACCAGTATCAAATAGATAAATTGATTTCTTATCTTTATCGTTTAAATGATTGGCAAAATTATTCTCCCATTGCTTTCGTAAATAAGGTCCCCATTTTGGCATTTCGGTTATCTTTATTTTTTGGGCTTTAAGTCTATCGTATAGGTCATTCATTTTTACCCCTCCATCAATTAGGTAAAATTCGCCATAATTATTTGAAAAACCTTCTTCGAGTCAAATGCCCATTAGCCAAACAAAAAGAAGCTGCCAAAATGACAGCTCCGATCTTAAACTCTTGCACCCGATAGTTGAAGTGTATAGCTGTACAAACTATCACTAAATCATGTAATGATTTCCATTAATAATGTTTGTAGCTTTCTTGCCATACAATACTTTCTTTGGATTGATAATGATGATTAAAACTGCTACTACTAAATAAGAAATTGCGTTATACATGATTAAATCGATTAAGTTTCCGTTTATTAAGCCAATAAAAAAATTAAAGAATTGATGGATGATGATTGGGATGATTAAATTCTGATTT
>NZ_JBALPG010000201.1:2717-4134 GCF_036965245.1 Neobacillus drentensis
AATCGTAGTAGATACGATTGAAATCATAAAGAATAGAATATATTTGATCAAATCCATGCCCATAAACCCTGTAGTAAACCATATGGGTAGATGCCACATACCCCACCAAAATCCTATGATTATCGAAGCTTTTAATGGCGAATGCTTCTTTTGAAGCTCAACTTGAGCAAAACCTCTCCACCCTAATTCTTCACCTAGTGGTCCTGACAGAAGATTTTTTAAAAAGTAATAGAACAGCATTCCCCATGAAGATATAGTAAAAATAGTGTCTACTTCACTATTATTCAATACGAGAAACAAAATCAGCATAAATATGAAGGCTTGAATCGTACTTACAGAAAGGATCACAGAAAATTTAAGTTTAGTCTTGAATTTATTTTTAACAAAATGTATAAAACTCTGCCCAGGATAGATTTTTTTAAATAGTATTGCAAAAGCAAAGGTTGAAG
Source organism: Neobacillus drentensis (assembly GCF_036965245.1). GTDB lineage: Bacteria > Bacillota > Bacilli > Bacillales > Cytobacillaceae > Neobacillus > Neobacillus drentensis_G. Next base: position 3,167 of record NZ_JBALPG010000201.1, read on the forward strand.
ACCAAGCTGATATACAGCGCACGACATCAAAAACCCATGTAGGAAATCCCAATATCTTTATGGCCCCTACAAGACAAAAAAGTGGCAAAAACATGATATTGGTTAGTAGAATAAAACTTGCTACTGGCTTTTTTAGCTTCTTTTCTCCACTCATACAGATCCCCCGCTTCAAACTAAGTATTTCGTCAATATCATAACGCTCATATTTACGAATACCTTCAGCATAAACCTAGGGGTTACTCACAGGTCAATACATGTCTGCATTATTTTCCCCGCATGAATGAGCAAAAAGACTCCACCAGTTATAACAGTATGTGCAGGTTTTAGTTGTGTTCCACTATCCAGTGGAAGATGAAGCACCCCACTGATTAAATTTTCACTTTATAGGTACATAAATTTCTAAAAAAATACGTTCAAGTCCATCTTCATAAGTGGTAAGTAATAGATTTATATAAACAAGCCCCAAAAGTTCATACCCTTTTTCTTTTGCTACTTTTCTTAAACTAGCTTCCACTTTATGGTCAGTATTTTTTCCACCCGTTGACCATCTTCCATCTTCAACAACTGTATAAATACATTTTGGATGAGATAGAATTTCACCTTCTATTGCTTTATCACAATCTTCTACTTTTCTTACAATGATAAATTTATCTTCAAGAATACCTTCTTCATTGAAACGTATGACTCTTCTTAAAGATGTGAGAATCACTGCTTTTTTTAAACTGTCTGTGCTTTCTTTTAGAGTGTCATATTCATCATATGCAGTAAAATGCTCTATTTCTCCTTTTATTTCTAAAGGGTTCATTTCTTTTACTGCGTATACACCTAGAAATTGTTTAATTTTTTCGCAATCTTCTTTTACGACCTGAAGCTTTTTTAACAGTAGTTTTTTATATTCTATTTTCTCTAAAACCTCTTGTTCTTTCTCTTCTAATAATGATTGTATTCCCTCTATACTCTTACCTTTT
>NZ_JBALPG010000202.1:0-6171 GCF_036965245.1 Neobacillus drentensis
CCCATTCCAGGCATTCCGCCCATTCCCATTCCAGGTAAGGCCATAACACGATGATATTCTAAAGCCATTGTTTTCACCCTTTTTTTTTAATAATACTCATAGTCTTTTACATACTATGTCTATAGAAAATAGGAGAGCTTATTTCCCTTTAAAATAGGCGGACTAACTACTTATAAAAGGAAAGAAGCTTTCAGGAATCATTGCTGCCCTCCAGAAGGAGTAGTGGTCAAAGTAGCAAAATGAGAAGATTAAAGGTCTTGTATATTCACTAAGAAGTTTTACAAAGCTTATATATGGGATAGCTCTAGGAAATTTTATAATCAAATCCGTGCTACAACATAAAAGTCAATTTTTTTAATGTTCTTGTTTAACAAAAGCGCCCGCTTGCGGAACAACTTTATCGACGTGATTACATATTTCACTGGCGGCATGCCAAAGCTCATCAATTATCGGCCGGATACCTATGAATTATCCTTAATTTATTTGATTTGCTCCGCCAACTCTAAAATAATTCCCTCCGGCCCACGACAGTAACATAACTTATAACTTTCTTCATAGTGTTGTATCTCACCAAAGATTTCTGTACCTTTCTTTTTCAATTTGGCAACAACAGCTTCAATATCTATGTGGTCACTTATTAATAAATACCTTAATCAATCTTTAATAACTATGTATAATAAATATTTAAACTAAAATTAAAAAATGGAGTAAGGATTATCTTATATAACCATCCTTACTCCAATATTTTATATATCTTTAATTTCACGGGAGTCTAATTCATGAAGGAGTCAAACTAAGTAAAGGCCGAACTTTTACTCATCCTCTCGATTATTTGCACGATCCATAGCCTCATCGGCACCTTCGCCGGCTTTGTTGCCCAGCGCACCACCAGCAATAGCCCCAGCAACTGTGCCAATTGGACCTAATACGGACCCCGCTGCAGCACCGGCAACAGCACCTGCACCAGTTCCTAGTGCCTCGCCAGCATCGATATCATCGCGATTTCGTTTGTTGTCAGTCAATGATCTCACCTCCTCGTTTGGGAAGTACTTTTGCTTTTCTACTTCCCGTATTATATTTTTCTCAATATTATTGTCTATTTATTACCTTTTTTATGTACTTATTAATGATTAGTACTTGAAATACTCCAGCAAGAAGTCTACCACATAAAAATTTTACTGCCCCAGTTAACGAGCATTAAGACAAAGCCAACAATAACGTTGAACCACCCTAACAAGGTAGCAGTCTTTTTTTCCTTTTTGAAATTTGCGTTTTTATATGCTTTCACGTCAGAAAGAAGAATGAAAGCGCCTGTTACATAAAAATAAATTATCAACTATATCTGCCAAATAAAGCGATGGAATTCTCTCAAGCTCTGGCGTAACCTTCATATAGGCTTCGGCTGGCTCCTTTGAAATGACAAGCGAAGCCGTTCGTCGAATTTCAGGATTCCGCCTTAGAAAATCATTTAAACGCTCCGTCCCTTTTTTTGCAACATTTTCATTTAGTACGATAATCCGCAATTGGCCTAGAAACAGTTCATCAGGTACCTCTTGCTGAAGATTGATAAGCGCATCTTCAAACGTATGTCCTACAAATATTTGAATGTATTTAATAATAATGTCGGTATCCCCATGCTCAGCGCCCCTAAATTGAGTGATAAGTATCTGAAAGGTATTAAAGTAAAAAATGTTAAGATAATTATAAACAGTTTTTTATAAAAAAAAAGCAGGAAGTTAAAAATAGAATAAAAAAATTCCGTTACAGCGTACTCTCTTCTCATTTCTAAAAGACTACTACTGCTCGGAATCGATTGTTTAACTCCTTATCTCCAACCGTGTCGATTTTGTTTTATTTGATAGGATTTACTTTTACCGGATTCTAAATATTGTCATCGGATCATTTGCGTGAATCCACATACATCGACAGGATTCTGACCTCAGGATTGTTAAACAAACGTTTAATTAAAATATGATGAAATCCCTATAAAATTAAGTATTTTCCCTTAAAAGGGCGACAAAAAAATGTCGATTATTTCATGAGGATTTCTAATTGTTTTTTCATATTTGTCAATAAATACAATTAACCTCAGATTTTCGACGGTTTTTCTGCATTTTCCTTCCTAAACAAACGTTTGATTAAAACAGCTACAATCTCTTTTAAATAAAAGAGTTCAAGCTCTCCCAGCTGAAGAAACATGTCGAAAAAAGAACCCCACTTTGATGCTGTTGACTATGGAAAGCTTCAGATGGAAATAGGTAATGTTATATCTACTATTGTACCCTTGTTGATTTCACTTGTGATGTTAATACTGCCTTGATGATCTTTAATAATTTTGTTACTAACAAGTAAACCTAATCCTGTTCCCTTCTCTTTTGTGGTGTAAAAAGGTTCCCCAAGTCTAGCCAAAAGCTCCTGTGAAATGCCACAGCCGTTATCAGAAAAGCGAATAAGGACTTGGTTGGCATTTAGAAGTTTTGTTTGAATACAGATTTCGCCATTTGCTGAAGTGGCATCCAAGGAATTCTTCATGATATTAATAAATACTTGTTTTAATCGATTTTCTTCACAGTTGACCGTAACAGGTGTGTTTTCTAATTTCTCCATAATTTTAATTTTTTTTAAACTAGCTTCAGATTTTAGCGACTGTACAACAGTTTCAATGATACTGTGCAAAAGAATCGGTTTCACATAGAGATTTTGCGGCTTAGCCAAAACAAGCAGCTCACCCACGATAAAGTTGATTCGATCTAGCTCAGACAACATAATATCAAAGAAGGCGGAATTATCTGAAATCTCTGGTTTTAAAAATTGAACAAAGCCCTTTAATGTGGTAAGAGGATTCCTTATTTCGTGCGCTATACTTGCTGCCAATTCTCCGATGACTGACAGCTTTTCTGTTCTCCGGAGAAGGTCTTCGTTTTGTTTTCTCTCAGTAATATCACGTGTAACATTGAAAAAGTATTGACATTCGCCATCAGTGTTAAAAAAAGGTATTCCTCTTGATTCTAAATAGATCCAGGTTTCATTTTCGAGGTTGTATCGATATACACAAATAATAGGGGTTTTCGATTTAAGCATATATGAAAATCGTTCACAGACAAGAGATGCATCGTCAGGGTGGATATTTTCAAAATGAATTCTATTTGTACCTAACTTTTTCATATGTGAAGGAGAGCTGTACATTACATCTCCATACTTATCAATCACAGATATGAAGTCTGCTGTATTTTCAGCAATGAACCTGTATTGTTCTTCGCTCTTTCGTAAAGCTTCTTCTGATTGTTTTCGTTCTGTGATATTACGTGAAACTACCAGATAGCTTTCTATCTTGGAGTTCTCAGATAAGATAGGTACACAACGCGACTCCAAATACACCCACGATCCATTTTTATGTTTTATTCTGATCTCAATTTGAACATTTATTTTATGGGGAGAGATTGATTGACGTAGATTTACTATTTTCTTTACATCATCAGGATGAATAAAAGCAAAAGTACCCGCCTGAAGATATTCATATTGGGTATATCCCAAGTGAAGCTCTATTGAAGGAGATACAAATCTTTTTTTCATATTTAAATCATATGTGCTTATGATGTCATTCGTATTTTCTACTAGTATCCGGTATTTAGCCTCACTTTCAAGCAATGCTTCTTCAGCCTTTTTGCGGTCTGTAATATCTCTGGCGATAACAGAAGTACCAACGATATTCCCTACTCTATCTTTTATAGGGGAAGCTGTTAGACATACTTGAACAATCGTACCATCTTTTCGTTTACGTACGGTCTCATATCCCGAAATTTTCTCTCCAGAGAATTTAATCTGATGAAAAATTTCTTTCGTCTCGTTTATTAAATTTTCAGGAACCAGGCAGTAGGGATCAATTATCAGATCCTGGTATGCCCAGCCATAAATTTTTTCAAAGGCACAATTTACGAGGAGTATGTTTCCCTGCATGTCTCTAATAGAAATAGCGTCTATCGTGGTTTCGACAAGAGACTGAAGCAGTTCTTTCATGTAGATATGCTCTTTACTTAGACTTGTTTGAAGTTTATCTTTATCCATATGAGTTATACCTGCCTTAAATAAAGATTTTGATTAGTATATATATTCCACCTTTCTTGTAAAACTCCTTGGAATGTATAATAAAAAATTCACTCTGGAACCCCTCGACCTTAATCCTTATTCCACCTTTCGCTGTGACAATAAAGTCATCGTACAAATTCCCACTTTTCACCCATTTACTCTTCAAAAAATCACGTTTTTTCGGGCTTTTTTCATGCTTTTTTCCCGCTTTTTTCTCGATTTTAAATAAAGTTTTCCGAGTCCATATTTTTCGTTCGCTTAGAACTATTAAAATTCAATAAGTTTAGAAAAATAGTGAATTTTTGTATAATGTTTAATAGTAATTGTTTAGGAGGCGATAGTTTGAAAAAGGTAGCCGTGTTTTGTGGATCAAGTAATGGAGCATCCGATGTCTATATAGAGGGGGCCAAAAAGCTTGGTAAAGAACTAGCTAAACGAAATATAGCACTTGTTTATGGTGGAGCAAGTGTTGGGATTATGGGTGCTGTTGCAGATTCAGTTTTAGAAGAAGGAGGATACGCAATTGGTGTGATACCAAGTTTTCTAGAGAAAAGAGAGATATCCCATAAGAGCCTGTCAGAATTGATCACTGTAGATTCTATGCATGAGAGAAAAGCGAAAATCGCTGATCTGGCAGATGGATTTATAGCTTTGCCAGGTGGACCAGGAACTTTAGATGAATTCTTTGAAATCTTTACGTGGGCTCAATTAGGGCTTCATCATAAACCATGTGGTCTCTTAAATATAAATCATTATTATGATCCCCTTATTGCGTTATTAAATCATATGTCGGACGAACAGTTTTTACATGAAAGGTACCGTACTATGGCAATAGTAGATAATGAACCAAATGGGTTACTTGATAAATTTAATACATATGAACCACCAACCGTAAAAACTTATATTACTGAAAAACAGAACTAATAGACAAAAAACAGACCTACCTTGGTCTGTTTTCCTTTTATAAAATAGTTTTTCCTTAATTCCATTTCACATTATGTCCAACATTCCTAAAGAAAAGCGACTGTTTGCTAAATAATTTACTAGACCTGAGGCGAAATTAAGCCCAATAACCAGTCCCCATTAATGAAAAAACAAACCCGATCCTTTAATAATCCCCACTATTGTATGCATTAAGATAATATTCACCATTATGAACCCAGGAATGCCGCCGAATCCTGTATACCCCTTCTGAAGCTGTAATTTATTTGAATCCGCAACAAACATTCCAATGTTAAACGAAAATTTATGCTTACTTTTTCTTTTAATTCTATATTAGTTAAAAAACATCCTCAAACATCAAACAACAAAAATTTATCGTAAAACGATAAATTTTTGTTGACTAAGATGATATTCAGGGTTATTATATTGTTAGCTAGCTAAGGAGGGTTCTTTTTATGAGACAGAAAGAATTATCAATATGGTTGAAATTGATAATTGTTATTTGTGGATTATTTGGTCTGTTGTTCTGTATTTATTTTGGCCCTGAAACTGGACGGAACATTCTACTGAACTCAGAAAATTTGAAGACACTTTATAATCCCTTTATTACATTCATTTGGATTACAGGGATCCCATTTTTTATTGCTTTAGTTTTAGGATGGCAGATTTGTTCGAAAATTGGCTTTGACCAAGCTTTTACCGTTAAAAACGCGGATAGATTGAAAATGATAAGTGTATTATCAATGATTGAAGGTGTTTTATATGTTGGCGCATTAATTTATCTTTTCGTAGTCGGAAGGTATCATACTAACGTTTTAATTGTTCTTTTATTGATTTTATTTTTCTCAGTCGTTATTTCCGTATTTACTTTTATGCTTTCTTATTTAGTTAGGAAAGCTAGTGAAATAAAGCAAGATAACGATCTAACAATTTGAGGTGTTGAATGATGACTATCATAGTAAACCTCGATGTAATGCTGGCTAAAAGAAAAATGAGCGTTACAGAATTATCCGAAAATCTAGGAATTACAATGGCAAACGTATCAATATTAAAAAATGGAAAAGCAAAAGCGATTAAATTTTCAACTTTAGAAAAGATCTGTGATGTTCTAGATTGTCAACCAGGTGACATTCTGGAGTATAA
>NZ_JBALPG010000203.1:0-1261 GCF_036965245.1 Neobacillus drentensis
GGTGCCTGACACCCTTTCTCATGTTGGTAGCTTCTGTATGTTGGTTTTTAAGTGTTTGTTTTGATAGATAGATTTTGCTAGGATGATTTGGGTTTGTGCCGAAAAAAGACATTGGAATTGTTTTAATCATCGGTAAATCGAATTCTGAAGTAAAGTTACCAATCGTAAAGGGAATATAATATGGAAATTAAGATTTTCGACAAGTAAGAGAGAAGCAAAGGTATGGAATTTAATCATCCGTACCTTTTGAGATTAATTAAAGAGGATCTTCAATTTTTTATACTAATATCTGAAAATAGGTATGACAGCATTTCAGGGACTCTTTTTCTAAAAAATATATAGGAATGTTCGGCATCTGTAATCAGCTGAAAGTGAAGATTTGCTTTTTTGTCGTTCAATATTTCAACGACCCTATTCGTTAAATCGAGGAATACTTTATACATTTCTTCATCTTCGCCTATTTCTTTTGTTCCAAAGTCCATGTAGAATTTCTCAATGGCGGACATATCGGAGTTTCTTAATATATTCTCGATTTCCTCTTGGTTCCGATAAAAACCAGGTGATATGGCAGCAATTCTTTTAAAAATATGTGGATAACGGCAGGCAGCATAAGTTGAAATTAGGCCTCCTAAGGAGATTCCTGCCATCGAAGTGTGATTCGGAAGCGTTCGGTACTTCTTGTCTATGAATGGTTTAAGCTCATTTATCACAAAATCTAGATATTCCTCGCCCCTGCCGCCTGATGGACTGGCATAACCTAATATTTGTTTGCTGATTTCGCCATTTATCCATGGGCAGTATTCGTTGACCCTCTCCTCACCCTCGGGATTCAGGTCAATTCCCACAACAATGATTTCTAGACCGCTCTCATCTAAGTAGTCTTTCATTCCTAAGGATACCCCTTTAATCGCACCTTCATCTTCAAAAACATTTTGCCCGTCATGCATATAAAGAACAGGATATCTCTTATTTTCATTGGTGTAGCTTTCCGGAAGGTATACTCTAATCATTCTTTCTTGCCTAAAGGCTGTCATATAAACAGGAAATTTTTCTAACATGAAAGTTCACCCTCATTTCAATTCTTCTTGTATATTAATTTACCATAAATTACATTAATTTTATTATTTTTAATTTTCAAGAGAAAAGCGTGTTTTCGGTGACTAATCCAGGTTATAAGCGACCGAATCCGAGAAAATAGAGAGAGTAACCGGTAGCTTAAAGGGGCTATAAGCGACCGAACCTAAGAAAAAAGAGAGCATTC
>NZ_JBALPG010000203.1:1483-1736 GCF_036965245.1 Neobacillus drentensis
GAGCATTCGGTAGCTTAAAAGGGTTCTAAGCTACCGAATTTGAGACCTAATTTTTGAATATACCATTGGATCGATTCATCGATATTTGTCGTTGGGATATAATAATAACCGACTCTATTAAATAAATTCCTGCATTTAAAATTTCTCCAATTTGTTTTACCTTACAATTCGCCGCAAATAAAATAATTCAATGTTGTAAATTTAGGAAAAATAGACAAAAATACTACAATCATTAAGCAAGAATGCTATATAA
>NZ_JBALPG010000204.1:0-4288 GCF_036965245.1 Neobacillus drentensis
TCCTAATTCAAAAGTAAGAAATGATTTCCTTAACCCACAAAATTTGTGAGGAAACTAAGACTTTTTACGCATTTTTGGGATACAAATCGAAAAAAAATCATTTTGCATGTATAATAAGGACTTGTATTCGAATATAGGAGGTAATTTATTTGATGGTATGGACTTTAGTAGTATTGTTTGCAATTTCTGCTATATTACTAATCATTTCTATTTTAAAATCCAATCGTGTGGCAAAAGAAGAACATAATCAAATTGATATGATTCACATATCCACGATGAAGGAGATTAATGCGCTTCAAGAGTCAATTCGGAATATTGAGATTGACATGGAAGTTGTTACGAAAGAAGCGGGGATTTCACTTACTTCTGAAGAAAAACGTTTAAAGCGTGAAATACTAGATTTATATAAACGCAATTATTCGATTCCGAGCATTGCAGAGATGAAACAGGTTCCAGAAAATGAAATCGAACAACTGCTTGCACCATTCCAGAAAATAATGGAAGAAGGGAGAGCGGCTGCCAATGAGAATTAACTTACTAAGCAGCTTTGCAGCAGGAATTCTTATTAGTACAACTATTTGCGGCGCTGTTTACTTTGCTGATAATAGTGATAACCCAAAAGCATCCGCAAAAACATCCGAAAACCGTACAACAGTAAAAATATCTGAAAAAGAGATGAAAAATAAGCTTGAAACGAAAGGCTATGTCATACAAACGAAAGCTGAATATGACAAGATTATTAATGATGCCAAGGCATCTGTAGAAAAACAAGCTTCACCAGATGATAACAATCCCGCCAAAACCGTTACAAAAGTGATTGTAAATGTTTCAGACGGTATGACTAGTATTGATGTCGGCAAGACACTTGTACAAGCGAATTTGGTACAGGATGCGTTTGCTTTTTCTAAAGATATAGAACAAAAAGGTCTAGAGAATAAATTGCGCCCAGGTGTATATGTAGTGGATAGTGAAATGACACTGGACCAAGTAATTTCAACTATTTTTAAGTAAATTAAGAATACAGCTGTTTTGAAATTTGCCTCATCGGTTCCGTCAACAGTATATCGTTAATATATTAACCATACGAAGAACTTGTTGACCGAGGTGGAACCGATGTATTTTTTTAAATCAATTTCTGATGATGTTCGATCTGCCCAACTAGCATTTAATAAGCATTCAAAAACGAGACAACTTGTATTGGGTGCGCTTTTCGCTAGTTTAGCAGCTGTTCTGCAAGCTGCAGGCGGTTTTTTACCAGGGATAGGATATTTTATCAGTCCATTTACAACAGCACCGATTCTTTTTTGCACCATGCTTTCGCTTCCGGTCGGACTAATGTCCTTTTTTCTAACCAATTTATTACTTCTTGTCCTTCTGCCAAGTGAGCTGATTGTGTTCCCGTTTACGACAGGATTGCTGGGATTTGGAACCGGGGCTGCTTTTTACTTCTTCAAAAAAAGGATCAGTATCATTGGTACTGGGGCTATTTTGCTAACCCTTGGTATCATCAGCTTATTATATGGCTTTTCATTTCCAGTCTTAGGTCATGCCGTGTCAGATACCTTTTCAGTACTCGTAATAGGCGGTATTTTTTTATTTGCTTTTATTTATAATTGGATTTGGGTTGACATTGGTTTAATCTTTTTTAAAAGATTAAAATTCTATTTTAGAAACAATAAGTTAAGTTGAAGTGAGGGTTAAGATATAGCATTCTTCAGCTACTAATACAAAAAATAAAGAGAACAGTGCCTCCACACTGTTCTCTTTGTTTTAAAGGTTAATTAATTGAACCTCTAGCCATTTCCGCACACTATTGATAAACCAAATTTTCCTACTTTTTTGTAGGTCTGCAATCGTTAATGTTTTTTCGCGGATTTCTCCATTTTTAAGTAACATTTCTCTAAATGTGCCTGCTAACAAGCCGCTATTTAATGATGGTGTCCATAATGATCCATCTATTTCCAAGACGACGTTCCCATTTGTAAACTCAGTCAATTCTCCATCTTCGTTCCAAAGGAGTATATCGAAAATATCAGCGGGCTTCTGCATCTGAAATTGAGAATAGATTTCTCGATTTGTCGTTTTATGGTAAAGGAAGAGATTGTCCTTTTCTATCGGTTTGCTGGCAAGCAATACTTTTAAAGCTGCCTCAGGGTGTGTTAGCGAATTTGCTTCGATGGTGATGTCTCCGTTTTTAGCAATAAGGAGACGGACTTTTAACTTACCATGTTGATTTTGCTTTGAAAATGCGTCTAAAGCATTGTTGACATCCGATAAATCGCATCGAAATCCGAAGTATTGAGCTGAATCTTTTAGGCGATTGAGATGTTCTTCTAATAGAAAATAGTTACCCTTGTTTAATAACAAGCTTTCTAGTAATTGAAATTCAGGTCTGCTTTCTTTAAGTAAACTTGCTTTTGCCAGAATTTCTTGGTATTCACCATCTGTAGTGGAATCCCATGTGATTCCACCGCCAACACCATAAGTTGCTTGACCAGATTGATGTTCAATCATTACGGTTCTGATTGGAACATTAAAAATAGCTTCATTGTTCGGTGTAATAAAACCAATTGCGCCGCAATAAACCTCACGCGGTTCCTGTTCCAAGTCTGAGATAATATTCATTGTGCTGATTTTTGGTGCGCCAGTAATGGACCCGCAAGGAAAAAGCGCTTTAAATATATCAACGACTTTCGTATTAGTGGAAACCTGTGCTGTAATCGTTGAGGTCATTTGATGAACGGTTGGGTATTGTTCAATTTCGAATAGCTTTGGAACGGAAACAGTACCTGGTTCGGCTATCATGCCTAGGTCATTTCGCAGTAGGTCGACGATCATCAGATTTTCCGCGCGATTTTTTTCTGACTGGTAAAGCCATTTAGCGTTTGCTTTATCTTCAGCAGCTGATTTCCCTCTTTTTATTGTTCCTTTCATCGGCCGTGTGGTAATTTTATCACCCTTTAAATGAAAAAACAGTTCTGGAGAGGCAGATAGAATACTATGTTCGTTGGTGTTGATGTAAGCACAATAATTTGAAGCTTGTGCACTTTTTAGCTTTTCAAAATAAGCAATATCGTCACCTTGGAAGTGGGAGTTCAGACGTATCGTATAGTTTGTCTGATAGGTATCACCACTTTCAATCGATTGTTTAATAGATAAAATCGATTGATTATAGTCATCCATGTCAACAGATGGTTTCCATTCTGTTAGTGTATACGGATCAGTACCGGTGATCGAATGGTGCAATGGTTCTGAAAAAATCCCAAACCATAAGAGCGGCATTGTACTTACTTCCTTGGTTCTATAAGCAGAATCGAAGGCAGTTGCACTTTCATAGGATAAAAATCCCGCAGCATAATACCCATTATCGACTGCATCTTGAACAAGTTGAAAGCAAGGAAGCACCTCGTCAATTTTATCGGCCCTAATCACCTTGATTGGGTTTTGAAAAGTTAGCGGTTTTATTTTACCGTTCGAATCAGCAAACTCAAAGGCTAAGAGAGGTTGTTGTATTTTCATAAGATTTGTTTTCATCCTTACATTCTTTTATAAAAAAATTCCGGACCATTTGTAATCCGTTTTCTGTCAAGATGGATTCAGGATGGAATTGAACTCCTTCTACTTTATATTGCTTATGTCGGAGCGCCATAATTTCACCATTCTCACTTCTTGCACTGATCTCTAAACATTGGGGAAGGGTAGATTCATCGACGATTAATGAATGATATCTTGCCACTTGTAATGGTAAAGGAATATCACGGAAGATTCCATTTTGGTCATGGTTTATAAATGAGATTTTTCCATGCATTGGTTTTGATGCCTTTTTTACCATTCCGCCAAACGCTTGCGCAATGACTTGGTGTCCGAGACATACACCTATTATTGGAATTTTTTTATAAAACCTATTCACGATATCTAAGCATAGACCAGCCGAATCAGGATTTCCAGGTCCAGGAGAAATAAGTAGATGGTCTGGCTGCATTTGTTCTATTTTTTCTAATGAAAGCTGATCATTCCGAATCACTATGACCTCTTTACCGATTGTTCGAATATATTGGACTAAGTTGAATGTGAATGAATCATAATTATCAATTACTAAAATCACAGATTATATCGGCTCCATTTCCATGAAAGTATTTATGCAAAGCGTAATTAGTATTAAAAGATAAATGATAAATCAACTATAAAATTTATACCATATTAAACTCGGTGAAGACTAGTGTAAAAATATTGATTATTGATGTTGTATGTTTTTATAGGAAGAATCGATTATTATATTAATATAATA
>NZ_JBALPG010000205.1:0-4027 GCF_036965245.1 Neobacillus drentensis
GAATAAATACCAAGAAAATTCTTCGGTAAAACAGGCGAAAAATATTTTGATAAAGGGTATGAGAATTCTAAAAAGTAGAATTGTACAAAGATAAATACCAATTAAACTATCAAAATGTTCAAAATGTCTAAAAATTTATTAAAACTTTTTTGTTAGTAGACCCTTAGGGTTTATTATAGATATTTAAAATTACAAAAGATATTTATTCTAGGGAGGAAATTTAATCATGCGTATTAATCACAACATTGCAGCACTTAACACTCACCGCCAGTTAACAGGTGCAACAGCTGGTCAAGGTAAATCAATGGAAAAATTATCATCAGGTCTTCGTATTAATCGTGCCGGTGATGATGCAGCTGGATTAGCAATCTCTGAAAAAATGCGAGGCCAAATTCGCGGTCTTGAAATGGGTTCCAAGAATGCTCAAGACGGAATCTCATTAATTCAAACAGCTGAAGGTGCATTAAATGAATCACATACAATTCTTCAACGTATGCGTGAATTAGCGGTTCAATCATCAAATGATTCTAACACTGATGCTGATCGTAATGAATTGCAAAAAGAAATGGATCAACTTACCGGCGAAATCGACCGCATTGGTAATACAACTGAATTTAATACAAAGAAACTTATCGATGGTTCAAAAAATGGTGTAACTGTAAATTACGGAAGCGTAAATTTCGATAACCAAGGTGACAATGCAATATTCAAAACAGTAGTTGCTTTTACCCAATCTGCAAAAGGAGTTACGGGTACTGAAGCAGATCAGACACTTAATGTGAAAATTACAAGTTACGATCCTACTAATGATGAGTATACTTTAGAGTGGACTTCACATGAGGGTAAGAAAGGAACAGTTGTTGGTGTTGCTGCTGCAGGTGGAACTGAAACAATTGATACAATAGATGGAAAATATAATTTAACCCTCGGAGCGATTGATCTTAAAGATATTGGTAAAGAAGCGACCTTCACTTCTCGTAAAACTGTAGAACAATATCAAAATAACGCATTAACGTTCCAAATTGGAGCAAACTCTTCACAAACAATGAATGTTGAAATTAATGACATGAGAGCTGCAGCACTTCATGTAGACAATATTAAAGTAGATTCAGCAGCGTCTGCAGAGGCTTCTATCTCTGCTATTAATAAAGCAATTGAAGATGTTTCTGGACAACGTTCTAAATTAGGTGCATTCCAAAACCGCTTAGAACACACGATTAACAACCTAGGAACATCTCAAGAAAACTTAACTGCTGCTGAGTCTCGTATTCGTGATGTAGACATGGCAAAAGAAATGATGGAACAAACGAAAAACTCAATTCTTGCTCAAGCAGCTCAAGCAATGCTTGCTCAAGCGAACCAACAGCCTCAAGGTGTATTACAACTTCTTCGTTAATATGTTGAAATTGAGAGATCTTAATTACGTAAGATCTCTCTCTTTTTAGAAGAATAGTAATATTTTTTATAAAAGAGTTCCAATGTAAAATGATTTAATAATAAAACAACAATTTGTGAAAAAGGCAAACCATGGGAAACTGTGGGACGTAAAACCAAGGGCCTGAATCAACATGAAAAGCCTGGATGGCAGCCGGATACCACAAAAACATGTTATTGGAACTTTCGTTGCCTTTTTCACTTGAAAAAGGAGTAACCATATGGTAAAGAAGTTTTCCATTTTTGCTACTATACTATTATGTTTTCAATTAGTATTCCCATTAATAAATGCGTTTGCTTTTGAGTTGCTTACACCGACGAATTTAAAATCGAGCCAAACCTATCCTGGTAATATTACATTAAGCTGGGATAAAGTTTCTGGAGCTAGTGCGTACCGTGTTTACAAACTAGATGCAGGCAAGCAAGAACTAGTTAAACAGGTAACTTATGAATTCACAGAGACCACTATCTATGGTGTACAGGAGGGAAGTAGTACTTTTGCTGTTTCTGCTGTAAGAAATCTTGATGAAACTCCACTTTCAAATAGCGTAACAGTTGAAGTTTCATACCCTGAGATGCAAAGCCCAACAAGCATTTCATCGACCATCCTTAACGGGAATGATTTGACATTAAGCTGGAATAAGGCAGCTTATGCGACGGATTATAAAATTTATCAAGTGATCGATGGTACGAGAAAGCTAGTTACAACCACAACAGCTGTAAATTATACCTTCCAAAATCATCCGGAAGGAAAATATGTTTATGAAGTAACATCCAATAATAGCCGATTTGGAGAGTCGAACGTCGGATTAAGGATTGAAGTAGATGTCATTTATCCTATCATGACATCACCACTCGTAACGTATACCGTCCAGAATGGGAATGATTTGATTTTTAACTGGCAAAGAGTAACTTATGCTAGTTATTATAAAGTCTATGAAGTAATTGACGGAACAAAGAAATTACTTACAACAACAAGATTAAACAGTCATATTATTTCAAATGTTACAGAAGGCAAGCATGTATACGAAGTCACCGCGTATAGTGATCGCTTCGGTGAATCAAAAGAACCTTTTCAGCTGGACTTTGATATGGTTTATCCGAAAATGCAAGCTCCTGGCAGCCTATCTTACACATTAACGAATCTAAATGATATTAATCTAAAATGGGCAAAAGTAGAATATGCAGATAAGTATAAATTATATCAGTATGTAAATGGTGAGAGGAAGTTATTATTAACTACTCCTGCATTGAAATCAATATTCGTTAATATGCCAGAAGGCCATTATAAGTATGAATTAGCATCTTATAGTGATCGTTTTGGGGAATCATCATCGGTGGCAAATCTTGAATTTGATTTAACTCATCCAGTTATAGAAGCTCCTAAGAATTTAAATATTACCGTTCAAAATGGAAATGATTTAGTCTTAAGATGGGATCCTTCCGAAAATGCAACTGGTTATAAGGTTTATCAAATTATTAATGGTGAGCGTAAATTAATTACAACCAAGCTTGTAAATGCACACACTTTACTAAATATGCCGGAAGGACACTATACATTTGAAGTAATTGCATATAGTGACCGTTTTGGTGAATCCAAAACAGCATCTACAGTAGAATACGATCTCAAGTTTCCTGAATTGAAAGCCCCAGTTTTAATTGGAACCGTTGAGAATGAATCCATTATCATTTTAGATTGGACAAAGCAAGACAATGTTACTGGGTATAATATTTATGAAATTGTCAACGGAACAAAAAAAATGGTAGCAACAACAACAAGTCTTCAACAAAAGCTTTCCAACCAGACTGAAGGGAAGCATATATATGAGGTCACTTCCTATAATACTCGTTTTGGAGAATCTCAAGCTTCTAATCAAGTCACTTTGAATATTGGTTCAAATATAGAAGTACCTCCTGTAAAGGATACCATTCCACCTGTTACAATTTCAAACCTAGAAGACTCTTACTACAAAGAAGATGTAACTCTCCAACTGACTGCTACAGATAACCAAAGCGGAGTGGCTAAAACCTTCTATTCAATTAATGATTCAACATTTAAAGAGGGTACTACCTTTACAATTCAGGATGAAGGGAAGCACAAAGTTTCTTTTTACAGCGTTGATAATGCAGGAAACATTGAAGTTACGAAAACAGTAGAAGTAAAAATCGATAAGACTGCTCCAAATACAACCTCGAATGCAACAAATTCTTGGTTTAAGGAAGATTTTTTCTATTTATCTTCATCAGACAATGTGAGCGGCGTTGCAAAAACTTTCTATTCTATAAACGGTTCTGATTTTGTAGAAGGAACAGGCTTTAAGGTGAAGGAAGAAGGAGTAACGAAAGTATCCTTCTATAGTATAGATAAAGCGGGTAACATCGAAGAAGTTAAGACTGTTGAAGTAAATATCGACAATATCAAACCAATTACGACCTCTAATATAACCAATTCTTGGTATAAAGAAGACGTAGCTGTCCTTTTATCTCCATCAGACAATGGAAGTGGCGTTGATAAAACCTTCTATTCTATTAATGGTTATGATCTTGTGGAAGGAACAAGCTTTAGAGTGAGTAATGAAGGCGTAACGAAGGT
>NZ_JBALPG010000206.1:0-2105 GCF_036965245.1 Neobacillus drentensis
GGCCAAAGATGAAGAAATTAAAATTAGTATCAACAGTATTAATGGTAGCATTTCTCTTGATTCTATCAGCCTGTGGAACTACTAAAACGGGAGGAGAAAAGAAGACTTTAAGAGTTGTTACCGATGCCGCTTACGCACCATTTGAGTACCAGGATAAAGGCGAAGTTGTTGGGTTTGATATTGATTTCGTTAAGGCGGTCATTAAGGAAGCAGGCTACGGCGTGAAGGTGGAGCATGTTGGCTGGGATCCTATCTTTGTTGAAATTGAAAAGAAGACAGCCGATTTAGCCGTTTCTTCGATTACTATCACTCCTGAACGATTAGAATCTTATGACTATACAGTCCCTTACTTCTTATCTAAAAATGAAATTCTAGTACCAAAAGGGAGCTCAATTAAGAGTGCCAAAGATTTAGAGGGAAAAAGGATTGCTGTACAAAATGGTACGACCGGCCAAACCATTGTAGAAAAACTGTTTGGTAAAAACAATGAAAAACTAAAAAAGTTTGAAAATAACAATCTAGCAATTCTTGAGTTGAAAAAAGGCGGCGTAGATGCTGTTGTTGCGGATAACACAGTGATTGAAACCTATGTAAAAAATAATCCAAAGGATAATTTTGAATTCATTGAAGACGATGGAGCGTTTGAAAAAGAATTCTATGGTCTTTTGTTACCGAAGGGAAGCAAACTAAAAGCAGATCTTGACAAGGCTGTGAACAAAGTGTTAGACAATGGAACCTACGAAAAGCTTTATGAGAAATGGTTTAATACGAAGCCTGATATAAAAGTAATAAAGGACCAACAATAGGGGATTAAATTGCGTAACTAGTTTTCTAAATCAGTTACGCAATTTTTGATTAGGTTTCTTTACTTCACTACATAGCACAATACACATAATAGGAGGGGGATCGGTAATGGATTTTAGGTGGGATCTTATTGCGGAATACGCTCCCTTATTTCTTAAGGGAACATTAGTAACCATTGGCCTCTCGGTCGCAGGTATAATTATCGGTTCAATACTTGGTTTATTTATTGGTTTAGGAAAAATGATGCGAAAAAAGCTGTGGGCTCTTCCGTTTAACTGGTACATCAACTTTTTCCGCGGCACTCCGTTAATGGTGCAAATCTTATTGATTCATTTCGCTGTCGTACCGGTATTTTTAGGCACAACGAATGCGATCGTGGCAGCAATTTTGGCCCTTTCCTTAAACTCTGCAGCCTATGTGGCGGAAATATTCCGTGCCGGGATTCAATCAATCGATAAAGGGCAGATGGAGGCAGCGCGTTCACTCGGCATGACACATGGACAAGCTATGAGATTTGTTATTTTGCCACAAGCGATTAAAAGAATGATTCCACCGCTTGGCAATGAGTTTATTGTCTTAATAAAAGATTCCTCGCTTGCTGCCTTAATTGCTGCTCCTGAGCTGATGTATTGGGGACGTGCGATGCAGGGGCAATATATGCGCCCATGGGAGCCATATCTTACAGTTGCTGTGATATATCTAGTATTAACCCTTTCCCTAAACTTCCTATTAAACCGTATTGAAAGGAGGTTAGCAACAGAATGATTGAGGTGAAAAGTTTAAAAAAGTCGTTTGGAAACAATGAGGTTCTAAAGGATATCAATGTAACAGTTGATCCGCAAGAAGTCGTTGTCGTGATTGGCCCTTCCGGCTCCGGAAAATCGACATTCCTCCGCTGTATCAATATGCTCGAAACAATTACTGGCGGTCATGTCCTAATTGAAGGGATCGATATTACTGACAAAAAAACGGATATTAATAAAATCCGAACTGAAGTGGGAATGGTATTCCAGCAGTTTAATCTTTTTCCACATAAAAAGGTCATCGAAAATATTATGCTTGCCCCGATGAAGGTAAGGAATGTACCGGCAGAAAAAGCGAGGGCAAAAGGGTTGGAACTTTTAAAAAAGGTAGGGTTGGCTGATAAAGCGGAAGCCTATCCTGATTCATTGTCAGGCGGACAAAAGCAGCGGGTAGCCATTGCCAGAGCCTTAGCGATGGAACCGAAAATTATGCTGTTTGATGAACCGACCTCTGCGCTTGACCCGGAAATGGTCGGAGAGGTTTTAGAGGTAATGAAA
>NZ_JBALPG010000206.1:2173-2670 GCF_036965245.1 Neobacillus drentensis
GTTATTTTTATGGATGGCGGATTAATTGTAGAAGAAAACGTCCCAAGTGAGTTGTTTGATCATCCAAAAGAAGAACGAACGAAAGCGTTTTTAAGTAAGGTGCTATAAATAAAAAAGCTCGGAAAAAAGATGTCCTTAGTGAACATGAAGTAAAAAAGAGCGATTTTATACTGTAAAGTTTAATAGTATTTTATAGGGGGCTGACAGCAGCCCCCTGTTTTTGTTATGATAAATGGGTAGATTTACCATATATGGATAGGGGTTGATTTTATTAAATTTAGCAATAAAATACCAAAATTTAATGAACAAACACATACCGTATTAATGAATGATGGCTGGAAGCCGCTAAAAGAACCGAAAAGCCTGACAAACGCTATGTTACTTTCCATGCCTTTTATGGTTATCAATGCCTTGCTCTCATTTGGAATTATTTATTTCTTTTCCTCTTTTTCGATAAAGCAATTTACTTTTTTTACTGGAGATTCAATCATCATAAC
>NZ_JBALPG010000206.1:2696-10291 GCF_036965245.1 Neobacillus drentensis
ATTGATATAGGTTTAATTATTGTGTTGTTGTCAGTGTTAATCGTACATGAATTTTTTCATTTGATCTTTATTCCTAACTTTTTGAAGTCAAAGGATATCATTATTGGGCTAACTTTTTTGGCGGCGTTTGTTCATACAGAACAAACATTAACGAAAGCAAGGTATATTCTTATATTAGTGGCGCCTTTTCTAATTCTTTCTATTTTGTTTCCTCTTATTCTATGTATCTCGGGATTATTAACAGGTAAAGTGCTTTTTTTTATTATACTTAATTCCCTCGGTTCCTCTCTTGATATCATGGGCCTTTTCTTGGTACTATTTCAAGTTCCGAACAAGGCACTATTAAGAAATAATGGAACAAGGACCTATTGGAAGCTAGAATCATAAATAAATGTTAAAGGGGGGCTTAAGAAAGCCTCCCTTTAACATTCCTAGTTTTTGTTTGAAAATTAATCGTGCTGGTTTTCTAATAAAAGATATGCCACCTTTTCGATACTTCTTTTTAAATACCGATAATAGGTGCTTAACGATAAATTCAATCTGTCAGCAATGAGTTCATGATTAGCTGTTTTTTTAATATAGGCCAATTTAATAATAGTGGCGTACAATTGCTCTTCCTCTGAACCTTGGTCCATTCGTTCTATAACCTTAATAAGGTATTTTCGAAAACCTCCACTGTCAGTTTCATTGGTTAAGTAAGGGAAGGAAGAAAAGACAGCTTGAATGATTTTTTCTGATTCAGATTTATGAAAAGTAACAAAGAATTTTTTCAAAAGAGCTGTCATTTCAATGATCCCGTTAATTTGAATTTGTTTAGGTGCTTTAAGTGATTGAGTAATAGCCATCGAAAGATCCCTGTTCCTAAGATCTAACTGTAGAAATGTCATAGGGGTTTCATTAGTATATTTCTTTTGATACCAATCAATCGTTTTGAATCCTAGAGATTTAAAAATATTGGAAAGGTCAGGGAAGGGAGAAACCACATTAATTAATGTATCTTCCGCCAAATTGGAAAATATGTAGCGCAAAATAAAAGCTGTTACATCTGGATCATATTGTGGATCGGATGAAATTACCCAGATTAAATATTCCTTTTCTTGGTGTTTAGATTTTTCCATATATTCCCGATAAACGGGATTTTTAAGAAACATTTTGCGTGTATCTTTATTGAGCGGAACAAATGTTAAAAATCCAACTAGTCTTTCCTCAAATCGGAATCCGATAAATGAATCAGGTGCTGATGTCCAAACCTCATGGAAATACTGATCCTGGTGCCATTTATCAGGTAAAAATGGTTTTAGTGAGACTACAAAGTTTCGAAACATATCCATTAGAATAGGAATCTCCGATTCATTGATTGGACATGGAGTAAATTGACGATTGCTTGCACCGAATCCGAACCTTTTAATATATCCATTTTGGTTTACATGCAGAGTATTAAGTACATAGGGAAGCTTACGTTCTGCCGGCATGGTTTCTAATTTTTTTGTAAGGGCAAGCGTTGCCTTTTTTAAAAGGAATTCGTATTTCTCTGGATTTCTTACAGATAGGTCTGTATTCAGCCATTGCCGAATGGCATCATTAATTCGCCAGCAGTCATTTTCACTTAGTTCAATATATGGAAGCTGGCAAAATTGGTGGAATTGCGAAGTTGTAATAGATTCACCGCAAACACTATTTAACAAATCATAATCAAACCACCAGAATAACGATGCAGTCGTCAATATTTCTTGATGGTGAACGATTTCGTTTGAGGCAGATAAAAGCTGTTGGCTAAGGGAATAGAGAAAATGGCGAAAATCCTCGTTTTCCTCTTTAAATGTACCACCATTCAATTCAACAATATCACAAATAATACGAAGGGCTAATGGCACCCCCTTGGAATAGTATTCAATATAATAACGAGAGTCGTTATCATGAATTCCTCTTAAATCAAGGTATTGTTGAACTGTCTGTTTTTTAAAGCTTCCAATCTCAATTGTTTGTATTAAGCCGAACCAGCCGGGCGTACGGAACCAGTCTGCAGGCAGTTGGAACATTGAAGAAGTTACGATTCTAATTTGTATGGACAATAGGGGAATCCATTTTTCTCTAAACCATTTATGAATAGGACTCCAAAGTTCAAATGAATCAAGAAGTAAAACGATTTTTTCTGCTTCCTTGGCTAGTTCATTTAGATTGTTAGCTAGGTATTGTTCGTTAAGTGAAAAGTTGATAGCCGCATCTGGTTTTAACTTTTGGACTTCCTCAAAAAGATCTGCTAGGAATTTTTCCTTAGTGTCATATCCTTCGAGCCCACTCAAAAAGATAATAGTTGAATCCGATTGTATGGTTTGAAACCTTTTAAGTAAGGTGGTTTTTCCGATGCCAGTGGGTCCATAAAGGTGTAGGAGACGCCAGGAAGGGTCTGTTATACTTACCTCAGCAATAGCGTTTAATTCTTTTTCTCGGCCAACAAACCATCGGTTTTCCATATTAGAAAGAATATTGCTTATTTGCATCGATGCGGCACCTCCATTTCTGAATAAATTGGATAACAAGTTAAACACGATAAAGATGAAAGTATGAGAGTAAGTTGACATTGAAGGTGAAAGTCATTTCTTTTTATAATTCCCTTTGTGGAACAAAATGTTCTTAATAACATTATAAGAGGAGATTGACAAAATGAAAAACAAAACATTAAAAATTTTATCTGGCCTTACTTTAACAGCGATGTTAGCAATTCCTGCAACAGCAAGTGCATCACAGCAGCAAAATGGAATCCAAACTCAGACACAGAATGGCTACACCGCCCTGCAAAAAGGCGAAAGAGTATACGTTTCCGCACCTGGCGGTCAGCTTTATGAAACAAAAGGTCCAGCTCAGCTTGGAAAATTAAAGGATTTATTTGTTATCTTTAAAGGAAGTCCTATAGAAGCGCCTCTAATCGTTGTGGAGACACCTGGTGCTAAAGAATTAAAGGTCTTCAGCGATTTATGGTGGAAATTCAATGACGGTACGTATGAGGATAATCGGACTACTGCTTATGATTCCGGCCGCATTTTTTATGAAGCAAAAGAAAAGATTGTCAGCAAGACAGCCCATCATTATGCAGTTCAAGAAGGAAATGAAGTGTCAGTCATGACAGCCAATAACTATGATGACCTGAGTGAAGGATTCCATGAATCGTATCGTGTGGAAGGAACCTTAAGAGGATTAGTAATCTACGATTGCTGTCCATATGTGGTAATTGAAAACAATGGAGTGTTATCTATCCACGGACATAGTGAAACAGGAATTGTACAATTTGATACAATTAACCTTAACCAATAATTTGTATGAAGAAAAACGGGAGAGTTCTCCCGTTTTTTTTATTGATTAGGATACTGCTTAATGATTCTGTCTGAAAAAGCGTTCGTCAGTCCTAAAGCATGTTTTTCAATCTGGTCGTTTTTGGCTGCATTTTTGAGAAAGAAAAAAGACGACATGATTGTCATCTTTTCCATCTTTCCAGCTTAGGAATATTTCTTGTAAACATGCCAGCAATAAACTTTGGCATACCGAATTCAACAACCTTTTGCTTTACTCGTTCTTTCATTTCCTCCATTGTAATATTTGGCAGAGTGAATTCTCCATTCATATAGCAGTGGCTGCAATACATCGTGCTTTTTGTCCCGTCCTTTTCTGTTCCGCCGCCTAGTTCATCTTTTGCTAAAGGCATACCACAGCTTTGGCAGTTTTTATAGATTGCCATTTTTTACACTCCTATCAATTTTCAAAATTAAATACATCTACAATTTTGTCCGCTTTTATCCGATTTTGACACAGCTTAAACAATTGTCGGAAAAAATCCTCTACCTCAAGTGGTGAAGAAGGCAGTTTAATTTGAACCGTAGTCGATCCAAACATTTGCTTAAAGTATGCCTTCCTTTGATCGTTTTTCCCATCACGTTTAAATGGTTTGTATGTCCAGACAAGATGTGGTCCATCTTCAAGCTCATGAGTTTGCCGGATCTCCGCACAAGTTGTCGACCTATCATGTGCATAAATGACTAAATAATAATTGTCATTGCGGTGCCAATCAATAAATAAAAAGTAATAGCCAGTGTCACTTTCCGGTCGAGTAACTTCATAAGCGGCTAACGTTTTTTTGCCGTTCGTCCATTGATGAAACTTCGGTAAGGTACCGCTAACTGTTTCTAGTTTCCTAATTTCATAAGATACAGGTTTTGACTTTTCAATATGATTTGCTAAGTAAATAGCTTGTTCTTTTTCCAAAGTCAATAATCTCCTTAATGATTTAGTTTCATTATACATTGCGGATAGGGAAAAATGGAAGAATGGTCAAATCTATTTTTAACGGTAATGAACCATGTTATACTTTATTTATTGACTATTCTGATATCAAGAAAGCAGTTTTGGCAAGATATTGGGACAATTAAATTACACAAGTGGAGAATTACATGCTTTCTCGAAAGACATAAGCAGCCTAAAGAGAGAAAGTACACTTTCGCGGAAAATGAACTCAAATATTTGGTGGAATCAAAGTTTATATCTTTTGAAAAAGTTCCCAACCGCTAAAATCTATTAACGAAACCTTGTTCTCGTATAGTTTGTCTTTAAATTGAAACACAACTGACATCATTTTAAAAAAAAGCTTTGTTAGAATCGATATAATTGAGACTTATAGTCTGTATATTCGTCGAATAGTATATGGAATAATTATGACTCTTTTCCATATGAATGACATAGAGTGTTTGCAATTGGAGGGAAAGACAATGACGTTAGAGAAGCAATTAAAACAAAAGACGTACTATAAAATGTACATAAATGAGCATGAGAATATGCACCCGATTCGCGTTCTTGGTGAGGTGTTTCAGGAGGAGGCAAAGCAAGATGTTCCTGATTTATCGTCTATTCGCTTTGCGCAGGGGGAAGTATATTTTCATCATAAAGATTATGAAACTGCCATTTTTAAATGGGAAAACATCGTAGATGAACTCGAGCCATGGGCAAAGAAAAATACTGCAGATGCCTACTACGAGCTTGGGATGCTATCAACGGCTGAGGATATTTATACGGCGATTAAAACTGATAATTCTACATTAAATGCGGAGGTGGCGTTACAGTTATTTTCGCTGTACATCGAGCGCGGGAAGGTAGATGCAGCCGTTTCGACGATAAAAAAGACAATCGTCACTAACCCTGATTATCCGAATGTCACTGAAATTGCCCGTACCTTTTTTGAAGAACAGCAAGATTGGGATAATGCCATTGAACTGGCAGTAACCGAAGCAAAGCGCACAGATTCTATGGAATGGTTTGAAATTCTAAACACTTATATTAAAAGCGGTGTTACGAAAAGCCATGCACCGAGTTATTTTTCCCAGGCCTTAATCCTTCTGTTTAGTCTGGATAAACATAAATTTGAACAGCTGGTTTCATCACTGTGGGATAGCTACAAGACCGAAGAATCTTATTTTGCATGGTTAAGTGAAATCAACCATCTTTTATTAAACCTTGATATCAATCAAGACGAAAACTGGACGGAGCTTTCAAGGCTTCATAAGGAAACGTATTTTGGTTTAATTGAAGGAAAATACTTCATTAAAGTACTTCAGGATTTTATTCCTGACTTGTTAACAAATTGGCTCCGGTTGGCGGATCAAGCAAATGTAGTTTTATCATCAGCTGCTGTTCTCTCATGGAATGAGCTATTTCCTGCGAGTATAAGTTTATCGATCGTCAATGATGCGGAAAAACTGATCAGCATGACAGAAACAGATATGAATGAACTTGACGAGTGCCTTTCACTTTTTGATTCCATTATGAATTGGGCACAGGCACATGATATGGGGAAGAATTATCGAATCAAATGGCTTGTGGACCAATTAGTTGATTTTGATACACAGCATATTTTTATTACCGGGTTAAACGGAACGGGAAAATCAACTTTTCTGAATACTATTTTAGGAGAAGATTTACAGGATGGCCC
Source organism: Neobacillus drentensis (assembly GCF_036965245.1). Classification (GTDB taxonomy): domain Bacteria; phylum Bacillota; class Bacilli; order Bacillales; family Cytobacillaceae; genus Neobacillus; species Neobacillus drentensis_G. The sequence goes on from NZ_JBALPG010000206.1 coordinate 8,671, forward strand.
GACCTCATCAATGGTGATGTTTACACATGCTGAGGATTGTGAAGTCACTGAAATAACTGATAGAGAGATTATTCGCTTACCTGATTTTTCTGATTTTCAAGAACGAATGGATCGCCGCCGCAATGCACTAGAATCAATGATTGAGTTCAAGCTGCCGAATGTATTTTTACAGGAAAATAGAGTTGCTTTCATCGATAACCCTGGTTTAAAGGGTGCCCAACAGTATGATCGCTATGAAGTGCTGAAAACCCTGCATGTTGCTGATTCTGTTCTATTTGTCCTTGATGCTAATACACCGTTTACTGAAAAGGAGCAGGCAGCTTTATCGCAAATTCAGGAGTTAGCCCCAGATATTCCTGTTCATTTTCTGTTAAGTAAAATGGATACGATTGTAGGTGAGCAGGAAGCTCTTCGCATTTTTGATGAAACGAGGTCATTGATTCATTCATATTTGCCTGATGCAAGAGTATTTGCTTTTTCTTCACAATACGATAACGGACAGCAACTGAAGGAATTAACATCGTTTATTCATTCCATTAAGAATACAAGAAATATAGAGGATAAGCGACTGGCGAAACTGCTTTTCTTTATCCGTACCACGATTGCCAGCCTGCTGCAAAAACGAATTGATGTTGAAAATCAGCTGATTGAATCGGTGCGTTGGAATGAAGAAATGTTAATGAAATTAAATGGAGCGGTAAACCAACTTAAGGATACGGAAGTACAAAAAACCAATACCATCACGAAATCCTATGGTGCTATTAAGGAAACTATTAAAGAGGATATTTCAGAAAGCATTCCGAAAATGCTTAAAGAGTGTTCTTCCTTAATTAAGGAAGACAGCAATTTCAGTAAGATTCATTTAGAGCTTAATGATGAGATGAATCGAAGAATTCAAGATTACTTGGAACAAACGGTCATGCCGAAATTTTACCGCTCACTGCAGGATTGGATTGAATATTGTAAAGGGGAATTCCAGCAAAGCCAAGAATTTTTGAATGAGATGGGTGAAGGCTTTAATCAAATGTATGGGGAAGAGCGCATCAAGCTCGAATGTGATTTTAAGGTGCTTGATGATTGGCGACGGGATACCGATCGGATGACAAGCCGCTTTCAGCTTGAAAACGTCAATATTCTGCTCCGCCGTACACCATCACAATTTTTGTTAAAAAGTGCCGGGAAACTATTTGGAGCGCTATCGCAAAACAAGGCATTACTTTTTAATAAATACAAAGCCTTTGTGGAGAATGAAGATTATTCCGAGGCGATTTCAACAGTATGTAAGCAATTTTTCCAACCGTTTGAGCTGTTTGAAAAATCACTGGAGCGGGACATCACCTTGTTTTTCAAGAGTCCATTAACTACGTTAACCGGTTCTGTCGAAGAAGCTCGATCAGGAATTCAAACAAACCAAGAAATGCTTAAAAAAATGAACACCAACCCTGAAATTTTCCGTGATCCATTGACACTGTTTGAAGTAAGACTGCGTCAGTTCGAATGGATGACAGTGGCCGGAAAGGGAATGCAAACTATCTATTAAAACAAGGAAGATGTCCAACGGGCATCTTTCTTTTTAGGCTAACGCATAAGTGCAACTACGCCTCTGTCTTCGCCCTTAGGG
>NZ_JBALPG010000206.1:10320-20222 GCF_036965245.1 Neobacillus drentensis
TAGGGGCTCGCCAATCGGCTAGTTTTCTTTAGATAAAAAATTTTTAGCTTTTTTATCTTCGAAGTTGTTGGTAGAATAAAAGAAAATTGTATATATTAGGAAGTCGAATGATATTATGATTTATGGAGAGGGTTCATATGCCATTAGAACAAGGAATGGATGAAAAGCTTACATTTAATGATCAATGTTGAAGTTTTGATATGTGGGAAATAATAACTAAAGTGTTAAGGGAGTGGATTCCCGATGAAATTAGATGATAAAAGGAAAAAAATCCAACTAAAATATAGACAAAAAATCAAACAGCAAGCTGAAAATCATAAGAACCACAGAAAAGAAACGGCTGTTATTGCTGTTGTTCTTATTTTAATTGTCTTATTGTCTATTTTTTTCAATGATATTTTTAATCCAAAACCAGACCGTATTATTAAAATCGAATAGTAGAATAAAAAAGGAATGGTGAAATGACTAAGCCAGTTAAGTTAGAGTTGATTATTGAAGGAATGGAAATGCAGTTTGAAGATTCACGGACTTTTTTAAATAAAATAACGGGTGAAATTATTTCAGTAACTTCGGAAGATTTAAGGGCTGCTGAAGACGATGAACCATTTGAGCATTTACCAGAATGGCAGCAAGAAGAAAGAGAAGTTGCTCTGGATGTAATCGATAACTTTGAAAATTACGTAGAGCTGCCGACTAATTATGATATAAATGAATATGAAATTATGGAGGATTTTTGTTTAGATGTTAGAGAGCGAGGTAGGCGAGATACGTTATTAGGGGTTATTAAAGGAAGAGGTGCCTTTAGAAGGTTTAAGGATAGGATAATTGAATTTGGTATAGAAACAGAATGGTATTCTTTTCGTGACAAACGATTTAAAGAAATTGCGATTGAATGGTGCCAAGACAATAAGATAATGTTTGTGGAGTAGAGCTGCCGTAATTGGTGGCTTTTTCTTTTTGCCCTTTTGTAAAAGTTGGATTGAGGAAAAGAAAAAAATGTTTTATTATATCGTATTATAAGATATAATCGGCAGTAGCGATATAAAGGAGGCGCTTATTGTGAAAAATAAAGTATCATTATTAAATCATTATTGGACAGATATTTATTTTTATCTGCATTATCCACATAAAGATAAAATATCCCATCAAGTTATTCGTATTCTTCAATTTGTTGAAAAAAAAGAAAATGTCGGAGTAAATGACATTGCTTCTTATCTTCAGATCAATCATAATACCGCATCTGAGCATGTTAAACGCATGATAGATAAAGATTATTTAATAAAGAAACGGAATGAATTTGATGAAAGAAAGGTCATTCTTTGCTTAACAGATATCGGCAGGGAAGTTCTTCATAGGAATTCAAGTCTCGATGAGGAGAAATTAAATCAAATACTTAATGAAATGACTGAAAATGAAAAGAAGATCGTAGAACAAGCTTTCCAACTCTTAAGTGAGCGTGCTAAACAATGTATATAATTATTAAAATAGTGATATCGGCTATTATCATTGGGATTGTTACTGAAATTTCAAGAAGATTTCCATCATATGGGGGTATCGTAGCTGCCCTTCCGTTAGTCAGTCTTTTAAGTATTATTTGGTTATATGTACAGGGGGAACAAACCACAACATTAAGCAAATTTGCATTAGGTGTTCTTTGGGGATTTCCAGCAACCGCTGTCCTGCTATTCATTGTTTATATGGGATTGAAACATTCCGTTCATTTATTTGTTTCTATCGGTTTCGGTATTGCTGGGTGGTTAATATTTATTTTTGTCCAAGATTACATCGTTAATATAGCTAAGGCTTACTGGTTTAACTAAAAAGTGTTTTTAATAGGATATGAAAAATGGTTATAAGTTTCTGTCAGAAGGAGACTTATCAATAGTTAAAGAATAATTAAAACAATAGGAGAAATTATTATGAGGAGTGCTAGTCCATATGTATTTGTTGATAACTGTCTAGAGGTAATAGAATATTACCAAAGTCTATTTGGCGGTGAAATCACGAACATTCAAAAAAGTAATGATTGTAAGTGTTTACACGCCGAACTTCATCTGGGTAACAGCATCATTCACTTTTCAGATACCTTAGGCAAGACCCATTTAGGGGATAATGTACGAATCAGCTTGGAATGTGAAACCGAAGATGAAATTAGAAGAGTGTATGACTCTCTAAGCGAATCTGGAAAAATTACTGCTCCGCTCCAGGATACATTTTGGGGAGCGATACATGCAAATGTAGTTGATAAGTTTTGCATTGGCTGGCTTCTTAATTATCAAAAATAAAACGAAGACTGAGTAAAGTATGTTAATAAATCTAAAGAGGGATGAGGTAGTAAATGAACAACCTTACAAAAATGAAAATATTCAAACCTGCGAATGAAGTATTTGAAGCGTTTGTAGATCCTTCGAAAATCGGGAACTTTTGGTTCTCGTCAAGTTCTGAAAGATGGGAACAAGATAAGAAGATTAAAGTGAGATATGATGAATACAATGCTCAACTTGATATAGAAGTATTGGAAATCGAGGTTAATAAGAAAATCGTGTTTCGGTGGGGAGCAAATGGAAAAGGTCATATTGTTACGATTACACTGAATGAGATAGATCATTCAATTACAATTATTGAAGTTAACGAAGATGGATTTATTGAAAATGATGCTGAGCTAATACCGCAATTGCTAGATAATAAAGAAGGCTGGGTTTTCATGTTAACCTGTTTAAAGGGTTATCTAGAATTTGGTGTGAATCAATTAAGAGGCGGATTAGTGAAGGATTGACCTATTAATGAAGAGCCATTTGGCTCTTTTTTTGTACGAATTTCATATTGTTCTAATTGGTTCTATACTTCAAAATCATTTGTCGCTTCGGCAGCATTTTTGTTGTTCATCTAACGAAAGCAGGTTAATGAAATAAAAAATAAAAAAACGTGTAGAGGAACATATATTCGTGTTAAGATTATTCTAAGGGTTCAAAAAGTGGAGGTCTTATATGAAGATAGAAAATATAAGCATTAGTGATCGTATGGAACATTATAATGTAACTGGTCTAAGCATTGCATTAATTGATGAAGGTCAAATTAATATGACAGAAGGCTATGGTGTACTTGAAGTAGGAACCACTAAAAATGTAAATAGTAATTCTATTTTTAATGCATGTTCTATCAGTAAATTTCTAACCTCAATATTAGTTATGAAATTTACGGAACAAGGTATTCTTGATTTAGATGATGATGTAAATAATAGACTTTTATCTTGGAAAATTCCTGATAATGAATTTACTCAAAAAAATAAAGTAACATTACGGAGGTTGCTTAGTCATCAATCTGGAGTTATGGACCCTGAAGGGAGTTTTGCTGAACTTAATTCCACTCAAGGCTATCCAACAATAGTTGATGTATTAGAGGGAAGAACGCCATATTGCAATGTACCTATTAAAGTGAAGTATGAACCAGGGAGTGTCTTTTATTATTCAGATGCAGGTTTTTGTATCATACAACAAATAATAGAAGATACCTTTAGAAAGCCATTTAATGAAGTAATAAGTGAACATATATTTGAACCGTTAAAAATGGAAAATAGTTCATTTCTACAGACAATACCAAAAGCAAGACGAATAGATTTTTCTTGTGGTCATAGAAATGGAAAGATAGTAAATGTTAAATATCCGATTTATCCCTATCCAGCAGCTTCTGGACTATGGACAACGCCTTATGATTTAGCCACTTTAGTAATTGAATTTATGAGTTCACTTAAAGGTAATAGTAAGATTGGGCTTTCTGCAAGTAAAGCAAGAGAAATGATTAATTCACAAGGTTGTAAAGAGTGGACTGGACTAGGTGTTTTTCTAGATGGTTCAGAACATGAAATTGAAATTTCATCACTTGGTTGGGGTGTTGGCTTTCAATGTATGATGGTGGCGTATCCTTATTTAGAAAAAGGAGCAGTCATAATGACAAATACAGATTTAGGGGTTCATCAATTGAAGGGGATAATTGGGGAAGTATTTAATTCTTTTACTTTATAAACATTCGTTGTTGAACACTAACTTAAGCGAGAATATAACGAAAAAAGGCTGCTAAGGCATCATTTTAAAATTCGTGGATTAGTAAAGAATTTTGGATTTATTTTTATATTTAAAAGAAGTAGAGGGATGAGAAATGAAGTTTTATGTAGCATCAAGTTTTAAAAATATCGATCAAGTCAGATATGTAAGTCAAAAGTTAAAAGACAAGGGATTTATTCATACATATGATTGGACTCAAAATGAAAGAGCCTCAACATTTGAAGAACTAGAGGAGATCGGTCAAAAGGAAAAGAATGCAGTATTTGATGCAGATTTTATTGTAGTTTTGTTGCCAGCAGGAAAAGGAAGCCATATTGAACTAGGTATTGCCCTTGGGCAAGGCAAAAAGATTTATCTTTATTCACCGAATGAAGAGGTTAATAACTTTGCAGAAACGAGTACATTTTATCATTTGCCTGAGGTTAAAAAGTGTTTTGGAACTATCCATGATTTAATCGAGGTTGTGGCAACGAAATTAATGGATGAACAATAAAAATATAATACAAAATGATAATGATTTGTTGTAAAACGATATAATTTGCATTATCATAGGGCTAACGATTAAAAGTGAGGTGTTTTATGAAACGTGGAACAACAACTTCTTTAAAGCTGGCTATTTTTATTATTGGGATTATTAGTCTGGCCTTGTGTATTTTTTGGCTGCCAGGGCTTTCAAGGGAAGCAGCAAAGATGAATCCAGAGTATGCTCATTTGAGATTACCTGTTCTTGTAAGTTTGTATATTACTGTGATACCATTTTTCCTTGCGTTGTATCAAGCTTTAAAGTTATTAGGTTATATTGAAAGTAAAAATGCTTTTTCAGAATTAGCTGTAGTCTCCTTAAAACATATTAAGTACTGCGCTAATACAATAATTATCATATATGTTATAGGGATTTCTTTGCTTGTATCACAGAATGCTTTACATCCAGGAATAGCAATCATTGGATTTGCAATCGTTTTTGCGGCTTTTGTCATCTCACTCTTTACCGCTGTTCTTCAGGAACTATTAAGAAATGCATTGGAAATAAAATCAGAAAATGATTTGACAGTTTGAGGTGATCATATGGCTATTATTATCAATATTGATGTGATGTTAGCTAAAAGAAAGATGAGCGTAACAGAACTTTCAGAGAGAGTCGGAATAACAATGGCTAACCTTTCAATACTGAAAAATGGAAAGGCAAAAGCCATTAAAATATCAACTTTAGATGCCATTTGTAAAGCATTAGATTGTCAACCAGGTGAAATTCTAGAATACAGAATTGACATTGACACTCAAGAATAAAGGGAAGCTGTTTGGTAACTGAACAAACAGCTTCTCTTTATTTGTAAGTTTATTCATTAGTACATTTAGATTTCTTTATCCAGAAAAATGGTTATAAGTGGAGTGAGCCAAGAAGTTGATGAGGAAGGTAATGTGATATGCTAGCTATATACTATATATTCTGATTATTGTAAAATGTGTGGTAGAAGGAAACTGCAGGTACTTCAATAAACCAAATACTTGCTAGAGTTAAATAATTTACCATAAAGCAGTACCCGATTACTCTAATGGTTGCTATGCTTTTCGATGATGTAAGCAGCCTGATAGAAGAAATAGGGAGGTGGAGTTCAATGACTAATTTGTACTTTGTCCGCCATGCTCATTCTACATATTCCCCTGATGAAATGGGAAGAGCTTTATCAGATCAAGGCTTGACTGATGCAGGGAAAACTACGAAAATACTAAAAAACGAGAATATTGATAGAGTCATTTCAAGTCCGTACAAGAGAGCTATTCAAACTGTCGAAGGCCTAGCTGAATATATTGGCCAAGAGGTTGAGATTGTCCACGATTTTAAAGAAAGGAAATTGTCCGCAAAACCTTTAGACAACTTCCAATTTGCTGTTACAAAAGTTTGGGAAGATGATAGTTTCTCTTGGGAAGGTGGAGAAACAAATATTCGGGCCAAAGCAAGGGGAGTAAAGGCTGCTTTAAACGTTTTAGAAAAGTATGAAGGTGAAAATATTGCTATAGGAACACATGGCAATTTGATGGTTTTAATCATGAATCATTTCGATAAGCAATTTGGTTTTCATTTCTGGAAAGAACTAAATATGCCAGATATATATAAACTAACTTTTGATAAAACAAAGCTTTTAGAAGTTAATAGAATATGGAAAATTTCTAGCTGCTATTGATCTAGGATCCACCAGTCAAAGGGAGGAGAAGAAACAATGAAGAGAAAAAATTTAATGGTAGTAACTTTAACAGATTTTGAACCAGAAATTGGTCGTTGGATTTGGTGTTTAGAAGACGTTCGGCGAACTATTTTAGAGAGAATTTCAGGACTAAGTCAGTCTGATCTTGATACAAAACTTAACGGAGGGCATTCAATCGGATCATTGTTATATCACATCGCTTTGATTGAGGCGGACTGGTTCTATGAAGAAGTTCTTGATGGTGAGTGGAACCCCAAGATCCGTTGTTTATTTCCTCAAGAAGACCGTAATATCGATAACACTTTGACAAATATTGAGGGACAAGATCTAGATGAACATTTACATCGTCTAAAATCTGTACGAGATGAACTACTTACCCATTTTCGTTCAATGGACTTACAGGACTGGCGTAAGCCAAGGAGTCTTACCCACTATGATGTAACACCAGAGTGGGTGATCTACCATCTTATTGAACACGAATCACATCATAGGGGACAGATTTTTCAAATGCTTTCGATTTTAAAGAATAAATGATCTCTAGGAGTGCTAGAGTGAAAGATCAGTGCTGTCATTGAGTCAGCTTTTTTTGTTTTACTATAGGAGCAGGTTATTACAAGAAGGAATTTATCTAAAGATAATAGAATTAATCTAATAGGAAGCAAAAATATCCGACATCTTTGTGCATGAAAAGTCGGACCAAAAAGTCTCTTTTCTTTTAGATTTAGTATTGGAAGGAGTGAGAATATGGATTGGCTAGAGAGAATGAATAACGCATTGGATTACATTGAAAATCATCTTGATGCAGAGTTAGATTATAAAAAGATTGCACAGGTCGCTTTTTGTTCGGAATATCATTTTTCAAGGATGTTTTCAGCTATTTCAGGGATATCACTCTCAGAATATATTAGACGTAGGCGATTAACACTTGCTGCGTTTGAAATTCAAAAAAGCGATATTAGGATTATCGACCTGGCAATGAAATATGGATATGACTCTGCCGACTCATTTTCACGTGCTTTTCAAAAAACACTTGGATTAAAACCCTCTGATGCTCGCAGTAAAGGGGTTCAATTAAAAGCCTTTCCAAGAATCTCCTTTCAAATTTCAATTAAAGGAGACACTGAAATGGAGTACAGAATTGAGAATATTGATTTTGAATTAAGAATTATAGGGAAGAGTATGCCTGTAAAAACAAGTAGAGCATTTAAAACCATTCCTACGCTTTGGAACAGTGCGAAAAAAGATGGATTTATGCAAGAGTTAGTTGATATGTCATGGGAAAATCCAAAATGTACACTTGAAAGCCTCTTGGGCGTTTGTGGTAATGAAGCAGCCATAAAAGAGGATGAATTTGCTTATTTTATGGGGGTACGATATGATGGAGAGCCTCCAGGTGATATGGAAACGCTTATTATTCCTCCAAGTACATGGGCAGTTTTTCCGAATATTGTAGAGGCATGGAAACGTCTATATTCAGAATGGGTTCCAACTTCTAGTTATGAACTGGCTAATTTACCATGTATCGAATGTTATTACGGACCAAAGCATAAACCAAGACATGAACTTTGGGTTCCTGTTATACCTAAATAATTACATATTCACTTAAGGGGCTTTAATAGAAAAAGACAGGGTACTTCCAGCCAAGCTGGAGGTCTCTTTTTTTTATATCAAAATCAACAATAACATTTCATAGCTTTTTCTTAAAGAACGGAGTGGGTTAGTAGTTCAACAAGAATAGTGATTGAGGAATATCAAGTAATTGCTTATAAAGTGAAACCCCTAGATATAAAAAACGTACTACCATTTATGTAATAAATGATGAAAATCGAGGAGATTTTATATGATAATTTTAATGTCTTTAACTATATTATTTACGGTTCTAGTAGTTTACATAATTGGAATAATTACATACAAAATAATAAAAAGTAGAACACTACCGAATAATAACTACACTCCATTCGATTATATAACTGCACAAACGACAGTTGAATTTCATGAAGAAAAGGAAGAAAAAGAAGAGGAAAGCAAACAAGGTGATGATAAAGAGAAAAACAATAAAAAATAAAAACTTTCCTATTAAAAAGGCGGTTTAGCTGAAAAACAATTTCTTGAATAATTTTAGTAACTAGGCCGTATCTTTTTTTAGTTAATTTTCGTTTTATAATATAAAGGAGTTTTTCGAATGGGGGAAATTGTGATGCAAAAGATTCTTATTCTAGGTGCAAGTGGTCTTGTAGGAAAAGCTTTAATAGATGAATTTACGAATGAATTTGACCTTTATGGAACATATTTTTCTTCGTCAACTAGTCTTCCCGATGATAAGCAGTTCCAATTAGAAGTTAAGCAAATCGATAACCTGAAGGAAATAATAAGTACAATTAAACCCGACATCGTGATTTCTTGCCTAAGAGGAGAGTTTGATCAACAGCTCACGTTTCATAAAGAATTGGCTAAAGAATTACAAATAAATAGCAGCCGTGTTTATTACTTTTCTACCACTAATGTGTTTGATGGGGACTTATCAAGATCCCACACAGAAACAGATATACCTATTGCCGAATCAGATTACGGGAAATTCAAAATTAATTGTGAAAATATGCTAAAGGAAATTTTGGGCGTTAGAGTGATAATCATCCGAATTCCAGCGATATGGGGTAAGAATTCTCCAAGATGGAGCTTAATCAAAGAGAGCATAAAAAATAATACAGTGATAGATGTTTACAGCAATCTTGTATGTAACAATCTTTTAGATGCTCAGTTAGCAAAACAACTACGATTTATTATTGAAAATGATTTAAAAGGGATATTTCACTTAGGTTCAGTGGATATGATGACTCAAGGTCAATTTTTTGAACAGATTGTAAGTAAACTTGCAAATGAAAAGAGCTTATTACGATTTCGTTTGTATCAGGATAAAGTCGACACTTTCTATTTTCAACTAATTTCAAACCGTGACGATATCCCAAGCTCACTACAATGTACGAACCAAGAAATTATTTCTTATTTGTTGGAATAAATGGCAGGTGAGATATTAAGCCAACAGGGCTTTATTGTAAGATTGATCTGCCTTATTTGGCAGCTTTTTTTTTATATTGAGTAAACAAAGCAGATAAATGGAAGAAGCAACAACAAAAAATTTTCATTAATGATACAATTAGTTAAATTTGATTTTTACATAAATTGGAGGATCGAAATGGAAATTCGTTCAGTTAAAGGCTCAGACTACTATGTAATTTCTCCACTAATCAATGAATGGTGGGGCGGAAGAAATATGTCAGATCTGTTACCCAAACTATTCTTCGACCATTTTACAAATACAAGTTTCATTGCCGAAAAGGAAGGTAAACTTGTTGGTTTTCTAATTGGATTCCTTTCTCAATCTTATTCAAATGAGGCATATATACATTTCGTTGGAGTTCATCCTGATTATAGAAAGCATGCTGTTGGAAAAAAATTATACAATCAATTTTTTAATGTGGCTAAACAAAATGGCCGAAATATTGTTAGATGTGTAACGTCTCCTGTCAATAAAGTTTCGATTGCCTATCATACCAAGATGGGGTTTGAAATTGAAGAGGGAAATCAAAAAATTGATGGTATTTCAGTAAACACTGACTATGATGGATCAAATAAAGAC
>NZ_JBALPG010000206.1:20266-20487 GCF_036965245.1 Neobacillus drentensis
TAGTTTAATTAATAGTTAATTATTATTACAACTAGTGTGATACTTCAATAACGAAGTATCACTTTTTCATTTTTTATGTAACAAAACAGGAACATGAAGGTGGGAATTTTAAGTTATTTTTAATAAAGGCTGTTGACCTATACCCCGTAAACTATTTGATGTGAAGAAATGAAAGGAGTAATTTTGGACTCCTTGTTTCATGAAAAAGTTATATTTTTTAA
>NZ_JBALPG010000206.1:20580-21174 GCF_036965245.1 Neobacillus drentensis
CAATCATTAATTCCTTTTTAGGGTGAGCATCAGATGAATATCGACAGGTGGATGTTAATAGGGTTTTCGCTTATAGGCATTATTGCGATTATTAAATTGTTGCCAAGAGAGAAGGTAAGAGATGCATGGGTTTTATATTTGTTCCTCCAAGTAATTACTTGGCCAGCTGGATTATTTGCCGTAGAAATGGGCTGGATTGAATATCCCACACAGTTATATCCAAAGGCAAATGAATATAACAGAACGAGTTTCTCATTTGAATTCTTTGTGTTTCCTATTGTTGCAATTTTTTTTAGTCTGTATTATCCAAATAAAATGAAAAGAAAAAACGCACTAATATATTACATATCCTTTGCTGGTTTCTTCACTATTGTTGAGGTAGTTCTTGAGAGGTATACAACACTCGTGAAATATCATGAATGGAAATGGTATTGGACATTAGTATCTGTAATAATTTCGCTATATTTAAACCATAAATATTATCTCTGGTTTAGAAAAAGATTAGTGAAGGTTGAAAGCAGATGATAAAAGAAATCCTTATATTGTTATTTTCGTGGCTAGTTTCAATATATTTATTGCTGAAATATATACCGA
>NZ_JBALPG010000207.1:0-187 GCF_036965245.1 Neobacillus drentensis
GTTAAAAGGGTTGTATAAAAAAAGCAATTTATTTCTTTGTTATGTAGAAAATCAAAGGAGGTTTGCTTAAATGTCATGGAATTGAAGAGAAAATAATAATTCACATTAAAGTAGTCTTTTAAAAGCAGGGAGATTGAATACTGTAATTAACTAATGGTAGGATTTCCCTTTATCCAAAGCTAACCTA
>NZ_JBALPG010000207.1:207-4936 GCF_036965245.1 Neobacillus drentensis
GGAGGAATGAAAAAATGGCTTGTTTTACTACTTCATCTTATTATATTACTGGTTGTACAGACGCAAATACTTACACTAAAACTGCAACTTCAGTTGACTTTCAAATGAAAGGTGCTTCAACTGGTGGAGTTGAATTGGATTATAAAGTATGTTTACAGAAGTATGATTCTTATAATGGTTGGACCAACTGGGAATGTAAATATGGATCTTTTCTTCACACAACTGATATTATCGTTTTCAGCCTTACAAATCGCAGACCACCCCAAGGATCATATCGAATTAAAGTTGACTTTAATGAAGGTGCACCAGCAGGAAGTGCAATTGGACATTTTACTTTGGTAACTTCCACGTTTATTATTCAATAAAGTCGTTTTTTATACTGTTGATATATAGAAAAGGAGAATAGATTCCTTTCCTGATTGCTTTGACAGTAGTAATTTTCAAAGTACGGTTCGACTTTAAGGCTATCAGGAGCATCTTTTGTTATAACACTTACAACTCGGCTGATTGAACAATTTTTACAAATATAATTTTCTCAACATCCTTTAAAGGCTGGCCAATAGGTCAGCTTGTTTTTTTATAGGTATTAATAATTTTTTAATATAATTGAAACATATGCACCTAATCATAAGTAAACGTCGTCTAAAGTATAAAGGGGGAGGAAGGATGGATTTATTATCGAAAGAAAATAGTACAGAAGTAATTGATCCAAATTGGGATAATAGAGAAAAACTAAACTGGTTAATGGATCGCTATGGTGATATGATCATTCGATTAGCCTATACATATGTACGTTCCGATCAAGCTGCGGAAGACATTGCCCAAGACGTATTTTTAAAATGCTATGAAAAACTAAAAGATTTTAGAGGGGATTCATCCTATAAAACTTGGCTATATAAGATTACGGTAAATAAATGTAAGGATTATAAGAAAACTTGGTCTTTTAGGAATATTATTGTCACTGATGTAATTAGTACTTTCCAAAAATCCTCTAATGGTTCTTTTGAACAGGAGGTATTCATGAAAGAAGCAAAACAGGAGATATCTATTAAAGTCTTATCTTTGCCCGTAAAATATCGTGAAATCATTATCCTTTATTATTATGAACACTTGTCTTTAGCGGAAATTTCCAAGCTGCTCAATATTAATATGAATACAATAAAATCAAGATTAAGTAGAGGGAAAAAAATGTTAGAAAAACCGCTGAAAGGATTGAAAATTCATGAATAAGGAACTTGAAAATTTGGATGAAACATTAAATCAGACGGTATTAAAAAAAATTAAATTTGAACAAAAAAACAAGGACTTTGTATTCAGAATGATTGAATCAAAAGAGAATAAAAAAGAAAGTTTTTTTAAAAGAATCCTGATTCAATCACTAAGTATAGCAGTACCCTTATGCTTATTATTTATTCTACTAAGTTCTTTTAAAAGTGATTTAGATGCGAATAGAGCATCTGAACTAAATAAGGAAAAAACAGAAGGTAGCTCATCTATATACAAACCGGTGCGAAATGATGAAGTGTTTGGTGATATGACTAAAGAAGACGTATTGAAAAAGATGCTTACTTCAAAAGAAAACTTTAAATCTGCAAAAGGAAGATTTGAACAATATAATCGTTCTCTTGGTCAATGGGAGGTTGAATACCAAATTATTAATAATGGGGAGAATTCAAAAGGTTACAGCAGAATATACAAACCAATTGAGGTCCCTTTTGAATCTACTTATTTTAATAAAGATACTCTATGGAGTGTAAATGAGAAGGAAAGAACATATGATAGTATATTAAACATTGGAAATTCTACTTTAGAAGAATTGGTAGGCTTAGCAAAGGATTCACTGTTCCCTAGTGAAATGGTAAATCTTTTCATGGGAGACTCCTCTAATTGGGATATTGAAAAACAGAACGCTGAAATTAATGGTCATAACACAATTCTTATTAAAGGAAAGTTAAACGGAAATTCCAGTACGGTATTGGAATCCAGCTGGTATCGTTTATGGATAGACAAAGATACGGGCATACTGGTTCAGTACGAAACCTATAGAGATGATAACGCAATAATCAATTATCTTTATACAAAAGAGTTACGCATTAATGATCCAATTAGAGAAGATTCACTAAAACCATCTTTAAAAGGACTTCAAAATAAACAATCATAGTAGAATTAATAATAGATTAAGTATAGAAGAGTATTGGTGTTAAAAAAATGAATAATTAAGTTTAGCCTATTAATACTTAATAAATTGTTATACCATATATTCTTTATCCTAAATTCATTTACTTAATAAAGATAAAGATTAAGTAAAAATACAACCTTGTCAGAAAAAAATCGCGGTCAAGAAGATATCTATTTACTTTCGAAGTTGCCGGGTCATTATTTTTCAAAAAACGGTTGTGTTTTTTCAACTGAAATTTTCTTTATTGAAAGTATCACAAAAAATATTTTTTTTGGAGGGAATTTAGGATGGATTTAATGGTATTACAGGCTCAGGAATGGCTAAACGGGACTTACGGCGGCAGAGTAGGCTACAATGCAATTCAAACCAATGGAAAAACAGGTTGGGCTACTATGTATGCCTTAACAAGGGCACTTCAAATTGAGCTAGGAATTGCAATTCCAGCCGATAACTTTGGATCAGGGACACTTTCAGCACTGCAATCAAAGTATGGAAATATTACAGAAGGGTTTTCAGCTAATCCTAATATTGTAAAAATTATTCAAAGCGGATTGTTTTGTAAAGGATATAACCCTACCGCAATCAACGGAACATTTGGACCAAGTACTTTTGCAGCAGTTAAAGCGATGCATTCTGATATCGTTGGAGTGGGATATGGCGATGGAGTTGTAACACCTAAACTTTTCAAAGCTCTATTAACGATGGATGCATACATTGTGGTGAATAATGGCTCCTATGAAATACGACAAGTTCAACAATGGTTAAATAGGAAATATAATAATAGACTGAACTTTTTCTATTCACCTTGTGATGGTCATTTTTCTAGAAATATTCAAAAAAATCTAGTGTACGCTATACAGTATGAAATAGAAATGACTGATTCTGTTGCAAATGGAAACTTTGGCCCAGGAACGCAACAAGGAATAAAGGATAAGGCTGTACTTACAGTAGGAAGTGTGGATTCTACAAAGAACTTCGTTAAATTATTTCAAGCTGCAATGATATTCAATGGATATTCAGTTGCTTTTGATGGTGTGTTTTCTAGTGCATTGAGTGATGAAGTTAAAGAGTTCCAAGAATTTGTGGCGCTACCCTTAACGGGGAAGGGGGATTTCCCAACTTGGGCATCATTATTAGTAAGTACGGGAGATCCGACTAGGAAAGGGACTGCTTGTGACTGCTCAACAACTGTAACACCGGAAAGAGCACAATCTTTGTATAATGCTGGGTATAGAGTTGTAGGAAGATATCTCACTAACGCAGGCAATAGTACTTTCAATAAAAAAATTCAGCCTGGCGAGTTAGATGTCATTAAGTATGCCGGATTAAATGTATTCCCGATTTATCAAACTTACGGTTCCTTCGCAACATACTTTAATAAATATTCTGCAAGGGTAGACCTTGAAAGAGCAGTTACTGCTGCTGAAAAATTAGGATTTCGACGTGGAAATGTCATCTATTTTGCCGTTGATTTCGATGCTATGGATACTGATATCGTAGACTTTATTCTCCCATATTTTGAATCTTTGGCAATGGGAATGGTAGAATATCATGATTCAAAGTATAAAATAGGTGTTTATGGAGCAAGGAATGTTTGTATTCGAGTTAGTGAAAAAGGGTATTCACAAAGTAGCTTTGTAAGTGGTATGTCTACTGGATTTAGTGGCAATCTAGGGTTCCCTCTTCCACAAGACTGGGCATTTGATCAAATTTCCACAATTAATATTGGTGAAGGTTCCGGTTTTATACAAATTGACAATAATATTAATTCGGGTAGAAATACAGGTTCCAATGTGTTCGATTCTTTAGTTCAGACTTTATCCGCAGCACGAATTGAGGAAATAAGTAAAGATATTATAGAGAAAGTAAAAACTAATGCAGGGAGATCGGCATATAACGCATACGCAAAGTTAAATTGCGTTGATAAACTCCTAATTCAACAAATGATACTAGAAATTTATGAAGAAAATAGAGGAGAAATGCCTGATAAAACAACACATTATAATAGGAATTTACCAAATACAGTTCCAGACTCTATAGGCAATACTAACCTTCCACCTACCCCTCTTGATGCAATACGAAGTAACTGGATTGAATTGGGAGACACACCTGAGGAAGTAACCAAAAAAGCAAGGTATCATCAGAATAATTTAAAAGGTAATGGACCTAATTTAAAGTTTATAGAACCTGACTTAGAGGAAGGTAAGACAGAGATAAACCCAGACGGAACCTCCTATAGAGAGGTAGTATACTATGCAAATGGCACTATTAATTCAACACCTGAAGATATGGGAACATATAATATTGGTAAAGCTAGAAAAGGAATAAATAATTTAAGTCATAATATGGAAGATGTATTTCCTTACATTCTATTAGGTAACGCTACTAATGATTCTACGACTCTGTTCGACCGCTTAGCATTACTAGATTAAGCTAATAAAGAATAGAATTCGCTTTAAAGCGGGTTCTATTCTTTATTCGAAAAAATTCCCATATGGTGTATCGTTAATGAAGTGATGGAAATAGGTTAAGTAAAATAAATAGAAACGT
>NZ_JBALPG010000208.1:0-4117 GCF_036965245.1 Neobacillus drentensis
CCTGGAATGGGAATGGGCGGAATGCCTGGAATGGGTATGAGTGGTTTCCCAGGAATGCGTATACCAGGTATGATATAGCTTCAAATCAAAAACGAACAATTTGAACCCCTTTGGCGTACAAGGGGTTTTTAGTTTCTGTAATTCCTAAAATACCAGCTATGAAAAAAGAGGTTGGGTTTCTAAAAATACATAGTAAAATATGGGTGTTTAATGTCCTGTTCCATAATGATGATGTATATAGCCTTTTATCAGTTCAGTAAGAAAAAATAAGATTTGTAAATAGCAATTGACAAAATCATTTAATTTGGCTAATGTATTTTTTAATTATTATATTTCGAATATACGGCTATGAAGAGAAGAGTAGTTTTGATTAATTATTTCCAGAGAGCTCCTATAGGTGGGAAGGAGTAATAATGATCTTAATGAAAAAAGACTTGGAGCTTCGCACGGATCTAAGATCGTATTCTTAGTGATAATGCGACGGGATCTCCCGTTAAAGAGATAGGGTATAATCAATTATTTTAATTGCCGTACCCGAAGAGGTTGATATGGTAACATATCAATAAACTGAGGTGGTACCACGAAGCTAATAACTCTCGTCCTCAAGATGAATAATCTTGGGGGTGGGAGTTTTTTTGTTGTTTAAACGTATAAATTTGTATTTACAATACCTAATATACTAACGAAAAGATTGGAGTGGAAAAGAATGAGCAATGAACAAACAACTCGAAGAATAGAAAAATTAGAGACTTTAAGTTCTCAGGGAATTCCTGTATATCCTGAAAGATATTCTACAAATTATGAATTATATGAAGCATCCCTGCTTGAAGACGGAACTTCTGGTGTCCGGGTTGCTGGAAGAATAATGGGTATTAGAAACTTCAGCAAATTAAGTTTTATTACAATATCAAACATACAAGGAAGTTTACAACTTCTTTTGAAAAAGGAAGAGGTTGGCGAGGTATCATTTAATCAATTTCATAATTTTTTGGACATTGGTGATTTTATCGGTGTTGAAGGACATATGTATACAACCAAAACGAACGAGAAAACACTACGTATCGAGAGCTATGTATTTCTCGGAAAGGCATTACGGACTCTTCCGGAGAAATGGCACGGGTTAAGTAATATTGAACTTCGATATAGACAGCGATACTTAGATTTAATGATGACAAAAGATACTCAAAGTCGTTTATTAGCTAGAACACAAATGATTCGTGCCATTCGGAGGTTCTTTGAGGACCATAATTTCTTAGAAGTGGAAACGCCTATTTTGCAGCACACCTCATCAGGTGCAATAGCTAAACCTTTTAGGACTTTTCATAACTCTCTAGATACTGAATTAAACTTACGAATAGCCCCAGAAACTTATTTAAAGAGATTAATTGTAGGCGGTTTTACCAAAGTATTTGAATTTGCAAGGTGTTTTAGGAATGAAGGAATTAGTCCTCAACATCTTCAAGAATTTACAATGGTTGAAGGATATGCGGCATACTGGAACTATGAGGATACAATGAAATTAATGCGTGATATGATCCTGTTTGTTCTTGATCAAACATTTAATACAACTACCATTACAATACAAGGTCAAACGATTGATTTTTCATTAGAATGGGACATTGTCTCCTTCAGGGATTTAATTTTAAAGGACACAGGGATTGATATTGACCTTTATCTTGATTTTAAAGATTTATACCAAGAAACGAAGAGAAAAAATATTGATTTAGAACATTCGGATATTGAATCTTTAGGGAGAGGTAATTTCATTGATCTTCTTTACAAAAAAATGTGCCGACCTCAACTTGTAAAACCAACTTTTTTAATCCAGCACCCTATCGATTTATCTCCACTAGCTAGGGCTAATGATCATAACCCTACTCTTACAGATCGGTTCCAATTAGTGGTGAATGGTGCAGAAATTATAAATGCCTATTCAGAGTTAGTTGACCCACTTGAACAAAGAAGAAGGCTAGAGGTTCAAGCCCTTCTTAAGAGTAATGGAGATTTAGAAGCAATGGAGATGGATGAAGATTATCTAACAGCTATGGAATATGGGATGCCACCCATTTCAGGTTGGGGATTTGGTATTGAACGCCTGTTAATGGTTCTAACAGATACTGATACGATTAAAGATTGTGTTTTGTTTCCGTTGACTAAAAAGCTATAGAATACCGAAAAATTAGGCTTGATAATTTAGTCATAGGTGGTGAATTCGAATCGATATTCACCTCTTACATTAAAAACATATTGTTTTTAATATAATCTCTTATTACGATTTTTCGGTGATATTGAGATGATTGAACTTACTACAGAGAAATTAAAAGAGTACCTCTTACATGAGGGTGAACACTTTAAGCCATCTAGTTTGGGACACAGGGATCGTTGCATTAAATCACTATTCAAATAGACGCATGATGAAGGCTATATACCCAAAAACCCTGCTGCTAAATTAAAAGAGCCGAAATTAGGCAAAAGAATCCCAAAATTCCTTTCAGAACTAGAGATTAAACATCTTAGGGAAGCTTGTCATACCTCGATGGAGAATGCTTTATTTGAATTTATGTATTCTACTGGCTGCCGTAGTAATCGGGTGCTATTATGAATTAACTAAAGCCTAATTTCTCGGTGTTAAAAGCGAGAAATTAGGCTTTTTTATTTTCTTGGCAGAAAGTGTGAGAAACATCCTTCTTAATAAATAATAACAGGATCGTATTTACTGAGATTATCATACACGGTTTTCATAATACTAGGGGGTGTGTTGACACAGCCGGCTGATCCTGCGCTAAGATAGGCATTACTTGCCCAGTTCTTCCGCCAGCTGGCATCGTGGAATCCTTGTCCATCATTCGTAAAGGGAGCCCAATAAGATACTTCAACGGAATAATTAGGATTACCAACTGCACTGCCCCTAAGGGTATGTGGTGATTGTTTATAAAGAATATACCAAACTCCGGGATGTGTATCTTCCATGGTACTGTGCTTACCTGTAACCACATTGGTTGTGACTACTAATTGTCCATTTTTATAAATCCATATTTGCTGCTGTGCAATGGACACTTCAGCATACGTGTCACCGATGCCATTATTCGTGGTATTTTCGTAACCGATGCCTTCATTGCTCCAGCCATTTCCATAAATATTAGAAGCAGAAAGCGATTTCTCCCCTTTTTCAAAAGCTTCCTGGATTCTCGCTGTTTCTTTCTCAGAATTTAATGCCCAGCCATAGCCTTTTCCTTTAACTTGAATGACCGAACCTGAATGGGTCTTAAATGTGAAATTTTTATTTAATGTTGATTGAGAACTATTAATTTCATCAATCTTATTCTTAATGTCACTCGCGGTAATTGAAACCTTCATATCTTTTGAAACAGAGGCATTTTTAATTAATTCACTGGCTTTTAAATTATCCACTTTGTCCTGTATCTTATAATCAACTGTTTGTTGAAGAAAATCCTGCAGCGTTTTCTCTTCATTTTTGACAATTGAACTGTCTTCTTTGATGGGTTGTAAGTAAACAGGGTTCAGATGGATGTCACTTTTATAATCCTGTTTATCGTAATCCTTCAATAGACTGGTGACATCATACTGTTCACCATTAATACTATTGGAGATGACAATTTTACCCTGTTCCAATTTCGCCTCCGCATCTAGGGGTGCTTTTAAGCTCTTATTCATGGATAGGAGCTTTTCTTCTACTTGCTTTTTCATCGTTTGACTGCGAAACTGATCCGCCTCTTTGGGTATCAATGAATAATTTTTTTCCTTTGAGGAAGGAAAAAATGTCCACTGGCTTTTCAATAATTTCTTAACCTCAGGCAGATCTTTATCCGTAAATACCATCTGCGTATCTTTTTCATCTAAAATTTGTTGGTTTCCGACATAGACTCTGTTTTTTAATTCAGCTGTTTTTAATTTATTTATTACCTGATCAGCAGTCAGTCCACCGACTTTTGTATTATTAATGGTAATTTGCGAATTGAACCTGGTTGCCTGATAATAGCTGATTCCCGCAAATAGGAGTGCAATAATAATGATAATTCCAATTACAATAAAATTACGGTTTGCACGCCGTTTGAATCGGTTACTCCGTTTTGTATTAATTTCTTCAACTGTTTCA
>NZ_JBALPG010000209.1:0-1656 GCF_036965245.1 Neobacillus drentensis
TCTTCTTCATTTTTTTTAAATACAGATAAATATATTAGATTCAAAATTAACATTGATCTTAGGTGATATTCCCTGAACCTTATCATAAGTAAATGATGTTCTTCGGTTTGTCATATAAACAGTCTGACTGATTAAATTTAGTTCGACTGTTTTTTACATTGAAATATCCTAAAATTGAGGTTATCGAGTTTGATAAAAAGATGGATGATTAATATACGCAATGCGCAACACTCTCTAAAAGAAATCAAAAGTATGATCAGTATCAGCGTGCTTTTCTGGTAAAAAGGATTGTAAATCTAATCAGTGAATGTAAATAGAAAAATGAGTCAAATCATTTAAATGATTTTAATGATTTATTGAGGAAAGAAGGCAGACTTGCAATACCTAAAGGAAAAATTATTTTTAATAAAATAGTATTTTTTAATTAAAGTGCTGTTTTCTTTGACAAAACTTTTACGAGAGTACCCAATGAATTCCTATGCTTTTCTTCATAAGATTCCTTATTAAGTATGTACAGTTTTTCCATATGCTCTTTTTTATATTTCTGTATAGATTTGTAAAGTTTTATATTCAAAAATATCGAGTTAACAGTATAATAAGAGAGACGATTTTTTGAAATTAAATTTTCTATCATGGAATAAACTATCGTATTTCTCTTCTAAAATATGATGAGGTTACAATTACTAATGTCATATTAAAATGTAAATAAGTTTGTACATTTTTATTTTAACTCTTGATAAGTAGGTTAATAAATACTTTAAGGCGAGTAGGTGATGAAAATAGAGACACAACCATCGATTGATGTGAATGAAGGTATTGCAGAAAGAATACAACGTATCTTTGAAGTTGCCGAAGAGTATGGGATGCTAGAGATAGTGAAAGAGAACTTAATCATTAATTCGTCTGAAGATTCTAGTAAAATAGCTTATACTTTGGAGGTATCAAAAGTAAAGTTCGAACAATATCTAGGGTTTCAAATGAAGTTAAACGAAGCTGCTTATGCTAACGCTGAAGATTTCTCTATAACAAAAGTACGTAGCTATTCATATCATGGATTCCACTTAGAAGATCCTAAAAAACATTTTATAAGATTTGATTACGAACCTTTTAAAGAAAAATATGCGCCCGTACATATAAATGCTTATAAGCAGAAATGGGGAGATCATTTAGTATTTCCTGATGATACTAATTTAGATATTTCAAAAATGAGTTGTCCTATAGCTGTGAAGATTTTTAATCGTTATGCAAAAGATAAAGAGGATTTTCCTACTAACCAAGAAACTAATGAACCATATGTAGAGTTAATTAAAAATGGGAGGTAAATAAGATGAGTAATATAAAGTCAATTTATATTAAAAATATAAAATATTGTATCGAAAATGGAATCAACAAGTTAATTACGTTTATTAAAGATGAGAAATCTATNNNNCTATTATAGAAGTGAAATCGTATTTAGAGGAAAATGAAATTGCAATAGAATTAATTGCCGTTACATTTCCTGCTAACGAGAAAATGTTTGTTTTAGACGAGGATGATGAATTAAGTGAATTCGTTCCGGAAGCAGCTGATGGAAATAAAATTAGAGATATATTAAAAGAAAACAACATCCCATTAATTTCTAGTGCATTACCATTCGAAGGCATTGTTATCCCGGGA
>NZ_JBALPG010000209.1:1717-5452 GCF_036965245.1 Neobacillus drentensis
AAATTATAGAGCAAACTTTGAATATGGTGAATCCAGGACTTCCTATTCTCGTGCAAACATTATTAATTGCTACTGATAGTGGTCTTGTAATACCAAAAGAACGAGTTTTAGTTATGAATGCTATATTAGCAATTGATGTCTTAAGTACGAATACGAGATTCCTGTTCCATCCGGAAGAAGGTATGCAAATTAATAAAATTATTCATGAATAAAAATAAGCAAGGAAGCCAACCGGACTCCTTGCTTTTCTCTTTAACATATTCTTTTGTAGAATTTTCCTTTGAAGTCTGATTGATAAAAGGTTTATTATTTAAAGAGCCTTCACATGAAGAAAGATGATTCAAATCTTCCATTGATCCGTTAAAGTTAATGAATGTATCAAGTGTATTAATCCATTTTTCGCGAACTTCTTCTGGGATCGTAGTAGCTAAAGTTTTATCTTTAATAAAATTTGAAGTATTGATTTTATACTCTCTCTCTAATTGAAGCAATTCTTCACGTGCAGCAGCAGGTTGAATTTTGAAATTCTCAGCAGGCAAAATTTCCTTTAATTGATTTAACATGTTTTCGATGTCCATAAAAACACCCTCTTTTTATTAAGGTTTTTTTATTTTAAATAGTGTACCCACTATTTAAATTAATAATACATCAAGTACTGTAAAATTTAAAGAAATATCTTTTATAAAAACCATTATTTTACACATTGAACTGATAAGGTGTGAAAATGAAATACTTAACATTCTTTACATAAATTGTCCGCCAGCGTAATGTTTTTGAATAATACTCTTTGGTTAAATCGTATACAATTGTGTAAAATCAAAATGAGTTGTAAGTAGGTATTATTATATGCAGCAATTTAAAATGTATGAAATTAAAAAATGTAAAAAATACGAAACCCTTATTTAGCAACATCACTGTGAACCGTACCATAAATAATTGTAACACTGAAATTAAAGTTAAATAAAAGGAAATACTGTGGATAGCAAGAATTTTATATTCTTTCTTCAACAATCAGGTGGGATTGTGAGTGATTAAATAAATTAAAAAAACCATCTTTTACAAGGAATCAATCACGATTTTGTATATGCTGATTTTTCTATACTTTAAAAAAAACTACCATTTAATACATTTATGGCATAAGAATTACCCATTGAGCCTCATTTCGTAAAAACTTTATCTTGGAAATAGGATCGATTATTCAATGAGATGTAATGAGATGTCCTTCATTAAGTTACTAAACTTATTAGAAGCCTCTTTTTTGATGTTTTTTGTCATGTGGGCATAAACTCCATGGTAGTTTTAATGTCACTATGCCCTAACCGTTCTTGAATTTCTTTAATATGGACATTTGCTTCAATTAGTAATGAAGTATGAGTATGCCTAAATGAATGTGGTGTAACTTGTTTATTGATTGTTGTTTTCTTTAGAATACGTTGCATTCTAATGGATAGATGTTTTATTGTTTTAGGATATCCTTCATCAGATGCAAAAATAAAACCACTATCGATGTAAAAAGGCTTGTTTTCATTCATGATCTTTTCTTGTTCTTTCTTGTGTATTTCGAGCAACTTTATTATTAATGGATCAATTGTTATGGTGCGTATTGATCCTGCTGTTTTAGGAGTAAGTAATGTATATTTTGATTTGTTATTTGTTGGATTGTAATATGTTTTAATAACACGCAACGTTTGATTATTAAAGTCAATATCAGACCATTTTAAAGCAATCATTTCACCAATACGTAACCCTGTATAAGCTAACATTGTAAAAGCTAATAGGTCACCTTCTAAACCTTCATTCTTTGTGACCGTTAAAAATTCTTCCAATTCTTCTTTTTCTAAGAACTTTTCAAATAAAGAATCACCTTTTTCAAGGTCAGAAACATTTAATTTTTTCTTTGGTAATTTAATTTCTTTTGTTGGTATTTCCTTAATCAATTTAAGTGAATTAGCATACTCGAACACCATGTTTGCAGAGGTGTGGATACTGGAAATATAGTTCGAACTAAATTTATTTGAAAGTTTGTCTATTGTATCTTGATAAGCCTTTTTAGTTATCTTTTGTATTGGAATTTGCCCAAATTCACTAATAATCTGTTTTAGTGCAATATGTCTAGCTCTTAAGCTACTTTCTTTTGCGTCTTGACTATAGTGTCTTTCCCAATCTTTACATAAATCAGCAAATAACATTTTTGAAGGTTGAACATATTCATTGTTATGAATCTGTCTTTCAAATAAAGCGGCAGCTAGTTTTGCATCTTTTTGTGTTAAAAATCCCTCTTTACTTTTTCTAACGTATTTCCCTGTTATTGGGTCTGTCTCTACATAAACACGGTAACCCCAGCTAATCCCTTTTTTTGTTTTTTTCTTATATATTCGGGCCATAGCATCACCTATTCAAAAAAAGTTTTAAGTATTGTTTTTATTTTTTCTCTTTCATCAATTGTTAGAAGTCTATTTTTATAAAAAAGATCTACATCCATACTAAGAAGAACAAATAAGTCAAATACTTTTTTATCCTGAGTAAGGCTTTGATATTTTATTTCTTTTCGAAGTATAAAATCTGAAATTTTTTTTTCTTGTTTCTTAGGTGTTTCCTTAAGTTCTTCTATTTGTTTATCCAATTCTCTTGTTTTGAGGGTATATTCTTTAATTTTTGTAGCCCTTTCTTCGTAGGTTAAACTATCATTTTGATCTGTATCAATTTCTAAATAGCCTGCTAAAAACATTAAATCTTTGTATCTTACTTTATAAAAACGAGCTAATTTCCGTAATACTTCTGGAGTTGGTTTTCGTTCCTTTTTGGTTCGGGGATCATATCCCTTTTCCAATGTACTTAAGTAAGTATGACTTATACCAGTACCTTCTTGTACTTCTCTTAATGATAAGTCACCTCTTAATTTTTTTAGAAAATCACCCAGTTCATTCATTTTATCACTCATTTCCAGTAAGTTGTAATTTAATTGTACACCATGGTTGACAAAAATGCTAATAGTAATATATCCTTATTTCCGAGGAGGTGTAAACCGTGAATAGCAATAAATTAAAGATGGTAAGAAAAGAGATAGGAATGTCAACTTCGGAATTAGCTAGGCGATCTAACTTAAGCAGAATGACTATTAACAATGTTGAAAAAGGGAAAAGTAATCCTACAGCTTCTACTATAAAATTAATATGTGATGCTTTAAATAAAAATCCGACAGAAATTTTTTTTGGTGAATTTGTAAACCGCGAATTACAAAAGTGAAAATGACAGTAAACAAAAGAGGAGTGGAAGAAGTGTTAGACATTAAAATTGACGAAAAAACAGTTAGTACATTGCTTGAAAATGCAATCAATGAGCGTGTAGATGAACTTGCTAAACAAAAATACTTCTTAACATATAATGAATTGTCCAAATATCTTAATATTAGCAAGCCAATAATTGAAGATCGATTAATTAAGAATGGTTTGAAGTATTACAAGATTGGTAGCAAATATTTATTCAAGAAAAGTGAAGTAGATGAGTTTCTAGACGATGTAACTTCATGTATGAATGCTACTAATAATGACTTGAAATTTTTCACTAAAATAAAGCAAGTGGTTGGAAGCATTTAATAATTATAGACGTTGATTAATTACAAAGTATTTTAATAGGTGAGTGGAAGAATTGTTAAAGTTAACTCAGGGTAAGAAGACTTAATTGATAAAACTCAATAAAAAAATACCCATTAAAAGATACGGCAGTCTTTGGGTA
>NZ_JBALPG010000209.1:5477-11341 GCF_036965245.1 Neobacillus drentensis
AATTATAGCAGATGATAAGAAAAACGAAAATCAGATTAAGTCTAAGGATAGGGGGTGTGATAGTGCAATCTACTGGACAAGAAGATGCTGATTCAGAAAATAAAGAAATCATACCAGAACCATTTGTTATTATAAATGGTTTCTTATATAAGAAAGAAATCAAAAAAGATGTAGAAATTAAGAGAATGGTTTCACGTAAAACACCAGTAATTACTAAAGAATTTCATAATATAGAAAAGCCACAAGTATTGTATGAAATTGAATGGATAGAACGAAATAGAATAGTTAAAGAAGTTGTACCAGCTTCAACACTTGCTGTAAAAAAAGAGTTATTAGAATTAAGTGAGAAAGGATTCTCAGTTAACGAAAACAATGCAAAAACGCTTATTGAATATTTAGATCTGTATTTGGCACATAATGACATAAAACAACATTATGCAGTTGAACGATTAGGAAGTATAAAGAAAATCTTTGTCCACCCATTGTTAAATGAAAAAATTGAAATCATGGCAATAGACCAGGGGGAACAGCAGTTATTACAAGGGTTCAAAATAAAAGGAACTCATAATACTTGGACAAAGGAAGTATTCGAACGTATTAAAAAATACCCAAAAGCACTATTTTTAGTACTCGCTAGTTTTACAAGTGTCATCATAAAAGACTTAAGAGTGCAACCGTTTATTGTAGATTTGAGTGGATCTACTTCCCAAGGAAAGACAACTACATTAAAGGCTGCTGCTAGTGTTTGGGGTAATGAAATGCTAATAAATGAATGGAATGCGACCAAAGTATCAATTGAGCGTAAAGCAGCTTATTTAAATAGTTTTCCATTGTTATTAGATGATACAAGGAAAGCAGATGAAAAAATATTAAACTCTATTATTTATCAATTCTCAGGTGGCAGGTCAAAGGGAAGAGGTAGTTTAATGGGGAGTCAAAGAGAATACACATGGAACAATATATTATTAAGTACGGGTGAGGTTTCCTTAAATGATTACGCAAAACATCAAGGTGGCGCAGCAGCAAGGGTTATTCCATTAATTGATGAACCATTAAAAAAAGACCACGGTAATATTACTCAGTTGCATGAAGCAATGGAAAATAATTACGGAGCAATAGGGATAAAGTTTTTAAAAATATGGTTGGAAAATAAAAGTGATTTAATTCCTAAATACCACAATTATAGAAAGCATTATATAGAAAAGGCAGGAGATAATGAAGTTTTAATTAGGTTAGCTGGATATTATGCATCTGTCCATTTTACTGGAAGTATTCTAAATACTAAATTAGGGTTGGACATAGATTTACAAGTAGTTTCAGGGTTATTTGATGATATTGCTAAAGAAAATAAAGCAACTGATAAGCCGATGCAATATTTTGAAGAAATTCTAACAGATCTAGATAGTAGCAGACAGGATATATTTTATACCTATGAGCCTCAAGTAAATAAAGCTATTTATAAAAACGGTTCAATATATTTTATGCCTTCCTTTATAAAAAGGTATTTAGACCTTGAAGAAAAGGCGATACGAAGAGAATGGCTAAAACGAGGGATAAGTATAGGCGAAGAAAAAAAAGGCTCATTCGTGGATTATAAAGCTATTAAACACAAAGGAAAAACTTATCGGGCAATACCGATAAATATGAGATTAGTGAAAGAATTAGGGTTTGATTTTGAAGAAAAATTATAAGTAATTAAAAAGTAATTTGTAACCCTAATTAACATTGGTAAATTAACGTTTAAAAGTAATTAGTTACAAAGAGTTACAAATAGAAAAGACATCATGTAACCGTACTAAACCCATGATCCATGTGTAATAGAAGGACATTGGTTACGGAAGTTACATAATATTTATATGAATAATTAATACAACAAGATTAATAAGTACAAGATTAATTAATCTAAAAAGCTATTTATAGTAAGTTCTTCAAAGAAACTTGTTACTTTGTAACCTTAAAGGCTTAAACCATTGAGAGATAAAGAATTCATTAGGTTACAAGTAGTAATAATAACACGTAACCCTTTGTAACTCATGAAAAAGTAAGAGATATCAGCTATGAATCCGCTCGTAAAGATTCAAAAGAATATTTTTTAAATGGATATTGTTTCGGTGCTTTTTTGATATTAAAGCGCTCTTAAAACAATATCGATGGGAGGAAATAATGAAACAATTAACCCTAACAAAAGAGTAAAGAGAAAAAGATATGCTAAAGGAGATCGTATTTACTACTGCCATTAACTAATTAATGCATAAAATATCAAATAATTACAAGGGAGTGATAAATATGCTATGGATTGCATTTGGAATTTCTATTGTTGCTTTAATAATTAGTATTACGACACTAACAATAACTATTCGTGAACGAAAAAACAGGCGAGTGTAACCATCGGTTTTAGAGGAGGAATTGGTTGACCTTTATGGAGATAACAAATAATTATAGGGCGTGAAAAATGAATAAGAATAAGATTGAAGAACTACTTAAAATAGCTGAAAAAGGAAATGAAATGCTAGTTATTTTACCATGTAAATTTGAACATACAGAGAATGGAAAAATATTATTGGACCCACATAAAAAATTTGATAAGGATTGGTTCGAAAACGACAAAGCATATAATGACCTATAATTGATTAATCATTTTTAACCTAATTTTAAAATAAGATTTGGTTGCCTTGAAGGCAACCTTTTTAGCCTTAAGGCAAATATCAGGTAACACAATTCAAGGAAGAACCATCATTAAATAAATTAATAAAAGAACTATATAAAATTCAGGAATCGGATTAACCACGAGACCAAAAAGGGCGAAGTGCCCATTTACGCACTGACACTTGTCAGTCAGTGCAATGGGTTTTTCGTAGCCGAAAAAATACGTTCAGCCATGCTGAATAACCTTCGGGAAAATAGGAGAGAGAAGAAATGAGTGATATACCAATATTATTAACAATTGCAGATTTAACAACAAGGTGGGAAATGCCAAGACAAAGCATACACGATAGGATAAATTATAGAGAATTTCCTGATCCAATTCAGTATGTATCAAACGGAAGAACTGCATTATTTTTAAAAAGCGATATTGAAGAATTTGAGAAAAAAAATCCGTGGATTACCACCCCTGAACGTAGAGAAAGGAGACAACGTTTTATTTATTCTTTGATTAATAAATAAATTATACTATTCAAGTTCAATAACATAGTTATCAGGGAACTATTGACAGGTGTATAGGCTTTTAAAAGAATTACTTGGACAAAAACTAAATAACTATAAAAAATTAGGTATAATTCTGCAATGGGATTAACAAAATTAACATATAACTAAAATACACTTGACGAATTTATATAATAATGTAAAATTAATTACATAATACATATTTCGGAAAGTGAGTTGAAGAACTTGATCCAATCCTTAATCCCAGCTACTAAGGACTTAAAGGACAAGATTGTGCAAGGAATATATAATGGCAATACCTATGATTATCAAGATTTTAAGGGCAAGAAAAAAACCACAATAAATAATGGAACTCCTTTTAACAGAATGGATTATATATACGAAGGACTTATTAACAATTTTAAAGGAGATGACTCTTGTTTACTAAAAGCGGTTACCTCTCCTAGAACATGGCAAAAACATCTTCAAATTTATCACAAGGAATCAAAAATTCTATACCTTGTAGTAAAAGATGATAGAATTCATGGTGTGAAAATGTTGTCTGGAACTGATAGATCTCCGCATTATTTGGAGGCCTATAGCGTAATTAATAAGAAGCTTAGTCCATCTAATAAATTATTTTTTGATGATGAACAGTTGAGTGCAAATCTATTTCCTGATTCAGTTGCTGAACCAGAATTTATGGGAGAATTCTATCATAAGAAAAGAAATAGTTTATTTAGTATGATCGGTAGTTTAGAAGTTGAAATGGTAGTGTTTATTTCGATTACTATAAAAAAAGATGAACTTATAGATGTGAAGGCGCATGTTCCGAGTGAAGACTTTTTAAAGTCCTTCTTATATAATGAGAGCTGGAGTAATCACATTCCTGTTTCATTTAACACAGCTGAGACTCCGTCTGATGATGAAGATACTGACGACGGTATACAAATGGGAATTAAAAAGAAGTACTTGGAAGAAGGTTCAGTGAATCCATCAATTAAGAGAAAAGCGAAAATTGTTGGTTCTATTGAATAACTTCTCTTAGGAGGAGTGTTAAATAATGACTAGTTTAAAGAGTTTTAACCCAAATAGATTAAAAGCAGCTAGACTGTATGAAGGGTATACTATCACCGAGTTGGCAAATGCAATTAATATCTCTAAACAAGCTATCTCACAGTTTGAACACGGAAAAAATCAACCTAGTCTTGAGACCTTATTGCAATTAATAAATGTCTTAAAATTTCCTAGAGATTTTTTCTACGGGGAAGATAATAATGAAATCAAGATAGGTAATACTTTTTTTAGGTCTGCAGCAACAACAAATAAAAAAATTTATAACTCTCATATACAAAAGATGCTACTCACTTCAAGAGTATATTCCTTTCTTGAGGAATATATAGATTTTCCAAAAGTGAATTTACCTATGATTGACCAAGAAAAGGATAGTTATTCAGATAAAGAAATTGAAGAATTAGCTAACTATACAAGATCATATTGGGGATTAGATGATAAACCAATTCAAAATATTGTTAACACACTTGAGAAGAATGGACTAATACTAACATCATTAGCTTCTGATGAAGAAAAAATTGATGCTTTTAGTCAAAAACAATTGGTTTCTGGACAAGAAAGGTACTTTATAGTCCTAGGTAGTAATAATAAATCAGCAGTTCGTAGGCAGTTTACAGCTGCGCATGAATTGGGACATTTATTAATGCATCAATGGATAAATGATATTGAAGAACTAACTAAGGAACAATATAGAGAGATGGAAAGGCAGGCTGATTATTTTGCAGCTTGCTTCCTCCTACCTAGAGATGCATTTCTAAAATCACTATTAAAGCCGAATAATTTGGACTTTTATGTTTTGTTAAAAAAGACTTGGAAGGTTTCGATAGGTGCCATGATTATTAGGGCATATCATTTAGAGGCAATAAGTTATAACACGTATCAATACTTAATGAGACAGATGAGTTTTAAGGGATATCGTAAAAACGAGCCTTACGATGACTTATTGATGGTACCTCGACCAACTGTATTAAACAAAGCCATTAAATTATTAATAACCAACAATATTCTTACTGCTAAGGAAATCATTAATGCAGTAGAAGTGCCTAAGGAAAAGATTGAGGTTCTACTAAATTTAGAATCAGATGCTATGATAGATAAACTACAAGAGCCAGCACCTCTAATTAAGTTATCAAAGCCTCCATCCAAAAAAATTAATTAAAATAAATATGGGTATTTACTTAAGAGCAGGGATTTATTTTCCTGCTTTTTTGTTTTCCACGAAGGTTATTCTTTTACAGAACATCCTTTTGGTTAAGTCAAAAACTTATATACATTGGCAATTGTTAGTCCATAAATTGGTACTAAGTTCAATTGTGATACTATTTTGAATAATTAATGTTATTAATTATTTGATTACAGTCATAAGAATGTACCACCTCTGTCATGCTTTTTACCAGCGATTGCCATAAGATTTACCTCATGCTGTCGCTCCTTTTACCAATGAGATAACATCAAGGAAGCGCGGATTTACAAGTTTATGGATTTTGAAAGATAAAAAAGCCTAATTCCTCCGTTACCTTTAGTGAGAAATTAGGCTTTTGATGTTCAACAATCGCGCCCTTTAATGGAATAACTAAGGAATGGCCACATTCATAAAATCACTAAATTGTTATTGAACTAACGCACCCGTTACTTTAAGTTATCAT
>NZ_JBALPG010000210.1:0-7013 GCF_036965245.1 Neobacillus drentensis
TTTTAGCACTCTATGCAACTGAGTGCTAACAAATTTTTAAATAACATATAAAAATTTTTTCGTCAAGAAAATAGAAAAAGCACCCGTTCGTGGCTGTTGACAAACTAATAGGAATATCACTCCCATCTTGTCAACAGCCCCGTTAGGATGCTCGATTTTTTCTTACACTTTCCTCGTTTGCTATAGTTACTTCATAAGTATATCTTTTACTAAATTGTTCCTAAAATAAAATAGAGTAGGAAGAAAAAGGCGATGATATACATTGTAACCGATATTTCTTGTCGTCGACCTGTGACCAGTTTTAGAATGGGGTAAGCGATAAATCCAAACGCAATCCCATTGGCAATACTAAAGGACAAAGGCATGATTGCCATCATTAAATAGGCTGGAAACGCTTCGGTAAAGTCACTAAATGGTATTTCTTTTAGGCTTTGAACCATTAGACAACCAACAATGATCAGTACAGGTGCTATCGCAGCATCTGGAATCACTTTAAAAAGTGGAATAAGAAACAGTGCAGGAATAAACAATAATCCGGCTGTAAACGAGGTTAAGCCCGTTCTCCCGCCTGCAGCAATCCCCGTTGCCGATTCGGCCGCAGTCGTTGTAGGGCTGCAGCCAAAGAATCCTGCACCAATAATTGAAAATGCGTTTGCTTGAAATGACCTTCTAAACTTTGATTTGTCTGGCAGCATGCCGAGCTGTGCACCCATATTTTGAAATATAATCACCATTGATAATGAAAATACAGCTGTCCAGAAATTAATTGTACCAATTTGACTAAAATCAAAAGCAAAAAATATTTGATCATACCCGCTAAAAGAGAAACTAAAATCACGTAATGTTGAAAAATCTACAATTCCAAGGATAGAACCGATTAAGGTACCAACAATGATCCCTATCAGGAAGTTCCCCTTAACATTGCGTAAGAATAGTGGGACTAAGATAAGTAAAGTCAGAATCGTTGTTAAGGCATAAGGATCCGCTAGATCACCTAACTTGACAAATGTCCCCTCACTTGCAACAATCAATCTACCATTTTTTAACCCTAAAAATGCTATAAACAAGCCGATCCCGGCCGTCATGGCATTAATCATCGAATTTGGGATAGATTGTGATAAATAGAACGCTCCTTTTGTTACAGTTGTCAATGTAAATACAATACCTGCGATTAATACAACTGCAAGTGCTTGCTGCCAAGTTAGCCCAAAAGAAAATACAAGGGTAAAAACAAAAAAAGCGTTATCTCCCATACCCGGGACGATGAGTAATGGTGAATTAGCCCAAAGAGCCATTAGCATACAGCCAAGAAAGCAACAAATCAGAGTGGCAATTGTTACTGCTTCATATGGCATCCCAACTTGACTTAAAATCGCACCATTCACCGCGATAATATAGGCAACCGTCATAAATGAGGTTAGTCCAGCAATTCCCTCTGTCCGAACACTCGTATTCGCTTCCTGAAGTTGAAAGATCCTCTGTAATCGTTTACTCAATCCAATTACCCCTTTTATTATGCGAGTTCAATCGACCAAAAACATGGTATACTTATTTTTATATAACCATTTGATTCGATATGTGATTCAAGAAAGGATGCATGTTTATGATAACCAAAATCTCGGAAATTGCGATCTTCGCCGATATTCCTGAGATTGATGCACCACACATTATTTCCAAACTAAAGGAGCGTCAGTTTAAAAAGAATCATATCCTTATGTTTGAAAATGATTTAAGTGAAGATGTATATATCATTCGTTCTGGTATGGTAAAGGTATACCGTATTCACGAAGGAAAAGAAATTGTCCTAAGTATCTCAATGCCAGGAGATATTTTAGGGGAAGTTGAAGCATTATCCAACGACAGCCATCGTATTTCTTCTATCGAAGCACTTGAAAATGTTTCAGTGTGGCAAATGACAAAACAAGATTTTCTTCAAATCGTAGATCAGTATCCATCTGTTCTTCGAAAAGCCTATATGATCCTAGTTGAACGGACCCGGATGCTTAACCGCTTGATTCGTTATTTAACCTTTTATGATGTGAGAACTAAAGCTGCAAATTTGCTAGTGGATCTCTATTATAATTTTGGAAAACCAGATGGAGATAATTTTAAAATTGATCTAAAAATTAATCAGTCCTTACTTGCAAATATGCTTGGCGTAACCAGAGAATCTATCTCCAAAACACTAGGCGATTTCCAAAATGAAGGGCTCATCGATACACGTGACAAATATTTTTACCTATTAGATAAAAGCCAATTGGAAGCAATTTGTAGTGAAACCGAAGAGGTTCCAGCGCTTCGAAAGTGGTATAACGTTTAATCTTACCTTAACTAATGATAACAAATGAAAGCGTTCCATTTCAGTTAGCTTAGTTACGATTATTTTGTTAACTAGTTCACAAAAGTGTTGTTATCCTTTTAACAAAAATTGAAATAGAGATTGTGGGATATGATTGAGGTAACTCTAGAAACTATCATTAATTAACTTAAACATAAATAGCGAACAATGTACGTCATTGTTCGCTATTTCGCTCAAATTATTGGATGATTTTGGTAGATCTTGCTTTATCTGCGGTTTTTTGAATCCACTTACTTAAAGGTTTTTTCAAGACAAGCGCTAAAATGAAGCTGGCGGCAGCAAAGACTAGCAAGGAAAACACATCCTTCATTACCACTTCTACAACCATCCCTCCTACCGACTCACGAAGCATACTTACCGCATAACTAAATGGCATGAAAGGGTAAATCATTTGAAAAAAGGTAGAAGTCGTACTAACCGGAAAGGTTGCGCCAGAACTGGAGATTTGCAGTACTAAGAATATAATCGCCAAACCCTTTCCGATATTGCCGAATACCGCGCATAATGTAAAGGTGATGATGACAAACACTATGCTGATTAAAATACTAAATAGTACAAACCATAGTTTGTCCACTGCATACGTATGAATAAAATACAAATCGCCCAAGGACGCAATGGCTGCTTGAAAAATTCCGATAGTAATAAACGTTAAAAGTCTTCCAAAATATACTTGATATCCCTTATACTCGTTGTCGGCGTTTTCAACATCGACTCGCAAAGAGGCAATTAAAAAGGTAGCTCCAACCCATAGTGCCAGCATTGTATAAAAAGGTGTCATCGCAGAGCCGTAATTGG
The DNA here is from genome assembly GCF_036965245.1 of Neobacillus drentensis. GTDB lineage: Bacteria > Bacillota > Bacilli > Bacillales > Cytobacillaceae > Neobacillus > Neobacillus drentensis_G. The sequence goes on from NZ_JBALPG010000210.1 coordinate 3,155, forward strand.
GAATCGGGAAAATCCTTTTCGTTTCCAAAAGAACAGGGCTTGCTAAAAAAATACTTTCTTTTTTCGGATCATGCTTCAAAAATTGGATTAAATCATTCACATTCACGCTGCTCTCTAAGCTGCGAATTTTATCAGCGGCACTCCTTATTTTCGCATCAAATCCTGGTAAATCGTTTCGAGCCATATCGGCAGCTTTATGAACAGTCTTTTCTACTTCCGGGAGCTTTGTTTGAACAAGATTAGCCGCTTTTCGAATATCATCTTCAAGAGCAGGTAAATCGTTTCGAACAAAATCAGCCGCCTTTTTTATTTTTTGCTCAACCGCTGGCATTTCATTTTTGAAGAAATCCGCCGCTGTGTTTATTATTTTTCCCACTTCATCTATTTTTTGTTGAAGATCAAGACGAGTTTGACTTACTTGATTATGAATATTTGCTAGTTCCTCATAAAGACGGGTTAGCTGTTCCTGATTATCCACGATATCGGTCTGGTCAGTTTGAGCATCCTTTGCAGAATTAATCGCATCCTTTATTTTCGATTCTATTTCCATCAAATTTGCAATTACATCAGTGATGATATCATTGACACGCTGTAAATCTGCAAGCTTCCCTTGGATCGCCAACACCATGTCTCCTGCTTCTTTTATCTGAGGTAAACTTTCTTCTACCTTCAAGATGCTTCTTCCTGCCTGCTGAATTTCCGGAATTCTTTGTTCCAGATCGATAATTTTTTGTCCCTTTTCCCGTATTTCCGGCAGTTTCCCCTCTAATTCAATCGCTTTTTTTCCCATTTCCTCAATCTGGGGAAGAGCCTTTTCCAGTTCAAAGATTTGTTTTTCAACGTTATGGATCGAAGGCAGCGCTTTCTCTAATTCAATTCCAGCTTTAAAGAATCCTGAAAAAATCGCATCCCCCACCGTTTTTACAAAAGTCTGACTTATTTGAGCAGTAACGCTGGATGCACCTGAACTTGTAATTTTCGGTGCAACGGCATTGATTTTCTCATTTACTCCAAAAATTATTTTTGGTTTTTGCGGATTTATTTCTAAAATGCTTGTAAGTTTCTTCGAAAAATCTTTTGGAATAATGAGATACGCATAATATTTGCCTTTTTCAACTCCCCTTTTAGCTTCACTAGGGGTTACAAACACCCAGCCAAGGTTATGGTTTTTTTTTAGATTTTTTACGGTATCATCACCGACATTGATTTTGTTTCCTTGTATTTCTGCCCCTTCATCCTCATTTGCGACGGCCACTTTGATTCCTGATGTATTGCTATATGGATCCCACATCGCCTTAATATTTACCCATGCATACGCAGAAGGCAATACCATTAGTGCCCCTATTAACAATACTACAGAAGGAACACTAAAAATATTTTTCCAATCGGTTCTGTAAATGCGCAAAATTTTTCCCATTTTTCTCCCATCCTTAGTAAAATGTACATTTCTATTAGTTTTTCACCAATTATATGGAAAGATTCAATAAATGAGAAAGAACGAAAACAGAACAGGAAATAGGGATTGCAGCTGCAATCCCTATCCGTTTTTCAAAATATAAACCAAATAGTTTTTTAACAGAACCTGCCACAACCGATAAAGCTTGCACCGATGATAATAAGCAGGATGAATAAAACCACGATTAAAGCAAATCCGCTTCCGAAGCCTGCACCATCCATCTGTTCCACCTCCCAGATATTTCTGAATTATCTTATGTAATTGACTTGATTTTGTGTATAAAAAAGTGCAAAGCGTTTGATTACTGCCCGTAATGAATCAAAAGTATTTAACCCAATATAGGGATTCGATATCCAGTGAAAAATCATAAAAAGGCTGCCCAAGAATTACTTCTCAGGCAGCCTTTCATTATTATTTTTTACTTTTTTGAAACACTTTCGGAATTTGGATTATAGTTGAATGTTGACCTGTCTACAGGAATAAAGTTCTCTGGTGTGTAAAAACGCAATAAATCTCCATTCACTACTTTATCAGAATATGTTAATTTTTGTTGCACCATTTTCTTATTTTTATTAGCCTCGTCCATCTTGTCCTCTGCTAATATCATACCAGTATGGGAATCATAGAATTTACCGTCAACAGATGTAATCGTCGGACTCACATAGTCACCATTTCGGAATGCAACAAGATCATCATGCTGTTCAGATATTAGGTCGGTTCCAAATTGTACATAGTCTTTTGTATCGATACCAACCAAGTGAAGTAGTGTTGGAAGAATATCGACCTGACCACCATATTCGTGGTTCACGCCACCTTCCATACCTGGCACCCGAATGAATAATGGTACACGTTGTAACCCCGCACTTTCAAAAGGAGTAATTTTCTTTCCAAGCACTTGTTCCATTGCTTTATTATGATTTTCTGAAATTCCGTAATGGTCACCGTACATAATAATGATCGAATGATCATATAATCCAGACTGCTTTAAATAATCAAAGAATTGCTTTAGTGCTTCATCTGCATAACGAGCTGTCTGGAAATATCGATCGACAGATTTATCACCTGTTGCAGCCGGTGCTATTGTTGCATCTTCTTCATTAATTGGGTACGGATAATGGTTCGATACTGTAATAAATTTTGTATAAAATGGCTGCGGCAATGATTCCAGTAGTGGAATAGATTGCTCATAGAATGGCTTATCCATCAGCCCATATTCTGCTTGGTCCTGAGAGTTTATTTGATAGTAGTTTGAATCAAAAAACTTGTTATATCCAAACGATTTATAAATCTCATTACGATTCCAGAAGCTTCCTGAATTTCCGTGGAATACAGCAGAAGTATAACCCTGTTGACCCAAAATCGCTGGAGCAGCCTGGTAGGTATTTAAACCTTTTGTGGTAAAAGCTGAACCTTGTGGTAAGCCAAATAATGAATTCTCCAGCATAAATTCAGCATCAGAAGTCTTTCCTTGTGCAGTCTGATGGAAGAAATTATCAAAATACATTGTATTTTTATCATTTGTCAATGAATTTAAAAATGGGGTTACTTCTTCCCCGTTTAACTTGTAATTGATCAGGAAGTTTTGCATCGACTCAAGATGTAAATAAATCATATTCATTCCTTTGCCTGCACCGAAGTAGGCGGGATTAGGCTGAGCATAATTCGATTTTGTATAGTTAATCACTTCTGTCATATCGTCACTGTTAGCCATTACCCTTTGTGCAGATGCTGTCGTACTTTTAACAGCATCATAAATAGTGTAATTATATACCCCTAAATATTTCACAATATAATTTCGATCAAATTCTCTTGTCAATAATTGAGGGCGGTCTATTTCTGCTAAAGATAAATTCAAGCAAGAAATTGCCAATGATAAAGCGAATAGAGCTGACGTTTTTCGGCGGCTCATATCCTTGACCTCAATCTTTGCATAACGAAAACCAAGTAGGGCAATCAAAATAATGATATCGATGAAGAATAAAATATCATAGGGTTTTAAAAGAGAAATTACACTACTGCTTACATCTCCAAAATTCTGCGTCTGCGTTATCGTTGGTAACGTAATAAAATCATTAAAGAACCGGTAATATAAGATATTTGCATATAAAAGAAAGGATAAGAGAAAATCAATCACAATAAGCGAAATATACTTTTTCCGTCCTTTGAAAAAGAATGATATACCTAAAAATAGTAATGCAGAACCTAAAGGATTGATAAATAATAGAAATTTTTGCAATGTATTTTCTATACCCAAATCAAATTGTGTTAATTGAACGATATATGTTTTCATCCATAGGAAGAATACCGATAATAAGAAAAAGCCAATATATTTATTTAAAATACCTTGACCCCTTTGAAAAATGTTATTCATTTACTGACCACCTTTTAGAACATAATTATTAC
>NZ_JBALPG010000211.1:0-4382 GCF_036965245.1 Neobacillus drentensis
ATTTATTAGCCAGGAAAAAAGAGGAGCAATTATCTATTATTTTATTTGTTCATTTATCGTGTCGATTGCTTATGTAACCTTCCATTTATTCGAGATCTTTGACCCTATTTGGATTATCATAAAAAAAGAATGGATGATGGGAATTGTCTTTGGGTATTTAGCCATTCTTTTGCAAAAGACATTAAAAGGGCGATTGTTAATTGTGATTTGCGGAACCATGCAGGGTGAATTCTTACATGCCTATATCTTGAATAAAATTCCTTTTCCTTATAAAATCGGAGCTTTCGAATATCTTGACGTTTGTGCCTTAATTGCTGCATTACTCGTAGGATGGAACTTATTAGAAAATGCAGGGGCGATATTACAAAGCCACTTTCATTTTTTTGAAAAAGGTAAACAAAAAACATCATGATAAAGATTCTTGTTATGCTTTTGATTGCGGGATAGGATTAACATTGATAAAATAATAAAGTTAGGCCCTTCTAAATGACAGAAGGGTTTCTTTACTGAATAAGAACCTTATGGATTTAATGCTAACATTAAAATAAGTTTTTTCAATATAAGAAAGGATGGCGGTCATTATGGTAAAACCAGTTATTGCCATTGTTGGACGACCTAACGTTGGAAAATCAACGATTTTTAATCGAATTGTCGGTGAACGTATTTCCATTGTTGAGGATATTCCGGGAGTAACAAGAGATCGTATTTATAGTTCAGGTGAATGGTTGACACATGATTTTAATGTAATCGATACAGGTGGAATTGATATTGGTGATGAACCGTTTCTTGAGCAGATTCGTCAGCAGGCAGAAGTGGCGATTGATGAAGCAGATGTTATTATCTTCTTAACAAATGGACGAGAAGGGGTAACTGCTGCAGATGAAGAAGTTGCAAAAATATTATATAAGTCTAAAAAACCCATTGTATTAGGGGTTAATAAAATCGATAATCCTGAAATGCGGGAGCAAATTTATGATTTTTATTCACTGGGATTTGGTGAACCCATCCCCGTTTCCGGTTCACACGGACTAGGCCTAGGTGATTTATTGGACGAGGCTGCAAAACACTTTCCAAAAAACAAGCCATTAGAATATGATGATGATGTGGTCAAGTTTTCCTTAATTGGACGGCCAAATGTCGGGAAGTCATCGCTTGTAAATGCGATTTTGGGTGAGGATCGGGTAATCGTCAGCAATATTGCAGGCACAACACGTGACGCAATCGATTCACCATATACGTATAATGGGCAAAAATATGTCATCATTGATACAGCAGGAATAAGAAAAAAAGGAAAAGTGTATGAGAGTACCGAAAAATATAGTGTTCTCCGTGCACTTAGGGCGATTGAACGTTCCGATGTCGTTCTTGTGGTCATTAACGCAGAAGAAGGAATCATTGAGCAAGATAAGAAGATTGCCGGATATGCCCATGAGGCAGGCCGTGCCGTTGTCATTGTAGTTAATAAGTGGGATGCAATTGAAAAAGATGAGAAGACAATGAAAGAGCTGGAACAAAAGATTAGGGAACATTTCTTATTTCTAAGTTATGCTCCAATTGTGTTTTTATCTGCAAAAACGAAAAAGAGGATTCATACCCTGCTGCCAATGATCGATACCGCAAGTGAAAACCATTCCATGCGGGTTGAAACAAGTGTGTTAAATGATGTTATTATGGATGCGGTCGCCATGAATCCGACACCAACTGACAAAGGGAAACGCTTGAAAATTTATTATGCTACACAAGTAGCAGTTAAACCTCCTACTTTTGTTGTTTTTGTCAATGAACCTGAATTATTGCATTTCTCCTATGAGCGGTTTCTTGAGAATCGAATTAGAGACGCTTTTGGATTTGAGGGAACCCCTATCAAAATTTATGCCAGAGAAAGAAAATAAGATAAGGCGGGTGTACGATAATGCAGGATAAAAAAGCGGCTATTGCCGTTGTAGGTGCTGGAAGCTGGGGAACAGCACTAGCGATTGTGCTAGCAGATAATGCTCATGAGGTTCGACTATGGAGCCATAATGAAGACCAAGTAAAGGAAATCAATGAATATCATACAAATAAAAAATATTTACCTGAAATTATTTTGCCAGAATTAATTGTTGGCTATGCTTCATTAAGTGATGCTTTAGCAGGAGTGGAAACAGTTATTTTAGCTGTTCCTACAAAGGCTATTCGCGAAGTTCTTAGGAAAATCCGTGCAGTACAAGCAGTTCCTATTACGATTGCACATGTTAGTAAAGGAATTGAGCCAGATACGCTGTTACGAATAACCGAAATGATTAATGAAGAAATGCCAAAAGAGCTCTTAAAAGACGTTGTTGTCCTTTCAGGCCCAAGTCATGCTGAAGAGGTTAGCCTCAGGCACCCAACAACAGTAACGGTTGCTTCAGAAAATATGGAAGCTGCTGAAAAGATCCAAGACTTATTCATCAATCATAATTTTCGCGTATACACGAATTCAGATGTAATTGGTGTTGAAATTGGCGGTGCATTAAAGAATATTATTGCATTAGCTGCAGGTATAACAGATGGACTTGGCTATGGAGATAATGCTAAGGCGGCCTTGATAACCCGTGGATTAGCGGAAATAGCGCGTCTCGGCACCAAAATGGGTGCAAATCCGTTAACATTTTCAGGATTAACAGGAATAGGCGATTTAATTGTTACATGTACTAGTGTCCATTCGAGGAACTGGAGAGCTGGCAATTTGCTTGGTAAGGGAAAAACACTAGAGGAAGTTCTTGATAATATGGGAATGGTCGTTGAGGGTGTAAGGACAACCAAAGCAGCTTATCAGCTGGCTAAAAAGTATGACGTCACTATGCCTATTACTTTTGCGCTTTATAACGTTTTATTTAACGGTAAAAACCCAAAAGATGCAGTTGATGTGTTAATGGCTCGTGGGAAAACTCATGAGATGGAAGATTTAGTGAATGTGCTTGATGAAAAATAATACTAAAGACTAAAAATGTGCTTTATTAATAATAAATTAGGCGTTCATATGATGCGCTTTTTATCTAAATTGCATACAATGCAACGAAGCATCCTGGTAGTATGACGCTGGAGAATGGGTTATTTAGTCCAACTTACTGAAGTAGAGAATTCGCCCCTCTTTACTTCAGTTTTTTTTGGCCCAAAGGAAGGGTAGCTTCTTTTTATGCATAAGAGCAACTACGCATCTGTTTTCGCCTTAAGGGGTTTGCCAATGGAAGAGTTTTTTTATTTTTTTGAACATTAACCTATGGTATAATAGCAGTCGAAAAAGGGGGAATGATGTTTGTCACCAGGAATGTTAAAAATGTGGATATCAATTGCCGGCATGGCTCTTATGTTTCTTGCGATCATAACCATTTATTTGAGCAGGTATAAATTAAAAGGGGTTTTCCAGGTTATGACAGCGATTATTGCTTATATATTTTTGATTGTTGCAGGATTGACTCTGCTGATTGTATTCCTCGGATAACAGGATTAATTACATAGATAAAAAGGTGATTTTATGAAAAGAAACATAATGGGCTTTTTTCTAGTTTTAACAGTTATGTTGCTATCGGGATGTATGTATCCTAAAGAAGAATTGGCACAGAATCAAATCCCATATAAAGATCAAATCCAAGCAGTTCAAACTGCTGTAGATGACTTCAGGAAGGACAATGGAGGCATACTGCCGATTAAAACAAAGGAGGCAGATTCACCTATATATCAAAAATATCCGATTGACTTTAAAAAAATTGCTCCTAAGTACATGGCTGAACCTCCAGGAAATGCCTTTGAAAGCGGAGGGGTTTTTCAATATGTACTTGTTGATGTGGAAACCAATCCAACTGTTAAATTACTTGACTTACGGATGACAGAAACCATTCGTGATATTAAATTAAGAATAAAAACAAACGGTTTTCCGCCTTATAAAAAACAGATTTCCAAAAATGTGTTTTCGTTGGATTATAAACAATTAGGATATAAGGAGCCTCCATATGTTATTAGTCCCTTTACTAATCAAAACCTCTCCTTGGTCATAACAGGGGATGCTGAGGTTTACGTGGATTATCGGCCAGACCTTTATCAAGCACTTAAGAAAACGGACTTAGTTCTGAAACCTGGCGAGGATATTCGCTCCATTTTAGTGAATGACTCGATGTTTGTTCCGGCATATTCTTTACCATACACGGTCGATTCCAATGGTAAGGAACCCGTTTTTCTCGAAGAATAATATTTTTTATCACTTTGAAATTTCTTAACACTATAGTTCCAGCACCCTGCGTTTCGTGGCCATCCGCTCCTCCCTACGATAAGTCAACATCGAATCGACTATAGCTTCGTGTTGTCTAGCTCTAGTGCCTGTTCAAGGCGCTTCCGCTTTTCGATTTTCCTTTATCTCAGTC
>NZ_JBALPG010000212.1:0-6360 GCF_036965245.1 Neobacillus drentensis
GGATTATATTATGAATATTATACAAAAAATTCTATATAAGTCTAAATTATATCACATCTTTTTGTAACTATTACGTAAAAATTGTTTCTAATCTGTAAATTTAATTTGAAAAAATAATGTACAATTTTTTTAAATTATGTATAATAGAGAATGTAGTAATTTTTCAGAATAATAGAAAAGGGAGGTCTTCAGGTGAAAAAGTCAAAACTTTCACTACTTTTAGTATTATCACTTGTACTTAGCATGTTCTTAGCTGCATGTTCAGGCGGTGATAAAACCGAAGGAACAGACAAGGGTAAAGACAAAGGCGGCGAAAAACCAGCTGCGGAACAACTTGCTGACAAGCAAGAACTTAATGTGCTAGAGTCTGCTGAAATTCCGACAATGGACAGCGTTCTCGGAACAGACGCAATGAGCTTTACCACTTTGAATGCTACAAACGAAGGTTTATACCGATTGAATCAAGATCAAAAGGTAGTTCCTGCTGGCGCTGAAGCTATGCCTGAATACAATGCTGATAAAACTGAATTAACAATTAAATTAAGAAAAGATGCAAAATGGTCCAATGGTGACCCTGTAACTGCTAAGGACTATGTATATGCTTGGCAACGTGCAATTAACCCTGACACAGCATCAGAATATGGTCCATACTTCATGAGCGAAAAAATCAAAAACGCCTCTGCAATTGCTGAAGGAAAAGCAAAGGTAGAAGATCTAGGCATTAAAGCTGAAGATGACTACACTTTGAAAATTACTTTAGAAAGACCAATTCCATATATTGAATCTTTCATTACATTCCAATTGTTCTATCCACAAAACCAAAAGTTTGTTGAAGCACAAGGTGCTGACTATGCAAAAGATGCTGCTCACTTACTTTACAATGGTCCATTTAAGATGACTAAATGGGATGGCCCAACTGCAACTGAATGGGTAATGGAGAAAAATGACACTTATCATGGTGCTAAAGATGTAACCTTAACAAAAATCAACTATAACGTATCGAAAGATCCGCAAGCATCTGCAAACGCATTTACTGCAGGTGAAACAGATATTACACCAAGGCTTGCACAAGCTGCAATCATTTCACAATTTGAGGGTTCTAAAGAATTACTACAGTACCAAGAGCCTTCAATGTGGTGGCTTAAAATGAACGAAAAGAATTCTGCATTAAAAAATCTTAACATCCGTAAAGCAATTGCTCTATCTATTGATAAGAAAGCATTGGTAGAAGATGTATTAGCAAACGGTTCTATTCCTGCTGGATTCATTGTGCCAAAAGATTTTACTTTTGATAAAAACGGTAAAGACTTCCGTGATACGACTGACTCATACCAAAAGATGAATAAAGAAGAAGCTAAAAAGCTTTGGGAAAAAGGTTTATCTGAACTTGGTGTGAAAGAAGTAAAATTAGTTTATGTTGGTCAAGACACTGAAACAGCTAAAGCAACTGATGCATTCATGAAGGATCAGTTAGAGAAAAATCTTCCTGGTTTAACGCTTGAATTAAATGCAGTGCCATTTAAAATCCGTGTCGACCGTGAACAAAAAATGGATTATGACCTATTATTCAGCGGTTGGGGACCAGACTATGCTGACCCAATGACATTCATGGATCTTTACCTAACTGGCGGGGATCACAATAAAATGGATTACAGCAATCCTAAATATGATAAGCTAGTTAAAGCGGCACAAACTGATTTAGCTGCCAAAGACGAAGAACGCTGGAAAGCGCTTCAAGAAGCTGAAAAGATTCTTTTAGAAGATGATTATGCACTAGCACCAATCTATCAACGTTCCGTTAACCTTTTAGTCAATCCAAAGGTTAAAGGTTTTGCTCACCATGCATTCGGTGCTGACTTTAGTTACCAATGGATTAAAATCCTTAAATAATAGCTATTACTAATCAAATATGAAGAGAGTATATTCAAAAAATATACTCTCTTTTTACCTGTATCACAATTGTCGGAAAACGTCGAATATTCAACTTTTTAGGAGGTGTAGGCATGGCGAAATATTTATTGAAACGTGTAATTTATATGTTTTTTACACTGTTTTTAGTTGCATCCATTACTTTTTTCCTCATGAAGCTTATTCCAGGAAGTCCATTTAATACTTTTGAAAAACTCTCTGACGTTCAAAGAAATATCCTGTTTGAAAAATATGGATTGAATGACCCACTGCCTGTTCAATACTTAAACTATATGAAGAATTTGGTAATGGGTGATTTGGGAGTTTCCTTTCAATTTAATAATACCCCTGTAACAGAACTACTCGGAAACCGAATTGGCCCTTCCGCAATACTCGGTTTGCAAGCCATGATTTTCGGTTCAATTTTCGGAATATTTTTGGGAACAATTGCGGCATTAAAGCAAAATACCTGGATAGATTATACGTCAACATTTATTGCTGTTGTCGGTAAATCTGTCCCGTCGTTTATTTTTGCTGGTTTACTACAGTATTACATTGCCGTCAAATTGGGATGGCTTCCGGTTATGTTTTGGCGTGGACCAGAATATACAATCCTTCCAACCATCGCATTGTCAATGTTTCCAATCTCAATAGCTGCTCGTTTTATGCGTACGGAAATGATTGATGTTTTGGGGTCAGATTATATTACTTTGGCAAAAGCGAAGGGTGCCAGCCGTTTTCAAATAAGTGTTAAGCATGCACTTAGAAATGCGTTAATTCCAGTTGTTACTGTTTTGGGACCTTTAGCAGTAAGTTTAATGACAGGTTCTCTAGTAATTGAGCGGATATTTGGTATTCCTGGAATCGGTGAGCAGTTTGTTAAATCAATCAATTCAAATGACTACCCAGTTATTATGGGAACAAACCTTTTATTTGCCGTTTTATTCGTGGTAGTTATCCTAATTGTTGATATTCTATACGGAGTCATCGACCCGCGTATCCGTATTTCGGGGGGGAAAACTAAATGAACGACAAAGAAATAATCATTAAAAAAGATATGTTTGCACCCGTCCATATTGACCCATCAAAAAGCGAAAAGATATCTAAACCTAGTTTAAACTTTTGGCAGGATTCTTGGTTGCGGGTTCGAAAAAATAAAGGTGCGGTTATCAGTTTAATTATTCTAGGAATCTTAATTATTATGGCTTTCGTTGGTCCAATGATTTCACCTTATGCTTACGATACACAAAATACAAAACATAACAATCTTCCGCCTCGAATTCAAGGTTTAGAAAATGTGCATTGGCTTCCTTTTGATGGCACATTAACGAGACGTGATGGAACGGAATATAACGCCTATGAAGTGCGGAAAGTTGATGCATATTATTGGTTTGGAACAGATAACTTAGGCCGCGACTTGTTTGCTCGTACTTGGAAAGGGACACAAGTTTCCTTATTCATTGCATTCATGGCTGCATTAATTGATATGCTGATCGGGGTTTCCTATGGTGCTGTTTCCGGCTACTTGGGCGGACGTACTGATAGTGTTATGCAGAGAATAATAGAGGTTATTGTCGGGATACCGAACTTGATTTTAGTTATATTAATGATTCTGATATTAAAACCAGGGATTATCCCAATTATTATCGCGTTAACAATTACCGGATGGACAAGTATGGCGCGTGTTGTACGCGCGCAGGTTTTGAAGTTTAAAGGCCAGGAATTTGTTTTGGCTTCTAAAACATTGGGAGCATCAGATACTTCCATTATATTCAAGCATATGATTCCAAACATGTTTGGTATCATCATAATAAATACAATGTTTTCCATCCCGAGTGCCATTTTCTTCGAAGCTTTTCTAAGCTTTATTGGACTGGGATTACAAGAACCACATGCATCTCTAGGTACATTGGTAAATGACGGATTTAAATCGATGATTGCTTTCCCATATCAAATGGTTATTCCTTCGATTATGATTGCATTAATCATGATTTGCTTTAACTTAGTAGCTGATGGATTACGTGACGCACTAGATCCAAAAATGCGTGATTAGAAGGCAGGTGAACTGTAATGGAGAAAATTTTACAAGTAAAAGATTTAAATATTTCGTTTCATACTTTTTCTGGGGAAGTTAAAGCCATTCGTGGTATAAGCTTTGACTTACTAAAAGGTGAAACATTAGCGATTGTCGGTGAATCAGGGTCCGGGAAATCCGTTACAACAAAATCGATTATGCGCTTATTACCAGAACACAATTCTGAGATAAAAAGTGGGGAAATCCTTTTTGAAGGGAAAGACCTCACAAAGCTAACGGACAAGCAAATGCAAAAAATTCGCGGTAAAGATATATCGATGATTTTTCAAGATCCGATGACCTCTTTAAACCCAACGATGAAAATCGGTAACCAAATTATGGAGCCGCTCATTAAGCATCAGAATATGAGCAAGCATACTGCGAAAGAAAGAGCAGTTGAATTATTAAAACTAGTTGGAATTCCAAAACCTGAAATACGGATTAATCAGTATCCACATCAATTTTCCGGAGGGATGAGACAAAGGGTTGTAATTGCCATTGCATTGGCATGTAATCCTAAAGTTCTTATCGCCGATGAACCGACAACGGCACTTGATGTTACGATTCAAGCACAAATTCTTGAGTTGATGAAAGATTTGCAAGATAAAATTGATACTTCCATTATTTTCATCACACATGACCTTGGTGTTGTTGCCAACGTTGCTGATCGTGTAGCGGTTATGTATGGTGGAAAAATTGTTGAAGTAGGAACAGCAGATGAAATTTTCTATAACCCACAGCATCCGTATACATGGGGGTTAATCAGCTCCATGCCAAATATGGAAACGGATGATGAGGAGTTATACTCAATTCCAGGTACACCTCCAGATTTATTGGATCCACCAAAGGGTGATGCGTTTGCACCGCGTAACCCATATGTTTTGAAAATCGATTTGGAGCAAGAGCCTCCATTCTTTAAAGTGTCTGATACACATTATGCTGCTACCTGGTTATTACATCCTGATGCTCCAAAGGTTGAACCGCCTGAGGCTGTGAAAAGACGTCAAAGTCAATATGTAGGTACTGTAGGAGTCGCAAGTAGGGCAGCAAAGTTGGAAAAAAGTCAGTCTCCTGGTATAAAGGAGGGAAAATAAATGGCTAAGAGAGAGAAACTGCTTGAAATAAAAAATTTAAAGCAATATTTCAATGAAGGAAAGCCTAATGAAGTTAAGGCTGTCGATAATGTTTCTTTTGACATCTATAAAGGCGAAGTAATGGGTCTAGTAGGTGAGTCAGGCTGTGGTAAATCAACAACTGGCAGAACCATTATCCGTTTGTATGATGCCACTGGTGGGGAAGTATTGTATGACGGTGTAAATGTTCACGGCAAAAAGTCAAAAAAGCAATTAAAAGAATTTAACCGAAAAATGCAAATGATTTTCCAAGACCCTTATGCATCGTTAAACCCACGATTAAAGATTGCTGATGTTATTGCCGAGGGAATTGATATACATGGATTGGCAAAATCAAAAGAAGATCGTATGGAAAGAGTCTACGAGCTTTTAGAAACCGTTGGGTTGAATAAGGAACATGCTAACCGTTACCCGCATGAATTCAGTGGTGGTCAGCGCCAGCGGATTGGAATTGCCCGGGCACTTGCGGTTGAGCCAGAATTCATTATTGCTGATGAGCCGATTTCTGCGTTGGACGTTTCTATTCAAGCGCAGGTTGTAAACTTAATGAAGAAACTGCAAAAAGAAAAAGGATTAACCTACCTTTTCATTGCGCATGATCTTTCAATGGTAAAATATATAAGTGACCGAATCGGCGTTATGTATTTTGGGAAAATGGTTGAGCTTGCCCCTGCGGATGAGCTTTATAAAAATCCACTACATCCTTATACGCAGTCACTATTATCAGCGATTCCAGCTCCGGACCCAATCAGTGAGAGGACACGTAAACGTAAATCCTATGATCCTGCAAGTCATCAATATGATGATAATGAAGCAATTGAATTCAGGGAAGTTACCCCTGGTCACTTTGTTCTTTGTTCGGAGAAAGAATTTATTCAATACAAGGCACAATCTAAACACTAATAAAAAAACGATCTCGATTATTGAGATCGTTTTTTTATTAGTAGGTATAAGTGGAAGCGATTAAGTGTATATTCCACTAAATGAACTTTTTGCTTTTATAATTAATTCCGTTTTCCTCCCACAGCCTTCCAGCCTGTTCGGTATTTAGCACTTTCATCAACAAATTCGGTTCGACGTTTACCGCCGAATACTTTTTCCCCAATGCTGTTTGTTATAACACCCATTAATGCGGTAAGGGCAATGATTAGCAAAGCCACAATAGTTAAATCAGTTATGTAAGCCCCCATGATAAAAACCCCTCCATTTTATCTTAATTAGAATATTCATCATACCAAATTAAAT
>NZ_JBALPG010000213.1:0-4957 GCF_036965245.1 Neobacillus drentensis
ATCCCGAGATAAGAATGAATGAAGAAAGTAATACACATAAATAGGATTTTCTTTTCATCATATTATTTTCTCCATTTTTGTATCATCCTTTCAGAAAATTTTCTTCGTTTAAAAGGATTAAATGAAAAAGCTGATAGATATTCCTTAAAACTCAAAGAAGATACTGGTTCAATGTATGGAAGGTTAAATGATTCCAGACGACAAATATAAACTAATATACTTATAATGCCAATGAAAAAACCATATATCCCCAAGTATGAAGAAATAATTAGTAAATATAACCGTAAAATACTTACAGTTCCCGAAAATGATTGATTTACAAGTGTGTAAGTTGAAACGCCCGTAAGTCCTACGATAACGACTAGAGTTGGTGAAGTAAGCCCGCCCCTTATGGCAGCATCCCCAATAATGAGTCCGCCGACGATCGAAATAGTCGTACCAACAGCTACTGGCACACGGTAACTAGCCTCTCTAAGTAATTCAAAAAAGCCTAAAATCAGAAAGGTCTCCAGAGTAATAGGCATAGGGATTCCGCTTCTAGATAAGCCTATCGTAGCAAGTAACCTAAAAGGCATTTGGGCGATATTTACACTTGAAATGGCTATCCAAAATCCAGGTAAACAAATAGAAATAAGTATTCCTATAACCCTAAATGCTCTCTGTAACATAACAAAATAATAAGGATTGTGGACATCTTCCGGTGATTTAATCAAAAGGAATACATTTGCAGGACCGATAAGGACAGTTGGTGAGCCGTCGATAATGAGAATGAAGCGCCCTCGTAACATACATTCAATCGCATAATCTGGTCGTGTTGTATAGTCAAAAAGTGGAAATAACGAATACGTCCGATCGGAAATCCATTGTTCCAATTGCCCGCTGCTAATGATGCACTCAGATTGAAAAGACATTAATCTTTTTTTGATTTCTTCAATCATATCTTGATTGGCTTTATGAGCTAAATATAGAAGTGATACTTTTGTTTGACTCAATGTTCCTAAAGTAAAGCATTCGTTATTTAATTGGACTGTTTTCAATCTTTTTCTAATAAGAGAAATGTTCACATTTAATTCTTCCGTAAATGCATCTTTTGGACCTTTTATTGAGATTTCTGACTTTGATTCTTCAGGAGTTCTTTGAGGAATTTTTGCAATATCAAGTCCGTGGAAGAATGATTCTCCTTCTTTGTACAAAATTAAGAATCCAGAGAGTACTTTTTGTACCATCTCTGAAATCTTCAATATGTGAACAATAGGGGGTATAACGATATCTCTATCATTTTTAATCATTTGTTTGTTGCATTTAGATAAATGGGAAAGAACGGGATTATAGAAATCATTAAATTGGTTCGTATCGATCATACCTTCAAGATAGATGGCAGTAATAGGAGTCATCCCGTGTTTTTTCTCCGTTATAATGCGAATATCGGAATGATTACAAAAGAAGTCTCTTAATTGTTCTCCATCTAAAT
Organism: Neobacillus drentensis; assembly: GCF_036965245.1. Taxonomy (GTDB): domain Bacteria; phylum Bacillota; class Bacilli; order Bacillales; family Cytobacillaceae; genus Neobacillus; species Neobacillus drentensis_G. The sequence goes on from NZ_JBALPG010000213.1 coordinate 1,472, forward strand.
TTCCCTTTAAAAGAGAGTCATCTATACTGTTTTCAAAACTCATAATGGTTGTATTCCTTTCCTCGCTGGAAGATAGCTGATAATGAGTAGTAAAATAGAAATGATTAGACCATATATAAATAAATAAGGATAAATGTATTTTTCAACTATATATTGCACCCATAGATCGCTATTGATAAAAATAGTTAAAAAAAAGACTAATGAAAAAACGAATTTCATATACTTCGCGATTTGAACGGAATTTCTTTTTATTAAGTCGGTTAACAAAAATAGACACAATGAAACCTTTATGGTTGTCCCTGAAAGAATTAGGAAAACAGCTAAGAAATCTAAACGGGTAATATAACTTCCAAGTGTTATCAGCCTCCACTGTTCAAACGCTGGAAAACGTAAATTACCCGCTACATTCGGACCGAATGAGGCAGTGTAATCCATTACCGGTACTATAACTAATCCAATTAGTATTGTAATCAGGCCTAGAAAATGGACAATGCTATATGACTTTTTTAATTGATACTGTAGAAGCAATAGAATGAGTAAGTCCACTTTTCCTCCTAACACAATAGCAGTCCCTTTGATTATTGGTTTATAACCATGAATGAACACAGGAAATAAAAAGGAGTACTCCTTATTTTTCATAGTAGCAATAGAGACAACTATCGCTAGGATCAACACCAATGGCAGGATAATTCCAGATAAATATACAATTGTTTTAAAACCGCCTCTAGTAGCACCTAAACATACAAGAAGAAAACTAAGGGCTACAATCGATGTGGGGGTTATTGGCAGAAAGAAGATTTTTATCGATTGAATTAATTGATAAAAGGAAGCCATTCCAATAAACAAAATATATACGAATAATAAGGAGAGTACGATTCCAGCAACGGCTGCACCCGCCCGTCCTTTTATCCAATAAAAAGGTTTTTGACTCCCCATTTTCTTCAAAATCAAATAAATAATAATCCCCCAAAAAATTAGGACGACATATGCAATTAAAATACAAATCCATGAGTCCCGCTTAGCTATATTTTGAAGGTAAGGTAGAAATATTATTTGGTCTGAAATTCCTATAAACAATATCATTACAAAAGATAGTTGGAGAGGAGAAAACTTCATTTAAAACAAACCACCAGTCTTTTCCAAGATAGTGTTAATTTGTACATCATGGGTTATTCTTATTCTAAGTTACTAAAAAGTTCATAGAGGAAAGCTGTGTCGTTGTGAAGATTTAGGAATAGAGATCTGGTTAGAAGATTTACTAGGTTACCTATTAATAACTAAGGTTGATTCTTTTAAATTAATTTTACTTATGTAAGTTTGGATCGTAATTAAAAGAGGATGCTCGTAAAGCTACGAACATCCAATCTTTTTCTGGAAATCAATATTAAATTACTCTTATCAAAAAAGTGGCGTAAAACCCCTTTCTTCAGAAATGGGGATATAAGCCATGTTTTTTTACTTCCAATTACCAATAGAAACTAGTATAATAAAAATATAGAACGAATGTTCTGGTGGGAGATGAAAGAAAATGGGACCACACAAAAAGAACATGAAAGAAAAGAAGAAAAAAGAGTCGAAAGGCGATATTGTTATTCGGAAATTTCCGCTCCGTTTAACTGGCGAGGAGAGAAGATTAGTCGATACACTACGTCAGAAAGCAGCGAATCTATGGAATGACTGCTTAGATCTCCATTGGTGGCTATATGATGTATATAAGATTTGGACAAGTGCATCAGAAAAAAAGAAATGGTACAATGCCACCACCCATCAATTACACTCGCAAACGATTCAAGCCATCATCGAGTTACATGAAGAAACATGCAAAAGAACGAGGGAGCTGCGGGCTAAAGGTGAAAAACAGTGGCGATACCCTTGGGAATACAAAAAATTCTTTTCCGTCAAATATAAAAAGGCAGCTATTAAATGCAAGGATAAAAAGCTGCTGTTTAGCAATGGAAAACAATAATCCCCCTTAGTGATCCCTCAACCAAAGCACATTGATTTCCATACAATAAAAAGTGCCGAAATCGTTTGGCACAAAGATCAATACTGGATGCATATAGCAGTGGAAGTACCAAAACAAAAGCAAGTACAAGGTAATAAGGAAGCTGGTTGTGATTTAGGGCTCATACATGCGGCTGTTTTAAGTGACGGAAAAAATCACTTCATTGTCACAGGAAGAGAACTTCGCTCGTTACAGCGCTACAGAAACAAAAAGTTTAAAGAGCTTCAGAAGCTCATTGGCCGGAAAAAGCCAGGTTCGAACAAAAGGCAAAAACTCATTTTGCGTAAACGTCGTTTTTTAGAAAAACTGGAACGGAGAATCGAGTACCTATTGCATACGATTTCGAAAATGGTCACCGATTGGTGTGTGGAAAACCACATTAAAGCACTCTATATCGGAACACCGGATGGCGTTCAAAAGAATACGAAGAAGAAAAAGAAAACAAGAAAAGAAATTCGTCAACAATTGTCCAATTGGAGTTTTGGGCAATTAATTGAAAAAATAACATACAAATTGAAACTGCGAGGCGTCAAAGTCCAACTTGTGGAAGAGTCCTATACTTCTGGTACGTGCCCTTCATGCGGAGAATTCAGTAAACAATGGAATCGAAACTTCCACTGTCCGTGTGGTGCGAAAGGACATCGGGATCTAGTGGGTGCCGTGAATATTTTGGACAAGTCTATCAATAAACAATTCAAGAATAATCAAGAACTACCTAAAATAGAAGATACAAAGTATCGCCGAGTCCTTTTAACCCCCATTGTCCCGCACAATGGGGCTAAAAGGGCAGTGGCGTAGTGCCTATGATTGGGCTGCGGTATGTGTTTTTCACTACATGTCGTAATGAACTGGAGAAGCAGTAAGACCTGGAAGCCCCGGCTGATAGGCGGCTTTGATGAAGGTTTAAAAAAGAATTCCCTGGATTTATCCATGGGGAGAAGTCAAGTTGATTCGTAATGATGGTAATGTCCATAAGGATAATGTCCATAATGGTAATGACCATAACCGTAAGGATAATGGTGCCCATATGGATGATGGTAAACGTAATAAGGATAATGCTCGTAATGATGATGTCCGTGATGATGATGGTATCCATAAGGATAAATATGACCGTAAGAATAGTGGTGGAAATCATGATCACGATATTGATATGGGGGCATATACTCACCTTCTTTTATTTAGTCCTTTTCACTTTATGAAAAGCAGACGATTAAGGAGTTTGTCATCTTTAAAAATAGGCATATAAATCAGTTCCTTCATAAAAAAAGCGTCTTATTGACGCTCCAAATTAAATCAAAATGGTATTGTTGCAGTGAAGGATTCAGTCAACTGAAATGATTTATCTATCAAATAGATGTTTCGGTACCGTTTATTACTAATAAGTTGATCACTTTTGTAAAAGGGGTGAGTTGTAGCCTGGTCAATAATAACCGTTTGCATGCGAGGATGTCATCGGTGTATTAAAAATAAGAAAGGCAGAA
>NZ_JBALPG010000214.1:0-4743 GCF_036965245.1 Neobacillus drentensis
ATATAGAATTAACCTTTTTCTCCTTCAACTACTGCCCTTTAGGTCATTAACAAAAAATCCACCAAAAATGGCAGCTGGGATCTTTAACTCTTGCATCTACTATAAGTGAATTATTTCACATAGTTAGATTATTTTGTTAACCATTATAAAGATTATTCCAAGTCTTCAAACCAAAAATATTAAAATTTTATTTTATTATTGGAAAAAATCGTATTGGGAAATCTCACATCGGAAACAGCAGATATCTTTCACTTATTCCACGACCATTTATTGGATATCTTTTCTAAAATACTCTCAGCTTTCTCAATATTAACAATAATTGGTGTTTCAATGTCTCATGTAATTTTAAACCAACCATCAATTTTCCAGTAAGGATTGTTTGAGTAAACTTTATAGGTGGTAATATAGGTATCAATTTTTTTATAATGTCATGCAATACTTCTAAAGCCTCATAATCATTCTCGCATTCAACAAACAGGCTAAGCTGAAACATAAAATCCTCCAAGTTTAACTAGTGTAAAATCCTCTCAAAACATTATTAAAATATATTTAGCTTTTACATTAGGAAATTCCTTCTTAAACTGCCCTTTTAGATCAATAACAAAAAGGACCGCTTCAGTGATCCCATCTTAAACCCTTGCACCCGTTTAAGAAGATTTCTTCACACACTTCTTGAATCAAGAACTTTATTACATTACAGGCGAGGCTTTATGGCGTAGGGCGGGACGGCTCGTGTGGTTGGCTTTTGCCGGGCAGCCTTGCATGAATTATCCAGCCATTTTCATAATACCTCATTTAAATTCGAAGTGGTGATAAAAAAGTAACCAGGTACAGAACCTTTGGCGATTGCATGCGGCAGGGGGAAGAAAAACAACCCTGTATTGCCGCCAACTTCGCCTAATTATGTTTTTACCTTAACCTTTGGAGATAAAACAAAAGAGAGATACTCATTGTGAATTTTTAATGATGGAGGGTTGATTTTGTATGAAAATGACTCCCATACGGTGTATAAATTACCATACGATTTAATTGAAAAATTAAAGAAAGTTGTAAAATAACGCCTGACACAGATAAAAGCCTCCTTTCACAGAGCTCCGGCAGTGTAAAGCAAACAATTCCAAAAAAATAGCAGAGTATGGAAAATTCCCATACTCTGTTTTTTTTTTCCTCCACGCCAGATTAGACCTGCGGATTTCCTACAGGTCCTATGTGCCTAAAACGGCTCGATAGCTTTCTCGTTTTTACCAGTTTGAGGCTGATTTTCAATTCTTCTTTCTTCGGCTTCCTTAGGAATTTCTTTAAGGTGTTTATTTACTTCTTCTACTTGATTAGTTGTTCTCATTTCATCCATTTTCAAAAACCTCAATTCAATAAAATATTTTGATAAATGTAGTATGCAGCAATAACGAAGATTTTATGTCCGCTGAGTCAGACCTGCATCCTTTACCACAAAGTGTGTTTATATGTCATAGTTATTACAGCAAAAAGACATCGAGGATGATGAATTTATGAAAGACGTGGCTCTTCAAATCTTTTTCATTTCAAATGACAATTCAGTGACGCAGCGCGGATTATTTCCGCGAAGGGGAAAATCAAAGGAAGCCGTGGCTTATGAATTGTTTAGGTGAATTAGAAAGGAAATGCCATTCGGCGCGGAGTTATTGAAATTCATCACGGACGGAGATGACTTCTCTGAAAAAGTAAGGGAAATTAAGACCAGACAAATTTAAAATCCTTATTTAACAACATTTTCTCACTACATCCCTTAATTTGATAGGAAACAAAAATATTTTTTCTATTTCTTTTTTATCTAAAACAATTTCAAGTTTTAATTAGGTTAGTTATTATTGATATGTATAGGAATAATTTGTAAGTATTACTAGAGAACCACAAAACAGCTGAAACGGTGGGAACGGTGTGGCGGAACAATTATTAAAAGCTGGTATCTATGCCATCATTAACAAAACATTGAACATAGTATATGTTGGGGAAACAGAAGAAAATTTCATTGTACGTTGGATTGAGCATATTTTAAGAATTCCTTTGTTTTTTGACAATGAGGATAGAACACTGTTGTACCTACACAAAGATACGAAATTTATTGTCCTTAAAGAACTTGACCCTCAATTACATAACAGAAAAACCTTTTATCACTATGAATTTGAAGCGAGTAAGTTCTACAAAGAAAAAGGTTGGATTGTAATCTCGAACCATACACCGGTTCAGAATTGTGGATGATACTCCAAGAGAAAATATAAAAGTTTCTAATATAGATCGATACCGAAAAAACATTAAGCAAATGATTAAAATTCTTGGTCTTGTTAACACAAAAAATAATAATATTGCTAAATTGTACAATGGTTTATACAAAACAATTATTTACATCTGTTCAAAGTAATTCGGATTAACCATCTTTTATAAGTTGATTCATTACGAAAGGTATCCATTTTTTCATAGCACTTAATAAATACATCTTGTGCAACATCTTCGGCAAATTGTTTTTGTTTCAAATAAATATAAGCAATTCTAATAACATCATTGCCATAATTCTTCATTAACCATTTAAGCTTTTCTTCTTGATTTAAATGATTTAGGGATTCTGATTTAGACTCATTTACCATATAAAACATTTTTCTCCTCCAATCATTGTTTTTTTGTAATTAGACGATTCGTATTTTTTAAAGGTTCTATTTTGAGACTTTTTCATAAAAAATTTTTAAGATACCCAATAGCTCTTAACATAAAAAAAGCTACCAAAAATGGCAGCTGATTACTTTAGCTCAATTTAATATTACCTTTTTGAGACATTGTTTGGAATAATTTCTTATTAAACCTGAACCGTTCGTTGGGGCAGCCGCAGCAACCAGATTGTTCAACCAAAAGCCCCCTTTACTTTAAGTGAAATTTGCTTAAATCCTCGGGATATACCGAGTGTTTTTTTGTAAATAATAAGATTGTTAAACAATAATTTGAGGAGGACTTGTATGCAACAGGATCAACAGGCTAAAGAGAATTTGGGTTCTATTATGAAACCAGAGTTTTCCGGAACTGATGCACAAAAAGTAAAACAAGAAATTCAAAAAGATGTAAGCGAAGGACAAGGATCAATGACTTCCCGAGAGGCAGGAGCAATGCGCGATTAAAAAACCACTTTGAGTGGTTTTTTATTTTTTTGCTTTAAAATAACACACTTTACATCTCTCATTTTGATTTGATGGAGATGCTGCAAATTTAATGATTAAGCACGGTTGATTTGAAAGACCACATCAAGCAATTGACCGTGAATATCTACCTAAAGAAAAAAACAAATAAATATAGCAGAAGGTTAGCTAATTAATTGGGCAACCCTAAATATGGCATACAACTTGCAATTAACTATGTTGAATAATTAAAGAGTATCATCTCCCTTGGATTGTCAACCGTCCTGGTTGCCGTAAAGAGTATTGATTAAGTGACACTATACGAATGTATTCCGGGAAAGTGTTAAATCCCTACTGGGAGCATGAAACTATTTATATAATAAAGGAGAAAATAAATGAAGGCATTGATCAGATTTGACGACAAAGTTTGTTTGATTACGGGTGCAGGAAGTCATTCCGGCATCGGTTTTGCTGCAGCTGAAATCATCGGTAAACTGGGCGGTAAAATAGCTATTACAGCTACAACGGATCGAATCTTTGAACGTGTAAATGAGCTGAATCAAAAAGGTATCCATGCCAGAGGTTATACCGCTGATCTGATGGATCGTGAACAGGTTCAAGGACTTATAGATACTGTTATAGCGGAATTTAGCAGCATTGATATTCTTATCAATAATGCAGGAATGGCACAGATTGGTTCACCCGAAAGTTTTACAGAGTTCGCCAGTCTGGTAGATGAAGAATGGGACCTGGGCATTTCCCGTAATCTGACGACCTGCTTTAACGTGACGCGAAGGGTAGTCCCTCTTATGAAAAAACATGGATACGGAAGAATTGTAAATGTTTCTTCTGTTACCGGTCCATTAGTCAGCTTTCCAGGTGAATCAGCCTATAGTGCCGCAAAAGCTGCGATGGTGGGAATGAGCAAAGCGGTTGCCATTGAAGTAGCCAAGAACAATATCACGATCAATAATGTTGCACCCGGCTGGATTGCCACAGGGTCACAGCTTGAGCATGAAAAAATTGCTGCCCTTCACACACCGATTGGCAGGGCGGGACGACCAGAAGAAGTAGCACATACAATTGCTTTCCTTGCATCTGAGCAGTCATCCTATATTACCGGTCAATTGTTCGTTGTTGATGGCGGCAATATCCTGCAGGATTACAAGGGACCTCAAGCTCCTAAATAATGAAATTAACGGTATTTTAGAACGATTAAATCCATAATAAACAGGCTAACAAAGCAATCAGCTGGTCACAGATGCCTGATAAGGATACTAGCTGATGCGATTTTTCCAATGAATGGTGTATCCAAATCTTAAACATCCTATGGTAGCACATGAAATAAGTATCTCTTTTTGTTTCTACCTATTCAATAATGCATACATTATCTATAAATTCATAATAATAGATATTCCACCTGAAGAAAACTTACCTTTTAATTTTTGATTTAATCTCCTCCAACACTAAATTTATGTTTATTGTCAACTTTTTCTAAATATCCATTTAATTGAATACTCGGATTATCTATTCCTAACAAAGATTTATCGCCTATACCTTCAAACGGCATAAATACATTTAGAGTAATCTTTTCACCTGGTTG
>NZ_JBALPG010000214.1:4780-4958 GCF_036965245.1 Neobacillus drentensis
TAATTTGATAGGAAACAAATACATTATTTTGTCTAATAACAAAATCACTGTCATTAATCAATTTTATGGAATATGAAATTCCTTCTTTCATAGTTTGTTTTTCTATTAATTCCAACTTGATTTTCTCTAAATCATTTGTGGAAATTGCTACTTTATTCTCATTAACACAGCCTACTAA
>NZ_JBALPG010000215.1:0-6126 GCF_036965245.1 Neobacillus drentensis
ATGATAACTTAAAGTAACGAACCGGTTACTTTTATAAGAGATATAAAATGTTTACAGTTTCTTTGGAGAATGGTTGAAGAGGAGACAATACATAAATATTTCTAAGATAAGGCAAATTAATGAGAAAAAACTTAAAACAATGAATAGATTGAAAATATTTGCATATAGTGATATAGTTTTCATTGAATAAAACAATGGAGGGGGTACCGATATGAAAAAAAGATCATTGAATTCTTTATCTAGAGGTGTAGGGTACTCAACTGCCGTTTTTTTCGTGTTCGCTAATCATGGGAGAAGTCTGTCTAATTTTAGAAAAAAACGACTTAAATCCTTTGATTAGATTCTCTAATTAAAGTAGTGGGAGATAAACCACAGGTCGTTTCCTGTGGGGGTTATTTATACATTCATGTTATTTAAAACCACAGGAATTTTCCTGTGGATTTTTTATTTTCAGAAGGAGGAAAGAACATGGAGAAAACACAAGAGATATTTATTAGGCAATTGGAATTTTCAGATGCGGAGGATTTACTAAAGTTAGAGGTTGAAAATAGAGATTTTTTCCAACTCTATGCACCACTAAAAGATGAAAAGTTTTATACAATTGCTGGGCAAGTTGAGCGAATTGAAAAATGGGTTTTATCAGCTGAGCAGGACTCAGTTTATTCATTTGGAATATTTCTTACAGACAGCAAGCAACTTATTGGGAATGTAACACTATCTGAGGTGGCAAGAGGTAACTATCAGAGTTGTTGGATTGGATATTACTTAGACCGCAAGCTAAATGGGAAGGGATACATGACAAAAGCAGTAAAATTAGTTGTAGACTATGGATTTAATGAATTAAAATTACATCGAATTGAAGCTGGAGTAATGCCTCATAATATACGTTCCATTAAGGTACTAGAGAAAGCAGGGTTTCATAAAGAGGGTATTGCAATAGAGAATGTTAAAATTAATGGGAAGTGGGAAAATCATCAAACGCTTGCGATTATCAATAATGAAAAGTATAAACCGAAAGTAATTAGAAAAAACCCACAAGGCATTGCTATGCCAATTGGAGATTACAGTCACCTTACGATTGTACCAAAAGGAGCCGAATTAATTATTCCATCAGGTCAAGTAGGTGTAGATAGAGAAGGTAATATTCCTGATTCAGTTGAAGAACAATTTCAGATTTCCTTGGAGAATATTGTATCACTTCTTAGAAGTGAGAATTTAGATACTAATGGGATTATCAAAATTAATATTTGGTTAACTGAAAAGGTAGACAAAGAAGTGTTTGTAGACATCTATAAGAAATTTCACAAGGGTTCTCCACCTTCAATGACACTTGCTTATGTTATGGCTCTAGGAACTCCAGACCTTAAAGTAGAAGTAGAAGTTTTGGCAGCTCGTTTTTAGTCTATACCTACTTAAATCTAGTAAGGCGTTGATCAATGTTGATTAACGCCTAAATATGTTGAACAAATTACTCAAACTAGAAATATTTAATAATTAATTCTGATGGGAAGAAATGCACTTAAACTATTGGCAGGATGGTTCAACAAGGTATAGTTTTAAGATCTTCCACAATAGGAAGCGCAATTGTTGAATAAGTAAGATGAGAAAATAACAGATCTGCTTGCTGCACAGTACAACGATACTATTCAATAGAAAATGATACTCCACAATCGGCGTGATTGAGGAAGACCAAAAGCCTATATCCTCGGTAAAAATAAGGAGGATTTAGGCTTTTTTACTTCAAAATCGTTGACGTTTTTCTATTGGTAAATACTTTGACAGCAAGTGGTAAATTTCGTGGCAACTGCTGGTAAAAAACATGGCAGAGATGGTACATTCTTGTGGCTGTAATCAGTTATTTAAAATAATCAATTTTTAAAGGTAAGATAATTCATATTTTTAATAATTTAGATGTTGATTTTTAGAGTAAATGATAAGAAATTTGAATAACTCCTGTGCTAAAAGCTCATTATTTACAAACATAAAAGAAGCATATTGAACGCGCTTACAATAGGTGCTATACTATACATGATATTCCATATTTATCACATGTTACTGATTAGATCAGGCAGAGTGGTTCGATCGAAAGAATTTCGATTCTTTTAGTTCGATACCACTGTGCCTTTTTTGCGTTATTTTTTATTGATCTATTAAATAGGTTTTCAAAACAGCTTAAGAACAACTAACTTAGAATGCATTCCTTACCTGAAAGGAGGTTTGTCGAAGAAAAAGGTTCTTTTATAGTATTCCTATTCAATATCGCAGAAGAATGGTAACTCTTTAAATCTATTATTCGAGGTGGGATTAAATTGAGGTTAGGCAAAAAGAAGAATTTCTATTTCAGATTACTATGCATTGTATGTATGTTAATGGCTTATTTGCTGCCTGCAGCAAATGCTTCAGCAGAGGTTCAAAACCCAAATTTAGCACTAGACAAGCCTGTTAAAGTTTCTGGATTGGAAGTGAATGATGGGAGATTAGCAGCTGATTTTGCTGTAGATGGTCTCCGATCTGGAAAATCTAAGAATGGAATATCAGATGCGAGATGGTCATCTAATAAAAGAAGTACCACTAATCCAAATGCACCTCTATGGATTTATGTAGATTTAGGAACAGAACAGACGATTAGACAAATAAAAGTATTGTGGGAAAAAGCGTATTCTCCAGACTATGAGGTTCAAGTTAGTAATACAGCTAAAGAAGAAGATTGGAAAACAATCGGTCATTACACGGATGCTTCAGAAGCAAACTTAGAAAAAATCATTAATTTACCTCAATCTGAAACGGCAAGATATGTACGAGTGAAAGCGAATAAATCGCGAAACACACCTGCTCCTGGTGTCACTCAATTACTAAATGTCTCCATTTGGGAGCTGGAGGTTTTTGAACATATTCAGTTTAACAATTCAAAAGACGTTGTTAACTATATGAGTGACATGAAGCCTACACTTTCGAATGATGGTAAAAAAATTGTTTTACCTGATTCTCCAGACCCAAGATATGAAGTTTCTTTATTTGGATCCGATAATAAGCAGATTATCGATATGAATCTGAATTACTACCAACCAATAAGTGATAGTAAGGTAAATATTTTATACAAAGTAACGAATAAAAGTGACAGTAAGGATTTTGCAGCTTCATCCAATGATATTCCAATTAATGTTGAAGGAAAATATCAACATGAAGAAGGTGATAACCCGGTTCCGAACGTTATACCTGGTCTGAGAGAATGGAAGGGTTATACTGGTAATTTTGAACTTGAAAAAGGAGCTAGTTTAGTGGTAGATTCGACTGCTCCCGATTCTTTAATGGAAACAGCTCGAGGTATTCAATCCTATTTTAAAAATATGGTAGGAAAAGATATTAATGTTCATAAAGGCTTGAAGGCAAGTGTTCGGGATATTTTTTTAACAATCGACAATACGAAAGAGCATTTAGGTGAGGAAGGATATACTCTTGAGATCACCGATAAAATTATTGTGAGTGCTCCAAAAACAAAAGGGATCCTTTATGGAGGGATTTCCCTTACGCAAATTTTATACCAATCAGACAATAAAAATAGCATTCCTAAAGGATTAGCAAGAGACTATCCAAAATATGAAGTTCGCTCTGGGATGTTGGATGTTGGAAGGATGTATATTCCGTTAGACAATGTTCAAGAAATGACAGAATATATGGCATGGTTTAAGTTAAATGAAATCCAATTGCACATTAATGATTATTGGGGTGCAGCAAATTATCAAGCTTTTCGATTAGAAAGTAAAAAATATCCAGAAATTAATGCGAAGGATGGGTATTATACACAGGAAGAATACATTGCTTTTCAAAAAAATATGAAAAAGTATGGAATAGATGTTGTCACAGAAATTGATACACCGTACCATGCGGAAAGCTTTAGAGCTGTGAATCCGGACATGATGCTTTCAAAAGGGGCTTTAGACATTACCACCCCGGAAAAACAAAAATTGGTTTATCCATTTATTGAGTCCCTTTTTGATGAGTTTCTTGGGGATAGTCCAACTGATGAAAATAGGGTCATTCAAAGTAGTAAATTCCATATGGGTACGGATGAGTATGATAAGAAATATTCAGAGCAAATGAGAGCCTATACAGACCATTTTATTAATTATATTAATAATAAGGGGTATGAAACAAGACTCTGGGGATCAATTGGAAAAAATGGCTTCAATGGAAATACCCCGGTAAGCAATAAGGCAACGATGAATATTTGGGCTCCGTATTGGTCCGATGTACAGGAAATGTATAGTTTAGGGTATGACATTATCAATACGTGCGGAGGAGATCTGTATATTGTTCCTGTTGGAAATGCAGGGTATCCGGATTATTTGGATATAAAAAATAGATATGATTCATGGGAAGTAAATGATTTGAATAACAACGGTAGAGGAAATGGCGGGGCAACCATGCCATTTGCCCATCCGCAAACAAAAGGTGCAGAATTTGCGGTATGGAATGATATGACTTCCTTTTCAGGCGGTTTATCAAGTTATGATATTTTTAATCGAATGAAAGATGCAGTCGTTTTAGTTTCCGAAAAAACGTGGTACGGGGAAAAAACAGCAGGGCAGACCTCTGAGCAGTTTATGGAGCGGGTAAACAAGGTTCAAAATAGAATCCCAACATCTAACCCTTCGAGATTCGTTGAGTCCAAAACAGATGTAGTCCTTAAATATGATTTTGAATCGATGAAGAATAACAAAGTTAAAGACTTATCAGGTAATGAATATGATGCAAAAATCAAAGGCCGTCCGAACCTTGTTGATGGTTATGATGGAAAATCACTACAGTTGGATGGGGATAATTTCATTGAACTTCCTTTGTCAGGGATAGGATATCCATATTCGGTTTCGTTCGATATTAAACTAGATGAAGGGTCTCTTAACGATGCTACCTTGTTTTCTGGGAAAGATGGAGATTTTTATGTGAACTTAAACCAAACAGGCAAGCTGGGTTATCAAAGAAATGAGAAAACGTCCCAAGGAAGTTTATCAAAATTTGAAAACTATACGTTTAGTCACAATTACTCACTTAAAGAAAACGAATGGCAGAATGTTGTTCTTGTAGGGGATAAAAAGAAAACGACTTTATTTATTAATGGAAAACAAGTTTCTACTTCTGTACAAACGAATAAGTTGGGCGGCCGGGTCAATGACTCCTCGACCTTTGTCCTGCCTTTGGAAAAAATCGGGCAAGGAATCAAAGGGAAAATCGACAACATTACAGTAATGAATAAAGCTCTATCAAGCAATAACATTAAAAATATTTTATCTTACGATCCTGGTCAAAGAAATGTTGCTTACCAACAAAAAGTAACCACCTCTTCGGAATACAATCAGTCTCAACGTGCAGCAAATATAACGGATGGAGATTTATTAACTAGATGGGGCTCCCAGTACAATATTTCAGCTCCTGAGGCTGATAATCAATGGATTATGGTAGAACTAGATGATTCTCGCAGCATTGATACAGTGAAGCTTTTTTGGGAACGAGCCAGGGCAGAGAAATATACATTGCTTGCTTCAAAGGATGGAAATACTTTCGAGGAAGTTTATTCGTATCCCGCTACAAGCGGTGTTAGCGCCGGTGATATTGACACAATCCATTTAAAAAATGTAAATGCTAAGTATTTAAAAGTAGTCATGACGGAAAGAAAAGCGGTAAATGGTACTAAGTACGGCTACAGTTTATATGAGTTAGAAGCCTATAGTAAAACAGAACTTGCTGGAGCGGAAAAATTATTGGAAGAGGCAGAAAAACTGCTTAATGAGCCAACAAAAGGTGCAAAAGCAAATAAAGAAAGAATAGAGCTGATTGCTGCAAAGGATGAACTGGAGTCTTATTTAGGAAACGGTCAAGAACTTGATGGATTCACGTTCCATGTACTGGTTAGGACTCTTGAAACGAGAATGGATAGTTACAGGAATAGGCTATAGTTGAAGTGTCAGTCCCTCAATATGTTCAATCCCCGGATCCATTAATGGAAACGGGGATTTTTGATTTTAATAAAACTATTGTTTCCTTAAGACCCCACAAGTGGTAGAGTGTCATCGGATTAGTGAAGAATATAATTATTTGATTAAAGCAATAGTAGAATGGCTATGTTAC
>NZ_JBALPG010000216.1:0-4326 GCF_036965245.1 Neobacillus drentensis
CGGAAGGCACGAAGACTCCTGCGGGCGTCCGGGGCAGGGGCCACCCCGCAGGAGCGAAGCGACGACGAGGCTCCCCGGTACGCCCGCGGAAAGCGAAGTGCCTGGAGCGCCAATCAACAGACCTGTTTAAAAGTCTATACACCAATAATAATATACCAAATTAATGCGGTGAATTATTGGAGTGAATGAATAAAATAAGAGGCTGCCGAGAGTTATTCGACAGCCTGGATCCCGCTTTTTAAGCGGGATTTTTGCTTTATTAGCCTAGTGACTCCGTTCTATTTAAAAAAGTACAAGCATATAAATGAACGATAATCTAGTGAATGTGTGAAAAAGGAGGATTTTTCATTGTATGCGTGTTTCTAATGTAACTGTCCGTAAACGGCTAATGATTGCACTATTCGTTGGAATTCTAACCTTCTTAATTATTGATGTTCGGCTCGGATACGTCCAATTCATCTTAGGTGATATACTGACCGACCGTGCAAAGGGATTGTGGAGCCGGAATATCCCTTTTGAACCTGAACGTGGACAAATTGTAGACCGTAATGGAATACCATTAGCAACAAATATTAGTGCTCCAACAGTTTATGTGATTCCAAGGCAAATTAAAGATCCGGCAACAACTGCGGAGAAGTTGGCAGCCGTGCTAAATATGCCAAAAGAAAAAGCATATCGAGACATTACGAAAGGTGCATCGTCCGTTCGGATAAAAGAAGGCAGGAAAATTTCTCATGAAAAGGCAAAAGAAATTAGGGCCCTTGATCTTGATGGTGTTTATATTGGTGAAGATTCCAAGAGGCACTATCCAAATCAGAGTTATCTTTCCCATGTTCTTGGTTTTACAGGGGTGGATAACCAAGGTTTAATGGGACTCGAGAAGTATTATGATAAAGAGTTAAGTGGTGAACGTGGGGCTGTCAAATTTTACGCCAATGCAAAAGGTCAAAGGATGAATGGGATGGCTGATGATTATGAACATCCTGTAAACGGCCTTGATTTGAAACTGACCATCGATTCAAAAATACAAACCATTATCGAAAGGGAACTGGATATTGCCGAGGCAAAATATAATCCAGATGGTATTGTTGCGATCGCAATGAATCCCAATAGCGGTGAAATATTAGGGATGTCGAGCAGGCCTACCTTTGATCCGGCAAATTTCCGAAATGTTCCGCAAGAGGTATATAACCGAAACCTTCCAGTATGGTCCACGTATGAACCAGGTTCGACTTTTAAAATAATTACTCTTGCCGCTGCGTTGAATGAAGGAAAAGTTAACTTGGAAAATGACCACTTTCATGATCCGGGTTCAGTTCAAGTGGCAGGCGCAAGGCTAAAATGTTGGAAAAGAGGCGGTCATGGGAGCCAATCATTTTTGGAAGTTGTACAAAACTCCTGTAACCCGGGGTTTGTGGAATTAGGTGAGCGCTTAGGAAAAGAAAAGCTTTTTAAATATATTAAGGATTTTGGATTTGGCCAGAAGACAGGAATTGATTTGCAAGGGGAAGGGACAGGGATATTATTTAATATGAACCGTGTTGGACCTGTTGAGCAAGCAACAACTGCTTTTGGACAGGGGGTATCAGTCACACCAATTCAACAGGTAACGGCGGTGTCTGCTGCCATCAATGGCGGGATTCTTTATAAGCCGTTTATCGCCAAAGAGTTAATTGACCCGGTTACTAACGAAATTGTGATGCGAAATTCTCCTGAAGAAAAAAGACGAGTTATTACTGAGGAAACATCGAAGGAAATTCGCCATGCACTTGAGAGTGTTGTTGCCCAAGGAACCGGAGGCAAGGCGTTTATTGAAGGGTATCGTGTAGGAGGTAAAACTGGAACAGCACAAAAAGCGCAAAACGGAAGATATTTGGAAAATAATTTTATTGTTTCCTTTATTGGTTTCGCCCCTGCCGATGATCCGCAGATAGTTGTTTATGTTGCTGTAGATAATCCGAAAGGTGTTCGAGCATTTGGGGGGACGATTAGTGCACCAATTGTTGGTAATATCATGAAGGACGGCTTAAGTGCAATGGGGGTAGAGCCTCGAAAAGATCAAATTGAAAAGGAGATAAAATACCCTGATACTCCATTACTAAAACTCCCTGATTTTGTTGGACTAACAAAAAGTGAACTTATGGAACAGCTTATTAATTTAAGAGTCGATAGTAGTGGAGAAGGCGATGTTGTTGTAAGACAATCTCCTAAACCTGGTACTAAGGTAAAGGAAGGCTCAAAAATAAGACTTTACTTTGGAAAAGGAGATTAACATGAAGTAGACAAAAAGAACCGAAAGGGCGGCCGGAATGTTTTCCGCCGCCTAAAATTTTATTTAACCTATATAACTAAATAGCAAAATAAAATAATTTAATGTAAAATAAGATGGAACTTTCGTAAGGAGTTATTTTTAGGTAAATACTGGTGAATGGATATGTAAGGTAATGAGAGGATTTGAGAGAAAATGAAGCTACAAAAGCTGCTTGAGTATTTGCATCCGATCCATCCTTTTATGGGAGAAGATCCGGAAATTACATCAATTGAAAACGATAACCGGAAGGTGAAAAAAGGGAGCTTATTTATTTGTATTAAAGGTTACACAGTCGACGGTCATGATTTTGCAGCATCCGCTGTTACCAATGGCGCTGTGGCAATACTTGCTGAGCGTCCGTTAGACCTTGATGTACCTGTTATCGTTGTTACCGATACAACAAGAGCAATGGCAGTACTCGCTAATGTTTTTTACGGGCAGCCCACAAAACAGCTGCATTTAATCGGCATCACGGGAACGAATGGAAAAACAACAACCAGTCATTTGATTGAAAAAATATTTGCTGATGCAGGGAAAAAAACAGGTTTGATTGGCACTATGTACACAAAAATTGCTGATGAGACATTTGAAACGAAAAACACAACTCCAGAAAGCCTGACACTTCAAAAAACATTTAAACAAATGGTTGATGCCGGTGTCGGTTTAGCCGTAATGGAGGTTTCTTCGCATGCCCTTGATTTAGGAAGGGTTCATGGATGTGAATATAATGTGGCTGTTTTCACAAACCTGACGCAGGACCATCTGGATTACCATAAAACAATGGAGGAATATAAACGTTCCAAGAGCTTGTTGTTTGCCCAGCTAGGCAATACCTATGACTATAATAACCCAAAATTTGCAGTCTTAAATGCAGATGACCCAGCCTCAGAAATGTACAGGAGGTCAACGGCTGCACATGTGATTACATATGGAATTGATCAAAAGGCGGATCTTCAGGCAAAAAATATTCAAATGACTCCGAGAGGCACTAATTTTGATCTCATTATTGATAATGACATCTATCCAATTCAAATGCAGTTAATTGGTAAATTTAGTGTTTATAATGTCTTAGCAAGTATCTCTGCTGCAATAGTATCAGGTATTGGGATTAAGGATGTCATTCATTCTATCGAAGATGTTGAGGGGGTTGCAGGAAGGTTCGAACTTGTTAATGCAGATCAGGATTTTACAGTGATTGTTGATTACGCACACACACCAGATAGTTTGGAAAATGTATTAAAGACGATTCAACATTTTGCGAAGAAAAGGGTTTTCGTTATTGTCGGCTGCGGTGGAGATCGTGACCGAACGAAACGGCCATTGATGGCGAAAATTGCTTGCAGGATGGCAACAGACCCGATTTTTACTTCAGATAATCCAAGAAGTGAAGATCCATTAGCAATATTGAAGGAAATGGAAGCAGGTGTACAAGGTGAAACATATCAAGTCATACCTGATCGTAAAGAAGCTATTTATACGGCTGTCAATCAGGCAGCAGCTGGTGATGTCATTTTAATCGCTGGTAAAGGACATGAAACCTATCAGACTATAGGTAACGTTGTTCATGACTTTGATGACCGGCTTGTTGCTAGGGAAGCAATTGAGGGGAGATAGCAATGCTTTTAGCTCTGAAAGACTTGGCAAGTTTGTTTACTGATAACCAAGGAATCCAGGATGACATGATGTTTTATACTGTTACGGATCAAGCAAATACTGTTCAGCCTAAAGGTTTATTTATTCCAATAAATGAAGAGTCAGGGGAACTTTTAGATGCTATTGCAAATGGAGCTATCGCTACCATCTGGGAGTATGAAAAGAAACTCCCACGATATACACCAACCTATTTCCCTGTTTTTTTCACAAATGATAAGGCAGTGGCAATAAAAAATATTTTAAAACTATATAGTGAAAAATTAGATGGAGAAACGAATAAACACATGGAGATAACTAACTTTAAATTTTCAAATAAAAAACTTCTTAATAAAAATAATCAAACATATGATATAGCCGTGATA
>NZ_JBALPG010000217.1:0-2886 GCF_036965245.1 Neobacillus drentensis
TCGTTCATGATAACTTAAACTAAAGGGCAGTTTAGTGGAAGAAGGATTTTCTAACTCTGTTGAAGAAGTTAGTTAAAGCTACAAAAGTTGATGAGGTGAGTTAGTTAATGTATGAAATTATGCATGACATGAAAACGATCGTGAAAAAGAAACCGTTTAAATATATTTCAAATGGAAATAAGGAGATTTTTTTTGGAAAATCTAGTTCACCTGTTAAACTAAGTAAAGAACAATATACCAAGTTACTTGATACTTTTAAGGGGCGAACAGTCACAATCGGGACTTCAAGAACAGATCCTCCCAAAGATAGTCTTGGGGAATGGCTAATGAATAATATTACAAAAACAGCTATAGCTTCTTATATTGTTCCAATACTCCTTATGGAAGGTCATGCCTCACTAGTTATGCCAATAGACAGTGGTAAAATTAAATTTAATGTAGTGAAATTTGGTGAGTGTTCAAATTGCGGGGGTACTATGAAGCCGTTAATTCCTTTTGCAGCTTCATTTTTGTGTGCAAGGTGTATTAGAAATTGGTAATCTCATTTACAACTTGGGAGTAAAAATAATCAAAATATAGATTACTACTGAAATTACATATTTGATAAACATTTGTTACTTAACTAAAGGGGTACATTTCTTAAAGAAGGAGAAGTGCCTTTTATGTTGAATTGTAATTTAAAATATAGGTACATTTAAGCTTATATTTGAAGTTATGGGGGAAAATGTATGAAACTTGTTACATGGAATGCTGCAATGCGATTTAGAGATAAAATCGAAGAGATACTTCCATTCTCAGCTGATATACTAGTAATCCCTGAGTGTGAAGCTCCTGAAAAATGGAGGAAAAGTAACAAAATACAATCAATCAATCAGTTCCTTTGGTTTGGAGACAATCCAAACAAAGGCATTGGAATTATCACATTAAACAATAACTATCAAATAGATATTCATCCATCATATAATAAGGATTTTCGTTATATAATTCCTTTAATAGTCTCAGGCGACCAAAATTTTAATTTGTTTGCAATTTGGGCACAAAATACAAATAAAAAATATTACAGTTATATTGGACAAATTTATTTAGCATTAAATCACTATAAATCTTTGCTTAATGACCCCTGTATTATCGCAGGTGATTGGAACAGTAATAAGATATTTGATTATATCAAAAGAATTGGGACACACTCAGAAGTTGTGGAGTTGCTTAAAAGCTTTGGTATAATGAGTGCCTACCATACCTATTTTAATGAAGAACATGGCGAAGAAACTAAACCAACACACTATTTTAGAAAGGACAAAGATAGGCCATTTCACATTGATTATGTGTTTGCATCTGAGACTCTCCTAAAACAATTAAGCTTTATTGAGGTAGGCTCCTTCGAGGAATGGATTAAGTTAAGTGACCACACTCCAATATATGTGGAAATTAAAAAGTAATTCGTTTCATATTTTTGGTGATTAATGGTAAGCTTTCTTATTAAGCAAACGGGTGCGTTCCATAAAGGTTTGGCTGCTTATTAAGGCAGCCTTTTCTTATTGAACTAAATGGCAGGTTAATGGAAGAAGAAAGATGATATAATTCAGTTATAATTCATATTTGTAGAGGTGATTTTATGGATGACAAATTGAATAATCAATTAGAAATTCTAAAAATTTATGTTTGTAGAGAAAACTTTATGGATATTGCTTATGATGTTACTGAAGAAATCGAAAGTTATGAAAATGCCTTTAATGCTGTTGAACCTATTCTTAAGCTGATAGAACAGAATCCTGATGTTGATTTTGGATCACCAGGTCCATTAGTGCATTTTGTTGAAAAGTTCTACGGAAATGGTTATGAAGAAAAGTTGGTTCAATCAATACAAAGGTTCCCGACTTCTCTTACAGTGTGGATGTTGAATCGAATAATAAATGGTAGTGAGGGAGAGCAAAAGAAATATTACTTAAATTTATTACAAGATGTTTTTAATTCACCTAATGTCACTAATCAGTTAAGCTCTATAACTAAAGAATTTTTATCTTTACACAGTTGATTTATCCAACTAAAGGGACGTTAATCTAAGAAGGATTAACGCTTTTTTTAAGAATTAACGCTTATTTTTGTGGTCATAGGTTCACTTGTTAAACGGGATCATGGTCTCAACCAGCCTGAAACATGTTTATACAAGTAGGGGGTGAACAGTTTAGCTGACGGGATCTAGTCCCACGGGGGCGATAGTTGTAGATCAAAGCTGTCATTGTGGCAGCTTTTCTTATTGTGCGAACGAAGCAGTTTAGTAAACTGTATATTGAAGCAGACATCGGCTGTTTTGTTAATAGATACACTTTTACCTGTTTCCGGCGCAGTACAAAACTAGTTTTTCCACCAAAAACATTTACCTAGTTCTAACAACCAATGCCTTTGCTCCCACATGTGTTTCCTCATTAAAGTCTAATAATAATTGCTTTGTATAAAAAATTGAGTAGAATATTTTATGACTTTTTTGCAATTTTATCTGTGTCTACTCTTTCTTTAATTTCCCAAAATCCCGGAATAGATTCAATATCATATCCCTTAATGTATGAAACCATTTTAAGTTTTAATTCTTGCGCTAAATCTTCTCTATCATTCAAATTTGTCATATAAATAGATTTTTTTAACTTTGGTTCAAACATATTAATGATAGTTTGTAATGCAGTATTATCGTGCTTTGCCTTTTTTACGAGTTCATATAAAATTTTCGCCATACCATTCAGTCCTATCTTTTTTCTTTTATCACTTCGGAAAGTTGTGAGATTATTTCTCCTAAATTATCAATTTTTTTTTCAAATCGTATTAAAAGATAAATCGATATACAAATAGGAAACCCGAAATTACCAAGTATGGTAATCCATTGAGGTAAAT
>NZ_JBALPG010000217.1:2909-3703 GCF_036965245.1 Neobacillus drentensis
AAATCGGTAGTTGTCATAAATGTTATCCTCCATTCTCCTTAATATAGTTATGAATTTTTCTTAATGCAATCTTATGAATTTTTGAAACAGCTTGTTGTGATTTGTTAAGATATTTGGCTATTTCTGTATCGGATAGTCCTTTTATATAAACCAAATTTAGTACTTCTTTTTGCTTTACAGATAAACTTTGAACTGCCTTATACAATATTGGATGTATTAAATAATCGGTTATGTCATTACTTATAGATAGCTTATCTACAGTAATTTCTGATTCAGGGTCTTCAATCATATCTTTAAAAGTGGTTTCTTCTTCGTGTTGGATGGTACTATCAATGGTTAATAGATTTCTAGAAGAATATTTTCTTTGTCTTTTGTTAAAATTAACTGCGTTAAAATATAAAGATGAAGAAATAAAAGAAATAAAACGTATGTCAAAATAAAATATTTTAAAATTCCGATCTAATTTTTCTATATTTTCATCAGTTGGATCACAAATGCTATCTAGAAAAAGTTGGTAGTTTTGTTTGTTTTTTAAAAAATTTTGTATTATTGGATTTATAAGAAATTCTTTGTTATTAAGTTCAAATTCGGATAGTGCCCTGAGTTGCTTATTGGAAAGCTCTCTTGAATTCATAATAGTCACTCCTTTTTATAGCAAAAATCGAATGTATGTTCTGTTTTTGGTGATAAAAAAATGACTAAACCAAATCATAGCCATAATATAACATATGAAATTTATGGAAAATCCTATTTAAATTTATCATATCATGGCTAAAACTTCCATAACACAATAG
>NZ_JBALPG010000218.1:0-4013 GCF_036965245.1 Neobacillus drentensis
GTAAGAATTAAAATAGTCATTAATCGAAGTGTGTAGTTTAATACTTAATCGTTCTTCAATGTCCATCAAATGGTGCTTAGTATTTTTTTCAACAGGTTTCCACAAAATCTCCTCTTCATCATCCATTTCACCTTGATAAATGAATGATTCAACATCTTCATTGTATGATGTTTTAAATAGAAAATCTAAACCTTTGTCAAAGTATTCTTTTCTTAAATTGAAATATTTGTTCATAGCATCTTTCATTGTCAATGAAATCACCTTCACTTTTCTAAGAATTTTTCTAATAGTTCAGCATATTTTTGGTCATTTCCCCAAACCCCTGCGGCTTTCTCAGCATTATGAATACCACCTAAACCAGGATGTAGTTTTGAAGGCACCGCAACCGCTTGACCCCCACCACCAATATGATGGTGTATAAGAGTATCATTATACAATTCTTTTAAATCATATTGAGGAAAATACTTTCTAAATGTCGGATTGTTTATAGGCGTGAAACCTAATTCTATTTTTTGTTTATTTGACTTATTAAAAGCTTCTGGGTGCTTCTCTAACATCTCTTTCCAATAAAGATCTTTATCACGTAACCAACCTTCTGCGTTTGTATTTTTTTGCCCCTTACCAACATAAGGCATCTCAACAATTAACCGCTGATCAGCAGTATATTTAGCTTCTAGCTTACTTAAATCAGCACCACGGTAGGCTCTAATAGGATCATCAATATCGCCCATCTTCTTAACCGCTTCACCCGTACCCTTTCCCTCAACCTTCACCGCAAACTTACTAACAACATCCTCAATACTCTCCTGAACAATCTTAGGATTTGTTACTTTCCATGGCATAGGGCCACCTGTGCTGTAGACGACGTTATGGTCTGGGTTGACCAGCTTTTTCATTCCGCCTACTACGCCATCCATGAAAATAACGGCTCCGCCCTTGACGCCCTTTACAAACTGAAGAGTCCCCTTCTTGAAACCTTCAAAGACCTTATTGTTCTTGACGAGGTCATCTACCTTTACTTTTATTGTATCAGAAACCGGCTTTGGTTTTGAGTCAGGAATTTTGCTGGTCAGCTTTGATATCTTTGAAAGTTTAGTGGCCATCCCCACAATAGGTATGAATGAGGAAGCCGCATTTCCTGTTACGTACATGATACCTTCCTCTTCATAGGTATCCGAGATCGATTGAGAGATAGATTCAACTACGCCGATCGGGTCCTTGATCGCTTCGACGAGTGCTTCGGTGTATTGATCGATTCTTTTATTCGCTGCTTTATTGATGAAGTCAGGCTCAATAGTATCTGGAATCACACTGGATACCGCTACGATCCCCACGTCTATTACGAGTGTTGCCAATCCAGTTACAATGGAGTACAGACCGACAGCTACTCCTCTCAGAAGATCAAATATATCCTTTGACATATCCTCGATTGCATCCCACATGCCCTCAAAAATGCTCGTATACTTGTACTTCATTTTTAAAGCTTTAACTTGATATTGATCATCGACGATTTCAAAGTTCTTCACTTTCGAGTTATACAGACGCCAAAGCTGTTCCATTTTGTTGTCGAGGGATCTTTGTGAAGATTGGATTTCGCGGCGGATCATTTGCAGCTTTGCTTGATTGCTTCTGCTTTTTTCTATCTCCCTTTCTTTCTCTTCGTCTGATAAGAAAAAGGTAGGGAACGGCTCCCTGTTCGCCGTCAGGTATGCTTTCGGCAAGTTATTCATAATGCCGGTTTCCATCTGCTGTAGGTTAATCCAAATATCATTCCGATCGACCCTCATCATCGCATGTCTCGCTAAAGGTGTAATATAGGCCGTTGTTTCCCCTACATAATTTTCGAATAAGGACAAGAGATCGTTTACTTGCTCTTGATAGTCTTTTATATAATTCTGCGAATCTTGTATTCTTTCCTCCCAGGCATCGATGCTTTCCCCTCGATTTTCTGCGATGACAGCTGAAATTTTAGCCAAGGACGAATGCATCGTATTCAGTGCATTTTTATAGACATGCAGCTGTTCGATGATTCCGTCCAGAATGCCATAATTGATTTTTAGATCGTTCTTCATTTCGAACCACTCCTGATCACTTGGCCAATCTTCTCATCTGTTTCTTTCATTTTAGCCACTAAAATTTCTCCCGCTTGATGGATGGCATCCAGATTCTCAAGTAATTTCGTATTGCTGTCATCATTCATATTGTCCAAGAGAGCATCCATTTCCTCGACAAAATCGGAGTTAAAGCTTTTTAACTGGCCTCTGGTAGAGGAACGAAAATTATTTGTGTAACTATCAAACTCTTGAATGCTTGCTTTAAGAGAACTTAACGCCGCTTGAAGCTCAATTATATTCAATTTGATGTCTTGGTTTGCCATCTACATTCTCTCCTATACCTTATCGAAATTGGACGGATTGGATGGTCGAAATCAGCTGGTCGATCTCTGAGATCATTTCATCCACAATCCCCCGCATTTCCTCGTGTACGGAGGCATTCTCAAAATCCATCTCTTCAAAGTTCTGCTTGATTTCATCTCTTGCATCTCTTAGATTATTGATGATTCCGAAATCCCATCCCCCATAGACGAGATTGTGACAAAAATCATAATCATATAACCGCATTAACGCTCACCTGCTTTTACTTTTGAATTATTTCACTTTGGAGCTTCTTCATGTCCTCTGAAGAAAATTCAATCGATTTCATGCCTTTATCCACAATCATTTCCTTTTTCATCAGCAGTTCAAAGGACTCTTCCATTTCGTCTTTAAAACCAACATGGACGACACTCTTGATTAATGGGTAAGTAAAGTAGATGACCGTGTCTTTTTTTATTTCCCCCAATGGATACACAACTCCTGCATAAGGAAAATATGATTGGTACCCTTTTGGCGCGATAAATCTGCCCTTGATCACGACTTTTACAGGTTTGGAGCTCGACGGGTCCGGTTTGAAAAAATTTGGATCTAATTCAACTACAGAGCCTAATGGCAATACCTCACGCATGATTTCGATGGAACTGGACAAGTAATTAACATAAGAAGCATCATCCAATGAAAACTGCTGATTTAAATAGGTGATCGTATGTACATGATGTTCTTTCCTGTATGAAATATCGATACCTTGACTAAATAAATCTAAAGATGCAAGTCTTTGTCTGTACGCATCATTCAGATGTTCAAAAATCGATTCGTCTTCCAGGAATGTATCCGCAAACTCATTGATGACTGGCCCAAACTCCAATGGTACTGTGCTGTCTGATGAGTAAATCAGCTGATGGATTTTTTCCATTGCCAATGCTTTTAATTGTTTTTTCCTGTTTACTCTCAACAAATGTTTCCCTCCTACTTTCTTCATTTAGATGAAACGAACTTTTTGCTATATACTCAATAATTTATAAACATTTACCTATTTTAGGAAAATATTACTTTTATATTCATTTAGAACGAAACTTTATAGATCGGGCATAATTAACTCTAATATATTGGGAAATTGCTTTGTTGATAGAGAAATTCACAACTATGTAACTAATGGTTAAAAATGTAAATGCATATCACATATTTTACTAAACTACGGTTCTTTTCTACAAGAATTTTAGGAAATTTACGGTAAAAATAGGAAGAAATGCCTAGAATACCCTATTCTTTTTCATTAGCTGTGATGGAATTTGGCAAAAAAGCAGGAGAGCGGGTATAAGTGGACCCAGCACTCAAGTGCAGCAGGTGTTGGTATTGGCTTAGGAACTGTTTTCCTTCTTTGTGCAGCTTTTTTTGCAGGCAACAACCAAAAGAACTCAAAGACACAGTAATTATATTGCTGTGTCTTCGACTTTTAATTGAAAACTCGAGTATTCAGCCTAATAATTTGTTGAATACAAAAAAAGAGGTGCAACAGCACCCCCCGTTCTTAAACTTAAGCACTCCGTTTGTTTAAGTACATTTCTTTACAAATTCCTATCCTTAATTTAATTATATTAGATCTTTTAGTAACATAGCCATTCTACTATTGCTTTAATC
>NZ_JBALPG010000219.1:0-1017 GCF_036965245.1 Neobacillus drentensis
CGTAAAATATAAATTTGACGTAATAATTGTAGTGAGATAAAATAGAAGTGAGGTGTTATCATGGTAAATCAGGTAAAACAAACTAATTTTAAAAAACTGCAAACCTTACTTCATGAATTACCCTGGTATGTTGAAGAATATATCAATCATAAATTAAGAAAACTTTCTACAGCTTCGTTGTTTAATTACTGTCACGATTATAAGATCTTCTTCAATTGGATGATTAGTGAACAGTTATGGAACGGCAGCATTAAGGAAATCCCGTTGGATCGTTTGGAGATCATGACGGTTTTAGAGGTTGAAAATTTTTTAAACTATCTTCACTACCAATTAAATAATAAAGAACTAACCGTGAATCGAAAGTTATCTGCGTTAAAATCACTGTTTAATTACCTGCAAAATATTGCAGAAACACCTGATTTAAAGCCATATATTAATCGTAATGTAATGGCAAAGATTGAATTTAATGAAGTAAAAGACAGCATGGAAACGAAGGCAAATAAAATGGAAGGAAAAATCTTACTTGGCGATGAGTATGAGAAATTCCGCTTATTTGTTGCCATTGAATACGGTGAATTGAACAAGGATAATAAAAAAATCAGTAACTTTTATCAGCTAAATAAGGAACGAGATACAGCGATTGTATCGTTAATACTCGGATCAGGACTGCGTCTCTCGGAGTTAGTTGGCATTGAGTTAGACGATATCGATTTTAGTAAGTATTGTGTAAGAGTCATTAGAAAAGGAAATAAAGAACAATTAGTTTATTTTAGCCAGGTTGCAATGGCTGATCTAAAAGAATACCTATCTATTAGAACAGCTAAGTATCAGGTAGATAAGACAAATAAAGCATTATTTATTTCAGCTCCAATGGGACCGAAAGGAAAATCACGGAGGCTTACTGCGAGATCTGTTGAAAAACTAATTGAAAAATATGCAAAGGCATTTGGCAAACCATCTTTATCCGTGCATAAGCTAAGACATTCGTTTGCTACCAGATACCACGCAGAAATTAAC
>NZ_JBALPG010000220.1:0-1273 GCF_036965245.1 Neobacillus drentensis
ATTTTTTCATTTTTTAAATCCTTTCCAATGTAATTTCACTTAAATCAATTAGCTCTGTTTTTCGCAGTATGGTACCTTTTTCTTTAAATTTCTACATTCATAGTTTGTAGAACAGCAATGAGATTATTCTTGGGTGATTTAAAATCGTGTTTTTCGTGTATTCTCTATTTACATAAAGACAACAAACGTGTCATGTTAGATTACAATGTTCAAATGTTAACAGAATATTCATATTCCTCGAATAGAATCTTGAAAATTTTTTATAAAATGGGCTTAGAGATTAAGAAAGGAAGTGGCTTATGTTACTTAGAAGTCGATATGAATCGGATGAATTAATGGCTATGCGATATTTAAACACGCGAATGGAGTTAACTAAAAAAGAAAAGTTTCACTATTTAAACCTTGAAAAAGGATATGAAGGGGAGGTGCAATTTGACCTGCAGGCAGAAAGTCTTCAAGAAGAAAGATATATCCTTAATGACATGCTGCTTGAAGTAAACAATTCCTTTTTTCAAATTGATACGTTGATTATTTCACAGGGAGTTATTCACCTTTTGGATATAAAAAATTTTCAAGGTGATTGTTACTTAGAATCGGACAAACTTTATGCCGTGACAACCGGTCGCGAATATAAGAATCCTGTAGTCCAGTTAAAAAGGAGTGCGACTCTATTCCGCCAACTGCTCCAAAATCTCAAGCAAAATTACCTTGTTGAAGCCTCCGTTATCTTTATCAACCCTGAATTCACCTTATATCAAGCCCCAATGGACCAACCCATTATTTTACCAACACAGATAAATCGTTTTTTGAAAGATTTAAATAATACACCGTCTAAGTTGAATGATGGTCACAAGAAACTAGCCCAAAAAATAATTTCATTAAATCACTCTAAAAATCCTTTTACCATTTTGCCTAAATATAATTATGACCAACTGCAAAAGGGAATTTATTGTAAAAGTTGTAACTCCTTTCTCGTTTCTATAAAAAATTATGACTTTGTATGCGGGAAGTGTGGAGGACATGAAAAGATCGAACAAACTATTTTACGGAATGTGAAGGAATTTAAACTGCTATTTCCTGATCGAAGGATTACTACTCAAAGCATCTATGAGTGGTGCGAGGTGGATTTAAATAAAAGGACATATTGCAGGATTTTAAAGAAAAACTATACCGCTTTTGGAAATACAAGAGATACTTATTATATATAAATAGATTTTTTTGTATGAAAGGTATTATTAACATCTCTAAACCTGATGGATTCAGACTGGATCTC
>NZ_JBALPG010000221.1:0-191 GCF_036965245.1 Neobacillus drentensis
CCCTTATATTGATGAGCTAAGAAAAAACCACAGAGGCAAATGTTACCGAACTGTGGTTTTTTACAAATATTCAATTAAGTTCTAAATTATCCAAAACACTCTGAATTAACCATTTTAGTTTCTCTTCATTCATCTTTCTCATACCATATTTTTTAACGAACCCCTGAACAAAATCCCAATCCTCTAGTTGC
>NZ_JBALPG010000221.1:250-755 GCF_036965245.1 Neobacillus drentensis
TTTCATCATAGTTCGCACTTACGTTAAAATAACATTCAAGAAAATATTTAAAAGTTTCAAAGTTCATTTCCTTATTCAAGATATCCCCCCCTACTAAACTTATTTAACGATTGGAAAACCAGTCAAAATTCTAAATCCTAACTCATTTGTTGAATCTCTAATCAAGACTACTCTAGAATTAGTTAGGTCGTAAATAACCTGCTTTTTATCTTCTAGAGCTCCTTTGCCTATTGGATTCTTATGTGAAACATCAAAAATCTTTCTTCCTGTATCAGATTCATTCAACCCATATACCTATTTGTTTCTCGATATTATGGATTCCTCCACTCCCTGGATGCAATGGTTGTGGAATAGTTATTGCTTGTCCACAACCACCAATATGATGAAGAACCAAAGGCTTTCCTTTTAACCCCACAATATCATACTGTTTTAGCTTGCCCTTGTGTTGAAACTCGTATATACCCCACAACGTTCAACTTTTCACCCTCCCGTTACGAAAATTAAA
>NZ_JBALPG010000221.1:792-2131 GCF_036965245.1 Neobacillus drentensis
GCGAGTATTATACGACCGTCTCTTGTTAAAATACAACCCAAATTTTTTAACCAAAAATGCAAAAGAACATTCTTTCACGTTACCCATTGTTTATCGCCACGAGATTTGTCATTCTCATTAATTTGTTAACTATGCCATGTCATAACTGCCCCTCTCATGTAAAATGTCATCTTGCCCATTTCTCGTTCTTTTCTCGTTATCCCAGTATTAAAATAAGACTCCATGATGGTATTACCTTCATGGAGTCTCTATTTTCAAACGTATCATTGTTCTTTTTGTCCAACTCAAATATTTTAATTTTCTTTTAGTTCACTTGCTTTATGTGCCTATATGTAACAACCTTTCGTATAACTAGCTTAGGCACTGGAGAGTGCTCTAAACACGTTACCTTTCCTCTCTGCACAAATGAATGTACTGACCAAATTCAGGAAATACATCCCAGTTTCTTTCAAGGGTATCGCTAGTCTCGCGCTCCTCGACTGAACCGGTCTTTAAATCTCTCTTTTCCATTGCTATATAGCCATCTTCTCGGAAGCCTAAAATCAAGCTACTTACTTCCGTGTCAGTTTCATCATCATATTCCCAATACATAGCTGTTCTTAAAAAAATCTTACCATCACTCATAACTTCAAAATCATAATTTAAATACTTACGAATCAGGTCATCATAAAACCCCACCGAAACCCATTCATTTGCAACATTTACAATATACTTAGGTTTCTCATCTTCTATTAATACCGCCGTATATGGTTCATGTTTCTGATGGTATGTGTATGCAGTACGGTCATCAAGAATGTTCCAAGGCTTCTTTTTGATGTCCGACCATTCGTCACAATAATAAACTTTCATAGTCAATTATACACCTTCCCCTTAATATCTCTAATAATAATCCTGTTTTTTGTTACTTCATCAAGAATTGTTTGCGGAATTGGTTTATTTTGAACTGGTACTTCTAATATTAATTCACCTTTAAGTCGCCCTCCTTTGAGAGCGTTAGGATTAAAAGTACCATTTGATATTTTAGAACCTGAAGAATATTTTTTTGTAATTTCATTTAAGTAACTCTTAGCTGTCTTTTCTTGCACTTCACTAAGTTGAGTAAATTTCCTCTACTATCGTCGTATACTGTATATAGCCATTACAATCTATAAATACAGTAATTTAAAATTTAACACTTAGTGTACTTATACGATTATAGTGCTCTTTTAAAATTTCACGCTAGAACGCAAAAAAGCACTCGTTGCATTTAGTAGAACAATCAAGTGCTTTAAGTTCATATGTTTTTAAATAACATTAAGTTTGTAAGTTTTATAGTAGTATGACACCTTTTATATGTCTG
>NZ_JBALPG010000221.1:2206-6186 GCF_036965245.1 Neobacillus drentensis
GACAACTACTACGTTAAAACTTACGAGTTTGTCCGAGTTCGTTATTTTTATGTCCATTCCATGTGTTTATATTCGTCGCCCAATAAAATGTCATCTCTCCTAAGCTCGTACTTCGTTTTCTATTCTATCATTGCACGTAATACTCTATGATGGTACAACCATCATGAAGTATATACTTTTTAACAGCCTATGCTTTTTCTTTCCACTTCAAGCCTTGTCGTTCTCATTTGTACAGCATAAATCAGAAAATAAGTTTAATTGTACTGCTTTTATATTTTTTGTAACTAATCTTATTTGCCTGTATAGTATTAATGTTTTTAATTAGCAATCTAATTCATTAAAAATGTATATTTATCTCTTCTTTAAGAGCCTTTTCTAAGTATTCTTCAAAACTATTTGCAATTACCTCTTGTTCACCTAAATCAATATAAAATCTTATAATTTCTGTATTGGGTAAATTAAAGCCTATTGGATTACCAGCACCATCTATTCCAATTACATTAAATTTCTCATAGCCTTCTGGAAGATTATCCCTAAACTTAAGTGATTGTTCTACAAATGACGGTGTCGCAACAAACTCAGCCTCTTTCAATCCTAAAACAATCACTTCTCCCACTGCACCAGACCCATATTTCAAAAGAAACATCTTATAGTCCTGAGGTAGCTTTATCTGTAAAGTATCTTCAGCTTCGCTAATTTCCTCTTCTTCAACAGGTCCTCCAAATGCTTCAGCACACATTTCAAATTCTTCATCAATTGCTTGTAATAGTTCTATTTTCATTCTATTATCCCCCTTTTAATCAGTTCGTTGGCATACCTTGCTTTCCAATATTCTTTACGCCATTTATCGAATTGCTGCCTCTCTTCTCCTTTACCAACTCCACCTTTATTTCCAAATGGATGCTGTCTTTTGTTTCCTAAATCATGGTATCTATTAGGAATCTCAATTATTGGTCCCTCAACTTTTTGTACGTGATGGTGAAGTATAATTGTATCATTCGCTCCATCTTTTGGAGAATACCCCTTTTTAAATAAAAACTTCAATTGTTTATCAGATAAATGCGATAATGAACGTTGTGCTTTTACTTCAAAACCTTTAAATTGTGCTGTAAATTTACCTGTTTGTTCATAACCTTTGATTGCTTGTTGAACATCTTTAGACGTTACTTTATAAATGTCATTTGTTAAATTAGACTTACCCGTACCCTTACTTTCAACCTTCACCGCAAACTGACTAACAACATCCTCAATCCTATCCTGAACAATTTTAGGATTCGTTACCTTCCATGGCAAAGTACCACTTGTACTGTATGCGATGTTATGGTCTGGGTTGACCATTTTTTTCATTCCGCCTACTACGCCATCCATAAAAATAACGGCTCCGCCCTTGACGCCCTTTACAAACTGAAGAGTCCCCTTCTTGAAACCTTCAAAGACCTTATTGTTCTTGACGAGGTCATCTACCTTTGCTTTTATTGTATCAGAAACCGACTTTGGTTTTGAGTCAGGAATTTTGCTGGTCAGCTTTGATATCTTTGAAAGTTTAGTGGCCATCCCCACAATAGGTATGAATGAGGAAGCCGCATTTCCTGTTACGTACATGATACCTTCCTCTTCATAGGTATCCGAGATCGATTGAGAGATAGATTCAACTACACCGATCGGGTCTTTGATCGCTTCGACGAGTGCTTCGGTGTATTGATCGATTCTTTTATTGGCTGCTTTATTGATGAAGTCAGGCTCGATTGTGTCTGGAATCACACTGGATACGGCTACGATGCCCGCGTCTATGACGAGTGTTGCCAATCCAGTTACAATTGAGTACAGACCGACGGCTACACCTCTCAGGAGATCAAATACATCCTTTGACATATCCTCGATCGCATCCCACATGCCTTCAAAAATGCTCGTATACTTGTATTTCATTTTTAAAGCTTTAACTTGATATTGATCATCGACGATTTCAAATTTCTTCACCTTTGAGTCATACAGTCGCCAAAGCTGTTCCATTTTGTTGTCGAGGGATCTTTGTGAAGATTGGATTTCACGGCGGATCATTTGCAGCTTTGCTTGATTGCTTCTGCTTTTTTCTATTTCCCTTTCTTTCTCTTCGTCTGATAAGAAAAAGGTAGGGAACGGCTCCCTGTTCGCCGTCAGGTATGCTTTCGGCAAGTTATTCATAATGCCGGTTTCCATCTGCTGTAGGTTAAACCAAATATCATTCCGATCGGCATATCTATTGATTTTAATGAAATCCTAAAGAAGATGACCTCTCACAACCTGAGTTAGCACTAATTAGGCAGCCAAGGTAGCAAAAGAATACAATTTCTCGTTACCTTTGTTTATCGCCACGAGCTTAGTCATTCTCGTTAGTTTGTTGGCTATGTAATACTATAAATATCCCTGCCATGAAAAATGCCATCTCGCCCAATTCTCATTCGTTTCTCTGTTTTCTAGTAATAACTAAAACTCCATGATGGTATAACTTTCATGGAGTCTCATTTTTCAAACGTATCATAGTCTTTTTTCCAATTTGCTTTTTGTTCACTTGCCTTATTTGCCTGTTAGGTTACCAACTTAATATAACTAGCTTTGTCATTCTGGTGTGTAAATTTAAATCGAGTAGTCAGTTTAAAGTTTTTTTTACAGGTTTACCTGGCTTCATGAGTTTTTGATGCAATTGTCAGGTTATTTTTAAATCATAAAATCTTTTGAGTTCAAAAATAATCTGCTTAACCCATTATTTACACAATGCCCAAAACCTTAGTATTACTCTTACTTCGCTGTCAAACTATTCACTTGCAAGTGCTTTCTCTATAATTTGCTCAGCTGTTAAATCTTCATCTGAATAGTATATATAATCTGAGATGTCTGGATTCTTTACTGCATTTTCTACTATTAGTAATAGATTTTCAATTTCATACTCCTTCCCAGAAACATCTTGTATCTTAGTGACCATATCAATCAATTCTTTTCTTGATAGGTTATCTTTTTTTCTGTTCTCATAATCGAATATTCTATTACTGATGTATTCATAACCATGATCCGTATAAAATAAATCACTTACATCAGGAAAAGTTACGAGTGACTGAAGTTCCATAATTAGTTTATCCGTAGGTTCTAAGAGGTATCTTTTATCCATTACTTCCTTAACTAGTTTTCTTATACTTTCTTGCTTCACCTTAACACCTACCTCCTATAATGTTTTTTTAAGCTTGCTCCTTTTTTTCCAAAGTGATATGACCTATCAAGAATTTCTTGGTGCATTCTTGGAGAAACAATAATTAAATTATCAAGGTCATACACTCCACCCCTTTTTCAATTGGCTGTTTATGATGTAGAATATAAGTATTTAAGCTTTTATAATGTCCATTTTTCGGTGCCCTTGGGGCAAAGCCCTATTTCATTAGTGCTTGGTTGGCCTTATTAAATTTATTTGCAAAACTTGAATTACCAACCTCTTTCCAAAGCTCACTTCTAAACTCATCTAAGCTTCTGAATTCTCTACCAGCAAACTTATCTCTAATCTCTTGAGGTATAATACCTATATCTCCATTTTGATACATTATTTAGTCTGAATTACTTCATTTAAAAGAATTTGAGAGTATGGAGCATTTTAAGGTAGAGTTAGAAAAATACATTTACTACTATAACCACAAACGGATTAAGGCAAAATTAAAAGGCATGAGTCCAGTGCAATACCGAACTCATGCCCAAATAGCTGCCTAAATCCCGTGTCTAACTTTTTGGGTTCAGATCATATCAGACGGTCTTTTTTACATAAACGTTCTTATTATTTTATTTTTGTAACCTTAAACTAGAAATTAGCTCATCTAGACCATTCGCAATCTCTTTAAACGAACCTCGTTCAAAATCCTCCAATTCAACTTTTCCCACTGTATTATCTAAAACAACTATCAAACCGTTCCCCTCTATTCCTATAGGAATTTTATCAATCTTATTATCATGATTGTTTTTAT
>NZ_JBALPG010000222.1:0-2417 GCF_036965245.1 Neobacillus drentensis
GACCTACAGGAATGCTAAAGCAGGCGTTAGCTTAAGAAGAAACTTAGTATTGGAGGTAATAACAAAATTTATATTGAACTGGAAATATGTAATTTTGATACTATTTTTGGGAGCTTTTCTTTACCTTTACCAGTGTACCATCCACTTAACTGCAATTTATTCCTATATAGAACAAAAAATGAAATAAGAATAGCTGTATGAACCATCCATACATAATTATCGATGTTAACCCCTAATTTTGAATAAATATAATTAATAAAAGTCCATAAAATGACTCCGACAAATACAAAAATAAAAACTAATCGCATTAACTCCAATAGTACCTTCATTAATACGCTCCCCACCATTTATCATCTGTATTAATTTTACCACATATTTCCAATTGTTTGTTAAACCTATCTGACCGTTAGTTAAACAAAAAGGAGGCCTAACCCTTTTTAGGTTTAAGCCCTTGTTAGTTTAAATTTCGCCTTAATGCTTAAAGGTATAATAAATGTTTAATCATCCAAGGCTTTATCAATGACAGTACCGTTTCAGGTTGCATGGCTTTGGTGTGATCCATACCATCTCCTTTCAAAATCTCTACATCCCAACCCAAAAGTTCTAATTCTTGTTTATTTTCATGCAGTTTACCAACGATATCAACTGTTACACTTCCAAAGTTTTCTCCATAAATAATGGTATCATTCTCACCAGCAAAGGCGAGCCGCGGAATCTCTAATTGATGTTGAATTTTCCGATCATTAAATTCCTTCAAATTTTCGTACAACGTAACAAACTGTTTGGTTTGATTCGTATCAATTTTCACCTTTACATTATCCCAATCCACATTTTCTGGATTTTTATTGTCTACTTGTTCATCATTGACTGGGGCATTTAGGTTATCCAAAGCCTGTTGATACGTCTTATTGGTTACCACCAGCATTTCTTTGTACGGCCCATCCATTGGTGGAAAACCACCCATGATTAGACTTTCTAGTCGGTCGGTCCGAATTGCTAATTGCAATCCAACTAACGCTAACCAGGAGTAGCCATAATAGCTAAACTTTTTACTGTTCATTTCATCAGCAATTACTAACAAATCCTTCACGATTTTTTCAGAGGTGAGATTTTCAGGATTCGGGTATCTCAAACGATGTCCTTCATAGTCAAAATATAAAACCTGAAACTTATCTTGTAGTCCCTCGATAAAATTCCTTCCTAATTCAGGGTCAACTCCCCATAGCCGCAAGTTTTCAGCTTCCTGTCCATAAACCGATTCTTTGGCGACTGGTAGCATAATAGTAATACTTTCGGGATTTCCAACTAAACCTACTTTTATTACTGATTCATCAGAGAGTTTTATCAATTTCTCCATATCTGACACTCCTTTATTGTTTATACTAATATCATATAACTTTCATGCAATCTTTCGGTTTTTCGCTTTTTTTTCCTTATATACTAGGATTTAGTTTAAAATATATTATCGTAGCACTTGAAGGTTTTACTTTAAACAAGGAGTCGGAAAGATGGATATATATACCCCTAAACAAATTGCAAATGCTATAAATGTCAGTACCACAACTTTGAGAAGATATGAAGAACAAAACCTCATTCCTGATGTCCCAAGAACAGATTGTAATCATCGTTACTATACCTCAATACATTGGCAAGCATTTATTACGATAAGGGCTCTGTTAAGAGGTTATGATATACCCATTGTTTATGAAGTAATGAGAATGATTAAGAACGTAAACTTTGAAAAAGCTCTTTGGTTAATAAATGAACAACAATTCCATATACAGCTGGAAAAACGGAGAGTGGAAGAAATGCTCACAATGATTCAAAGAGCGGATTTTACGAAATATAAAAATAAAAAATTAAAGGAATCAATGAGTATAGGGGAGGCGGCTGAAATTGCTGGCGTTAAAACTTCAGCTATTCGTCATTGGGAATATGAAGGGTTAATTCATTCGGAAAGGAATAAAGAAAACGGTTATAGAATGTTTTCGATATCTGAGTTACGAAAGATATTAGTCATCAGCAGTTTGCGAAAAACTGTATATTACATTGAAAATATGAAGCAGCTTTTAGATGATTTTGACACACAAAGTTATGTTAAAATTGAACGTTCATTTCAACTGGCTTTAGAAAATCTAAACAATCAACTGCTGCTTCAATTTAAAGGAATTACGGAGCTGACAAAATATATAAATTTTTATCGAGATTTAAATACATGAAAAAAAGAGATAAGTACACTTGTCTCTTTCTATTTTTTTCACTATAAATTTTATCATAAAATTTGCGTACTTAAGCTAACCTGCCCGTTAGCCTTCCATGCAGCGCAAAACAGGCGCTGCACCACAGAGAATGAAAATGGATCAGGAAGTCTATGCAGTTTTAATGCTAGCGAAGAAGGTCTTTGAACTATGGTGCCT
>NZ_JBALPG010000223.1:0-1327 GCF_036965245.1 Neobacillus drentensis
TAGTAAAACGCATACCAATTAACAGGATGACAATAGTAATTGTCAATTGTTTAATTAGCGTTATAAATCAGGGGTTAATGGCTAATTTAAATTGGGTGCTGATTTTTAACTAAACAAAACCATACCGGTGATTATTTGGATAATTTTACAAGGGTATTTGGGGTTTTAATTAAACTATATAAAAGATTGTTAAATTATGTACTTAAACAAATGGTGCAGTTGAAGAAGGATTTATTATTTACGTAGTAGAATTATGTTTATATAGGAAAAATATGAGGGATTTTTCATCATTGAAAAAAGAACTACTGGAATACATAAATGTTGCAAGTTTAGTTATTATTGCCATTAGTTTATCTATTATTGCTTGGAACTCCTCGAAACAGGTTTCCTATCTCCAAATGATTGAAGAAAAGTGTTTTCATATATGAGACAGGATAATTGACCAAGAATTAGTTATGAGAGCCCATATTACTTGAATATAAATAGGTAAAAACTGAAGATGGAGGACTGTTTATGGCTTTAGTTGCAATCTATACTGTAGGTAGGTTAAATCAACCCTTTGACCACCCTGCCTCTCGTGAACTTTTTGAAGTGGGATATGAAGTATTTCGTCAGGCAACTAAATCAGGACAACTTATAGAGGCGTTTTCATCTGATGGAGTCCCTTTTCCTGAAGAAGCCATAAAGGGGGATGGTTTCCCTATTCTTACACTTACGGTTTGGAAAAGCCTTCAATCCTTATATCGTTTTACCTATTCAGGTAAGCATATGCAAGCGTTGCGAGATAGGAGCAAATGGATGGAGCCTTATAAAGAGAAACACCTTTCATATGTACAGAGAAGCTGAAGGATGTCTCATGGGATGAGGCATTCAAAAGATACAACTATTATATTCAGAATGGACCCACTTCTTTTGCGTTTGATTTTAAGCACGCGTTTGATGAAAAAGGGGAGACATGCTTGGTTAAGTAGCAGTTGGCTCTCTTGATTAATTGTGAAATTATCCATTTAATCTAAAGATGGCGTTGATCCTTGAAGGATTGACGGTCTTTTTTTATGGTTCTTATTAAGGTGCAGTTCAATAAGAATTTACAATTTATATAAAATATAAAATAAATATATGTCAAAATATAGCAAAGGGGTGTTTGTATGAAAGAAGAAAATAAACCATTTAATGATGTAATAGACCACATTAACAAGATAGAAGGAAATGCTGCAGATGTTACCAAGGATGCTGTAAAAAAGTTGCCAAAACCATTAAAATATTTTGGGTATTTTTTAGCTGGCTTCTTATCAATATCCATCTTGTTAATGATTATTTTAAATTT
>NZ_JBALPG010000223.1:1367-1615 GCF_036965245.1 Neobacillus drentensis
TGATTATTTTAAATTTATTGCACTAACGGATACTTGATTTTTAAGTCTGGCCATTATCTCATATGATGTAGGGAGGATTTCTTATGATATATGATAATCAAAATAAAACAATTACCACTAAAAGGCTAGTCCTAAGACTGTTTCAAAAATCTGATGCAGTAGCTGTTACTAAACTTTGTAATAATTATAATATTTATAAAAATACATTGTACCTACCTTATCCATACTCTTTAGAGGATGCTTTGTCG
>NZ_JBALPG010000224.1:0-1367 GCF_036965245.1 Neobacillus drentensis
GGGAATATTGACACGAAAGTCTATACGCATATCTATTAAACATCGATTTAGTAATGTTTTTAGAGTTTAGAGTTTTGTGTCACTCGTCACTTAATATATTTCCATCCCTATATAAATGAGATGAAAAATCCCTGCTCTCCTCCCTTTTTGATTATGGTATGATTGAAACAGTCCATAATTTAGGAGTGAAATCATGAGTGTACATAAAGATTTAATCAAACATGCTGCTAATCAGAATAAAACTTACCAAGAGTTTCTGACTCTGGATCAACAGCGTGAAATCTATATTGAGGAAGCAATTGAATTATGTAAACAAGGCAATCCCTTTTCAACAGATAAAATAAATGAAGTAACGAATATGATTAATAATATTAATCTGCGATTTATTCCGACAAGGAAAAACGTTTCGGTTGAGATGGTTCAAGATTACGTAAAATCAATTACAAAAAATCAATAAACGGTGGTGGCTGCTACGATAAACTTAACGAAAAGGAGAAGGGAATTTTTAGACCAGATTTGGCATCAGTATCAAACAACCAATCTTCCTGTTCATTATTCGGAAGTGGCAGAAGCAATTGGTGTAAGTAAATGGACTGCATACGATGTTTTGAAGACCCTCGAATGTCAGGGACTTTTAAAAATAACTTATGCTACCAACGAAAACGAAACAGGACGATCCGTTGTGGTCTTCTCCCCTACAGAAATGGCGGATCGTTTGTTTCAAAAAGAAAGAAGAAAAATTTCGAATCCTGAAGAATGGGAAATGATTCTCAACCAGGCAACAAACTTAATTGAAAATCAGCAAAATCTCCCTTTGATGGATGGGATCAATAATATATTGGAGCAAATGAAAAATGTCGATGTTAAGCTGGAATTCTGTGCTTACTTCCTTTGCGTGCTAATTATTTTCCTAAAAAGCCTTGGTAATCCTGTTAAGGAACTAACTGTCAATGTGGTGAATGCATCACAAGAATCAAAAGTGCAGCTTACTGTATTTGTCGGTGCTGTTGTTGGAATGATTATTCAGTCAGTAGGTGAGGAATTAAGTCCTGAAATGGTCACATTGGTACAACAGTTTTTTGATAATGCGAATCAGCTTAATTCAAAAGAATTGGAAATATTAATTTCGTTTATTATACAAAGTTAATTTTAGTAGGTAAACCTTTCTCCTCCTCAAACCTCCAGCCCTATCAATTTTTTGGTCAGCCCGATATATCCGGTTGGCTTTTTTTATGTAGAGTACCACTATTATGATCAATTAAAGCATTTTTCTTGTCCTTTAATCATACCATTAAACATGTTTTCGGAATTTTTATTATATTCATAATATTCTTCTTGACATAACTAAAATAAATAATATATATATG
>NZ_JBALPG010000225.1:0-21194 GCF_036965245.1 Neobacillus drentensis
AAATATGCCTTAAAGAATTTTAAGACGATTGTAAAAAAACCAGATACAGATAACCAAGTCATCCACGGTACGTCCTTCTTCCTAATAGACAAAGATGGAAATGTGGTCAAAAACTATGATGGAATTACCGTTCCCTATGATGAGATTGTAAAAGATATTAAGGTAATATCAAACTAATGGCTGTAGGTTTATTCTTAATGGGAATTGTGTTATATAGGCAGGGGAGTGATTCATTCAGAAGGCTAAGAGAATCTTATTTCTTAATAAATCTAACTCCGACAGTAAAGCCAGCTAGAAGCATTACGTTAGGCTGGTATTATTCCCACCTGGTCCCGCCAAACAAATATATTATTATATATTGAACCTCACAGTGAACTTTCCACTAGTGAGGTTTTTTGTAGTTATTTACTTTTTGTTTTTTACTTTGTTCATAAGAAATAAATAGGCAGAATAAACATCAAAATAGTATGGTTATTTTTTAGTGGGAGGAAAAAACATGAATGATGTATTTGAGCGAACAGCAAGATTTGAACATCGTTTTTGGCTTCAAATATTAGGGGATCATTCTAGATTTATTTATGAAGCTTTAGCACCTGTTCAAAGAGTAGAGATTGAACAGTCCTCAAAATTTATTCAGGTATTTGATACACTACTCGAGCAAGCAAACACCACCGATTTGATGCAATTAACAGCCAAAGCAGAATCAGAAGTAATAAATTTACGAGAATTTAAATTAGAATTAATAAGAAAGCACCTTACTGGAAAAATCAAAATTCATCTTTCCCCTACCTTTCTTAATCATATGGTAAATGAATTAGAAGAATATTTAAGAATTTTAAAACATTTAAAAGCTGGGCAAGTACCCCCTGTATACCATGAACTACATCATCATCTTTTATGGTTATTAGATGCAGCGGGTCATTCAGAGGCGATATCCTGTAATTTAGACGGTGTTGAAAGAAGTTTAATTGAGAAGAGTAATTCATTTAAGAAGAAATTTGAAAATTTTTACATAAAAGCAGTAGAACTAGCTGGATATTTAAGAACCAATTTGACTGCGTTCCCTGCTTTGTCAAAAATGAATTTAGACACTAAGTTAGAGATAAAGTTATTTCAAAATTTTTTACATGAACTAGAAGAACTAAAACTCAGTAATCAAGCATTAGGAACGTTAGCACCGTTAATGGCGGATCATATGTCACGTGAAGAATGTTATTATCTAATAAAGTTAGCAGAATCAGTGAATCTTGATCCACCAGACTGTGATCCTGCTAAACCTCGACTAAAGGAATAATATTCTAGCGTAATATTTATTCCAATTAGACGATTCTATTTGTTTTGGAAAGCGTTATTTTATGGAGTAAATAAAAAAGATAAAACCAGTTTTTATCGGTTTTATCTTTTTTGTTTCTAAGTGTGAGTCCTGCAGCGAATTCATTCTCTTTGCTTCAGGCAGATTAACCTTAAAGATCCGACCCCTCAGTATATACTGAAATTAATACAACAGCAGTCTCATCCCCGATGTTTTTAACAAAGTGGGGGACACTTGCACACCAGCTGAAGGTATCTCCCTCCTCTAAAATAAAGGAGTCTTCTCCTTGTTCCGCAAGAATTTTCCCCTTTAGGACCAAATGGCATTCTTCACCTTCATGTGCCTTTTTTTCTCCTGTTGAAGTTCCAGGAGGAAAGTCCACTAACCTAATGCTCAAACCTCCTCTAGTACCTAAGTGTTCGACTTTTAAATTCGAGTCTTTATAGGTCGTGAATTCTCTTTCATTTTTCCTTATTACAGTCATGTGTTCATCCTTTTCTAACAGCAAATAAGGTAAAGGAACCTTCAAGAAATTGGCTATTGTTTGTAATGTACTTATGGATGGGGATGTGTTATTGTTTTCAACATTGCTTATAAACCCCTTAGAAAGACCAGTGCCATCGCACATTTGGGCAATCGTTATTTTTTTTCTATTTCTAATCGCACGTATTTTAGAACCAATATCCATGTTAATCACCTCAAAAGTTTCTTAATTGTAAACTTAATTTCATATTAACAAAAAAACAATTGACATGCTAGAACCGTTTTTGGTATTGTATAGAAAACAATGATTCATATAAGAAAACAACAGATGCAAAAATTTTTGTTTTCTTGTTTCTAAATATGAAATATTTATTTATATTAATGAATCTTTCCCTTTAAGATTAAAATACATTAGTACAAGGAGGATTTTCAAAATGGAAACCCCAATGATTTATGAACTGCGTCGTCCAAAGAACAATGTTACTGGGAAGAAATATCCTGCATTGTTTATTATGCATGGGATTGGCAGTAATGAACACAATATGCTTTCATTGGTTGATGGTTTAGAGGAACACTTTTATATCTTTAGTGTAAGGGGTCATCTTTCTCAAGGGCCGGGTTTTGCTTACTTTACTATTCAGGGCTACGGCAAACCACATCGAGAAGTATTCGATGATGGAATGGATAAATTAACAAACTTTATTACTTATGCATCCGAAAAGTATCCGCTAGATTTAAATAAATTATACCTGTTAGGTTTTAGCCAAGGCGCGATTGTTTCAATGACATTAGCGTTAACGCTTGGTAACAAAATAAAAGGTGTTGTCTCTTTAAGTGGATATATCCCTATATTTGTGAAAGAAGAATACAATATTAATCCTGATAAAAATCTAGCTGTGTTTATATCACACGGGGAATTCGATCAGGTTCTGCCATTTGAATGGGGTAAAGAAAATGCTGACTATTTCACTAAGTTAGGTATTTCCGTAACGTTTAATAAGTATCCGGAAGGGCACACAGTATCCGAAAAAAATCTTCACGATTTTCAAACATGGCTTTTAAATGATGTACAAAGATAAAAAATTCTTAAATCAAAAATAAGGGAGGAAATGTATATGATGCCATCATTATTTGTAGCTCATGGTTCACCATTGCTTGCAATCGAGAATAATGAGTATACGAAATTTTTAACACAATTAGATCAAACCATGCCTCGGCCAAAGGCGGTTGTTTTGTTTTCCGCTCATTGGGAGTCTAAAGTCCAAATGGTTAGTGATGTTGATCAATATAGCACGATTTATGATTTTGGTGGGTTTGATGAAGCTCTATACAAAATTCAATACCCCGCTCATGGTGATCACCAAATTGCCAAAGAAATAGAAGGGTTATTTACAAAGAGTGAAGTACCTTTTGAAATGGATACACAACGAGGATTAGATCATGGGGCTTGGATTGTTCTCCGCTTACTTTATCCAAATGCAGACATCCCAGTGATCTCTATGTCAGTCAATTCTAGACTTTCACCTGAGGAGCAATATAAAATTGGAAGGAGTTTATCGGTATTAAGAGCTAAGGACATATTAATTATTGCTAGTGGAGGTACAGTGCATAATCTTAGAGCAATAAAGTGGATAGATAATGGACAAGCTGATCAATGGGCACTTGAATTTGATAATTGGTTAGCACATCATTTGGAAAAATGGGATTTGCCATCACTTTTTAAATACGATTCCCTGGCCCCAAATGCAGAATTTGCGGTACCTCCATATGGGTCTGAACACTTTATCCCAATTTTTTATGCCATGGGTGCAGCAGACGATCAACAAAAAGCTTCATTATTACACCGCAGCTTTCGATATGGAAACCTTAGTCATAGCGTATGGCAGTTTGGATAATGTTCTGGAAATGTAAAAATAGAGTCATAGAACATGTTAGTTATCAAAAAAATTTTTTCGTAAATCTCGAATTAAAGATACTAGAATATGAGATTTAATAAAAATAATCAAGGAGTGAGTAATCAATGCAATTAAAAAATGAAGTGGGTGTAGTTGTTTTACGTGTTATTCTAGGTGTTATATTTTTCATTCATGGGTTTGTTAAGTTTCAAGGTGGAATTGAAAATATTGCTGGATGGTTTGGCAGTATTGGAATACCAGGGTTAATGGCTTACGTTGTTGCAAGTATTGAAGTAATTGGTGGTATCGCCTTAATTATTGGACTAGGAACACGTATAGTATCAGCGTTGTTTGTATTTTTAATGATTGGGGCAATAATCAAGGTAAAACTAGCCGCTGGTTTCTTAGGTAATGGAGAAATGGCGGGTTATGAATTAGAACTCTCATACCTAGCAATGGCATTATTTTTAGCTATTAATGGTAGTAAGCAGTTTTCTCTGGGTCAATTATTAGTTAAAAAAACTGAAAATATATAATTCTATTAGTTTTAATTTTTTTGCTTGTCCAAGAAATTAATAACAAATAAAAATCCCCTTCATAGGAGTCAGAATAGTATTTTTTCTTTATTCTGTCTACTATAAGGGGACCATATCACTCATGGAAACACAATTTAATTCATTTGCTTACTTAGAATCCTCTTCTTCCAAATCCAAACCGTCTTCTTCTCTCTATTTCAATTTCGATTTCAATTGGAAAAAACCGTCTTCTTCTAAAGCCGTTACGAAAAAACAAGTCTCTTCGACCAAATCCTCTAAATCCAAATGTCATTTCTTTATCCTCCGTTTATTTCAGACGTTATGTTCAATTGGACAGATTATCTCAAACTGCCCTGTGCTCTGGTCAATTTAATAGCCCATGAATGAAGCTCCTACAATAATTAATAGAATGAACAATACAACGATTAACGCAAAATTGCTT
This sequence comes from Neobacillus drentensis, assembly GCF_036965245.1. Taxonomy (GTDB): domain Bacteria; phylum Bacillota; class Bacilli; order Bacillales; family Cytobacillaceae; genus Neobacillus; species Neobacillus drentensis_G. The sequence continues at coordinate 4,669 of NZ_JBALPG010000225.1, forward strand.
CTTATTCCATCACCCAAGCAAAACACCTCCAGCAATTATTTAAACGGACAAAACTCAATGGAAAAAATTATATCGTTAGGTTTTGGAAAGAATTAAACGAAACTGGAAAGTATGATAATTAATTAAAAATGGACAATACAACGATTAATACCAATCTATTTTCCTGCCATTGTTACCACCGTAGCCGTAACCATATAATCCACCTAACACATATCTTTTCGCCGCCTATTGGAATATTAAAGGAAAAACACCCTACTATGTATATATATTTCATAAGACAAGGGTTGATTGGGCAATCTTCATCGTGCAAAAAAACTTTTTAAAAACTTTTAAAAACTTTTAAGAATGAAAAGAAGCAACTGCAATACATGCATTTGCTTCTTTAGAGGTAAATATATATCTGGTGCGGTGGTAATAATATCATATGTACAAGAACTAAAAAGGAATGGACAAGTGCTGATATTAAAAAATTTTTTTTAAAGCCATTTAGTTTAAAAGGTGGAGTTACCTTTAATATTACCAAGCTGCCTTATTCAATTAAACTTAAATATTTGTAAAAAAGTAATGACCATTTTTGTGTTAGCGAATAATCTTGACTTTTCATTGCTATACCTAATTGCTAGGGCTAGTTTTGCCGCTATATTTATGAGTATGAGGATGGGCGCCATTAACTGTCGTTACTCCATGAAAATTATGATAATGTCCACCATTGGGCAAGGGGATTGCAGGGCCGGTAACGCCTCGAATTTCATGTTTATGCCCATCATCCAGGGAAGTAACGGTATAGTATTGATGGTTATGAGGCACTCCGGTAGGAGCAGGTTCAGTTGTACCTGCATAGCGATGATCATGCCCAGAATTAAAAGTGGTTACTCCCGAAAAATGATGCCTATGAATTGGTCTTCCGTCCCATGAAGTTAGAAATAAAGTATGTGAATGCTCAGAATCCAAATTCGAATCCCCTGAATGAATAACAAATCCGGTAACCTCTATTTTCAAACGATGTACCACCTTTACTATTCTTTTTTACACCTTATGATAACGGTCTAAAAATAATACCTACTAATTTTTTCCGGAAGTATACAAGTAATCAATAATGGTCGTGTAAAGGATCATTTACTTTGTGTCAAAAAAATGACTTTTTTAATTTTTGTTGACACTGATAATCATTCTCTTTATAATCATGAGTGTGAATGATAATCATTTTCAATAAATATACATACATAGCGGGGGCGAAACACCATGTCAATTAAATTTAAAGTTTTAGCATCAATGGCAGCTCTTTCAATTGTTCTTGGAGCTTGCGGTAAAACAGAAGAAACTGCAAATAAACCAAAGGTAGAAAACAAGAAGGAAGCAGAAAAGCAAGATGAATCAAAAGAAAAAGAAATCAATTATGCCGATGTTTTTAAAGAAGCTACTACAGAGCTAGAAAAAGCAAAAGAGGGCAAAGAAGTCGATTATGATAAAGTTACAGAATTATATAAATCAAATTTACAAGAATTAGTAAAAAATAGAGATGAAGAATTCAAGGACACAATTGACGAAAAAATTACAGCAGCTCTTGCTGCAGGAAAAGACGGATCATTAGATAAAGTGGTTGTAAAACAACTCTTTGACAAATTAATGCAAAAGGTTTTTTACACATCCATTAAACATGACTTCACTGAAGTAAGCGAAAAATGGGGAAAAACAGATGAAGTGAAGGCAGAAGTGGAAGAAGCGAAGAAATATTATGCGATTCTAAAGACCACTGTCGAAAAACGTGATGCTGCTTATGGTACGAATCTCGTAAGTGTAATCGATGGGGGATTTAGTGAAATTGAAAAAGCAATAGATAATAATGATCAGCTAGGATTTAACCTTGGGAAGCAAGTGGTTGATAAATCACTTATGAAGACTTTCTATCTTGCAACTGGTGCATTACCAAATGGATATGCAACAAAAGCATCAAATGAATCAAAAACGGATGCAGCCCTGGCAAAAATAGAACAGGCTGAAGGATGGGCTTTCTACCAATCTCTATATAGTTACTTGAACGGCCATGCTCCTGAGGAAGCGGCATTTATCGAAAAACAGTTTAATCTTGAAACTGACGTGACAACCATCGATCCAGCTGCCGTAAATAAAGCATTCATTCGTGGATTTGCGAAAATAGCTATTGATGAGTACGGTGAAAGTAAGGAAACATTAGGTGAGGACAAAGCAGTTATTACAGGTTTAGAAGGAGCTTTATTCATCGACATCATCGGGGAAGATATTAAGTCCCTAATGGGCGAAGATGCATATAAGACACTAACAGAACAAGCACAGAAATATGTGGAAACTGCAAAAGCAAAAGATAAGGCAGCAGCAGAAGGTCAACTAAACGAACTTATATCAACTCTGAATACAATTGTTGAAAAAGCGAAATAATGCGGAGGAAAAACCTTGTTAAACAAAACGCAAGGTTTTTCCCGTTTTCAAGGTTTGTAAAAAAATTGTAAACAATATGATTCAAATGTATGAATATAGAGGTGTTTTCTATTGAAAGTGATTGTGACGTGCCGAAACGACAAAATGGGCAAAAAAATATGAATCGGACATTTGTTAAGTGGGGGATCAGACTGACGGGGCTGCTCATCGCTGGGACGTTTATATTTCTGTCTTATCGGTATTTTCATTTAGGAGAATTTTTGGCTAACACCCAAAAGTTTTTTTTTGAAAACCCACTCATCCTTTTGGTTGTCACTTTTTCATATCTTTTTTCTTTTCTCCTAAGAGCTGAAGCTTGGAGATTATATTTAGGAAAGTCTGTTCGTTTTTCTAGCTGCTTACAAGGTGTGTTTTTAAGTCTTTTCATTAATCATATTAGTCCTTTTAAGGTTGGGGATGCAGTAAGAGTTGGAATCTTATCCTGGAGAGAAAAAAACATCAAACCAGAAATCTCTGCACATTCAGTGGTGGTCCTAAGAATATTTGATATGGTGTTTTTAGTGTTGTTCTCTTTGATAGGACTTCTTGCCTTTTCCAAAACCTTTATCTTTCGTTTTTCCCTAGGGTTTTTATTGCTCCTATCTTTGCTGGGACTCATATTGATTTTCATACTGTATAAATATCGACCATCATTTGTATCCAAGCATATCATATTTTTTAAAGAAGCATTATCGGGGAGAAATTTAGTCACTATTGTCACCCTAATCGCTTTAAGCTGGGCTTTGGAAGGAGCGGTCGTTTGGGGGGTAACAAAATCCTTGGGGCAGGGGCTCCCACTATATAAGGCAATTTGGGTAAATTCCCTGACTGTCGGGGGACAAGTATTTCAAATTACCCCAGGGGGAATTTCTACATACGAATCCGTTATGACTGCAGCTTTAACGAGTTTTCATTATCCAGTAAAGGATGGTTATATGGTTGCCCTTGTTAGCCATAGCTTTAAGTTTATTTTTTCCTACATTGTTGGATTTGTGTTATTAATCCGTTCACCAATCACAAGAATCAAACAAATAAAAACGTTACTATTAAAAAGGGGAAAACAAGAATGAAAAAAGCATCATCTTTTGAAAAAGTAGCGGCAAGGTGTTGGAACCTTCTAAACGAGGGGAAGCCGTTTACTCCGATATTTACAATTGGCACTATACTTATATATTCTATTTCAAAGCTAGGAAATCTTTCCTATCTTGTGGATCTTTCAATCGGGTTACTAGCTATCCTGCCATTGCTTATTATTTACTACTTGTTTGACTTTCCATTGTTTCTGAGAAATTATTTATGGATTCCTTTTACCGCTTATCTCATCATTTGGAATCATGTTAATCTTAGTTTGCTGTTTACTGCAATTGGTTTATATTTTTTCTTTACAATCTTTTTCTGGGGTACCTTTTACTATCATTTACGAATCGGAACTACATGGCTTAATTTTACCCGGTTCTGGAAGCTTGTATTGAAAAATAGTGATTCAACAAGTGGAAATGCCCAGGAACAGCTGCCCAAATTTCTTCTATTACTATCGTTATGGAATTGGAGTGCCTCGAATGTCACTTGGTCAGGCAGTGAAGTAAGTGTCCTAATTATTTTTTACACGTGCGTGCTCGTGTTTTCCTACATACTTCATAAAAACCTGTTTGATTGGAAACCAGAGATCATTCCTTCATTTACTTCGAATGTAGAGTCATCTGATTCGCCTATTAATGAAAAGGTAATTGTCATGGTGATAGATGGTATGAGGAAAGAGCGGTTTGAAGAAGCGAATACTCCCTTTCTCGATTATTTGAGAAAAAATGGTACAGAATATAATCGGATGGAAACCGTTTATCCAGCTAGAACAGTTGTTTGTTTTTCTTCGATGTTCACGGGAACATATCCAGTCGAACATGGCATAAAGTCAAATATGGTTTGGAAACTCGGTATAAAAGTAGAGAGTGTTTTCGATTCCTTAAGAAAAGTTGGTAAAAAGGGGTCTTTATTAGGGATTGCTCACCTCGTTGATTCATTTGGAAAAGATGTAGAAACGGTGACAGCGGTCATGCACAATGATGTAGCGGACCGAAATATTATTGAAAGAGCGAAACTGATAATGGATGAACAGGATCCAGATCTTCAAATTATTCAATTAATTGGGACCGATCAAACCGGACATAGTCGAGGAGTTCTTTATAACGAGTATATTCAGAAAATCGAAGAAGCAGATGCCTTAGTAAAAGAATATTTTGATTGGTTAAAAGAACGAGGAAAGCTTGAAAATTATACATTTATTGTGTGTGCCGACCATGGACAGGCAGATGGGATAGGTGGTCATGGCCACCTGGATGAAGGGGAAAGATTTGTTCCATTTTTCATGTTCGGCCATGCCATTGAAAAGGGAAAAAGGGTAGAAGAAAAGCACAGTCTCGTTTCTCTCGCCTCGACAATTTCTTATTTGTTGGGAGCTCCTTTTCCTAGTCATAGTCGAGGGCCGGTGTTAATTGAAGCAGTTAGGAAGGATGTTCAAACTAAATGACTCAACAAAAAGTAATTGTTTTTCTTCCTGCTTATAACGAAGAAGAATCAATCGCGGAAGTAATCAAGAAAATACCTCGCTCATTTCATCAAGATGTTGAGGTTCAAGTTTTGGTGATTGATGATGGTTCAAGTGATGGGACTGTCAATATAGCAAAAGAAGCAGGAGCAGATTACGTCTATTCAGTTAAAAAGAATAAGGGCTTGGGAGCAGCCGTACGTAAAGGGTTGGAACTATGTGTCCATTATGGGGCGGATATTGGGGTCATGATCGATGCTGATAATGAATATCCTGCAGATCAGATCCCTGACCTTGTGGATCCCATAATAAAAGGAAACGCTGATTATGTAATGGGCTCACGTTTCCTAGGATCGATTGATGGGATGAAATGGAACAGGAGACTAGGCAATTATTGTTTCACCTTTATTCAATCCCTTTTGTTACGAAAATGGATATGTGATGGCCAATCTGGCATGAGAGCATTTTCAAGACAAGCAATGATAGAAGCAGAAATTATCCATGATTATAATTATGCCCAAGTGGTCACGCTTAATCTAATCAGGAAGGGCTTTCGAATGAAGGAAATCCCGATCCGTTATCAAGTTCGGAAAACTGGTGAATCCTTTATCAAATTTAAATCATATATGACATCAGTGTTACCTGCCATATTAAAAGAAATGAGAAAGCCAGTCAAAAAAGTGAGTCACAATACCTATATAGATTCAAAACAGATCAGTAGGAAAACAAACTTGGATAATAGCTAATATAAAATGTAAAGATAACGAAGGTATATAGGTGAATTCACTTTTTTGTCATTGACAGCGAGGATGATAATCATTATCATTATCAGTGTAGGAGGGAACGTTAAATGAAAAAATTTATAGTCTTGTTTTTTATTATGGCTATTATTGTAAATAGCATTTCCATTAGTGGTGCATATGCCTATTCCTATGGTGACCCTAATGAAGAGAAGATTGCTGAGGTACATAAACAAATGTTAGTGAAGCTGGATGAGAACCCTCCGAATTTCACCTCTGCCCAGAAGCTGTTTGATACAGTAAAAGAAGAGATTGATATGCACATGGGACCAGAGCCAGCTAAAATAATAATTCAAAATATGAAAGACAAAGACAAAAAGGCTACTATTGAAAACATGGAAAAACTGCTTGTTTTAAATATAACAAGACGGCTAACAAGTATCGAAAAGAATTTTTCTGAATATGACACGAGCAAAAGGCTCCTAGCAAAGGGTTTTGCTACATATAAGGCTTTGTCAGCAAAGGTAGAGGCTGAAAATCCAGAAATTGATAAAAAAATTAAAGAAGACTTCGATCAAGCGCTTGAAGCACTAGGAAACCCAGGTTTGTTTGGAGTCGGGAAGAAAGAACCCGATATAGAGGCATTTAAACAAAGTAAGGATGATATCCTAAATTCTTTGAAAAAAGAATTTAACATGAAAAGTCTAGAAGTTGGCCACTTTTCTGAAAATGCAACTGAAACTGAAACTGGAATTCAGAAAAAAGATTGGACGGATATTTCCAATATTCGTAACTGGATTCCTATTGTAATTATTGTTGGAGTTTTAATTGCTGTAATTATCTTTGTGATTCGCAGAAGAAGTAAATAGGGAGAGAAAGAACACCATTGGGGAGGAGACACGGCTGTGGAAATTCAAGCACTGTTAATTACATTCCGTGAAGTTTTAGAGGCATTGTTAATTGTAGGTATTATTATTACCTATTTAAAAAGAGTAGACCATAAGCAGTTTACAAAATATGTTTGGTTAGGTGCAGGTCTTGCAGTTTTAGCAAGCGTGGGTGTAGCTCTCCTCTTCCAATTAGTTTTTACCGGATTTGCAGCAATGGGCAGCGAGATGTATCTGAAAATAGGGATTATGCTCGTTTCTACCGTTTTACTTACGCAAATGGTGTTCTGGATGGCGAGCCACAGCCGTAATTTAAAAGGGAACATGGAAGGAAAGATGAATCAGTTTATATCTACTGGAAATGTTGTCGGTATGGTCATCCATTCATTTCTAGTTGTCCTTCGTGAGGGTGTGGAGACCGTTTTCTTCTTTGCGGCCATCACAGGCGGTAACATCGGTGCAGCGATGCAGGGGTGGGGTGCCATTACAGGTGTTGTCATTGCAGCTCTTGTCTCTTATTTCTTCTTTAAGGGAACGATGAGGGTCCCATTGAGCACGTTCTTTAAATTAACAGGTGCATTCATTATCCTTATTTCGGCTGGATTGCTCGTTCAAGCGATTGGAATGATGCAGGATCTCAACATAATTGGAAGTGTACTCCCCCATGTTTATGACCTTACATGGTTCATGCCCGAGCATCCCATTGATTATGACCACTACCTTCGAGATACAGGTACAGCTCCACTAATATCAGGTGATGTTGGAATATTCTTGAAAGCGTTGTTCGGATATTCTTCCATGCCTTCGATTGAAGAGGTTCTTGCCTATATTGGATACTTTGTAGGAATCCTATTACTTACATCCTCCAAAACAGCAGGCAGTAAGAAGAAAAGTGAAAAAAAATTCAATGAATCAAAAGTTCTAAAACCACAAGCCAAATAAGGCAATACAACACATAACAATGAAAGTACAAGGCTTTTGCCTTGTACTTTTGTGTGAAAAAGGGGCGGAGGTTTTGCTCACACAACCTATTTTATGTTAGGTTTGGGCTTTATTAAATTGCATTACCATAGTAAATGGTGACGTGGAAAGTGAATATGTTTCGTGCGAAACAAGGTCGGTGAAAACATGAAAATTTGGACCAGATTGACTAAAGGGCATATAAAAAGTAGGTTACTAATAGGATTAAGCATTATTTCTATTTTGTTTGTTTTTGTCACACAACTTCAGTTTTTGAATCCGTTTGTATCATCTTGGGATCAGGTAGACTTTTCCCTTGCTGTTCATCGCTTTGATTTAATGGCAATGCAGCCACACTTCCCAGGATACCCCTTTTTTATTTTAGGAGGCAAATTCATTCATTTATTTGTTGCCAATCTTTCAGAGGCACTAACGGTTTTTAATATCCTTTTCTATGCGAGCACTATTTTCCCTATTTACAAAGTGTGCAGAGTATTTCTATCTCGTTCTTATTCATCGTTGACTACAGCGATTATCTATTCTTCCAGTTATTGTCTCATCATGGTAAACCAGCCGATGTCAGAAGGATCAGCTCTTTCTGCCTTTTGGTGGTATGTATGGAGTCTTTTATTTGCTTTAAAAACTAAAAATACGAAAGCGATCTTGTTCCCGTTAGCCCTTTTAAGCCTAATGCTTGGAATTCGCCTGTCTTATTTCCCATTTTCGATCGGCATTCTTTTTCTTTATTATTGGAAATTAAAACATGGCGGTCTTTCAATTAAACAGTTAATTTATTATTCTTGCTGGGGCGTTTTTTTTCAAGCTATTTGGATCACTGCGCTTGTTATATCAGAAGGGAGTTTAATTGGATTCATTAAGCTTTCTTTAGCGTTTACGAGTGGGCATTTTAATGACTGGGGGGGATCAATTGAGACATCGCACATAAGCTTCGTGAAGAGATTAATCATTTTTATATGGAATAACATTTTTTGGACTGGGATGGCAAGCAAGTATTTTATGATTGCAAGCATTTATCTTATCTGTTTTATTGTTGTTCTTTCTCGTATATTTGTAAAGCAACGCGATCATAGTCCCTTCATGACACTACTTTATCTGATGTTCATTAGTTATTTTGGGTGGGCACTACTGGGACAAAATATTGATAAGGCCAGACACGCTCTCCCTCTCGTTAGCCTGTTGATCCTTTTCCTTTGTATTCAACTTTTTAAAAATAGAATAACACTTCTAATTCTAACACTGTCTGGTTTTCTTTTAGGGCTGCAGGTTTATCATGATGTCATCCTAATAAGGGAACAGGCAACCGAAAGTCCTGCGGTCTACAAGCTGAATGACTATGTGGAAAGCATGGGTCAATCTGTCATTTTATATACTTGGGAAGAAACAAGGGTATTACAATATTTAAATGCCCCTTATACACATAAAAGAATAGAAACATATCAATTATTCCAAATTGATTCGAAATATTATGAGAATAGTACCGTGCTTCTTACCGATAAGGTTGTTAAGGGTTTTATCTCTCAAGGTGTTCCATTAAAGGGGAAAATCGAAAAGGTAAAAACCTTTCAATCAAATAAGCTTTTTGAACCAGTTTATCATGATATTACCTTATACAAATGGGTTGGAAAATGAGACATACCCATTCTCACCATAGATGAGGGATTTAGCTGAAAAAGATAAAAATAGCCGATTCCTTTCAATTAAAGGAAATCGGCTTTTTTTCGGTTAAATTCTACCTTGAGTTGAATAAGGTGTTTGAGGACATAAAAAAGCTTGTAGACTTCTCTATAATCTAGAAAATGTCTACAAGCTGGAAGCAACTGCATATAAAATTGTTTTTTACTACTGTTATTTCATTGCATTTAAACTTACAGCAATTTTTGCTCCCACAACTGCATTGTTTTTAACTAAAGCAATGTTTGCATCTAGGCTTTTGCCTTCTGTTAGTTCTTTTACCTTTCCTAGTAAGAATGGCGTTACTTCTTTACCGGAAATGTGTCGTTCTTCAGCTTCTTTTAATGCCGCTTCAATAACGCCATTAATGACTTTTTCATCCATGGCATATTCTTCTGGGATTGGGTTGGCAATAACTGCTCCACCTTTCAAGTTTAAATCCCATTTAACTTTTAACGAAGAGGCGATTGTTTCCACATCGTCAGCACGGAAGTTCACTGGGTACTCACTATTACGTGTATAGAAGGCAGGGAGTAAATCGGTTTGATAGCCTATTACCGGTACGCCTTTTGTTTCAAGATATTCCATCGTTAATCCTAAATCTAAAATCGATTTGGCACCTGCACAAATGACAGCCACGTTTGTTTGTCCTAATTCTTCTAGGTCTGCTGAAATATCCATGGTTGTCTCAGCGCCTCGGTGAGCACCGCCAATACCACCAGTAACAAAGAGATTTATTCCCGCAGCTTCTGCGCAAATCATTGTTGCTGCTACTGTTGTTGCTCCAAGTTTTTTTGTAGCGATTAAATAAGCTAAATCACGTCTAGATGCTTTTGCAACATCTGTGCTTTTACCAAACATTTCTAACTCTTCATCAGATAGACCGATTTTAATTTTTCCATCCACGATGGCAATTGTTGCTGGAACGGCTCCATTGTCTCGGATAATTTGTTCCACTTCACGAGCAGTTTTCACATTCTGTGGATAGGGCATACCATGGGAGATAATCGTAGATTCTAAAGCCACAATTGGTTTACCTTGTTCCTTCGCTACGCGTACTTCTTCTGATAGTGTAATATATTGTTTCATGATATTTCCTCCATGTCTTTTTGTAATTGTTCTGCTGATAAGTCTTGCCGAACTGTATAGGGTGATTGCAGTGTTTTGGATGCATTAATATTGCCGGCTTTGGCAATTTCGATTAAAGATTTGCCCTCTAACCATGAGTAAATTACAGCAGAGGAGAAAGCGTCCCCAGCTCCTGTGACATCAACAATTTCTTTTGTTTCTATCGAAGGAATATGGAAGATTCCTTCTTCTTTATTACCAATCATGGATCCTTTTTTTCCATTTGTAATAACTACATTGGTAATCCCTAGTGATAACCATTTTTCTAAAGCACTTTTCCAATCTTCTTCATTTCTGATTTCAATATTAAAGTAGGTTTCCGTTTCATCTCGGTTCGTAATAAGCCATGTAACTCCGTTTAAATCATCTGGCAAGCGTTTCATCTTTGGTGCTGAAACAGGTACAATGACAATCGGTAAATCATGACTCTTGGCGAAATGACACAAGAATTGAATGGATTCTTTTGGACAATTCAAATCGACCATGATGCATTTTGAGCGACTTAATAATAAATCGTGTTTAAGAAGTAATTCAGGTGTGATCGCTTCATATACTTCCATATCTGCTAAAGCAATTACTAATTCTCCACTAGTATCTAATACGGCAGAGTAGGAGCCAGTTGATTTTTCAGGGAATTGGGTCACAGTTTCTAAGTTCATGTAAAGAGCTGATGATTCTTCTATGAATGACCAGTCCTTATCTGAGCCACTTGTAGAGATTAGTGACACTTCCATCCCAAGCCTTCCAAGATTCTCTGCGATATTTCTTGCAACTCCTCCAGCATTCTGTGTAGAGAAAATTGGATTTGAGGTACCTAGTTGGGCTTTCTCCTTGATATGGAATTTACGATCAATATTAGCGCCGCCAATGCAAATGACATGTTGTGATTCACTCAAAATGTAGGCTCTACCTAAAATACTTCCTTTTCTGATTAAACCAGAAATAATATTTGCAATGGATGGCCGAGATAATCCTAATAGTTCCGCAAGCTCTTGTTGAGAAACATAGGGATTCTTGCGTATTAAATCGAGAATCATTTGTTCTTTCTCAGTCATTCTTTCAGGCACAAACTCACCTCATTTCTTATATTGTTGTGAGAATAAGCTGTAATTTTCATATAAACTTATGTTTAAAACATAAACTTATGTTTGCATTATACTTCTAATTATTTGTTAGGTCAACTTATTATTAACAGTTTTAGTATTCCTTTTTAGAATTCTTTTATTGAGGGGAGTCTTCTTGTCGTAATTAAAGAAAAAAATACAATTGTGTAAATAATAAATTTTATGTCTGACTTTTAAATGAGAATAAATTGATGTTTGTCTTTGTTGGAGATAAATTGGAACTGCAGATACGGTACTGTTGGGGTTTATGATGATTTTTATTAGCGATTCGAATGATAATGCGAAAAGACAACAATACCGGACAAGCAACTGAATCATATAATCTTTTCACTGAAATGATGGGTTAAACATAATATAGTTCATAATAATGGAGAGAGTGGGAGGAGAGAGGAATGCCTACAGTCATTAATCTAGGGATAATGAATATTAATTCTCCTCAGCCTAATGCAGCAGTTTTTGTTGGTGAATCCATTGTTACCGGAATGGATGGTAACAGGAAATATAACTTGGGTTTTGGCGGACAATATGGTGCTTTTAATACTATTGCTGGGAATATAAGTAATAATGCCGATAGCTTTGAAGTAATTGATGGGGTTATCTTTGACCAAGATTTTAAACCAAATTTAGGCTCAAATGTATAGGAAATATATCTTCAAAAATATAACATCTGATTTTACCATCCTTACTTTCGTTTGGATGGTTTTTATTATAAAAAGCAAAAAAAAATTCCTAACCAGGAGCTTCGTTTTTTAATGTGGGTTCCTCTTTTTTTTCTTGATTTATTTGATTCTGTTTCATTGGGCTACTCTCGTAATTTGTTAAGGAAGCGCTCGTATGAGCAAAGTTGTTTCGATCTCCATGAATGTTCCCTAATCCTTGGTTATGTTTTTTGCTGCTTTTAAAGTCTTCGATAAAATTGTTTCCCATACTAAAGCAAGAAGCTCCTTCAATGCTCCCAATTTTGATTGTGCCAATATGAAAGGTTGGAGATAAGATTGGGGGAGTCATAAATTAATTCTCCTCCCATCTTTCTCTGTTTTTAGTCCAATTATTTTTTCTAACCCTATTTTCATCACCCGACAAAGATCCCACTACTTCGTTAATGACACTTTCCTTTCGAAAATTTTTAAGGGTGTTTTTTTTGCCAATGAAAAAACCTGATCCATTACTCATTTTCATTACAGATATATTGTCAAAAGTAATATTAATCATTCCTACATGCTCCTTATCCATTTTTATTTAACTTATTCAATTATTGGGCGATTGACACAATCTTTCTTTTGTTAGGTAGGCACTTATCACAATCCCGAAACCATAACATAATATACAATAGCTTAATAAGAAGAGAGCAGCATGGAAGGTGCTCTTAAATGATCAAGAAAATAAACAAAACGTGGTGAGCAGTTTATGTTAAAAACTTCACATTTGCATTTTACAGGGGATATAAATGTTCAGACAATGCAAAGACAAAGTGGGATTTTTATAGGGGAACGAAATAATGCGATCGGATGGAGTGCTCACGGGAAAGAAAATAGTGTAATCGGAAGTATTAGTGGCAGGTCCAATATCCTTCTCAACAATATATCAATATTGAATGACCCTGATTTTATTGATACGCCAATTGATGACCGTGATATTAATATTTCTTTTGAAAACTTTGGAGATGAAGATCACACAACGAATCTAGATCTTGATAGTTTAAATGTGAATACTATGTATCAAAATAGTGCTGTATTTGTTGGGGATGGGCATGTGACTGGAATAGATGGAAACGAAAAAGTGAATTATTCACAGGGGGGGTTATTCGGAAACAATAATCATTTATTAAACAATGTTAATGTAAATAATGACCAAGATGTTATTGATGCAATAATGGAAGATCAAGATATCAAAATTGCTAATATTATTAAGGGAAATGTCTAGTGTTACTGCTATTTTTGATAAGAGACATTGTTAGAATTTATTTTTGAAACGATATCCCTTTGAAGTTTTCATCATTTTTGCTTCATTAGGTGAAGTTGTGTCAGACATGGCTTCTTTTTTGGCGTTTTCTTTATTAATCTTTTGAATCAGTGGTTTAGTTATGTCTTCTGTGCTATGAATATTATTTCCAATACTTAATTTACCGCTTAACTCGTCAATTTCAATGTTGTCTAACCGAAAGATGATGTTCTCTAAATGTTCAATATGAACATGATCAATGTGGATATTATTTCCTTCAGTTTCCTTTTTTTGTTGTTCTAGTAACTCAATAATTCGATCTAATTTAGTAAAAATAAGAGAGTGAACTTTCGTATCATTATCTGTTTGTTTCTTTCTGTAAGAAAAAAATTTAAACATAAACTCACCCCCTTTTGATGATTGCACCGATCCGATAAACATTTAAATCAAGCCCGCCATACTTACCTTTTCCCTTTCATTTTGCGCAAGTTTCTATAAAAAAATCTTATGCTAAGAAAATGGGACTTAGTATTAAATACACCTGATACCCATATTCAATTTCCTTCTTCTTTAGGTAGTTAAATAGCGAATAAAGCTAACAAAGTTGGATGTTTTAATTCATCTTCGTTCGCTTATTTTTTTTATTTACAATCCATGGCTATTTTTTTCTTCGGTTTGATTTTTAAGAATGGATGTTGTTTGCTTTTTAAGTTTTCTCTTAGTTTCCCATTTGAAAATTTTATTTAATAATTGATAAATATTTTTGGATTCTTTCGTTAAAAAAGGTCCGAGAATAGCCAAGATTAAAACATAAACGGCGGTAAATGGTTTTAGGATTGGCATTAAGCCTCCAGCAAGTCCTAAATTAGCAACAATGATCGAAAATTCACCCCTAGAAACGATTGTTAATCCGATATTAGAAGAGGCTTTATGAGACAAACCGGCCTTTCTTCCGGAAATCATTCCAGCTACAAAGTTACTAATGATAGTTAGGATAACAGCGCCTAGAGCTAACCATACGGCACCTCCCAAGCTAAAAGGATCAATACTTAATCCAAAACTGAAGAAAAATAATGCTCCAAAGAAATCTCTAAACGGGATAACTAAATGTTCGATACGCTCGCGATGTTCAGTTTCAGAAAAGACTAAACCTAATAATAAAGCACCAATGGCTTCAGCAACATGGAGTTTTTCTGAAAAACCTGCTACAAAGAATAGAGAAGCAAAGATAACGAGGATGAAAATCTCATTAGACTTAATGTTTAATAGTTTATTAAGGATAGGAGCACCTTTTCGGGCGATAATGAAAAACAGAATCATATAGCCAAGTGAAATTAGAACTGAGGTGATTGTACCTAAAATAGTCGTTGACCCACCAAGTAAAAGACCTGATATGATTGAGAGGAATATAGCCAGGAAAATATCATCAAATAAGATAATTCCCAAGATTAATTCTGTTTCTGTATTCGCGGTTCTTTTTAAATCGACTAAAACCTTAGCAACAATGGCAGAAGAGGAAACACTAAGGAGACCTGCAATAATGAACGTTTCCATAATAGGGAAGCCTACAGCAAATCCGTATACTAAACCTAAAATGAAATTAAGAGCTACATAAATAGATCCGCCAACTACAATAGAAGGTCCTGAACGTATTAATTTTCCTACAGAGAATTCAAGCCCAAGATAAAATAGTAAAAACAAAACCCCGATTCGTCCGAAAAATTCAATTATTTCTGAGCTTTCTATGAATCTAAGATCGATTATTCCAAAATGAGGTGCATGGGGACCAACTACCATCCCTAAAAGGATAAGAAAAGGAATGATGGAGAATTTTAACCTTCCTGCTAATAATGCTGCCAGGGCGACTAAAATTAACGCTGTACCTACCTCGAAAACTAAGTGATTTGTCATTGTATCACCCGTCCCTTCTTGAAAGAATTTCTTTTACGATTGTTTTTACTTGGTTGCGCTGCCCAGATACGACGACTGTATCTCCTACTTCTAAAAGGGTTTCAGGACCAGGGGTATGGATTTTTTGATGATTGCGCTTGATAATCGCGACAATATTTACTTCATAGGATTGACGGATATTTAAATTTCCAATGGTTTGATTAACCGCTAATGCTCTAGGCTCCACCTTAGACCATTCAATCACCAAATCATCAAAAGCCATCTCAATTGTTTCTAAAGCCTTTGGCGCATAAGTCATTCCACCAATTATGGCAGCTATCTTCCTTGCCTCCGAATCATCAAATGTAGTACTGGCAATAGATTCCTCGTAATCCTCTTGATCAAAATAATAAATATCTCTTCTGCCATCATCGTGAATAATAATTACTATTTTGTCTGTACTTTTGGTGATGATTTCATACTTTTTCCCGATACCAGGAAGTTCGATTTCGCGAATATTCATTTTCTATTCCTCCCATATAGATTGTTCATGGATTAGAAGTTTTTCATTAAAGATTGACATCAATTTCAGTTCTAATTTTTTCATCCTTTGAAATTCCAAGATATTTAAGCGTTTCAGAAGGGGTTGAATGGTTGAAATGTTTTTGCAAGAGTGAAATGGCTATTCCTCGTTTATACGCATGATATCCAAAGGTTTTCCGCATGGAGTTGGTACCGATTTTTCCTTCGATGCCAACCGCTTCTGCTGCATGATGAATAATGCGATAGGCTTGTTGGCGGGTAATGGGTTTATCGGTTTTACTGGACTTAAACAAAAAATTTTCACCTGATAGATGAAGCGTATGAACGTAATGGAGAATTGCCTGTTTTACTTTATGGTTAAGGTAGACTTCTTTCAACGTTTCTTTATGTGATAGCAAATAGAAGTCCTTAACACAGTTTTCTTTTTCGAAAACATCATCCACTTTTATATCCAGCATTTCGGTAATTTTTAACCCCGTATTAATTCCAAATACAAAAAGAACATAGTCCCGTTCAGAATGCTTTTTTAAATATTTCTTTATTGAATTGATTTGCTTAATATCTCTTACAGCTTCAACATATTCCATTAAAAACCGCCCCTTAATCCATGTTACATAATTACATG
>NZ_JBALPG010000226.1:0-355 GCF_036965245.1 Neobacillus drentensis
TCAAATACTACTTATAAGTGTTTTTATATTCCCTTTAATAGCAAGGGTTAATATGAAGCTTATTGATATACTTAAGAATTCACTTATATTAGCTTATAAACACATAGTTATAAGTGCTACCTCTGTGGCACTCCTTATAGCACTAATATTGTTTACCATATATAAGCCTTCCTTTGGTTTATTTTTCGTTAGCTTTTATGCTCTAGTTTCCACCTATTTTATTGAGAAGGTATTTAAAAGATATATTAAAATCTAAACCTAGTAATAAAAACACCTGTACTTTTGCGAGGGCACTGAAAAACCTCCGGTTTTTAAAGGGGCTCTTTATCGTACAACTCAAAAAGACGACTTAAAA
>NZ_JBALPG010000226.1:384-8306 GCF_036965245.1 Neobacillus drentensis
AATTCACATATGTGAATTTTGAGTCGTCTTTTTCAATCTTAGGGGGCTATTTTGCCCTAATCTGGAACGATTGTTTGTGATGGTTATTCTGCCTAAGATAAGTTGGAAGGCGTTACCTTCGAAAATTGTTGGGCGCATGTTCGTAGTTATTGGCTGAAGGCAGACAGCAAAAATGGACGAATTGGTGTGAGCTATTGTGACGATTTCAAAACCCTGAAATTTTAGATCAATACATGCCCTGGTCAAAAAAGATTCAGGGAGAAAGAAGCAAATAATTGAAGTAAGCTGAATATTCGATTGAAAAAATCAGAATAAATGGCTATTTGTGATGCGTACCGGAAAGGTGCGCTTATTTTTATAATTCGGGCGTATCTTTAATCAATTATGCAAGTTTAAATCAAGAGGATAATATAAATCAAAAAAACATTAATATATATCATTCAATAAAATTGTAAAAATATTTAAAGTATAACTATAAAATGTGAAGGGGGAAAAAAAGTGCTTAAAAAGAAATTATTAAAAAGTTTAAGCGTAGCTTTAGTAGGAGCAACACTACTAAGCACCGCTGTAGGGTGCTCAAATACAAATAGTGCATCAACATCTAGCGATAAAAAGGTAACCCTAAAAATGGCTCTTTGGGGAGACGACGAGTATAAGTATTTTACAGAAACTAATAAGATAGCAGATGCTTATAAAAAGGTGCATCCAAATGTAACTATAGAAGTGGAAAAAATTGCAAAAACTGAATATGATAATACAATGAAGATAAGAAGCACGGCAAATCAGCTGCCAGATGTATTCCCAATTAGACAAGCAAATCTTTCACTCTATGGTGATACTATGGTACCTTTAAATGATTTAAAGGCAACTGCAAACAATATATATGCTAAGGAAACTATGATTAAAGGAAATGTAATAGGGTTACCAGAAGCAGTGTTTAATGAATTTGTTTATTACAACAAGGACATTTTCAAAGAATACAATTTAGAAATACCTAAGACTTGGGATGAGTTTTTAAAGGTTAGTCAAACAATAAAAGATGGTAAGAAATATACACCACTTGCATTAGGCTTAAAGGATTCTTGGGTAAATTATCCATTAAATGAATATATGCCAATGCTTGAAGCAGGAGATGGAAAATACTACAACAAGATGGCTACTAAGGATGATCCTTTTACAAAAGGACAGCCATTCTACAATGCATATACAAAGATTCAAAAATTGTATGATGCTAAGGTTTTTGGAGATGATCCACTTGGCTATGGTTGGGATCAACAAAGAGCAATGTTTGTAGCCGGAAAAGCAGCTATGTTTGCAGCTGGCTCCTGGTATAAGAGTGATTATAACCAAAATGGAGGTAAGGATGAGAATTTAGGAGTTTTCTTATTACCAACAAGGAATACTACCAGCGATCCATTCTACACTACTGCAATGACTGAATTCTTCTGGGGAATTCCTAAAACTAGTAAAAATCAAAAGGAAGCAAAAGAATTCCTTGAATGGTTCTTTGGTGATTATTATACCCAGATGGCTACTGCTATTAATATAAAGCCAACAATAAAGGGTGTAAGTTATAATGATAAATTCTTTACCCAAGCCTTTGATGGTGTTGATGCTAAGTCAATAACTGTTTTCTATGATGATAATTATAACAAGGTAAAGAATGCCATGAAATTTGACGTTAATGGTATAGGTCAACAGATGATGGCAGGCAAAACTAGTTTAGATTCTATAATGAATGATTTAAATACACAATGGAAAAAAGCAAGAGGTAATTAAAAAGTAAAATAATTAAATAAAAGAAGAATAAGGTGCCTTTAGCTACTTTATTCTTCTTTTAATTTACAGGCTAGGAGGCGGGTTATGTTTAAAAATAATGTAAAGATGCAGAAGAACTTAGTGCTAGTTACATTTTTATTTATTCCCACTATTTTAATAAGTTTATTTATGATATACCCATTAATAAGGCTAGTAGCATTAAGCTTTACAAGCTGGGATGGACTGAGTCTTACAAAAACCTTTGTGGGATTAACAAATTTCAAGAAAATATTATTTGATTCACCGGAGGTATGGGTATCGCTAAAAAATAACGGTATATATTTTGTGGGGCATTTGCTTTTTATACCTATTGAATTATTTTTAGCATTTTTATTAGACCAAAGAGTGAGATATAGTAAGATGTTCAAAACTATTACATTTTTACCTTATATGATTAACACAGTTGCAGTTTGCTGTATGTTTATCTTTCTTTATAGCTCACAAGATGGAGTGTTAAATAGTATGCTGCAGTTTTTTCATATGGATAAAATAGGATGGCTTAGCGACCCGAACATTGTTAATTATTCTCTTACTGGAGTTTCTCTATGGAAATTTTCTGGTATCCATATAATACTTTTTTTAGCGGCATTTCAATCCCTTCCAACGGACATGATTGAAGCATCTATTATTG
Source organism: Neobacillus drentensis (assembly GCF_036965245.1). Classification (GTDB taxonomy): domain Bacteria; phylum Bacillota; class Bacilli; order Bacillales; family Cytobacillaceae; genus Neobacillus; species Neobacillus drentensis_G. The sequence continues at coordinate 2,834 of NZ_JBALPG010000226.1, forward strand.
ATGGAGCAAGCACCTTTAAACAGTTTTATCACATTGTATTACCAAATATAAAGCCTGTTGTTGAAATAGTATTATTTTTGAACGTGAGAGGCGCCTTGCAGATATTTGATATTCCTTATGTTATGACTAGCGGTGGTCCAAATCATGCTAGCGAAACTTTTACAGTACAAACAATAAATACAGCCTTTCAATATCAAAATTTTGGATTAGCCTGTGCAATGGCAATTGTATTGATGATAATAATAATAATTTTCTCCATTATTCAAAAAAAATTATTTAACTTAAAGGGGTGAGAAAATGGAAGCTAACTTAGAAATAAAAAAGGAAACCACTATTAATATTACAAGGAGATCTGGCAGTGGAGGTGGAGTACTAAAAATACTTCTATTTATATTTATAGCAGCTATAGTAATTTTGCCAATACTGATTACAGTTTTTGCATCATTTAAAACCTTACCTCAGATTGGTTCAGAATCAGCACTTAAACCACCTACTAGTCTTAATTTTGAAAATTATAAAGAGGTTCTTAAAAGTACAAATGTGTTTGTTGGATTTAAAAATTCCATGATATTGGTTGTAGCTTCAGTTGTTATAAATTCTTTACTTAGCACTATGGTTGCATATTGTTTAACTAGATTTGATTTCAAGTTAAAAAAAGCATATTTTGCTATATTCCTAGTTGGATTAATAATACCAGGTATTGTTACTGAAATATCAAGATTTGGATTAATGACTAATATTGGTGTATATGACACTCTTTTAGCACCTATACTCATATATGCCGGTGCAGATTTAATGCAAATATACATTTATAATCAGTTTTTACAGCAGATACCGGTTTCAGTAGATGAAAGTGCCATGATGGATGGAGCATCTTACTTTACAATTTACTGGCGAATAATTTTTCCTATGGTGATTCCTGCAACAGCTACTTTAGGCATACTTAAAGCTGTTGATGTTTTAAATGACATGTATATACCATTTTTATATATGCCAGGAGAGGAGCATAGAACTTTAAGTACATTACTTTTTAATTGTATTACTGATCCTAGAACTTCTTCTATTCCAAAGCTAAGTGCAGCAGCGGTTATAGTTATGATTCCAACTCTAGTAATCTACTTTATATTCCAGAAATATATTTTTAGTGGAATAGCTGCAGGTGCTGTGAAGGAATAGTGTGTTGTAGTGAAAATCCAGTGTTCCGAGTAAAAGGAGGAAAAGGCAGTGATAGAAGATTTAAGAAAAGGTAGATTTACTTTACCGGCGGAAACAGGAATTAATAATGAGGTTAAGAGAATTATAGAAAAATGGGGAGCAGATGCCATTAGAAATAGTGATGGTACTATACTATCAAAGGAATTAATGGATATGGCAGTTAAGGTATACACAACCTATTTAACTGTTAGAAATGATCAACAGTGGGCCTATTCCCATAGAGATCAACTGCAAATGCAGTATTTAATGTCTAAGCATAATACCGCTGCAAACGAGGTATTAGAAATAGACCTTTTAGATGGATACTTTAATAAACAATTTGAAATAGATAAAGACCATGATATTAAAAGATATTGGGAGGTTATAGATAGAACTAGTGGCGAGTTGTTAGATGTGAACCAATGGGAGTTTGATTGCGACACTCAAAAGGTTGTAATCAACAATGCTAAAAAGTGGCACAGATATACTGTGAGTTTTTTAGCATATCAAGTTTGGGATACAACTCAAATGTATAATCATCTAACAAATAATTGGACTACAGCACCGGAGATGCCTTATGATGCAATCCATGAAGAAACCAGGGAGCATATCTTTAGCTATTTAGATAATTGGCTTAAAGAGAATCCCAGTGTAGATGTTGTTAGATTTACTACATTTTTTTACCACTTCACAATAGCTTATAATGACAAAGCAAAGGAAAAGTTTGTTGATTGGTTTGGATACAGTGCTAGTGTAAGTCCAAAGGCCATGGATGAATTTGAAAAGGTAAAAGGCTACAGGCTGAGAGCAGAGGCTTTCGTTGATGAAGGATATTATAATTCCCCCTTTAGAGTACCTTCTAAGGAATTTTTAGATTGGATTGATTTTGTTCAAGGTTTTGTATCTGAAAATGCTAAAAAATGTGTTGATTTATGTCATAGCTATGGAAAAGAAGCAATGATGTTTTTAGGTGATAACTGGATTGGAACAGAACCTTATGGAGATTATTTTGGAAACATTGGATTAGATTCAGTGGTAGGCTCTGTGGGAAGCGGAGCTACTTTAAGATTGATTTCCGATATTCCTCACGTAAAATATACAGAAGGAAGATTTCTACCATATTTCTTTCCAGATACCTTTTATGAAGGTGGAAACCCAACAAAGGAAGCAGTAGAAAATTGGGTACAAGCAAGGCGTGCAATACTTAGAAAACCAGTGGAAAGAATGGGTTATGGTGGATACTTGAGTCTTGCGCTAAAGTTTCCAGAGTTTGTAGAGAAGATAGAAGAAATCACTAATGAATTTAGAGAAATCCATTACAAGATGGAAGGAACCAAAGCTTATACTGCCAAATTTAAAGTAGCTGTCTTAAATGCTTGGGGAAAGCTTAGAAGCTGGCAGACTAATATGGTGGCACATGCTTTATGGTATAAGAAAATATATTCTTATGTAGGGGTAATAGAATGTTTAAGCGGTATGCCAGTTGATGTGGTATTTATGAGCTTTGAAGATATAAAGAAAAAGGGCATACCGGAAGATATAGGTGTAATTATAAATGCTGGTGATGCTGGTACAGCATGGTCAGGAGATAAGTATTGGGTAGATGATGAAGTAACAGGTAAGCTAAGAGAATGGGTACATAATGGAGGCGGATTCATTGGTATAGGTGAACCAACTGCATATCAGCATCAAGGTAAGTACTTCCAGCTCTCAGATATACTAGGTGTGGATAGAGAAATGGGCTATACATTAAGTTACACTAGACATGATAAGGCTCAAGAGGAGACCCACTTTATATTACAAGATCAAAAGTCAGAGATAGATTTTGGCGAAGGAATGAAGTATGTATATAGAGTTAGCGATAGCACACAGATTCTTTCAATGAATAATGGAGATATAAATCTTGCTGTGAACGAATTTGGCAAGGGTAGAGCAGTGTATATTTCAGGACTTCCTTATACACCAGAAAACGTAAGAATTTTATTAAGAGCTTTATATTGGGCAGCAGCTAAAGAGGAGGAAATGTTCACTTGGTATACTTCAAACAGCAATACTGAGTGTGCGGCTTACCTGCAAACAGGCAATGTGGCAATTATAAATAATTCAGATAAAGTACAGGAAACAGAAGTTTACAGAGATAAAAATAGTGCTGTTAAGCTTTCGTTAAAACCTTATGAAATAAAATGGATTTGTATGGAGCTATAAGGAGCGATATTTCAATGATTCATGATAAAATTAAAGGTTTTTTTTATGGTGCTGATTATAATCCGGATCAATGGGATGAAGAAGTTTGGAGAGAAGACATAAGACAGATGAAGGTTCATGGAGTAAATGTTGTAACTCTCCCTGTATTTTCATGGGCTAAATTGCAGCCAAGTGAAGAGGAATTTGATTTTTCATGGTTAGATAAAATAGTAAATCTTCTATATGAAAATGGTATTTTCATAAACATGGCTACACCAACTGCAGCGCAGCCAGCTTGGATGAGTAAAAAATATCCGGATATTACAAGAACGGATATTTATGGTCGCAAACGTAAACATGGTGGAAGGGTGAATTTTTGTCCAAATAGTCCCAACTATAAGAGATTGTCAAGTACTATAGCTAGAAAAATGGCTGAACATTATAAAAATAACCCAGCAATTGTGTTATGGCATGTTAACAATGAATATGGTGCCTATTGTTACTGTGAAAATTGTAGACAAGCTTTTATACAATGGTTAAAAAATAAATATATAACTTTAGAAAATTTAAATAGATGTTGGTATACAAGCTTTTGGGGTCATACAATATATGACTTTGATGAAATTGAGGTACCATCTGCTTTAACAGAGATTTTACCAGGTGCTTTAGCAGGAAGAGATGGAACTTATTTTCAGCCCATGGCTATAGATTACAAAAGGTTCATGTCAAATAGTTTGTTAGAATGCTTTAATGGAGAAGTGCAGGAAATAAGAAAATATCATAAGGAAACATCTATTACTACTAATATATGGAGTATAAGCCATGAGTTAGACTTATTTAGGTGGGGAGAACAATGTGATGTTGCTTCTTGGGATAGTTATCCGTCAAATAAAGATCATCCAAGTGTAATTGCTTTTAGACATGATGTGATAAGAGGATTAAAAAAAGGAAAACCCTTTTTATTAATGGAGCAAACACCTAGTCAGCAAAATTGGCAAGCCTATAATGCTCAAAAAAGACCAGGGGTAATGAGGCTGTTAAGCTATCAATGTATAGCCCACGGTGCCGATGGAATAATGTTTTTTCAATGGAGGCAATCTCTAGGAGCCTGTGAAAAATTTCATGCTGCTATGGTGCCTCATGTTGGACATGAAAATACGCGGATTGGAAAAGAACTAAGCAAATTAGGCAAGGAATTACAATACCTTCAGGATAAAATAATTGATGCTAGAACTGAATCAAAGGTAGCAATAATTATGGATTGGGCTAATTGGTGGGGAGTTGAATACTCAAGTGGACCTAGTGTAGATTTAACATATATTGATAGAATAATGAAATATTATAAAACCTTATATGATTTAAATATACCGTTAGACATAGTTGAACCTACCTCAGATTTATCAAAATATGAAATAGTAATAGCTCCTCTTTTATATATGGTTAGTGATGCCTCTATAGAAAATATTAATAAATTTGTAAGTAGGGGCGGTACATTCATAACAACATTCTTTAGTGGCATTGTTGATGAAAATGATATTGTAAGACTTGGTGGATATCCAGGTGCCTTTAAGGAACTGCTTGGTATATGGGTAGAAGAGGTTGATGCACTATATCCTGATATGAAGAATGGAATAAGGGTAGAAAAGCAGCTGGAGGAAAATGAGAAAACCTTTGAATGTAAATTAATATGCGAAGTAGTTCACAATGAAAATGCAATTGTACTAGGAACCTTCACAGAAGATTACTATAAAGGCTTACCTGCAATAACAGAGAATTCTTATGGAAGTGGAAAGGCCATATATGTGGCATCGGAACCAGAGGACAATTTAATAAAAGTATTAATTGAAAAATATTGCGGAGAAAAGAATATTAAACCTATAATTAAAACTGATGCAGAGGTAGAGATAACTAGAAGAGTGAAGGAAAATAATGAATATATATTTATATTAAACCACAGCAATATATTACAAAAGGTATCACTTGGAAAAAACTCACACACTAATTTATTTAATGGAGAGATTTTAGAAAATGAAATAGAAATTGAACCAAAGGATGTATTAATTTTAAAAAACTCGGGTTAGCTACCCGAGTTTTT
>NZ_JBALPG010000227.1:0-1251 GCF_036965245.1 Neobacillus drentensis
GAGTATCGCTTAGCGTTCAAACACATCTACCGATCCACACAATTTTCTGTCGATTTGGGTCAATGATTCTCCAATTGAATCATGAATAACATAAGTTCCCGCTTCATGGTCGTAAGGTGTATCTGCTTTATTTATAATTATTAATGGTACGTCCTTCCTTCTATATTGCGGGAAGGTAGAGAACGGAGTAACCTTAAGGCTTGTGCCCAACACCAAAATACAATCGGCCTGGTCAATAAGGTCAATTATTGTATTAAACCCCTTAGTAGAAAACCATTCACCTGCATCGCCAAATAACACAACATCCGGTTTGATATAACGGTCCATTTCCCTTTTGGTTTTACAATAGCTACAGACGTAAAAATCCGCCATTGTTTGAATACGAGAAACCATTTCCTCCGTTAGGTAGATTTTTCCGCAATGCAAACAGGATGAGGTTTTCATTGTTCCATGAAATTCAATAACGTTTTTACTGCCACCTTTTTGATGGAGGCCATCAATGTTTTGTGTAATAATATGTTGAACTTTGCCTTGAACCTCCCATTTTGCCAATATTTCATGTCCCTTATTCGGAATTGCATCAGGATGATAAAGATGCTCCATGGCAAACCGATAAAACTCTGCAGGATGTTGAAAGAAATAATCAAGAGAGAGAACGTATTCAGGCGCCATTTGATAAACGCCGGTTTTGGATCGAAAATCCTTGATTCCTGATTCTGTACTGATTCCGGCACCTGTCAGGACGAGAATGTTCTTGGCTTTTCCAATGAGGTTTGTACAAATTTCTATATTGCTGTCCATGTTAAACACTCCTAGTTAACCGTCAATATAATTAGTATTTGCTTGTTCTATTTGTTTTCATATAAAATCCCAACGTTTTTCCATTATATCTATATCCTTTATACTGACTTCCCCAAAATATTTATGAATAAAGCTGTCCTTTAAATTGAGACAGCACTATCTAATAATCGATTGCACAATACTCTACTTAATACATTAATTTAGTTTAGGATTTAGCCCTTTAATGTTAATAATTATTCTTGATAATTATTGTTCAACTTCCAATCTTTAAATTTTTCAAGGTCGCTAGAAATTTGTTTAATGGCAAAACCAATAACTGCTGCATCATCAAATAATCCTAAACCAACAATGAAATCTGGAATAAAATCTACAGGTGAAACAAAATAAATGATTGTAGCTATTATCATGATAATTGAACCTTTTGGTATCTCCCTGTATTCTCCCTTTATC
>NZ_JBALPG010000228.1:0-4898 GCF_036965245.1 Neobacillus drentensis
AATAATTTTTAACGTTTTCAAATTTTGTTCACACGTTACGGTGAGAAATTTGAAAGTGAACATATGATGAATAGATTTTAATTAGAAATATTTTCTTTTCCAAAACCGATGCCAAAGGCAAAAGAAAGCGCTGATATTCTCAGCGCTTTCTTGCACCATACCAGGTCATAAAGAGAGATGTATGTATGTATGGCGTATAAGTTGTCAAATAAAGACCATGATTTATTTAATCATAACGACCAATAAGTCATTGTATCAAATATTCCTAAGAACAGCATAATAATTCCGGCAAACCTTTGAACTATGGTACCAAATTTTCTTCCTTTTTTCATTAACACACCACTGCCGCCAAGATACCAAATTATGAAAATGACAATTAATAGTGGTAAGGCTGTACCAAGAGCAAATACGGATGGGAGAATAAATCCATATGGGCTTGACAACACGACCGGCATTAAGGTGACAAAAAACAGGATAAACATTGTCGGACAAAAAGCAAGGGAAAAGGTAAGTCCAAGCATAAAGGAACCAAATTGATTTTCTCGCTTGTATTCCTTAGACCGTTTATACAAATTTAAAGTTCCTTTCAATTTTATAAAGCCCAGCATATATATTCCCACAATTATTAAGATAGGACCCATAATCTTCCGCAGCCATGGAAAATACAATGTAAAATTTTGTTCAATTCCTTTGCCTAACAACCATACTAATCCACCTAATAAAGAGAAGGCAACTACTTTACCTAAGGTAAAACTGAAGACATCCTTCCACACAATTTTCTTTTGAATGGAACTGTTCCCATACAGCGTGATTGCACTAATATTTCCCGTAAGCTGGCATGGCGCAAGTGCTCCCACAAGACCTAATATTAATGCAAATACCATTGGCCAGGATTCTAAACTATTTGCCATAGTAAAAAATGGTTGACTTAGGAAAGAACTTATTTGGCTGAATAAACTATACATAAAATCACCCTATGCTATGTTGTAATAAAATTACGATATCTAAAGTCACATTACTACCTGTCTTTATTCTAGTACATAATTATGGAGAAATTTTGTATTTTAATAGGACAATGTGTTACAAAAAATTATTCAAAACCACTAAAAAGCATTCCCAGCTTCGTTGATATACTATTTATTTTCATAAATCGTTTCATTTAATTGCTCCTTAGACTTCCTATATAAAAGTACTCATTTATCCTATTTTACTTTAATATTATCGAGAAAGTACGAAGAAGTCATGTTAAAATGACAACCAAAAAAGGCACTATGTAATCACAACGCCTCTTTTCAATACAGAAAGCTTTTCTATTTAATTTGTTAACTTCATTACGAATTCGCCCGAAGTATAAGGTTTTTGCTTTATAGTTTGTGGATGAAAAAAGAACATCGGTAAGCCGATGTTCTGGTTGATATTTTTTATAGAACTAATTAAATTCGTTTTGCGCCAATGTATTTTGGTTTCCAGTAGATGTTATTAGTATTAGTAATAATAACGCCTTTTGACGATGATGCCATAATCATCTTGCCTGCTCCGATATACATAGCGACATGTGTTGGTTTGCTTGCTTTATTTGGTGCGAAAAACATTAAGTCTCCAGCTTGTAAGGAACCTACACGATATCCTTTTGTATAGTACATTTCAGCTGCTGTACGCGGTAATACTTTACCCGCCTTACCGAATGAATATTTTACAAGACCTGAGCAGTCAAAGCCACTTGGTGACATGCCGCCCCAGCGATATGGAACACCAATATTTGCTTTGGCAACTGAAATTGCTTTTGTATGATAATAGGCTGCTTCTGCTTTATCACCCGTTGTGGCAAACACTGAGCTAAGTCCAATTGTAATCGCAATTGCTGAAATGATTTTTTTTAGCATATGTTTATTTCCCCCATTGGTGTGATTTGATGCCTACACTTATACTAGGAAAGAATAACATGGACATCACGGAGAATTTACAATTCGGTTACAAAATTATTCTAATATAATATTAGATATAATAAAAAGGATGGAAGATTATCTCCATCCCTTTTAGGACTTCTATAAACCGCACCTTAATTGCGCTCCACAGTTGGTACATGTATTGCAGCCGCCGATTTCTTTTACTTTTCCTTTACGGCAGACTGGGCATGTGTTGCCTACCTCAGAACCGATTGTTACATCTGTTGACCGTAGGTCGGTGATTGTATCAACAAGAACAACATGTTGATTAGGTTTTTCATCAAACATTGATAATTGCTCATTAGTATTTTCTTCAGCTTTAAGTGTTAAAACCTGAGAATCCCGTGATCCGTCCACATACACAGTACCGCCTTTAGCACCGCCGCGATATAAGCGCTCATAAACCTTTTCCACCTGTTCCACGCTATAGCCTTTTGGTGCATTGACTGTTTTACTAATTGAGCTGTCAATCCAACGCTGAATCACACATTGGACATCTGCATGGGCTTCCGGTGCCAGTTCCATCGCTGTAACAAACCAGTTTGGAAGATTGTTTGCATCTGCTTCTGGATGCTGATCCAAATATTCTTGAACGATATCTGCTTTTACCTCGATAAATTTACCAAGACGTCCACTGCGGAAATAAGAGAATGAGAAATAAGGCTCAAGGCCTGTAGAAACTCCAACCATGGTTCCAGTAGATCCCGTAGGAGCAACAGTTAGCAGATGGGAATTTCTTATTCCGTTTTCTAAAATCGCTTGTCGGACATCCTCAGGCATTTTTTTCATAAATCCTGTATCTATAAAAGCTTGTCGTAACCGATTAGTTTCATTTAATGTATCACCAGTTAAGAATGGGAAGCTTCCCTTCTCTTTGGCTAATTCAACTGATGTTCGGTAAGCAGTAGTTGCAATGGTTTCAAATACTTCATCAACAAGTTTGTTACCTTCAGGTGAACCATACTCGGTTTCACAATAGATTAGTAAATCGTGTAAGCCCATTACACCAAGTCCAACCCTGCGCTCGCCAAGGGCTTGCTTTTTATTTTCTTCTAGGAAGTATGGGGTTGCGTTAATAACGTTATCTTGCATTCTTACGCCCACAGCGACAGTTTTCTTTAGTTTCTCAAAATCAACAGTTTTTGTTTCCTTGTCCGCCATTTCTGCAAGGTTAACAGCAGCAAGGTTACAAACTGAAAACGGCGCAAGCGGTTGTTCACCACAAGGATTTGTTGCAACGACTTGTTGTCCATATGCTTTTGCGTTTGTCATGTCGTTAGCATTGTCGATAAAGAAAATCCCTGGCTCGGCTGAGTAGGTTGCACAAATGTTGATTAAATTCCAAAGTTCTTTCGCTTTGATTTTTTTGTAAACACGCACTTTATTACCAAGTTTTTCCCATTCGCGGACATCGCCGACTTGATGCCATTCTTCGTTGTAAACTTTCATTTCTTCTTCATTGTAGTGCTCAACATAAGGAAAACGTAATTCGTATTCACTATCATGTTCAACAGCTTCCATAAACTCTTTGGTTAAACAAACGGAAATGTTTGCTCCAGTTAGGAATTCTAAATTATGAACAGTATAATTTCCACCTGTAGCTAATTTTTCTTCTGCATCAGCAATGATACTTTCATCAAATCCACCATACCCTGGGATATTCTTATAATTTACTATTCCCTGATACATAGCAGTTTCCTGTAGGGTTAATGGTGTAAACTTCAGCTTATCTTTCGCATGTTTTTTAATCGTTTCATCATTGGTATTTTCAATTAAGAATCGTAGAATTCTAGGATTTTGCATTTTTGAAATAATAAATTCAATAATGTCTGGATGCCAGTCGGCCAACATGATCATCTGCGCCCCACGGCGCGACCCACCCTGCTCAACCAAGTGTGTCAACTTCGCAATATCATCCAACCATGAAACCGAACCAGATGATTTTCCGTTTACACCTCTTGCCAAGGTATTTCGCGGTCTTAATGTTGAACCATTAGTTCCAACACCGCCGCCGCGACTCATAATTTCCATTACTTGCTTACGATGGTCAGAGATACCCTCACGTGAGTCCGGAACAAAAGGCATCACGTAACAATTAAAAAATGTGACGTCGGTATTGGCCCCTGCACCATACAAAACGCGGCCCGCTGGAATGAAGTTCATTGTGACAAGCTCTTGATAAAACTTTTCAAACCACTCAATTCGCTTCTCTTCCGTTTCTTCAACCGAAGCAAGACCTGTAGCATTCCGCTTCGCGATTTGTTCATAAAAGAGCTCCAACGGCTTTTCAATGACATCTAAAGATCGGACAATGACTCCTGTACTTGCTTCTTCAGGATCATCGAGGACTCCTCTGAACTCTTCTTCAATCAAAACCTTCGCCTTTTTATTCTCCCAATCAATTTCCACGATAGTTCCTAAGCCTCGTGCTGGAAATTTCGGATCTTCTTTAATAGTTAAAACAACAAAGTCGCCATTTGTTAGGGTGATTTTTGCTGTGTCTTTAAAGGTGTAGCGGTCTAACATGACCAACCGTGAAACACCCTTATGAGTTATTTTCATATCTGGGGTAACCGGATGCACTTGAGGGAATAAGCGGATATCCTCATTTAACCTTTCAAAATCAATATTTATTTTTTGTCTAAAAACTACAGACATGAGAACAGCTCCTTCAATATGATAATCTCTATTTTGGATTAAATTTTAGTATTCTTTGATATATCTAGTTGTTTTAATAAATCTAAGGTACCATAAAAAAACATCATTAATCAACTAAAAAATCAATATATGGTACCGAAAATATTTTCGACACTACTACATATTGTATGTTGAGCAAAAAACAATTATTTTGTCAAACTTAAGAAAAACTAGATTTGGGAGAAAATGAAAGCTATTACCTGATTTTCGCCATAAAACAGGGAAATTTAACAAATTTCGCGGCTTGCCTCTTTT
>NZ_JBALPG010000229.1:0-235 GCF_036965245.1 Neobacillus drentensis
GAGGAACTATTGTGCAAGATAATAACTTTGCAGCGATTATATTCTTTTTAATTTTAGGCATTATTACATCATCAATTTTCAGCAGTATAATCATTTCCCAAAACAACAACATAAAGTCTAAACTTAAAACACCAACAACTTAAAGTATCATAATTGAAATTTTTTTTTTACTTTTATGTCATGTTCGAACTACTTCTTTATGAAATTCAACATTTCTCCAATCCGATACTAAAAT
>NZ_JBALPG010000229.1:361-2893 GCF_036965245.1 Neobacillus drentensis
AACAACTTCTTCTTCAACTGCCCTATAGTTGAAAAACCTTACCGTATCAATTTCGATTAATGGGTCAATAATTCCTCTAAAATAATAATTTTAGGGAGAGATGTATTTTGCTATTATCAAAAGCTTGGGAAACATATGAATCTGATAAACGGATCGAGGGTTTCTCACCACAGACTTTGAAAGCTTATCGACTTCAATCAATACTACTCATTCGATATTTTGACGATTTAAAAATTGAATCAATCACCACCACTCACTTAAAGGAATATTTAGCAAAGTCTAGTGAAAACTTAAAACCTTCAAGTCTGGCTAATCGTATACGCTTTATGAAATCACTTTTTCGATGGTCACACGAAGAAGGTCATATTCGAAAAAATCCAGCAGCAAAGATTAAGGAACCTAAAGTTGGTAAACGAATACCTAAGGTTTGAGCCCCGAAAAGGGCCAGTTCGAACGCTTTTTCGGTATTCCGGTTATCGTATTTTTACTGGCATTAGAATATTATTTTTAAAGGATAAGCTACTATTAAAACGTGGTACCCGTTCCGTAATAAAAAGTCAAAAAGTTAGGTTTAATTGATAAAAAAGGGCCGGAATTGTAACGGGTTCTGTTTTGAAGTACAAAAACTTAAAATAGTTGGAGAAATAACAGGTTAAATCGTACACAAAAAGACACCGTAATTAGCACGGTGTTTTTTTGTGTATTTATTATTATTTCTTGTTTTACTAAAGCCCCCGCTACTTTATGTACAACTTTTCACAAACCGTCTTTTTGATGATTACACAATTGATTACCTTTCAACAATTGCAAGGTATTTCAAAACTGCTCCTTCTGATTCAACAATTAAAATATCTCCTCTTTCCTTGGCTGAAAAAATCTTAGCGCCAACAGAAGGTTTATTCGACATTTCATTATTGAAATCTGTATTAGCATCATTTTTTGTTTTTATTTCACCGATTTGAACATCCTTTGTTAATGACAATTCTTCAACCCAATAAATATTAGTTTTGTAGATTACTCCATCATACTGAAAAATATCAGCATCAGGGTCTAATCTTAAAACTTCCTCGGCATCAATAGTGTCAATTGATACCATTGTTGTTTGCCCACAGTTTGCCCCCACAACTTCTTGTTAATCTCTTGCCCTCGTTAGAGTTCAATAAGCCTTATTCCGCAAAATAGCCCTTAAAATAAAAAATGAGCGCTTATCCTTGTTCCAGGATTGCGCCCTTTAGCTCAATAACAATGACTAAAAACTTTATTATTCGACTCCTATACTAAGCTTTCTTCGCCCCCTTTTTATGATAAAGAGACATGATGACCCAGATAGCAGTTGGAAGTGCGATTGCTCCAATGACCATAGACGCCAAAATGTTAACTGCACTGCCATCGACATATAACAATATAAAAACAGCTATTAAGAAGAGAAGAACTGGTATAGTTTTCAATAGCTTAACTAATCCTATTTTTTCTTTTACCTTCCATTTGTTATTGTATGTTGCGATTACAGTCCAAGCTGTTGGAATGGCAATAATAGTGAAAATAATTGCTATTGCATGTAGTATTGAATGTAAGGTACCAGAGCTTATCATTGCTCCAACCCATGCGAGTACTGTTAGTAAAACAAACGGAATGGCTAAATAATTCATAGAACGAGCTAAATTTTCATACTTTTCAACGGATGTGTCACGGTCACTATAAATCGGTTTTGTATTAGGTTGTGCTCGAAATAAATGAATATCACCTTCTGAGGCAATATGCGACCATCCAGAAGATGAAAAAAAGTCAAAGTATTCTTCTTCTTCATCCTCTTTTAATGAACGATAATCTACACTGTAGATATAATTTGAGCTTTCCCCTTTCTTAAGCGTATATCCCATAAACCCAAAACCACTGACATGCCAACCCTTCAAAGAAAATCGGCGTAATTTTTCCATATCCTTATCCTCAGAAAAAGCTAATCCACCGGACATAATATACTTTGTTTGTCTCATTCTTCGTCCTCCTTCAATCCCGTTCTGCCAACTGAATCATCAGTTTTCTTAACTTCACTTCTTCATCTAATACTTCTCTGCCCTTGTCAGTAAGCAGATAGATTTTACGCCTTGAATCCGAGCCATCATACAAATAAATCGACTCTTGTTTTAATAACTTTTTAATAATCGTGTACATTGAAGCAGGACCTATAGTAATTGCCCCGTTTGTTGTTTCATCAATTAGGCTCATAATTGCGTAACCATGCCTTGGTTTCGTTAAAGCAGCCATAATATAAAACATTGAATCCGTTAATTGTTCATTTTTCTTCAACCCATCACCTACTATATCCTTTTAAGATATATCACATTATGATACATATATCTAAAAACAATATATCATGATGTGATATATATGTCTAGAGTTATATCATAATATATCAAATTATGATATTTGTCCTTAATAATTAAAAAGAACCCTTACAATGGGTTCTTCGCTATATCTAACAATACATGATGTTCTTTTCCATTATCCTTCTACAACTCCCTCAGTTTAATA
>NZ_JBALPG010000230.1:0-5094 GCF_036965245.1 Neobacillus drentensis
CTATTAATTTGGAGAAAATAATAAACTTTTCAGAAAATAGTTATTTATGTAAGATGATACGATCTGATATAATACTATCAAATTATTGAAAAGTGAGGACATCATTCATGACAAACGGCGAATTCGAATTGCTAGTGAATCGATTTGAGAATGAGGCTGCAAACAATTCAAAGTCATATCGAACAAAAGTACTTTTAATGACGGGGCTTGGCTTCGGAAAACTTGGAAGAATTATATGAAAAATATGTTCATGAACTAACTGCCTTCACAGATACCGCAGTCATTATCCTTAACGAAAAGGATGATCTTTTTCAGAAAATAAAATTAATCGATCATGCTTCTATCTATAATCTCAAAAAAAGTGAATGGGTATCATAAAAAAACGGCAAACCAAATAGGTTTGCCATTTTTTTACTCAACTATTATGGTACCTTTATACATCTTCATACCACAGCTGAAGGTATATTCGCCTGTTTTGTCAGGTGTGAATGATAGTTTTGTTGTTCCCACCTTTAGATTCACGTTGTTTATATTAAAATCTGGAATCATAAAGGTAGATAGACAGCTATTATTCTCAAGTGGATTTTCAATTTCAAGTTCCACCGGTACACCTTTCTTTACGCGGATCACCCTAGGAGAATATCCCTTATTAGTCACAAGCATTTTTATTTTAGGAGTGCTATCATCTGTAACATCAATTTCTGTTTTAGTTGCTGCCTGATTGCTTGATTCTAGTTTAGCTTGTGCTTGGAGATCTTCATTTTTTACTGGGATTTTCACCATATCACTGCTATACATAAACAAAAACAACGATACAAGAATGACTCCACCTGCAATAATTGCAAAAGGGGAGAGTTCTTGCGTATCGATTGAAAATTTGTTGTCAGCCACCACATGAATATATACAATTACAAACCCGATAATTACAACATAGAAACCTAATAAAATTCCAAGCAAAATCGTTGGGTTAAGGAATTGCAGGAAAACTCCAAGAATGGCGCCATTAATACCACCCATTAAACCGGAAATGGATCCCATCAATATGGCCAATATCCCCACAGGGTGCCCGGCTAAGAAACCAATGACGAATCCTATAATCATGCTGACACCAACAACAAGAAATGTCTCACCAGAGATAATTCCTATAATACTGCCGGAAAGCAGCCCCGTAATAACAGCTATGACCATGCTAATCATTATTCCCGGGGTGTTTGTCAGCTTGTCTTTATTTCGGTAAACAAGATAAATAGAATAGCCGGAGCCCACTGCTACAAATGCAGCCGAAATAATCGAAAATATAGTCATGTTTAGTCTCCTCTTATATAGCCTTTAGAAATAAACAACATAAGAGTATTATAAAGGTAATTTATGTCCTATGAGTGTTAGGCAATTTGAACGTTTTATGAATATTGGATAACGAATGAGGAATATGGGGAATATTATTTTTCTTTATCATTATCAAGGGCATTTTTGTAAATACGTTTTAGGAACTCATTTTGCATTCGAATATATTCAAGCAAAATTTCTTTTTCTTCTTCTTCTCGGTCAAGTTCGTCTTTATCATTATTATTCATGTTAATCACCTACTTTTTCTAATAAATGCATTTTACCCCATTTATAAATTAGTTTAAAGGGGAAACGATAGAAACCAATACGTTGAAAGAAAAATATTCCTCCATAGGAATTGACATTTGGTATCTGGACAGATATAATTTTGAAAAATACTATTGAAACATTGACGGGGATTAGTAAAGTGAATCGGTCTTACCAAGAGAGGGAACCAATGGTGCGAGGTTTCTTAAGACAGTCATTTGAACCTGCCTCCGAGTTCTGTATCGGATTTTATTGAAGATACAAGCGGATAAACTCCGTTATCATGGAAAGAGCTTAAAGCATTTGCTTTATGAATTTAGGGTGGTACCGCCAGGCCTTGGTCCCTTTTTAGGATCAAGGTCTTTTTGTATTTAAAAAAATTAATGAGGTGTCAAAAATGGCAAAGGAATTTGTAAAAGATGTTACCAGTATGGACGAGGATTTCGCCCAGTGGTATACAGATGTTGTTACGAAAGCAGATTTAATTGACTATTCGAGCGTTCGCGGTTCGATGATTATTCGACCTTATGGCTATGCGCTTTGGGATAATATTAAAAATGAATTAGACCGCCGTATTAAGGAAACAGGGCATGAAAATGTCTATATGCCATTGTTTATTCCAGAAAGTCTGCTCCAAAAAGAGAAGGATCATGTTGAAGGATTTGCTCCAGAAGTGGCTTGGGTTACACATGGTGGTTCTGAACCATTAGCAGAACGATTGGTTGTCCGCCCAACATCTGAGGTTCTTTTTTGCGAGCATTATAGTAATATCATTCATTCTTATCGTGATTTACCAAAGCTATATAACCAATGGGCAAATGTTGTCCGCTGGGAAAAAACAACCCGTCCATTCCTTCGCACATTAGAGTTTTTATGGCAGGAGGGACATACAGCCCATGCGACGGATGAGGACGCAATGGAAGAAACCATTCAGATGCTAAATGTTTATGCTGAACTTTGTGAAACGATTCTAGCGATTCCAGTCGTAAAAGGGCAAAAGACGGAGAAGGAGAAATTTGCCGGTGCAAAAGCTACTTTCACAATTGAAAGTTTAATGCATGATGGGAAAGCACTGCAATCAGGAACTTCTCACCATTTTGGCACAGGATTTGCCGAAGCATTCGGAATTCAATACACCGACAAAGAAGGAAAGCTGCAATATGTCCATCAAACATCATGGGGCTTCACAACAAGGATTATTGGTGCATTGATTATGGTCCATGGTGATGACCGTGGCCTTGTCATTCCACCAAAAGCAGCACCAACACAAGTCATGATTGTACCTATTGCTCAGCACAAAGAAGGTGTGCTCGATTTTGCTTATGACTTGAAAAAATCACTTGGTCAAGTTGCCCGTGTTGATATCGACGCTAGCGATAAAAAGCCAGGCTGGAAATTTAATGAGTATGAAATGAAGGGTATTCCAGTACGTCTTGAAGTAGGACCAAAAGACATTGAGAATAAGCAAGTTGTTTTAGTAAGACGGGATACATTAGAAAAAGTAATTGTTCCGTTGGCCGAGTTAGAAACAAAGCTTGTTGAATTACTAGATGATATTCAAACCAATTTATATAACAAAGCACTTAAGCATCGAGAAGAAAGAACATCGGTTGCTTTAACCCTTTCTGAATTAAAGGAATCGCTAGAAGCAAAACCAGGATTCATAAAAGCCATGTGGTGCGGTGAACTAGCCTGTGAGGAAAAAATTAAAGAAGAAACAGGGGCAACATCACGTTGTATTCCATTTGAACAAGAGCAGCTATCAGATAATTGCGTTTGCTGCGGAAAAGAAGCGAAACAAATGGTTTATTGGGCAAAAGCTTATTAAAAAATCACTTTTTAAGGCTCTTCCTTTTACGGAAGGGTCTTTTTTGCTATAAATTGTCTTTAAAAGTAATACTTTTGTAAGCCTAGCATCTTTTATCGGCGGATTTTTTCAATATATCGGTGATATTACACTTTTATCAGCGAATTTGACAAGCTTATCGACGAATCAAATTATTAGCTCAAAAAGGGAAATCAAATAATTATAACGAATTTTATATACACAAAGGGAGGAAAAATGAATGAAACCAATACTAATGGATTTTCCAGAAGAGTTTTACACCGAAAGATTGTTGATCCGAAAGCCAATGCCCGGTGATGGAAAAGCGGTATATGCTGCAATGCAGGCCTCATTAAATGAATTAAAACCTTGGATGCCTTGGGCTCATCGAGAGCAAACTGAGCTGGATGTGGAGGCAAATATGCGAGATGCTCATGCGAAGTTTTTAACTCGGGAGGATTTACGACTTCATATTTTTCATAAAGAAACAGGAGAATTTATCGGTTCATCAGGTTTACATAGAATTAACTGGTATGTACCAAAGTTTGAAATCGGTTATTGGATTGATACCCGATATAGTGGGAATGGTTATATTACGGAAGCCGCTAAAGCAATAACGGAATTTGCCTTTAAAGAGTTAAAAGCAAGACGAGTTGAGATTCGGTGTGACTATAAAAATAGTAAAAGCCGGGCTATCCCAGAGAAATTAGGATTTACATTAGAAGGTATATTAAATAATAATGGAATTTCGGCTGACACAAACGAACTGCGCGATACATGTATTTATGCAAAAATACAATAATGATCAAATGAAAAACTCGACCGTTAACGTCGAGTTTTCATGCCTTTCAATCTAGTATATACCTTTTCAAGTAGAATTTAGTAATCGCCAAGTATTCGCGCGTATACGATTTTATAACGGCCTTCCAAGGGGTTTTTGCAGGGAGACCTTGCACATCTAACCCCTGATCTCTGGCTATTGAGATGGCACGGTACAAATGAAAATTATTCGTAACCACCAGACCAACCTTTGCATTCGAGGGAATAAGCTTTTTCGAAAAATTAATATTTTCATATGTATCTGTGGAGTGGTCCTCTAAAATAATCTTTGTTTCACTAATTCCTTGTTTTACAAGCTCTCTCTTAATGCACTCTGCTTCAGAAATATCTTCACCAGTGCCTTGTCCTCCTGATGCAATAACGATTGTATCCTTGTTTTCCTTTAAATATTTCGCCGCAGCATTAATTCTGCTTGCAAATGCCAGTGAGGGGATGGTGCCTTTTACTCTTGCTCCTAATACGATTAAATAATCAGCGTTTTTTGGTGCTTCCACACGGCTATACTGGCTTATCTTAAATTGCAGAAAGCCAACATAAATTAGGCCTAAAATCACGAGAATACCAAATATGGATACCATTCTTTTCTTTTTCTTCATCTTTTCAAATCCATTTCTATAATTTAATCATAACTATTAGTAATGTTATTATTCTGATAGTACCATAATATGACAGTTTTTGATATTTTATGGTAGAAGGTGCAGGAAATTTCCTGCACCTTTTATTATTAAAAAAATATAAAATATCAAAAACTGTCATATTATGGTACTATCAGAATAATAACATTACTAATAGTTATGATTAAATTATAGAAATGGATTTGAAAAGATGAAGAAAAA
>NZ_JBALPG010000231.1:0-3914 GCF_036965245.1 Neobacillus drentensis
GATTACTTTTAAATGGAGGTGCTCATTTATGAGGCGGATATTAGCATTATTTTATTTTCTAGTTCTTTTATCTTCATTTTCTATGCACGTCTTTGCAGAGGAAAAGGGATCGTCTGGAAATTTTGATTACACAAATCCAGAATTTAAAGCAACAGTAGACATGCTTTATATGGAAGGTCATAGCAACGATGATCTAGCAAATTGTGATGTCAAACAGTTGTATTATGAAGAAGTGGCTGAAATGTTTTTTATAAATGGCATGTCAAAAAAGGAAATTCTTGATTACTATTTAAAAGCGCAAGGAGTGCATGCATTAAATGCTCCTCCTGAAAAAGGATTTAATCTTACTCTTTGGATTACTCCATTTCTGTTAATTCTTATCATTTCTATTCTTTTATATTTCTTGATCAAAAAGTGGAAAGGGAATAAAAACATTATCGCAAGTGAAGTTTCAAACTCGACAGATCTAGAACATGATATTTACGCATCCATAATTGACCAGGAAAGAAAGAAATTCTATTGATTTTTTGTATTGTACCGCTGTCAGATTAAATCGCAATGGATAATTGCGGTTTTTTACTTAAAAAAGAGAAATCTTAACATTTTCTTAATATTTCCTTTAAAGATTCTGGAAAGTTATTCAGTATGATGAAATTGAAAATTGATTTACATAAAAATTGAAAGGAATTGGTTTTAATGAAATGGAGTTATTTATTGACTGCTGGTGCTTTTGTAGGAGTTTTTTCTTTGGGAGCTATGTTTGCTCCAATTGGTAAGCCGTCTGCAAATGTAAATGAGCAAGCAGTCAGCAACAATTTGTCCGTTGTTCAAACAGCCGATAAGAGGGAGGCTCCTCAACAGGAACAGGCTGATTTTACCTGCCCGATGACTGGAGAACCTATGGGTAATAGATCGGGTATGGGTATGATGGGTTCTATGAATGAGTCAGTAGCTGATGCGCTCGGCATGTCAGTAGACGACTATCTAGCAGCCCGTAAGGAAGGTAAATCGATTGCTGCCATGGCTGAAGAAAAAGGTGTCAATGTTAAAGATATTGTTAAGGTAGTGACAGAGTCAAGAAAGACTGAACTCGAAAAGCTTGTAAAAGAAGGAAAGCTTACACAAGAACAAATGGATAATATGTTAAATAACATGGAATATATGATGGAACAAGCAATCGAACGGAATGATACTGGCTCAATGCATGGTATGGGTATGGGGCAAGGCGGCAGATGCGGCGGTAAACACGACAATCAACAATTCCAAACCGGGAATGGTACAAATCTTTAATTTATTCATAAACTTTTCTTAACTCTGAGGCATTGCTTCAGAGTTTTTTTCAAGGCAAGAACCTTCTGACAGGATATTAACCAAGTAGTCATATTTTAAGCTCTGTGACCGGATATTTTCCAAGTATAATAGAAAATAATGTGAGAGAAGGAGGGGAGAAATGTGAGTAAGATCATTGCTGTAGTTGACGATGAAGTGAAAATACGGGATATGGTCAAAACCTATTTACAAAGTGAAGGTTTCGAAACACTGGAGGCAGAAGATGGGACGGCAGCGGTTCAATTAGTTGAAAACCATGAAGTAGACCTTATGCTGTTAGATGTCATGATGCCGCAAAAGGATGGCTTTCAAACACTGCGGGATATCCGCTTGAAGCAAAAAAAATTACCCGTGATTATGTTAACAGCAAAATCTGAAGAAATAGATAAATTATTAGGTCTCGAAATGGGTGCTGATGATTATATTACCAAACCGTTTAGTATTCGTGAGCTTGCTGCGAGAATACGGGCTGTTTTAAGAAGGAGTTCAACTGATGATAATATGGAAGCAGACGAAGTTCTTGTAAGAGACGAGATTATAATCAATTTAACAACATATGAAGTAAAGGTAGAAGGGGAATTTTTGAATTTAACCCCAACTGAATATAAAATCCTGGTGACACTTGCGAGAAAACCGGGCCGTGTATATAGCCGTCTCCAATTAATGGACAGTGTAATGGGGGAGGCATTTGTTCTTTATGAACGTTCGATTGATACCCATGTCAGCAATTTAAGAAAAAAAGTTGAAAAAGACCCTGCTCATCCGAAGTACATTCATACCGTGTACGGAATGGGCTATCGGTTTGGTGAAAAGAAATGAAACTTCAAATGAAGCTAATCATCGCATTCATCATAATTGTTTTGTTAATGGGAATAAGCCAATTCGTCTTTTTGCAGTCGAGGATACGGGCTACTTTCGAGGACTATTTAGACCAACACACCTACAATTCTATGCTGCGAATGGAACTAATGCTGGAACAATATTATGAAGAAACAGGTACATGGAAAAATGTACAGCAGCTATTTTTTAGTTCTGATTCCTCAAACGGAAATGGACATGGGATGATGATGCACGGGATGGGAATGAATATGTCCATGTCCATGTCAAGTGATGATATACTTCTAGTCGATTTAAATGGGATCGTAATTGCTGACACAGCAGAAACAAGAATTGGATCCGCCGGAAAGGATCTTTCGGGGAAAAAAGTGGATCTAATTGTAAATGGCGAGAAAAAAGGGACTCTCGTTCTTTATCAACATAAACTTCAAGACCTTGAAATAGAGTTTATCAAATCATCCAATACTACCATCCTAATCAGCGGCTTGATAGGAGCATTAACAGCAGCCATATTCAGCCTTTTCATAGCAGGAAAAATATCCAAGCCATTAAAGGTCTTAATGACTGGGATAAAACAGATTGCCAGTGGGGAAAAAGCAAAGGAAATCAGCATTTCAGCAACCGGTGAATTTTATGAACTAGGAGAAGCGTTTAATGACATGGCACGGAAACTGGAACGCAATGAAGAAATTAGACGGACACTTGTCGCGGATGTTGCACATGAGCTGCGAACACCTTTATCAATTCTTCAAGGAAAGCTAGAATCAATTCAAGAAGGGGTGATTAATCCTTCGGAGGAGATCATTCTTGAACTTACGGATGAAGTTTATCGGTTAAACCGCTTAGTCAAAGATTTACAGCAATTAAGTCTTGCTGAAGCTGGTAAGCTCCCATTAAACATCCAGCCTGTTGATATCCGCCTACTTATTGAACGAATTTGCAATCATTTTCAATGGCTGGCAGATGAAAGGGAAATTGTACTCCAGTACGATAAAATTCCAACAGAATATTTTCTGCATATTGATGCCGATAGAATGACACAGGTTATTGTAAATCTGGTTGGCAATGCATTAAGGCATACACCACCACAGGGTATGGTGGAGATTTCTGCGCAACCACTGGCAAACTCATTCATAATTCAAGTAGCAGACACCGGACAAGGAATACCGGAAGATGTACTTCCGCATATTTTTGACCGATTTTATAAAAGGGATACGTCAAGAACTCGTGATGAAAGCGGAACAGGTCTCGGACTATCTATTGCCAAAGGGTTCGTGGAAGCACATGGTGGTTTTATTACTGTAGAAAGTGAAACGAATAAAGGTACCATTTTCACCATCAAACTTTCATTTTAGTAAGCTTAAAAAGGTGTGGAGAAAATGTTATAAATTTTTCTCCACACCTTTTTTTACAAATTAAAGAATGA
The DNA here is from genome assembly GCF_036965245.1 of Neobacillus drentensis. GTDB lineage: Bacteria > Bacillota > Bacilli > Bacillales > Cytobacillaceae > Neobacillus > Neobacillus drentensis_G. The sequence continues at coordinate 3,593 of NZ_JBALPG010000231.1, forward strand.
AGATTACAAGGATACGTAGATGACGAGTGACACAAAAGGATGTAATACATTTCAGAATGATACAAAATTCTTAATAACCTTTTTAAAACTGTGATAAATGTATAGGTTATCAGCAGATGGAGGCAGTTTTGACGAGTGACACTAAAGTACTATACCTTGTAGAATGACACAAAACTTCTTAATGCCTTGTAAAAACACATAAGTCAATGTGTTATTAAAAGATGGTAACAGTTTAATTATTTCGATATTGCATCATTTTTTCTTTGTTATAGATTGTTGTTGGAGAATGAGGGTGCCTATGATTTAGGTATAGTTGTAAAAA
>NZ_JBALPG010000232.1:0-1249 GCF_036965245.1 Neobacillus drentensis
TTTAGTTTTCAAAGAACAAGTTAATTCTTTTTTCACAATCGCCCAAAAGCGACCTCTTTAATTTATCATATCCCGCATCACTAAGTCAACAACTTTTTTAATTTCTTTTTCCGTTGTTTGACTCTCTCGATGAGGACGAGATTTAATATAACATGATAAATAAATGATTGCAATATAATTCTTTAAGATTTTTTATTTATGTTTTCTTATTCTGCACACAGGGATAAATAAAAGGGGGGATTGAACTCATAATATAAACTACATTTGTATATGTAATAAAAAAAGGGTATCGGATATATCTATCAAATAATAACAGTGGAGACATTTACAGTAATGGCTTCAAGAGATTTATTTTTAGTCCTTCCATCCATCACCCTTATAAGTGTAGAATCAAACTAAAGATTCCCTGTGTGCAGTAATCGTAAAGTATTTTTTATCTATTAAATAAAGCTTCAGTCAACTAACTAATAATTGGACGTGAATTCATTTGAGTAGTATAGATCTTGATATATTAATTAAACTGGGGATTTCTGCTATTTTCGGCCTTATCATTGGTCTTGAAAGAGAATTAAAAAGAAAGCCTGTCGGGCTAAAGACAAGTCTCGTTATTTCCGTTGTAAGCTGTTTGTTGACGATTGTCTCGATTCAATCAGCTTATATGTTTCCAAAATCAGATGAAGTAAAAATCACCATGGACCCCCTTCGTCTTGCTGCGCAAATTGTTTCAGGGATTGGCTTTTTAGGGGCTGGTGTCATATTAAGAAGAGGAAATGACAGTATTTCAGGTTTAACAACGGCTGCCATGATTTGGGGGGCTGCAGGGATTGGTATTGCAGTAGGTGCAGGTTTTTATTTTGAAGCCTTTGCCGGCGTAGCATTACTTATTATTAGTGTAGAATTAGTCCCTTTTCTAATGAAAATCTTTGGGCCTAAACAATTGCGGGAAAAAGAAATCATGCTGCAGCTTTTTATCAGAGATCAAGCACAAATAGATAAAGCTATTTCATTTTTATTAGAAAAGAAATATATTATTCGCAGACTCCGGATAAAGGATTTAGACAATGGAGATCACCTTGTGCAAATATTAGTAGCCGTTGATTACCGTGAAAAAACTACAGACGTTTATTTAGTTGTTTCAGATATAGAAGGGGTTAAAAAGGTAGAAATAGAAAGTATAAGTTAATTTCGCTGAAATATTTATATCCTCATTATAAAATTTACTCTTGCAAGAATTTTATAATGAGGATAT
>NZ_JBALPG010000233.1:0-1790 GCF_036965245.1 Neobacillus drentensis
AATTATATTTTTAATAGAATAACCACTTATTTATTAATCGAGCGTTTTATTAAGTGGTTAGAATTAATAAGACAGCCAGAAAGGTTCCGAAATGGTTATCCAGATGATAACATCCCGATGTATTTCGCGAAAATTCCATTAAAAGCCAATGATGAAATTAGTTTTTATTTACCCAAAAATCGAATTTTATATATAAAAAATGTTATAAAAGAGATAGGAAAGCAAAAAAATTGCCCCATAAAAAAGACAACTAAGTATCCACCATTTCAACATCCGATTCAAGTTGCTATTGATTATGAATTTAAGTAAAAACATCGTCGGCTTAAATGGGGGGACCTCTATATTAACCGGGTTTATTTGAGGGCCAACCGATTTTTGCAATTTAAATCCCTAGTTTCTGTGTTTTAGATTATTGCAGTTATTTTCATGGTCAGGAAAGGAATGGGTATTAATATGGGTTTGGCAAACAAGAACTTTAAATTTTTTCTGATTACTGTGGTTTTAGTAGCAATTGGGTTAATTTATCTGGTATTTGTAAAAGGTTATTGGTTCTATGGATCGTATACATGGGAACACTCCAATATAAAAAGATACACAGAGGCGGACTATAAAAAAAGTGAGGAATTTTTACGGCTTTTTCAGATGTCGGAAGAAGACTCGAAAAATCCTGAAAAAATTAAAGAGCAGCAGGAAAAGTTAGTCAAACTCATAAATTCAGGTCTTGAAGTAAACTGCCCTGTACGTGGCTACAACATTGAAAGTGCGGAGACAGAGTATGCGGATTTACCGCTTGCAGTGGCAAGTAATCGTGGAAACTTTGAGATTGCTAAACTGCTAATTGAAAAAGGGGCAGTGGTTGGAAGAATTAAAGGGTTGCCATCTGCACTTGATGTCACACTTAGTTTTTACGATGAAAATGACTTACAAATGGTGAAATTTCTCATTGAAAATGGCGCTGATGAAAACGTTGCGGCGGAAGGTACCTACTATACAAATATTGCAAGTCACCTCGTTACAATAGGGGCAGTTAAATTGGTGAATAAAGAAGATGCTCACAAAGCTACGCTTATTTTTAAGGAACTAGAGGCGGCAGGTGCAGAGCTCAATCAGAAACAAGTGGTATTGGCCGCCCGGGCTAACAATGTAGAACTCTTGAACTACTTAATCGAAGAAAAGGGAATGGATGTAAATCAAGGTTTGGAAAAGCCTCCGGCGGAAGTATTTACTCCACTAATAGGTGCTAGTTCTACTAATGCTTTAGATACTGCAAAATATTTGTTGGAACATGGAGCAAGATACATCGGGATGTTATCATCTGGAGAACCACTACGGAACCTTTTGAACTGTTTTATCAATTCTAACCACTTAATAAAACGCTCGATTAATAAANNCAAAATATTTGTTGGAACACGGAGCTAATAAAAACTTGGTAGATTCACTTGGACGAAAGGCAATAGATTATGCGAGTACGGAAGAAATGAAAACACTACTGAATAAGTATAATTGAAAGGTAAAGAGATTTCATTATTAGCTTCAAGCATAAGGCCACCAACATCCTGGTGGCTAATTTGCTTCTTATTGGAACTTGACAATTTTATTTAAGTTAGGCAAGAAAAAAACAAGGAGAAGTCATTTTTTAAATTTACCAGAAATATATTTAAAATGTTTAGACTTTCTTGTCCAAAAATAAAACCATAATAAGGGTTTAGACTTTTTTGTCTTTGAACAAAAAGTGAATAGAAGTGAGGTTTACGTCAACTACAAAAAGATTATTACGTAAAATATAAATT
>NZ_JBALPG010000234.1:0-2962 GCF_036965245.1 Neobacillus drentensis
GGGTGCTTATGTTAATGATGGGATGGCTGCGGCGATCCCGTTTTCTTATTGTGCTAACTGGGCAGGTTAGCAGTTGAATAAGAAATAACGCTTAATGCGTATTTGACGCAAAAGACGAAAAAAGAAGCGCGGGGTAGACGCTTCCAAAAGGAGATGGATCTTAGATAAGGAAAAGCCTATTAAGAGAGAAAAATTTAGCTAAGATTTACTAATTTATTAGTTCAACTGGTTTAGCCTTTTATTTCCTATCGTTCCTCCGTAGACCTAATAGGCCTGCTAAACCAATTAAACCAATCCAACCCCAATCCATGTCGTTATCGTCATTGTCATTATTATCAATGTCATTACCGTTTTGAGCTACATGGAAGACCTTATTACTGGCGAAGTCTGTTACGGGGTTATTTTGGGCATAACCGGTTGATATTCCATACAACATTGCAGAAAACAACAGAGCAAAGGATGAATATAGAATTTTTTTAAACACAGTTTTTCCTCCAATCATTGGGATTAACTTTAAAGTTTGTAATTTCGAGAAAAATTATTCAAGTCAATAACGTTTATAAAAGAAAAAATTATTATAACAAAATTGCAATAACTAATGATATTTATGAAAAACAAAGTCCATAAGGCTTGGGAGAAATGGACTTTGTTTTAAAAGAGTTAATTATTTTCTGGTACTTGTAAGTGCAGTGGTGGTGGGATCAACCAACCCTTTTCCTTATTAAGTTTTAAAAATTTTGCACCTAAAAGAGCTTTGGCAGTATGGAATTGCCCAAACATTAAAGCAACATCTTCACGAATACATTGCCCAATTATTTGACTGCAAGTTACTAAACCAGCAGCTATATCTTTAGAAATGGCAGCGCTAATTTCTGGGTCTGTAAATCTTGCACCTACAGGGATACTTTCTAAATCTGCTGTTGGTCGGTCTGGAGGTGAAGGTGGAAGTCCAACACCATTTGCTTTTAGTAGCTCTTCAGTTTGGCTAATTTCTTGTTTTAAACCTTGTAAAGCTTCTTCAATAAGTTTCTTTAGGTCGTCGTCGCCAGTGTGATTAGCAAAGGCTTGGTACCCAGCATAAAGTCCCTTTTCTACTGTTAAGTAGGTCCATGTTCCAAAAACTTCACCGTAATGCATAGGTTCATTTTGAGGATTACCGTTTAAAATGCCCATAACTACACTCCTTATGTTGATCATAATTTTCTCCTTGGGGTTAATGGTAGGCTTTTAACCACAATAGTTAAATTTTGCTTACGGAGTGGAGAATATACACAGAAAGATAAAATTAACAAAACTATTAAGCATTAGGTTACTTCGATTAGACACAAAAGACGAAAAAAAACGAAGCGACGATTAGACGCTTCAAAAGTGGAGGGAATTATGGTGAATTAAACCATTATTCAATTTTTATTTTATGAAAAGTTTTAGTATCGGATTGGACAAATTTTGGTTAATTGAAGATATGTTCGAATAAGACACAAAAAAACAAAAAAAGCGTTGGTTAGACGCTTTAAAAACTGGGGAAAGCAACTGTGGTTAATTTTATTTTATAAAAGATTTAAGTATTGGATTGGGCAAATGTTGAATTTCTTAGAAATTGTTCAAACAAGACTTAGTACGCAATACGAGTATATTGTGCACTTCTTTTTCAAACGGGTAGTTAGTTGAAGAATCGTCTTTAGCTCTTATACAACAATCGGGCCATTTTTGGAATAACCCTTTATAAGATAATTGGATATATTTTATGTTAGAGAAGTTTGTGAAGAATTGTAATGTTTTGTTAGCTGATGGACATTAGGATGGAACCCTATAGAGCTCTACCAACAATATGTGGAAAACACCCTTGCTAAGATAATTTTTGAATCACAAGTATCAGTTCTTGGCTTTTTTCTTACATTATCCAACTCGACATTGGGAATATTGACTATTAAAGGAGATGATTCATTTGGAAAATAATAATAACAGTAATAACAGCGGTTCGGTAGGACCGTCTAATCCAAGTCATGGTGAGGACAGACCACCCATAGAGCCGACGCCGACACCGACACCGACACCAACGCCAACGCCGACACCGGCACCGACACCAACGCCGACACCAAGGCCAACAGGACCGGGACCTACAGGGCCACAGGGATGACTGTGCCTAATGGGCTTAAAGATGACGTCCATGCTGGGTATATAACAAACAAGGATGGGATCCAGATGCCCATCCCTTGTGATCTGTTTGAGAATGCTGACAAAGTAGAGGTTACACGGATGCAACTTTCTTACTGGATGGATTTCATCCTTTATTAGTTGTTAAAGTTGCTAATACACACAATGTGTTATACACCGAAGACAATGTCCTTACTGTTTTAGAGTGGGAATGGTCTGAATGGGCGAACCCTTTAAATGATGTAGGTTGGGTATGCTGGTTTACAAAACTTCACTATCATCCCGAACATGCCAATTCATTAAACAGCCTTTTTATTGAAAAATATATAACCAATAACCCTTTTTCATATCTTCCGAATCATTAAAGGGTTTTTGTGTTTATAAAGTATGGAAAATCTTACATAAGATTAACAAGGCACCATTGTACAGCAGGAGTTGATTAGACGTTTAGAATGGACGTTAGAAAAGGATATTTTTGATTTCATCAAATAATTCAACAAAGGGCACTTTTCTTGAATAAGAAGACGTCTTTTTGTAACGCCCCAACACATTTAAGAGATTAGATCTTGTTAAGATAAAGAAAAGATTGTGAAGATTTCTACTTAAACTAAAGGGTGCTTTAGTTCAATAACAAGTAATTAAGGAACGCACATATTATATACCTCTAATACGTGCGTTCATTTTATTATGTTTTTACGTTATTTACCCTAAATATAATATTATGCTTTTGTATCTACTTCATTTCTTTTCAAAATCATTTCTTTATATGAAGTAATTTTATGTTCTAACATTTTATTCGTTTCTTTCA
>NZ_JBALPG010000235.1:0-3950 GCF_036965245.1 Neobacillus drentensis
GTGCGAAAGTTGAGTTATTATATTAACCAAAAAAGAAAAACCATAAAGAATTTAAAATAATATTAGGTATAGTCAATGGTTAAAGGTTCTTATAATATTGATAAGAGCAAAAGATTGTATACTTATATCTATAAACTTTGAAAAAATTCTAATAATTTTTGTGGTACCAATTTTTTATGTTGTATAATGGGTTTATATTCCATTATTTAAAGGTGATAAGATGAGTATTAAGTTTAAAGAGATTATCTCTACAAAAGAAGAATTTGAACAGTTCCGTTCATTTATTGGACAACCAAGTCAAAGAGCTGCTAATAAAGTAATTTCTTTTATCGACCAGCATTGCAGAGACTTTATTTCTAAGTCACCATTTTTGTCATTGTCAACTTCTAATTCGGAAGGGCAATGTGATGTTTCACCAAGAGGAGATTCCCCTGGGTTTGTGACAGTTCTGGATGACCAGCATTTGTTTATTCCAGAACGACCAGGAAATCGAAGAATGGACTCCGTCGAAAACATTATTACCAACCCTAATATCGGGCTTCTATTTTTCATTCCTGGTTTAGGAGAAACATTAAGAATAAATGGGAAAGCTTATATTTGTCGTGATCCAGAGCTTCTAGAAATGAACACAGTAAATGGTCGAGTCCCTTTATTTGGTATTTTAGTAGAGGTAGAGGAGTGCTTTGCACATTGTGCTAAAGCTTTCATTCGTTCAGAATTGTGGAACCCGGATTCATGGTTAGCAAAAGAGAATCTTCCCTCAGTTCCTCAAATGTTGGTAGCTCACGCTAAAATACCCAATGTTACTGCTGATCAAGTAGCAAAGGATTTACAAGAAGGCTATAAGAGTCGACTTTATTAAATAAGTGACAGAAGAATCGACTTTCAATTAAAGTAGCTTTCACCCGTTTAATAGAGAGCTTATCGCATCACAAGAGTAAAAAATGAGAGACTAGCTTTCCCCTAGTCTCAAAATAGACAGAGGTGCATTTTTAACTAAACGTTTAATTAAAGTTCAATACTCCCGCTACCGCTTATGGGTGCTAAAATAAAAGTAAGCCCGTTCAAAATGAAAGGAAGTCCAGTAAGATGATATAGAAAGTAATGTTCTTCTTGGCTTTGCTATAGCAATTTTTTTGACCGGAGTTATGTCGTTCACAGCCTGATGGATAAAGAAGAAGGACGCCAGCGAAGCAATGGACAATATGATATTAAGGGAACTAACCAGTATAATATCAAGACGGTATGCCTCTACCCCGTATTTCATGATCCATCTTGATAAACATACAATATATATCAGTTCATTCGCACAATATATTAGTGTTATTAGTTGAAAAAGCTTGTATGTCTTCTTTTCAAAAAACAACTCTTTTGTTATTTTTCTGTCATATCCCCTCATCGCCATCAGATCCAATGTAAAGTATAAATAAAGCGGCTTCCTTACTGCAATGCTTACGGAATATATAAATAGTAAGGCAGCTGAGTAAAAAATATTATTCCATAACAGCTGCAGGGCAGACCCAGACAGCAAATCTACCAATAGGCCTGCGGTTAAATTCAGGATGACACATATTCCCGTATAATGAAGTCTTGCATTATTTTTGAATCGGTACAAGCTATAAAAGATTCCCGGAAGGGTGGAGAGAAGCATGGCGGGATAGTCCCCTACAACCTCCCTACCCAGCTCCCAAAATCCCAAAGGGAAGATAAAAAACAGTACAAAATCTACTATTAGCATTAAGGCTGGCCACATATTTTTCACCGTACTTTCCTCAGTCATTCAATATATATGGACCAACCTCAATAAAAAGAACGAGCTTACAACCCTCCACTTATTTTCAGCCTATTAATATTTTGATGTTTTTTTATTTGATACGACTCTAACGGACGGTCTAGTTCAATTTGAAATCACAAAAACTAAATAAAAAAGGCACTGAAATTAGCGCCATTTTTTATCTTATAGTGCAATCAGCAACTCTTAAATATGAAACTTTTTGGGGAATTGTTCCACAATTCCATTCGTTATTGTATCCGCCATTTGTAAAGCTTCCAACTCAATTTTATCAAACACAGCAATACTTGATTTAAAATCTCCTTGAAGTATAAATACTGCTTCCTTTGTAGTAAGTGCCAAATGCTCGAAAAACATTTCTCTGAATTCATTTAGTGATATAAAAGGATTTATTCTATTTAGGAATTCGGCAATTTCTTCTCCATTTGCGTACCATCTTCTCTCTAAAGCTGCTACAGCTATTTGATTGCCTGCTTTTGCGGCTTTGACAATTTCCGCAGCAATTACCAGGTGCTCCCTTATTAAGCTGCTGAACTTTGCGGCTATTTTATTTCCATAGTAAGGCTTTAGTAAATTTCCCATATCTGTAGCGTTCCGGAGAAGACGTGCAGTATTAAAGTCTAAATCAGGTAAATTAAAAGCAATGCTATTGATTGTCATTCTTGTCCAGTATACGTGTTGTTCCCAAACTAAACGCATGGAACTTTTTAATCTAACTTCCTGTTCACTAATACAAGAAGAGTTGAACCAAGGATTCATGGTTTCACCCCCTTACTCTCAATATCATGTTCAGTATATTCCGATTCAAAAAAGTGGCTTGTACTTTTGCTATTGGCTAATCGTTTATTCAAACAAAACCAAAAAGAATCGGTTGTTTTTACGATCCAGATTGTTTCCTTATTGAAGTAACGGGTGCTTGAGTTCAAAAATGAAAGGTTGATAATAATTAGGAAAGCATTTTTTGTTAACAGGGCGGGATTGTTTAATTAGGATTTTGGATTTGGGGGAGAAAATGATGTTTGTTAAAGTTTATCAGTATCATATTCAAAAAGATAAAGTAGATGAGTATTTAGGTGTACAGGAAAAAGCATTAGAAATCTATAGTAGGTATTTAGATTTTCATACAATTTATCTAAATAGCAAGGAAGATGTTACAAAGTGGATAGAGATTTCAAGATATAAGGATGAAGATGAATACCAAAAAAGTATGAAATTAATTAATGAACATGAAGAAATACAAGAACTATTCAAAGCATTTCAGTCACTTTTAGTTACTAACAAGAGTGAAATAAGTGAAGAAGACTTTGTAGAAAAGAAAGAAAAATATACTTTTTAGAAAACTATAATATTTAACTTAATCGAAGTTTTCTTCTTAATTTTAGTGATTAGCTACTAAAATTCGATCTTCAGCTTTCGGGGACTTAACTGAATTACGGTGTTGAAGTGAATAGGAGTGAGGAGGAGTTTTGGGGTGCTTAAAGTGGAGATAAGAAGGCCAAGAATCGAAGACATAAAAGAGTTAAATTCATTTTTTAGAATTGTGATTACTGATACGTTTATTAAAGAAGGTTTAGGGGAGAGGTTGAATGATATTAATGATGAAGTCGAAATTAAGGAAAAATACTTAGAAAATGATTTTGAAAGCAATGGTGAGAAAAAATATTTTTTGATTGCTTTAGATGGCGATAAAATTATTGGTTCAATTGAATATGGCCCAGCAAGTGATCTCATATGTAAATGTACAAACAACGCTTTCAAAGAGGTAATTGAGGTAGGTACAGTATTTGTTCATCCTGACTACCAGAGAATAGGGGTAGGGAATTTGCTATTGAATACAATGTATTTTACTTTAAAGAATAAAGGCATAGAAGAATTTTGTTTAGATAGTGGATATATTAGTGCACAAAAAATCTGGAAAAAGAAATTTGGAGACCCTAATTATTTGTTAAAGGATTATTGGGACAAAGGATTTGATCATATGATTTGGAGGATCAAGGTCAGCGATTTGGTATGATAAAAGTAATGTAGTAATTATGATCCCTAATAAAAATTATTAACGTAACTTTATGTTTAGATACTCACTTTGAATTGCTAACCAGAAGAATAAGGCAATTATTTCAAATATCACTTTTAAATAAAGAGAAAATGAATTAAAATT
>NZ_JBALPG010000236.1:0-3692 GCF_036965245.1 Neobacillus drentensis
TCAAACGATTGATTAGTATTTCTCATTAATAATTTTTGAAAAAAATTAATGACTTTCTGCCAGTTTTTTCTGAATGCTTCCAATAATCAAAAGCAACAAGAACCTAAGCCAAGTACAGCGAATGTAATAGGGATAATAATATCAAACTCTTATTATTGGATTAGATCCACCTTCTCGATATTTTTAATTGCCATATAGGCAATTAACACACCAATAATTGCAAGTGTTATAGGGATGATAATAATATCATTTAATGTCATTCCACCATTGTTAGAGCAAACGATGAAAACAATCATTATCGAGGAGATGATGGTTGTTGGTACTGAATATTTTCGCATACCGAAAAATAGAGGTATTAAACTCATTCCGGTTGCGGATAGAGCATTCATTAGAACCCTCAATGCATGATTTTTTGCAACTGTAAAAGAGAGCGTATCTGGGATAGATTGTAGCGTTTCATTCATAAAATAAAACAAAATAGCGACAATCGCATTCGCAAAAATAATGGCTGTAAATGTAAAGATGACTATAAGTATTAGCTTTGCGATAATGATTTTCTTTCTATTGATTGGATACATAAATAATATCGTAATCGTCTTGTTTTTATATTCGTCAATAATGAGTTTAGCAATTAAAGTGGAAGCGAAGATAATAAAAACAGCTCTGACAAAAGTATCAATCAAGACAAAAATAAATTCGTAACTTTCCATTATAAGTTCATCATCAAATTTTGACCCAAATAGAAATAGAAACATACAACCGAAAATAAAAGCAGTTGCAATAAGTGCCCCTTTTATTGAACTACCGATTTTATGTTTTTTTATTTCTAATTTTATAATATTAAGCATGTATCGCACCCCCATTGATCAACTTCAAAAAGTAGTCTTCTAAAGAACTCGTTTTCTTACTTATCGATTCCACTGCAACATCATTTAGGATAAAGGCTTTTGAAATATCCAATTGAGTGATGCTTGAATCATATATTCGAATGAAGCCATTCTCTATCACTTTAAAATTTGCAATTCCAAGATTATTTTCTAAGATAAAGACTGCTTTTTTACTGTTATCTACAGCTATTTCGATATATTCAGTATGCTGCCCGTTGATATTCTCCATTGAAACTTCCTCAATTAGCTTTCCATTACTAATTACACCAATAGTATCAGCCATTTGCTCTATTTCACCTAAAATATGACTGGAAATAAGTATTGTGATCCCGTACTCTTTACAAAGCATTTTAAATAAATCCCTTAGCTCCTTAATTCCAATAGGATCAAGTCCATTAATCGGTTCATCTAAAATTAACAGATCTGGCTTTGTTATGATTGCACGAGCAATACCAAGTCTTTGTTTCATCCCAAGTGAATAGTCTTTAACAGGTTTATTATTAATATTTTTTAAACCAACAAGATCTAGCGCATGCTGAATCGCCTTCTTGTCGTGGTACCCCATATATTCACAATGTAAATCTAAATTTTCTCCTGCAGTTAATTTCTCGTAAAAAATAGGATATTCAATAATCGTTCCCATCCTTTTTAACACTTCATAGGAGGTATCGGTAAATTTTTCTCCAAAAATTTCAATCTCTCCGCTTGTCGGTTTAATTAAATTGGTCATCATCTTCATTATAGTCGTTTTCCCTGCACCATTCGGTCCAAGAAACCCATAGATTTCTCCTTTTTTTACACTCATATTCACCTGAGAAATCACTTCTTTACCATGAAACACTTTTGTAAGATTGTTTGTTGTTAATATATAGGACATGCGTATTCTCTCCTCAACAATTGATAATACTTATTGTAAAATAGGATAATCTCTTTTTTCTTACTCATTTCTTACAAAAATCTTAAGTTCTGAGGAAAAGCGTAAGCGACCGTAGTACGGACTGGAGCGCTGTTCAAAAAACAATACAGGGGAAAGACGAAAGACGTGTGGTCTATTCTTTCTTTTTAAAATATGACTTTTTCGGTCGTGTTTTTTTGACAATTTTCCAAAAGTTTTACAAATACATTTGATACTGAAATAAAGCTATGCTATAGTAAAATTATATTAAATTGACTAAAAAACTAAATTAGTCAAAACGGAGGGGGTATGTGAATGGCACCCGACAGAAGAAAAATGATTGTTGAAGCGGCAACAAAATCCTTTTCATTATTTGGCTATAAAGCGACGACAATGGATCAGGTTGCTAAGCTTGCTAATGTTGGAAAAGGAACGATTTATACTTTTTTTAAAAATAAAGAGGAACTATTTGAAGAGATTATTTCTTCGTTGGTGAAAGAAATGATCGTAGAGGCTGAGGCGGTTCTCCAGCCAGATTTACCGTTTACGGAAAATGTCCATCGTGCCTTATATCGTTTATTAGAATTTCGCTCCCAGCATCACCTCATGATTAAGCTTGTCCAGGAAGAAGCCGAAATGGGAACATTGACGGTTTCCGAAATGCTGCAGCATGTTGAGAATGAGATTATTGCTTATTTACAGCAAAAAATGGAGACAGCTATTGCAAAAGGGGCCCTCCCGGCAATCAACACTGAAATCACTAGCTTTCTATTGTTAAAAATGTATATTGCCCTTGTGTCTGACTGGGAAAGAAACCACGAACCATTGAGTTCTGACCAGATTGCTGAAATTATGAAGGTGTTTCTTTTGAAGGGGCTGCCAAGGTAATAAAAAAGGCTTGTGCAAATAACTGCACAAGTCTTTTGTCATTATTAATTTTGCATTTTTAGCCATTCGTCACGGAGTATCCCCATAATGACACGGTCATATTTCTTCCCGTCCCTTAGTACGGCACTTCTCATTGACCCTTCCGTTTTAAAACCAACCTTTTCATATGCTTTTATTGCTTGAAGGTTATAGGAAATAACATCAAGCCCAACGCGATTCATGTTTAGCTCATAAAAAGCATAACGAAGTATCAGGTTCAGGGCATCTGTTCCGTAGCCCTTGCCACGATGATCCGGATCTCCAATGCCGATTGCCAGCAAACAAGCCTGATTGTTCCATTCGATGCTGTGAAGTGCAACAAAGCCAATCAGTGTGTCATCATCAAGTGTACGCAACCTGAATTCGAAATTCTTAGAGCCGTTCCTTTTCGAAGCGTCATATTCTCTCAATGCGGCAGACGATTTTGGCAGTGCAAAATCAGTATCGACTTTTCGTAAATAATCACTATTTTCCTGCCAACGAGCCATTTCCTCCGCGTCTGAATCTCTTTCAGTGGTTAATTTTAGATATTTTCCTTTAAATAAATCATTCATCATCATTCATAATTCCCCCTAATTTTTTTAGCGGGGGCAGTTGCACATTGTATCAGGCTTACCTGAGGCCCCCTGTATTACCAGTGTTTTCGGGTTCCTGCAATGAGCGATAGCATAGGCACATCTCCTCTAAACGTAATCTAGCTTAATTATAAAATCTTTTTGAAGATTCGGCAATCTTTGTTTTTACTATAAGTCTGTCAGTGTATTCTTCCATTAAACTTAAAAAAATGCCCAACAAGAAAAGAAAGATGGAGCCAATTGTTATGCTGATTTCAAATCCAAAAACAATATGGTAATCGTTCGCAAAGATACTCTTATTCTTGTTGTTCTAAAGGACAAAACGGCCTGGGAAAACGTAAAAAGTGTCTTTAATAGGGGGTCTTAAGGACAAAACGGTCCTGAAAAGCTGTAAAAATGTCTTTAATA
>NZ_JBALPG010000236.1:3820-4034 GCF_036965245.1 Neobacillus drentensis
GTAAAAAATGTCTTTAATATGGAGTGTCTAATTGCACAAGATTGATTCAAATTTGAGGTAAGTTGCATTAAGTGGATTTTATTAGGGAAAATCGTAGAAAAAGTCTACGTAAAAAGGTTTTACGTGGATATTTCATATGCTTACTAACAAAGATTTCTTCCTCATCGGCATATGAAGGACATTCCTTCCAATTGTCTACGAAGATTTGTCCTTC
>NZ_JBALPG010000237.1:0-2066 GCF_036965245.1 Neobacillus drentensis
CTAAATCTGCTGTTGGTCGATCTGGAGGTGAAGGTGGAAGTCCAACACCATTTGCTTTTAATAGCTCTTCAGTTTGGCTAATTTCTTGTTTTAAACCTTGTAATGCTTCTTCAATAAGTTTCTTAAGGTCATTGTCGCCAGTGTGATTAGCAAAGACTTGGTACCCAGCGTGAAGTCCCTTTTCTACTGTTAAGTAAGTCCATGTTCCAAAAACTTCACCGTAATGCATAGGTTCATTTTGAGGATTACCACTTAGAATTCCCATGAAACCACTCCTTAAATTGAAAGTCATTTTCTTTCTTCTCCTTATTGATGGATGTTTGATATCCACAAGGACTAGTTTTCGGAAGAAAAATGAAAAATATGTAAGATTTATTTAAAAAAATAATAAACAGAAGATAGGTTCTGATAATTAACACAATTTATACAGCATTTTCGAAAAGTATATTTTAAGCAGAAAGCTGTTAAAAAATTTTATATTGAGTTATGTCGCACTACGAATAAAATGTGAACTAAAAGAGAGGGGACTTTTATAGAACCATTATGCGGATTTTCTTATTAAACTAAAGGGCAGTTTAGTTGAAGATCGATGTTTAACTTGTGTTCAACAATCGAACCATTTTCTGAGTAACATTCTACAAGTAAATTGGATATTAATGCTAAAATAGGGGTAACTGGACAGTAGTCTTGCAGAGGATAGAGGGGGAGAAAATTGAGAGTTGTTTATAACGTTTGTCACCGTCTAAATAACGATCCTATAATTAGTTTAAGAAGCTTAAAACCTTTATTGAATTCTTATCGTTATCCAAAAGAAAACTTTGTTACAGAAAATCAAGCGTATATAATTGTAGGAGACGTTCCTATTATTATTACTAAACTATTTGACTTTGATGAATACAACGAATTGAGTTGGTTTCACAAAGAAGAAATACCCATACTTGCGTCTATGAGTCTATGTGCTGCAGATATGGGATGGTATTCTCTATATGCAGGGAACGAACCTGTATATGTTTCTGATTCAAATGCCTACTCCTTCGATTTAAGAGATAATAACGTAATAAATGACTTATTATCATTCGCTAGTAAAGAGTTCGGAATAGCCAGTCCTTTATATTTGGAAGGGAAGGTTGAAAAAGAGGAATATATTTGCCCTCCAGAGGTTTTATTTAATGCCATAGATATAAATAATGACGGATTAATAAAATCCCTTAACTATTGGTTAAAGGCATGTATGTTATCTGAGCATAGGCAGTTTAACGAAGAAGCAACAGCTTTATTATTCTTTTCTATGGAAGGGTTACTTAAATTATTTCATACAGAATTGCGAGAGGAAGATTTAGACGTAAGAGTTACTGATGTTGTTGACTATCTAATACAAACATTTGACGTTCCAGAGGCATATGAAGGCTATATAACAATGTGTTACCAACTAAGGAATGACTACGTACATCCTCATAAAAGTGGATGGAATGGTAACTTTGAAGCCGATGATTTGTTAGAAACATTTAACGTTTTAAAAGACATTATATATATATATCTAACTAGGAATAAGTCGATTAGTTTGTGAAAAAATGTATTTAAAGTAACGGAGTGCAATTCTTCAAGATCAGCTGCCATTTCAGGCGGCTTTTTCTTATTGAACTAAAGGGGCAGTTTAGTGGAAGAAGGGAAAAAAATCTTGCTGTTGAATTATTAATGGAATCAGGATTATTGAAGAAAGGAGATTTAATAAATGAGAACTCTAGAATATGATTTATTCCCAGAAGCATATGGTTCAAAAGGGACATTTGTATCTAAGAAAGGTACAATTGCAGAATTGATAATTGATACGGGAATGCTTTTGATGTCAGATATTGACAAGGTTATCCCTCCACTTAAAACACTAAATCGAATGTTTTTGGAAGGTCATTACCCTCGTTTTGGAGAGTGGGAACCATTTGAGATTAACGAAGAAGAATACGAAGAATTAGTAAAACATTTAACTTCAATACCGTTGGCAAGACCTTACAGAACAATAGAAAATACTTAACGATTTTAATTGTGAAGAAATGTACTGATATGAACGA
>NZ_JBALPG010000238.1:0-14163 GCF_036965245.1 Neobacillus drentensis
GCTTAACCTGTCCGAATAAGCCTCAGATTCGGACAAGGCAAGGCAATTTCCTGCTTATCCTGTCCGAATAAGCCTCGTATTCGGACAAGACAAGGCAATTTCCTGCTTGTCCTGTCCGAATAAGCCTCGCATTCGGACTATCAACAAGCCAATCCACATAAAGATCAGCTACTCATTATCGGCGTTTTTTTCTTATTGAAGAAAGGGTAATTTAGTTGAAATAAGGAGAAACCTTAATTTGATTGTCATTTAGTCCATATGAATACTAAAAATGACGTTCTAAAACAGAAAGCAGTTTTATTCGCCATTTTCTATGTCATTTAACTGTTTTGCACCTAAAAACGGAACCCTTCAGAATTTTTTTCGTCTGTTTTTTAATCACTTTTATAGTACTTTCACATTATTTGAGCAATTTTATCTGTATTTATATTTAGGAGATCCTTACTTGTTTTGTTAGTTGCTTCAATATAATTCTTAACTAAGTAATACCCAACACAGTACCCAAGCATTTTCGGATAGAGCCGTAATCCATACAATAGGTTTTGATATTTACGGTCATTCCTTAGAATATTTCTATTTGGCAACACTAAGTTATTCCACATTTCCTTTAGCTCTTCATTGGAATAATACGATGTCCAAGCAGCTAAACATTCTTCACTCAATCGTTCACGTACTGCATTTTCCGCTAATCCTTCTAAAATGATAGTATCCAGCAATACGTAATCCTCTTCGTTTTTGAGATACATAGATAACCGACAAACATGGTTATACTCATGAGTAAACAATGCCCTTATTTCCATTTCCATGTTATCCTCTGAAATAAATAAAAACAGTTTATCTTTGAAGGCCAAACCTGATTTTCCGTTAAAGTCTTGTTGTATTTTTCGGTTGTTCTTATCTGATGGAAAAATAAATATAGGGATATTTGGTCCTTCCCACACTTTTTGAAGACGTAGGTTTTCCTCTTCTACAATTTCCCATACATTATTTTTTTGTAGTTTTTTCACTACCTCGATTCCGTTTTTGAAAGGAATATACATTCCATGTTGATTTAAGTAATCGTAGATTTCGGAAGAAAGAGCATCTTCAAAGTGTACTTTTAACTTTTCACATATTTCAATTGGTTGATGATATGAATCGTGTAACCATTTTTCAGTTCTAATCACTCCCATATCAGCACCCCTATCTACACACATTTCATTTTAAATACATTATGCACTGAGAATATAAACGTTCCGACACCTTTTTCATTACATTCTTACATCCTTAATAACAACTTTTTAGATTTTTTCTTTTCCATAATAGGGCTTTAAAAGCTCATTTGTGTTAACGGAGCATCATGAACAAATTAATTCCATAATCATAAAATAAGATACAATTTCGAAAAAAGGATGGGACTTAATTTGAATTATTCTTATACTGATTGTTTGGCAATATTTGGAGTTGGCGGTGCCCATCCTGGGGGTCTTCAACTAACAAAAGAGCTCTTATCAAGGGAAAAAATAGATGAAACAACGTCGATTCTTGATGCAGGTTGTGGAACAGGGCAAACCTCTGCATATATTGCAGAACAGTACCGATGTAAGGTTACTTCCTTAGATTGTAATAAACTCATGTTGGATAAGGCTAGACAAAGATTTTTGTCCTTACATTCGCCTATTGAAACTCAGCAAGGGAGCACTGAAAATCTTCCTTTCAGTGAGGGTATATTTGATATTATTCTTTCAGAATCAGTTATATCCTTTACAGATGTCTCCTTAACAATTCCTGAATTTAAAAGAGTATTAAAGCCAAATGGTGTATTACTTGCAATTGAAATGGTACTTGAAAAATCACTTTCTGAAGAAGAGTTGAAAACAATCGTTAATTTTTATGGAGTTTCTCAAATATTAACTGAAAATGAATGGAAGACCTTGTTCCAAAGAGCCAAATTTAAACAAGTTAGTGTAGAGAAATTTAATCTTCAAATTGATGAAAATAATGTGCAAAATGCGACTGATTTTTCACTTTCGGAGAATATAGATGATGAATTCTTTGAAATTCT
This sequence comes from Neobacillus drentensis, assembly GCF_036965245.1. Classification (GTDB taxonomy): domain Bacteria; phylum Bacillota; class Bacilli; order Bacillales; family Cytobacillaceae; genus Neobacillus; species Neobacillus drentensis_G. Next base: position 2,045 of record NZ_JBALPG010000238.1, read on the forward strand.
TGAAAAGCACATGCATTTCACAAAAGTTTATAAGGATGTACTTGGTTTTCGACTATTCAGATGTTGTAATTGAATGGTAAAAGTTATACCTTTCCTGCTCTTTGAATTAAATAAGAAAGACCGCTAAATATATTAGCGGTCTTTTTTGCTATAATCCCAATATCTTATGCTATCTGTTTTTCCTGTCGGTTCACTTTTTAAAACATTCCCATCCTTGTCCTTATAAACCTCATACTCCTCGTACGTTTCTACGATATAGCCCTTCACTTTTTCAGTTTTCACTAGTTTTTCTTCCAATTCAGGAACATCACTTGATGGTTCTACCTCAACTGGTTGGGCTATGACAGGCTGGTCTGCAGTGTAGGCATATTTGTTATTCAAAAATGAGTAAGGTGAATCAAGATAGGCTGCAAAACCTAAGGTTACCAAAAGAAAAGCAACACTTGTGACGGATTTAATGTTCATAATCCCGGGCTCCTTTAATAATTCAATCCTGTACCCATTTTATGCAAGTCCTACCTAGCATTATGCCTCCAAGTTTAACTATTACGTGCTCTAACCGTATTAAGTTGTGGGCTGAATACGATAAATAGAAGAAAAGAAACGATTGAGATAATGGCTCCTGAAATATAAGGGAGACCTACCGATATCGAAAACAGCCAACCTCCAAGTGGAGGACCGATAATGCGGCCTAAAGAATCAAAGGATGATAAAAGTCCGGTTGAGCTTCCATGCCCAGCGGTAGACGTCTTTGTAAGTAATGATGAAACGCTTGGACGAATGACACCGTTGCCGAGCCCGAAAATAGTTAAATAAATGGCTGCCGTCGTAAAATTATGGACAAGAAGGATTAACACGAATCCAATGGCAGATACGATAATTCCTCCTTTAATGACCACACTTTCCCCGTATTTTTGGGTTAATTTGCCGACCAAACCACCTTGGACCATCGCACTCCCAAAGCCCATAATCATGAAAATGTAACCTAGCTGGATCGAGTCCAAACCTGCTTTTTTAGCACCAAAATAAGCAAACGTTGCCTCTAAACCGGAGAGAGATAACGAAATTAATAATTGGACGAAAAACAGGACTGACACTGTACGGTTAAATGCTTTCCAGATAGATGTTTTTTCCTTTGAAGCAAGACTTTTTTTCTGTTTGGACTCCTTTAATAGAATAAATACGAGGATCAAAGTAATAAAGGATGAACCACTAGCAAGATAAAACGGCGTATTTAAGCTTACTTTTGAAAAAATACCGCCAATAGCAGGACCGAAAACAAATCCTAAGCCTGAGGCAGCCCCAATAATTCCCATTCCTTTACCGCGGTTTTCATCTGTTGTAATATCGGCGACATAGGCCATTGCTGTCGGCATATTTGCAGACGATAAAATACCGCCCAGAATTCTTGCTGCAAATAGCATCCAAAGTTCAGTAGAAATAGCTTGCATATAGAAGGAGACTGCAAGTCCAGCGATACCAATCATCATAACCGGTTTACGCCCAATGCGATCGGATACCTGACCCCACAATGGCGCAAAAATAAGCTGCATGAGCGAATAAACTGCCATTAAAAGTCCAAGTTCAGTGGGATTTGCTCCAATTTTCTCAGCGTAAAAAGGTAAAACCGGAATTATTATTCCGAAACCAACCATAACCAAAAACATGACCACAAATAAAATAGGTAATGTTGTCTTTGTTTGCAATGGATTCTCACTCCCTTTGATTTAACGAATAAAAACAATTTCTTTCCTATTATACGATAATGGAAATGAACGTTCTAGAATAAGCTCCTCATTAATTATTTCCTACCATTACCAATTATATGTAGCACCCCAATTGCGTAACCTTACGAAAATGTAAGGATGGAGGTCTAAAGCGTAAGGATTGATTATGGAAAAACAGGTGTTATTTCCTTATAGTTTAATTATAGAGAAAAGCAATGGAGGTTAAATGATATGGAATCAATACTAGAAGCAAAGGGAGTAAACAAGGTATTTGGCAGTAAGAGAAATTCATTCACAGCATTGAGTGATCTTGATATCAATATAGCAAAAGGGGAATTTGTTGGTGTAATGGGGCCATCAGGTGCCGGAAAATCCTCCTTACTGAATGTATTATCATCGATTGAACCGGCAACATCCGGAACAATACGGATTGAAGGAACTGAACTAACGAGAATGAAAGAAAATCAATTGAGAGAATTCAGAAGAGATAAAATGGGGTTTATTTTCCAAGACTATAACCTGCTCGATACATTAACAGTGGCGGAAAATATCATATTACCGCTGACATTTACCAAAACACCAAAGCATGAAATACAAAGGAAGGTTACTGAACTAGCAGAAATGTTTGGTATTCAAGCCATTTTAGAAAAATATCCATATGAAATTTCAGGTGGTCAGCAGCAGAGAACAGCCGTCTGCCGCGCAATTATCGGTAAGCCCAGTATTTTATTTGCCGATGAACCGACCGGTGCACTTGATTCAAAGTCCGCCCATTATTTACTGCAAACTCTTAGCAAGTTAAATGATGAGATGAAGGCTACCATTTTAATGGTTACACATGACCCGTATGCAGCAAGTTTTTGCTCACGAGTGTTGTTCATTAAGGACGGCTCTCTTTACACAGAAATTCGCAAAGGGGATCAATCAAGAAAACAGATGTTCCAGCAAATATTAAACATCCTGTCGACAATTGGGGGAGGCCAATATGACATTATCTAGCATTGCCAGAAAAAACATCCGGAAAAACCTCCGTCAATACATGATATATTTGAATTCGATGATCTTCAGCATTATTATCTATTTTACGTTCGTTTCATTGCAATATAACGAACAATTGCTTTCCTCCACTATAACACTAGGAAAGTTAGGGCCTGCATTTCAAGCAGCTTCGATCATTCTAATGATCTTTGCAGCAATTTTCATTTGGTATTCTAATTCATTTTTTACGAGAAAGCGGAAAAAGGAAGTGGGCCTGTATGCACTTTTCGGCATGAGCAGGAAAAAAATAGGCCAACTACTTTTTTATGAAAATATTATTATCGGTATTTTAGCCCTGATCATCGGAATAGCTGTTGGCTTGTTATTTTCAAAGTTGTTTATGATGATTATCTTTAAAATCATGGGGTTCTCACTTGAAGTGTCCTTTACTATTTCGAATAAAGCGGTACTCCAGACAGCAGCTGTTTTTCTTTTCATCATTTTTGTGGCTTCTATTCATAGTTATCGATTAATTTATCGCTTTTCCTTATCAGAGCTTTTTAAAGCGGAGAGAAAAGGAGAGAAGTTACCCAAGAGTTCTGTAATCATAGGCATACTCGCAATCGCCCTAATTGGCGCAGCCTATTTATTATTGGTTAATCCAGACGATTTTTTAAAAAACAGTAGTGTACGATTTTTATTGGCAACTTTGATGCTGGTAATAGGTTCCTATTTATTTATGAATTCCTTTATTACATATTTACTAAAATTTTCTCAGAGATTTACATCGATATATTTTAAAGGAAAAAATCTACTCACCGTTACGAATCTACTATACAGAATAAAAGGTAATGTACTCATTTTAACCGTTATATCCTTATTAAGCAGTGTCACATTAATTGCTTGTATTACTACCTATAGTTTTTACTATCATATTGACAATTTTTCAAATCGGGTGACCCCATATAGCTTTATGTTCAATATGAAGGATGAAATGGTTAATAAAAAAATTCAGAGTTTAATTGAAGAAAAGTACTCGGAAGAACTTGTCTATCACAAAAAGATCGAATATCTCTCAGTAAAGCCAGACGTTTCGGAGGTGCCTAGAGTTTCAGATGATGTCCATACTATGCTTATCTCAGATAAAACCTATCAAGAATTAATGAAACTACGAGGGGTAAACGACTCTGTCCACTTAAAGAAATATGAAGCAGCGGCCTTTTATGATGGAAACCTTGATGGAAAATCGGATCCATTTACGGGGAAAAAGGTGGGACTTTCTGCTAATGAACAAATTACGATTACAGACTATAAAGATTTTTCTTTAGTAAATCAGGGAGAATTGTTATTCCCTCTGGTCATTAGTGATGCACTATATAAAGAGTTAAAAAAGAAAATGACACCCGAAGAAACCCTGTATGTTTATAAAACCTCGAATGAAAAAACAGCGAAGGGGTTAAATAGTGAGGTAAAGAAGGTTATAAAACCACTAAGATATCAAATGAATATGCCGATTTATTCCAGTTTCTATGAAAACTATCATTATGCATTGGAAACCTATGGGCTTCTCATCTTTATAGGCGGCTTTCTCGGTCTTGTATTCCTGTTAGCAACAGGGAGCATGATCTATTTTAAACAACTGATTGAAGCAACCACTGATAAGGAACGCTATAAGATTCTTAAGAAGATTGGAATCCCTGACAAGGAGATTACTAAATCAGTAGCAAGACAAGTGGGTTTTGTCTTTATTCTTCCATTAGTGCTTGCAACCTGCAACACGGGGTTGATTTTGTATGTCCTCGCTGATTTTTTAAACATACAAATGCAAGTCCCGTTTGTCACATGCTTAGGAATCTATTTGCTTATTTACCTGATTTATTACTGGTTAACCACTGTCAGCTATACAAAAATTATCAAGGAAACGTAAAAACAAGCCCCCAATGGAGCTTGTTTTTTACATTTGATAAAAAGAATTCTCTCGTTCAGGGAAAGTCAAAATCGCTTCAGTGAAAATGCCTACTTGAGAGGAAAGTGAGATGTCGTGTCCCAATTTCTCGACAGTTTTCTTCGCTAGATAAAGACCCATTCCAGTTGATCGTTGATGGGTACGACCGTTTTTCCCGGTAAAGCCTTTTTCAAACACACGTGGGAGGTCCTCAGCTGGGATGCCCATTCCATTATCACGTAAGGTTAACTGTTTTGTTTTTAGATTAAGAGTGAGGGAAATCTCCCCATGTTCATTTGTGTATTTGAGCGAATTGAGCAGGAGCTGCCGAATGATATACGTTAATGCTTTTTTATCACTTAAAACAGTTAAGTTTATTTTAGGCATTTCGACTTTTATCTTTTTAGAAATAAATGTCTTGGATTCAGCCATTACGATTTCCTTGATTAGTTTTTTAAGGTCAATCTCTTGGATGACGTAATCTTTATTAAAATCATGAAGGCGCGAGAAATAGAGTGCCTGCTCAACATAACTCTCAATCCGATTTATTTCCTCTTGCAGACTTGTTGATTCGACTTCAGTTTCTAATAATAAGCGACTGACGGCAATCGGTGTTTTAATTTCATGAAACCACTGGGTCATAAATTCAAGTTGTTCCTTCGCGGATTCGTTCCTTTTCTGAATCTGCTTCAAATAGTTATCACTTGCATGGCGTAACGATTGTGCGTATACTTTTTGCTCAAAGGTTTTAGCTTCAGGGTATGTGCCTAAGCCATCTAAAGCAAATTGCTCCCATTTTTCAAGCTGGTGTTTTTTATAAAAATAAGAGCCTAGGAAATATACATTAAAAATAATCGTAGATACGATCGCCATGTAAAGGAGGCTGCCCATGGTAACCCGCAATTTAGGGTCCACACTAATTAAAGTCGAAATGAAAAGCAGGATAAAATAAAAGGTAAAGAGCAGCCATTTTTGGTCGGAAAGATAATGTTTAAAGGTCATGGTATGATGTATCCTTGTCGTTTTTTCGTTTCGATAAAATCACTGAGCCCCATGTCCGCTAATTTTTTTCTAATGCGTGCAATATTTACCGTTAAAGTATTATCATCGATAAAATTCTCACTTTCCCACAGCTCCTGCATCAATTCATCCCGGGTAACAATTGATTCTTTCTTTTTCATTAGTAAAAAAAAGATCTGAAATTCATTCTTCGTTAAATCAATCTCGCAGTCACGATAGGAGATACTCCCCTTACTCACATTTAGGATTATGTCTTTGTGTTCAAGATAATCTTTTTCCTCTTGTTGGTATGTATATGTTCTCCTTAAAATGGCATTACACTTGGCCATTAGCACCTCTAGGGAGAACGGCTTATGGATAAAATCATCTCCTCCCATGTTCATTGCCATGACAATATCCATATTTTCCGTTCGAGATGAGATGAAGATAATTGGTACCTTTGAGAACTGACGGAACTTATTGCACCAATAAAATCCGTCATAGACTGGAAGATTAATATCAAGAAGAACCAGGTCAGGCTTCAATGCTAGAAATTGACGTTCAATATTCTCAAAATCGTTCGTTTCAAATGGTTCATATTTCCACTTTTTAAGATGTTCATAAATAATATGACTAATTTTTGGATCGTCTTCAACAATCATAACTTTGTACATAAATACCACCACCGGATTTTTTTCTATGTAAAATTATTATACAAAATCCATACTTGAAGATAGAAAATTTATTAAATTAATAGGGATGGAGCTTGTTAAATAGATAAGGGAAGAAAGAGCGAAAAAATATAATTAATGATACATTTAATAATAAAAGTCCCCCACTAAAATTTAGCAGGGGATGGTGCTACTTTACACAGTCTTCTGAGACCATTCTTCGACATTCCAAACATTCGTTATCCACTCTTCATAAAAATCCGGTTCGTGGCAAACAAGGACGACAGTGCCTTTATATTCTTTTAGGGCACGCTTTAATTCTGCTTTAGCATCTATATCCAAGTGATTGGTCGGCTCATCGAATAAAATCCAGTTACTTTCATTCATCATTAGTTTGCAAAGGCGAACCTTTGCCTGCTCACCACCGCTGAGCTGATTCATTGGACGGGAAATGTGTTCATTTTTTAATCCGCAGCGGGCAAGGGCAGCCCGAACCTGATGCTGGTCCATAGAAGGAAAGGCATTCCAGACATCATCAATCGGTGTAATTCCTCCTGCTTTTACTTCTTGCTCAAAATAAGAAGGGAAGAGGAAATCTCCGCGTTCAACCTTACCGTTCAATGGATCAATTTTACCTAGCATTGTTTTAAGAAGAGTGGACTTTCCAACCCCATTACAGCCGATAATCGCTACTTTTTCGCCGCGTTCGAGCGTCATATTCATTTTTGGTAATAGTGGTTGAGAATAGCCAATTTCTAAATCCTTCGCTTCAAAAACATAGCGGCTGCTGCTGCGCGACTCTTTGAAACCGAAAGTAGGCTTCATTGCCGTTTCAGGGCGGTCAATTCGCTCCATACGATCCAGCTGCTTCTGACGGCTCTTCGCCCGGCCGGTTGTGGAGTAGCGCGCTTTATTTTTAGCGATAAAGTCTTCTTGTTTTTTGATGAATTCCTTTTGCTTTTCATAGGCATTAATATGCTGATTCTTATTGATTTCCGCAAGTTCCAGGAATTTCTCATAGCTTGCTGTATAGCGAGATAGCTTAGAAAATTCCAATTGAAAAATAACATTGGATACAGGATTCATAAATTCTGTATCATGGGAAATAAGAATAAACGCATATGGGTATTCTTTTAAATAAGATGTCAACCAGCGAATATGTTCAACATCTAAATAGTTGGTCGGCTCATCGAGCAAAAGAACCTTAGGCTGTTCCAAAAGAAGCTTAGCAAGAAGCACCTTTGTACGCTGCCCGCCGCTTAGTGCAGCAACATCACGGTCTAACCCAATCGCATCTAGACCCAATCCACGTGCTGCTTCTTCAATTTTTATATCCAAAGAATAAAAACCACCAGCATCCAACGCGTCTTGGATTTCGCCCATTTTTTCTAACAATACTTCCAGTTCCTCGGGAGAGACATCAGCCATTTGTGCTGTTACTTCATTTAATTCCTTTTCTTTTTCAAAAAGAGGAAGGAAGGCATCACGTAATACATCACGCATCGTTTTTCCAGGTGTCAGAACCGTATGCTGGTCCAAATATCCGAAATGGACACTTGGTGTCCATTCCACCCGGCCGCTATCGTGTATCAATTGCCCAGTAATAATATTCATTAACGTGGATTTTCCAACGCCGTTTGCGCCGACAAGTCCAACATGGTCTTCAGCTAATAAACGAAAGGAAACATCCTTAAATAAGGTACGGTCTCCGAATGTATGGGATAAGTTTTCAACAGTTAGTAAGCTCATTTTTTGTAATCCTCGCTTTGTTCATGAATTAATCCATTATTACATCATACAAGATTTTCGAAGATTCGACTATATTTTTGACGAGAAAAACATGATAAATTAATTGGAAACAGCATCTTTTTTTTAGATATACTATCCACCTGCTGTTTACCTATTTCCTTTTTCAATCAACGTATAGTATGTCTATCCATTTGGGTATTGTAATGATAAAAAGGAAATATCATATGATCGGACTAATCCTTGCCATTCTATTATTTAATTTGATTGCTTTTAAGAAAAATAAAATACTTACTGGCAATCAAATTGTTCATATTTGGACATTTACCATTGCTTTTCAGTTTATCTTCGATATGTTCGTCGAATTCAAATACCATGGATATTGGTATTTTGATAAAGAAATTGATTTAACAGGACTGGTTCCGCATTTATTCTTAGTTCCTGCAGTTAATATGATCTTTTTAAATTGGTATCCGTATAAAAAAGGCATTGCAAAACAGATTTTTTATATGATTTTTTTCGTCCTATTTATTTTACTATACGAAATCGTTACTTTATTACCTGAACCATGGGGTTACTTTCACTACGGTTGGTGGAGGATTTGGCACACAGCTGTCATGAATCCAATCCTATTACTGATATTATTGGGGTATTATAAGTGGATATGTAAACTAGAAAAGAATGCCGGTTGTAAGTAGATATAGTTGCTGTAAAAAAGCTTTTTTTTATGATGAAAGCATATTTTTCAAAGCTGTTTAGACAAGCTCTCTTCCTTGTACATATAATAAAGTTAAAAGGGGAGGAGGGGATTGAGTGGCAGCAGTTAGTAAAGATGGCATTACAATTGGGACCATTTCCGGTGGAATTGTCAACTTTGGAGGATCCGGTACTATTTCTCCCATATCGGTCACAAAAACGACAACAGGATCCGGTTCAGACAATCAAGGTGCAGTTACCGCAACTCAAACTATCGTGTCCAGGGTAATAGATTTAATCAGCCGGTGCTTAGATTAGTAAAGGGTTCCGTTTTCGGGTGCTTTCTTAATAAATGACACAAGAATTGACGTATGAATTGGCATACGTCATTTTCTTTATTTATCAAGGTTGGCGGCTTTTTGTTTCTGTTCAAGTTATTTTATCAAACATAAGGTGTTCGATAAAATGATGCAGTATCATTGCGAACGGAAAGTCGATAGTTGGCATAAATTAAATAAAGTATAAAGCTATAAAATTGCAAAGGATGTTTTTATATGTCAGTAGTTCCATTTCCAGTGAAAATTGACATCGTAAGTGGTGGTATTGTACAATTTGGTCCTTCTGTGTTTTTTTCTCCCAAAAGTGCCTCAAAGACTAACTCAGGATCAGGTGCAGATAATCTGGGAGTTCTAGTCAATACTGTTACTGGAGTAAGTACAACCAATACGATAGATTCAGATGTATTAGACCAGCCCATTGTTAAAGATATCTGACGAGGATTCGATTAAATTTGTGGTGATGGAATAGGTAAACCATATGCACTCTTTTAATGAGGTTAGCTTAGGCATGATGAAGGGGATTGATATAGGTGACCTTTGACATGTACTAAGCAAATCTGGTGGTTCTTGATTAAGTGTTATCTTAATAGGAAGGAATTGAAACTGCTCTTTGGAAATCTAGAGAACTCTTTAAAAAATATTATTCAATTACTGATTTGTTGGATTCTTATGCCGTTTTAATAAGTAACCCCTCTCAATTATGAGAAGGGGCTTTTTTGTTTCTAATACATAATATAAAAGGAATTAATCAATTATTGTCGAATAGTTGCTGTGTATCAATTAATAGATTTTAACAAAATTCATTTTAATGTCGGAGTGAGTTTGTGAAGGAGTTCACTTAAACTATCGGGTAGCTTTAGTTAAATATGGGTCCAGTATCTCTAATAAGAAAACTCGCCAATACTGTGGCGAGTTTTGCTTTTTTATATGCCAATTGCTATGTCAAAACGACTGTTATTCCAGTACAATACTTTAGAAAAGCACCTCAAAACGGAACCCTTTATTAGATTAGTACCGGCTTATTTTTGACAAAAACGTTTAAGATGCTTTTACGTTTTGACTAGATTGACTTTGCTTGATGGGTTTTGCGACATTGAAAACTATGTTTAGGAAAATCGCAGTTAAGCTTCCGGCTACAATCCCACTATTTGTTAGAATTTTGATACTGTCCGGCAGCTGAGCAAATAGATTTGGAACGGATGTTACGCCTAATCCGACGCCAACAGAACAGGCGATAATCAAGAGATTTTCTTGAGATGAAAAATCTACTTTGCTGAGCATTTTAATACCTGATGCAATTACCATCCCAAACATTGCAACCATGGCGCCGCCAAGGACGGAGGTAGGTATCACAGTTGTTAAGGCCGCAATTTTTGGAACAAATCCAAGGAAAATCAGAATTCCAGCCATTGTATAAATAACATTTTTTCCTTTAACACCTGAAAACTGGACAAGTCCGACATTTTGCGAATATGTCGTATAGGGAAAAGAATTAAATAGAGCACCAATTACACTTGCCAGGCCTTCGGATCGATATCCTTTTACCAAATCATTTTCAGTAAGTTTTCTTCCAGTAATGTCACTTAGTGCAAAATAAACGCCCGATGATTCTACTAGACTTACAATAGCCACTAGGGTCATGGTAATAATAGGTGCCAGTTCAAAGGATGGTGTTGCAAAATGCAGCGGGGCTACCATATGGAACCATGATGCATCACCAACAGCAGAAAAATCTACTTTTCCCATTAATACAGCTGCGATTGTTCCGGCAATCAATCCTAGTAATATTGAAATAGCTCGAATAAATCCTTTAAAGAAACGATAGAGAATAATAATGAATAATAATGTGCCAAAAGCAAGAGAAATATTGGTCACTGAGCCGAAGTCTGGGCTGCCTTGATCACCTGCGACGTTGTTCATAGCAACGGGAATAAGAGTAGTCCCAATTATCGTTACGACCGATCCGGTAACTACAGGAGGAAAGAAACGGATAAGCTTTCCAAAGAACTTAGCAATGAGCATTACAATGATTCCTGAAATCAGAATGGATCCATAAATCGCAGAAAGGCCATATTGACCGCCTATAGCAATAATTGGCCCAACCGCAGTAAACGTACAGCCAAGTACAATGGGAAGGCCAATACCAAAATAGCGATTTTGCCACACTTGCAAAAGAGTCGCAATCCCGCTTGTTAGAATATCAAGTGATACTAAATAGGCTATTTCTTTGCTAGAAAAATCAAGTGCCCCGCCAATAATCAAAGGTACGATGACAGCTCCAGCATACATCGCTAATACATGCTGAATCCCTAAAGAGGCAGTTTTTAATGGATTTTGTTTCATCAGACTAATGCCTCCACTTTTTTATTAATGAATGTTACTTCTCCGTTTGCAAGTGAGCTAATTCTTGCAAGGGATTCAACCCGTAAACCCTGTTCCTTTAGGATTTGTGCCCCTGGCTGGAAAGACTTTTCAATTACAATACCAATCCCGATAACCTCGGCACCACCTAGTTTCACGATTTCAACTAAACCCAGGGCTGCCTGTCCATTTGCAAGGAAATCATCAATAACAAGGACCCGATCATTTTCATTAATAAACTTTTTTGCAATTGAGATTTCGCTTGTTTCATTTTTTGTAAATGAGTGAACACTTGCTGTAAGTAACTCTCCGGTGAGTGTTAAAGATTTTCTTTTTCTAGCAAATACAACAGGTACATTCAAATGGTATCCAGCCATTACAGCAGGGGCAATCCCTGAAGATTCAATCGTTATGATTTTCGTTATTCCTTCATTAGCAAATCGTTCTGCAAACTCTTTCCCAATTTCAATCATCAATTTAGGATCAATTTGATGATTTAAAAATGAATCGACTTTTAATACGTTCTCATTCAGAACCAGACCGTCCTTTTTGATTGTTTCTTCTAATAACTTCATACTTTACCCCCTGTAAAAAAATAAAAAGCCCAAAGGTCATTGCTCACATCAAAAATTGAGTGAGGCAATGACCTTTGGGCTTT
>NZ_JBALPG010000239.1:0-6349 GCF_036965245.1 Neobacillus drentensis
ATTAATAAACATGAATATCATTATCTATCAACACAGTTACATAAGACAGGAGTTGGCACCGCTGCAGACCGCCAAATTGCCATGTCTATACCTGATCTAATTAATCCAAACAAGACTCGGTTCTTAAAAGCTGCAGTATCCTCTGTTAATATCAATACACAGGAAGTGCACCTTGAAGGTGGAGATACCGTTAAATATGACTATTTATTAATTGCTCTTGGATTTGAGGTTGAAACATATGGTACTCGAGGTGTTAAAGAAAATGCTTTTGAGATTCGGAGCTTTAGAAGCTCAAAAATCATTTACCACCAAATCATCAAACAATTAAATCTTTATAAAGAAGACCATGATCCTTCTCGTTTAACCTTTGTTGTAGCTGGTGGAGGTTTTACCGGAATCGAGATGCTTGGAGAACTTGCAGATGCACTGCCAAAACTTTGTAAAGAACATGATATACCATTTGAAAAAATAAAAATTGTTGGTATTGAAGCTGCACCATCTGTCATTCCATTTTTCCCTAAGGAATCCATTCAATACACAACTGAAGTTTTAGAAAAGCGTAATATTGAACTCATCACTTCTACAAAAATACTGGAATGTACCCCAGAAAAAGTGGTACTTGAAAATAATCTAGAAGTTCCAACAAAAACATTAATCTGGTCTTGTGGTGTAAAAGGGAACACGATTGTTCACAATTGGGGATTACCAATTGAAAAAGGCAAGATTGCGGTGGATTCTAATCTTCGTGTTAAAAACATGAAAAATGTCTTTAGTATTGGAGACTGTTGTTTATTTATGAAGGATGAGAAGTCTGCATTACCTCCGACTGCACAAGTAGCTTTACAACAAGCACCGGTCTGTGCGAAAAATATTGTTGCTGCGCTTCGAGGTGAATCATTAACATCGTTTGAATATCACCATAAAGGATCTGTAGCATCAATCGGACTCATGGCCGCAGTTGGTAAAGTAGGTAATTTCCGCTTATCCGGGCTTTTTGGAGCATTTATGAAACAAGTTATTGAGGCTCGCTACTTGTTTAATCTTGGCGGTCCATCTCTGATTTTCAAGCAGCACTTTGGTGTAAACCGTGAGCCTGTAAAAATAACAGCGAAACAATAACCGTAACTAATTAACATTGCTTTTTTCCTTGGCTGCAGGAATCCCCTCCCCCCTGACAGCCATTTGAATAGAATAATCCCAAATGCCTTTAGTCCCCCAACTTTAAGGCGAACTGCCCCATTCCTATCATTTGGAGTGGGGCTATTTTAATGTTTAATTTATAGCCACTCTAAAAATTCAAGACGATTGCCAAACGGGTCATGGACATGAATTCTACTTGCTCCTGGAAGATTGTCGTCCGCTGAAAAAGCAACATGACTTTTACTAAGAAACGTTTTTAATTCTTCGATGTTTTCCACAACGAAGGCTGGGTGCGCCTTTTTAGCGGGTAAAAATGGTTCTTCTACTCCAATGTGAATTTGAAAATTTCCAAACTCAAACCATACTCCACCTCGTTTTTTCAATTCTTCCGGCTTTTCGACCTCTGTTAACCCAAGGATACCAGCAAAAAATTCTCTTGCCTCTTCTTCACAGCCCTTTGGCGCCGCAAGCTGGACATGATCGATTTTTTTTATCACGAATGACATAACGATTCCCCCATTTACCTTCATATATTTACAAAACCATTTTATATAATTTTTAATTTCCCATCAAATTTTCTAATTGTTTTTTGACAATAACAAAAGCTATCCCCCTTTATTTTAACAGGGATAGCTTTTCATTAATAAACATCCTTTTTCGTAAAGACAAAAAATGAGACGAATAAAGCAGCAGCCCACCAAACGAATAAAACCATCATCGAGAATGAGAGATTCATTCCCTCAATTGGCGGCGCGTTTCCTTTCATATAGTCTGTTAACCTTAAATTCACCATAAAAAAGTATTTGGCAGATTCCCAAGAGGATATCATATTATTTAAAATTGCTCCGGAAATTAAGGCCGCAAGCATCACGCCCATTCCAGCTGCTGTACTGCGGATTAAAACAGAAAGCATGAATGATAAGGTCCCGACTACAATAGCGACAAACCAAACCAATCCAAAATCCATTAACAAAAACTTCCATAAGCTTAGAAGTTTGACCTCTGAGGTGTTTAACCCTGTATCCGTCACATTAAAGCCTGTTAGGATTGGTGCCCCCCAGCCTTTATAGCCAAAGACGACTCCCGAAATTAAATAAGAGAGGATCCCCGCAATCGCAATGATTAACGATATGGCTAAACAAAGGGTGATATATTTACTTAGTAGTACCTTCCACCTTTTCACCGGCCTAGTCAATAAAAGCTTGATCGAACCTAAACTATGTTCAGAGGAAACCAAATCGCTAGCGATGACCATTACCATTAATGGGATAAAAAGATCAATCGAGTTTTCCAAAAAGATTCTCATGAACGTAGGTGCACCCGGCTCCGCTGGATTAATATCATGATCTAGATAATATTGTTGCTGCTGTAAGGATATTTGCAGTTGTTTCTTCCATTCGTCAGAAATTCTACTGCTGCTTAAACGGTTTGTCGTATCAACAATTTGCTGCTGTAAAATCGTGCGCCAATCACTCGTTCCTAATTTTTCACGTTGTGTTTGAACTTGCTTATATTGTGCATATGTAAATAACATAACGAGAACGCCAATAATGAGCGCAATCACAACCAGCCGCTTTTTGGCAATCAGCTTCATCATTTCATTTTGAATCAATTTATTCAATACTGTCACCCCCCGTTAGTTCGAGGAATAAATCTTCAAGCACTGGCATTTTCCGATTCATCTCTTTTACAGCTACACCCGCTTCAACAAGTTCCTTATTCCATTTTGGTATCTTCTGTTCATCAAACACCGTTAGGATGGTACCGTCTTCTTTTGCTTCAATGGTTGTTAAGGAACTTAATACTTGTTTTCCCTTATCAAATGGTGCAATATGCCAAACTACTCTTTCACGATTCGCAAGCAACTTAGAAACAGTATCGACTCGAATAATCGTCCCTTTTGAAATGATTGCTACCCGATCACATAATAATTGAATTTCACTCAATAAATGGCTTGAAACAAGGACGCTTAGACCTTCCTTTTCGGCTAGAAACCGAATAAATTGTCTCATTTCACGAATCCCTGCCGGATCCAACCCATTAGTCGGTTCATCGAGAATCAACACTTTTGGTTCTCCTAAAAGTGCTTGGGCTATTCCGAGGCGCTGCCGCATCCCAAGTGAATAAGTTTTTACTTTGTCATGAATTCTCTCCGTTAACCCAACAAGCTCGGTAACTTCTTTAATCCGATCCTCACCAATGTTATTAAGCATCCGTGCAAAATGGAGCAGATTATTATATCCCGAAAGGTACGGATAAAGTTCTGGATTTTCAACGATACAGCCAAGATTACGCACTGCTTCCTGAAATTGATCCTCGATGCTGTATCCACAAATGTGAACACTGCCAGATGTCGGTTTAATCAAACCGACAAGCATACGGATGGTAGTTGTTTTCCCGGCACCGTTTGGCCCCAAAAAACCAAACACTTCCCCTTCACGTAAATCGAACGTTAACCCCTTGATAATTTCTCTTTTCCCAATTACTTTTTTTAATTTCTTAACTGACAATGTGACTTTATTCTCCATTGTTATCCTCTCCTTACCAGGTGAGCAATGAGGCTACTCGCTCAGCAATTAAACGGTACCCTTTTGAATTTGGATGAAACTTATCCGAATAAAGATAGTCGTTTACCTTTAACTCAAACAAGTCAAATGTTGGCACAAACACAATTTTGGGATAGACGGCACTTACTTCCGCGCTGTCATAATTCCAATGGCGAATGACTTTGGACATCTCTTTTCCTTGATCTAACTCAATAAAGGGATTATACAGTCCTATAAAAAACACATTGGCTTCACTGTTGTTTTTACGAATTTGTTCAAATATAAAATTCAGGTTATCAAGGTATTTTTTTTCAATCGCCGCTATGTCTTCTGCTTTTAAATCCGCTAATCCTTGACCCCCGCGGAACAAATCGTTTCCCCCAATCGTCACCAATACCATATCAGCTTTTTGAATTTGCCGACCGACTTCCTTTTCCTGAACCTGTACACGCAGCTGATCAGATCTTTGACCGTTGATGCCAAGATTTGTTAGCTGTACCGGCCGCTTTGTCTTTTCTTTAATTTCATCTGTCAAGACCCCCACATAGCCTTTTCCAGACTCATCACCTGTGCCTCTAGTTAACGAGTCACCTAATGCCACTATGGTTAAACCTTTTTTGTTTTCCACTTTCTTGTTAACAGTGGTTGGTTCCGGAACTTTTTCCGGTTTACCGGCATAATATTCCCCTGCTGCCCAGCCAAGCCCAATCAGCCAGAGAAGGCAAAATAATACTGCTATGACAGTAATCGAACGTATGACATTTTTATTCATGATAATACATCCTTTCCGGCCTTTTCTATTATTTAATCATAGTTGTAATATGAATCAAACTGTCAATGCGGTTATTTCGATTTAATTGCTGAAAAGATTCAATAAATCTTAATTTTTCCCCAAAAACTAAAAAGGAATCCACCGAAGGACCCTTATTTTTTTAAAGAAAACTCGCCGATTGGCGAGCCCCTAAGGGCGAAGACAGAGGCGTAGTTGCACTTATGCGTTAGGAAAGTATAAATTTGAAAAATTTATACTTTCCTAATAGCCAAAAAAGCCGGCTTCCTAATTGGAAAACCGGCTTGCTCTTTTCTATTCTTCTAAATTCCCTTTTGGTCCAAAGAACTCAAAGTGAATTCTTCCTTCGTTTACTCCTAAATCTCTTAATGAGCGGTTTATTGCTTTCATAAAAGGAACGGGTCCGCAGAAATAAAAGTCAGCATCCTCGATGGAGATATTGTCTTTTATCCAATCATGTGTTATATAACCTTCAACATCAAATCGATTGTTCAAGCGATCCTCTTCTGTTGGAGAATCATAAAAAATAAATGAATTCACATGATCAAGAGCTGCTAATTCATCAACCTCATTTCGTAGTGCATGAACATTTCCATTTACTGCAGCGTGTACAAACGTTACCTTACGACTAGGCTGTACTTCGACAACAGTTTTTAACATACTCATCATTGGTGTTAAACCAACACCACCGCTTAGCAGTACAACAGGAGTAGTTTTTTTCGTATCAAGCACAAAATCACCAGCAGGTGCACTTATTTTAAGGATATCCCCTTCGCTCACTGTATCATGCAAATAATTAGACACCATTCCATCCGGATTTGCCGTTCCCTCTTCACGCTTAACACTAATTCGGTAATAGTCTTTTCCTGGAGCATCCGAAAGGCTATATTGACGAATGTGTGTGTACTCTTCTCCGTTAATTTCTAATTTAATGCTAATATATTGGCCAGGGATAAATATTGCAATTCCGTTGTTATCTTCCGGTTTCAAGTAGAAAGAAGTAATAACATCACTTTCGATTACTTTGCGGTCAACAATAAAGTTACGGAAGCCATCCCAGCCTCCCTCTTGATTTATTGCTGCATCATACATTTCAGCTTCTACTCCGATAAACGCATCTGCAATTACGTTATAGGCATCGGCCCATGCATCAATTATTTCGTCTGTTGCCGCTTCGCCGAGTACATCCTTTATCGCTAATAAAAGATGCTTTCCGACAATTGGATAATGTTCAGGCTTAACGCCGAGACTTGTATGTTTATGAGCAATTTGTTGAACAACAGGAAGGATGGCTTCGAGATTGTCAATATACATAGCAGCAGCATAAACCGTTCCGGCAAGTGCTTTTTGCTGTCTGCCCTGTTTTTGATTGGCATGATTAAAGATATTTAATAATTCAGGATGGTTCCCAAACATCAATTGATAAAAGCGGGTTGTAATGGATTCTCCGTGTTTTTCTAAGACTGGTACAGTAGATTTAATGATTTCAATTGTTTTTTGATCTAGCAAATTAATCACTCCTTGAACTTTTCCCTATTTCCATAGTGATTATATAAATAAATTCACAACGACTAAGTGATTTGAATCACACTTTATTATTTTTGAATCATTTATACATAGAGAATTCACAAATTGTTCACTTATGAGCATGACAAATGTAACTAGTCATATACTATCTATTTTTGTATCGTTGACCCTAGCTAGAAAAATAGGATTTTATATCAATATATTAAAGATAAGAAAACCACTAAAGGATGAGGATTATATGAACAAAGCAAAAATTGCGTGGATCACCGACACAACTGCCTCTCTTAGTAAAGAATTTATTGAGCAGAATCATATACATGTTATTCCCCTGCACGTTGTTATTAAC
>NZ_JBALPG010000239.1:6379-6653 GCF_036965245.1 Neobacillus drentensis
GTTATTAACGATGAATTCTACAAAGAAACAATCGATATTTCTGAACAGGAATTTTATAAGCGAATGCAAAACGAGGATGGGAAATTTCAAACATCCCAACCATCCATCAATGATTTTGTAGAGCTTTATAACAAGTTAAAGGAAGAATATGACTGTGGAATAGCTATTCATGCTTCCAGTATATTAACTGGTACCTATCAAGCATCGGTAATTGCTGCAGGCATGGAAAATTTTAAACTGTTTGCGATTGATTCACAAACTGGTTCCTATCCTC
>NZ_JBALPG010000239.1:6715-7248 GCF_036965245.1 Neobacillus drentensis
ATCCTCTTTCATATATAATTAAAAAAGGAATCGAATTAGTAAATCAAGGGATTGAAGCAGATGAAGTGGTTACACAATTAAATGCATTAAGGGAATATACCCGTTTGTTTTTAGTTCCATCAAATCTAGACCAGCTTCACAAAAGCGGCCGGGTATCAGGCAGCCAAAAATTAATAGCTTCTCTATTTAATATCAAACCAATCTTAGCTATTGAAGATGGCGCTGCAAAAATAAAAGATAAAGTCCGAACCGAAAAAAAGGCTATCGCTTGGCTGGTAAACAAATTGAAGGAAGACCTTGAAACAAAATCTGTTCGAAAAGTGGTCATCGTCCATGCGAATGACATAAAAAAAGCAACCGAGCTTGAAAATAATATCAACGAAACGATCCCAGCAATTGAAACAGAAATATTGATGCTTATTCCAGTCGCAGGTGTTCATACGGGTGTTGGAACAGTTGGACTGTCATGGGTATGCGAATAAAGGACTCGATTACATTCCTTGAATAGGTAGAAGGTGCAGGAAATTTCCTGC
>NZ_JBALPG010000240.1:0-3439 GCF_036965245.1 Neobacillus drentensis
TCAAAATACTGGTTATTTCGTAAGTTCGATCTACAGTGACACCTGATTGACCCGTAGTAATTTTTATGATAAATTAATATTAAGGAATTATAAAAGCGCTTCCACATCGAAAATATAGAAACGCTTACAAATAATTTTCTATAAAAGCGATTCCCAGAAATGTGAGGTAGTACAAATAAAACGATTTTAATGTGGTGATCTATTATGAAAGTATCTATCTATGACGTAGCTAATTTAGCAGGAGTTTCTATTTCTACTGTTTCTAGAGTATTAAATAAAAGCGGATATGTAAGCAGCAAAACAGAAAAAAAAGTATACGATGCTGTTGAAAAGTTAAATTTTATACCAAACGTGATTGCACAAAACTTGGCAAATAATGAAACAAAATTAATTGGATTATACTTTACTTCACTACCCAATATAAATGTAACCTCATCAAACACATATATCTTGGAGTTTATCAAAGGAGTCAATGAAGTTTTAATCCGATGGGGCTATCACCTACTCTTAATTAACGAAATTAATGATATTAAAAAAATCATGTCCAATCAGTGCAAGCCTCAGTATTATTCTTTTATTAAGCAAAAAAGAATAGACGGTCTTATCATTGGAACTACTCCTATTCTATGTTCATCCTTCTTTGAGTTACTAGATCATAAAATGCCGATGGTTTTCATTGGCGAAAAAATATTAAATCATACCGGGTTAAATGTTTACGCCCAATATAAACAATATAGCAGGGATATATTGGACTATTTTTATGATCAAAATCATCGATATATTAATGTGCTGAGTATGGAAAAGGAAATAATGGGTTCGGTTATTCGTGAATTTGAAATAGAAAAAAAGGATGAAGAGCTGAAGCTTGAGCATTTTCTATCACCTTTAAATTTAGATTCCTATCTAGATTTATTGGGTACTATCTTTACTCAAAAAAATAAACCGACTGGTTTATTGGTAGAAGATACATCTAAAGTCCAGCAAACAATTAACTTTCTAAACAATCTAAATTTAGATGCACCGAACGATGTTTCAATTATAACCATTGAACACAAATTTCAGGATGGAGAACAATGTTTGCCCGCTGTTACCAGTGTTTATGTACCAGCCTATCAAATGGCGTTTGAAGCTACAACCATGTTATTTGAATATTTACAAGGAAACCAAGATTTTAATAAAGAGGTTATCGTTGATTCAAAAATAATTGAGCGTGATTCTGTGAAATCAATTGATAGAAATTAAATCTTTCCCCAAATTCAAATCGAGACGAAGAGTAAGCGGAAAACCTTTCAAATTAGCCGTTATTTAAGCGCTTCACTATGGAAGCCAGCAAATATCTGGCTTCGAAAAATTGAAGGAAAAGCGGTTCCTTGATAGGAAAATTGTCGTTGTAACACAGATCTAATTGTAAAAAATCCCCAAACGATTGGAGCCACCTTTAATTGGGTAATTACTTTTTTTGCTCTAAATTGGAAAGTTAACTAAACTGAAAATTATGACAGTATTTATACAACACTAGTGAAATGTTTCGTAAAAAATTATGAAACTGTTTTCTTCTGTATCATAAGCTATTCTAAATCATTTATGGATAACCTCAATTTGATTATCTATTTGGGTGGTAGATTAAAAATGAACATAGAAAGTTTAAAAATGTTTTGCCTGGTAGTTGATGAGGGAAGTATTAGTAAAGCTGCACGCCTGAGTTTCGTATCGCAGCCTGCTGTTACTAAACAAATTCGACATTTAGAAGAGTTGTATTGTGCTAATCTATTTGAGAGAAAAAATGGTAGGTTAACTATTTCAGAAGAAGGTAAAAAACTCTATCCTTATGCAAAAGAAATAGTTGAATACTCCAAAAGATCCTTTGAAGCGGTAACAGCTAACCAAGAAACCGTACTTAATATAGGTGCTAGCTTAACAATAGGAGAATATTTGTTACCGGATTTACTTGGAAATTTTATCAAAAGTTATCTAGATTTAAAATTCAGCTTATCAATTGGTAATACGCCTAATATTTTATCTAAGTTAGAAAATAATGAGATTGATATTGCTTTTGTTGAAAGTGCTGTACAGAATGATAGTTTTATTAGAGAGAAATTTGCTGATGATGAGTTAATCTTAGTAACATCAGCAACTCACAAATGGATGGACAAAAGTCAAATACAAATACATGAACTTCCGGAGAAAAAAATGATTTGGAGAGAGGCTGATTCGGGAACACGTAAAATTGTAGAGGACGCATTAAATGCACATGGAGTTCTTGATAATATCAAAAGTACAATGGAGCTAGGAAGTTATCAATCGATTAAAAGCGCCGTGGAAGCGGATTTAGGTGTTAGTATCCTACCAAAGGTAACGGTCGCAAGAGAGTTAAAATACGGCACATTGCATGAATTAAAGGTTTCTGGTCTTCATATATCACGAGATTTATGGATGGTACAAAAAACTCATCGGTTTAAAAAAACAGGTTTGAAATATTTTATTGATTTTATCCGCAATTCTTATTAATAATTAGCTATTTTAAAAGAGTAATGACGTAAGGAAGAGGCAGGTTGTATGCCTCTTTTTTTTATTTTTGTTTGCTGCCTACAAATAAAAACGACCCTATTTGTTTAGACCAATAGAAAAATTTAAGAAAGCCTTTTAAAACAAAGGTTGGTGCATATTTTTATAGAGTCAACAAACTCACAAACTAAATTGACCTTAGTAATGGATCACAGCATTTCTTGAATTTTTTCCCACTTCCACATAAGCAATTCTCATTCCGTCCAGGTAATTGATTACCAGCCTCTTTTACTTCAGTAACTTTACATCTTTTGATAGTAGTAGCGAGTTCAAGCATCCTTTCATGAGCATAACGATATACACGTTTGAAGCTCTCACAAAAATATTCAACACCAATCTCGTTATTTTCACTTATACGATTTCTTGGGCACCCTCCATGACATAAATGAAGAAATTCACAGGACTCACATTGTGTCGGGAGGGAGGGCTTTCTAGCCAAAAACTGATCCATTCGTTCGTTGTTGATGATACTTTCTAAGGAGTCGTGTTTTATATTTCCTAATTTATATTGTTCATCAATAAAAAAATCACACGGATAGGCGTCACCGTTTTGTTCAAAGACAATATTTTTTGGACAAGTCTTTTGATGGATACAAGCTTCCGCCTGTTGATGAAGGTATATAGCCAGCATATTATCAAAGAAACGAACAGAGATTTCAGGTACTCCATTGTTATACCAAATATCAAACGCTTCACATAGAAAATCGCCATATTGTTGGGGCGTAATTAAATATTTTCCAGGTTGACTTGGATCCTGTGACTGAAAATCCATACATGGGATAAATTGAACATAGCTGAAGGATTCATCTTTATAAAAGTTCATTAATTCTTTCGCTTTTAAAATATTACCTTCTTGTAAAACTGTTAATATATT
>NZ_JBALPG010000241.1:0-3367 GCF_036965245.1 Neobacillus drentensis
GCTATACCAATCTAATCCGCCTATGTTTTTCCATTTTCTTGTACTAACCAGTTAGCTCAATAAGAAAAACCGCCTAAATAGCAGCTTAGTTCTTGAACTCTTAACCCCATTAGTTCAGACAATCATTTCTTTTTCTAAAGTGGTTCAAACCCCTTTTCTATTAATATGTAATAATAATAGCCCCAATAGCCATTGTAATAACCTACTTTTATATATTTGTCATTCCAAATAAAAAGAACTTCTAAACGGTCTTCTTGCTCATCCCATTTAATTTCGACAATATTCTCCTTAGTAAGTATCTTCTTTCCTTCCTCATCCATACTGGATAAATGAACTTTGTATGCTTCCTGGAATAACTCTTTTTGTTTATTAGTTAGCTTATCGTAACCCTTCAATTAACAAACTCCTTCACCAAAATAATCTCTTCCTTTGTTATCCTGCCTGTTACTTCAATAAGAAAAACTGCATCCCTTGTTGAAGGAATGCACCCGTTAGCTCAACAAGAAAAAGGTAATCCTAATTTTAAGCAAAATACAAATTTTAATCTCTGTACCCAAATCCAATTATCCGATGGGTTTTTATATCTGCATAAACTCCAACCCCACCTAATGATGGATTATCGTTTGAAGGAAAATCCACAAGATAAACTTCTTTTCCTATAAATGTTTTGTCTTTAATGTTTCCCATTGTCTCCCGAAGCGTTATTTTCTGAACACTTGCATCCTTCCAAATTCCTACTATATGCTCCTTTTCCTTTTTTGTGAGTTGATTCCAAACAGCCTCCCTAACATTTAATGACTGTGTTTCATTTCTATTTTCTTCCTTCACGTTTAGCTCTTTTGTATTGTTTGACACTTGCTGTTGACAACCATTTAGTAAAAAAGATAAAAGAATGGATGATAAAATAATAAGAGTAAACTTTTTCACACCGTTTTCCACCTCCAATTGTTTTTTTGTTTTTCCACAAAATGTAATAATGGCTATTTATTCTTAATTGGTTAGACGAAATTAACCACTTTATGTTTCATAGTTCCTTGGTTTCTAATTGAATTAACCTGCTTCGTTACTTGAAGAAGAAAAAAAAGCAATCTTCGTTATTGAAGTATCGCACCCGTTAGTGTAAGTACAATGTTTCACAATCTACAATCCTGCCTACTTACATCAAATTTTTATAATAAATTATTGTCGCATCGAAATTACCGTTTTCGGACATTGCATAAGCAGGTATCCGCCCAGCTTTAATGTATCCTAATGAAATATAAAGTAAATTTGAGGGGTCTCCTTCTCTAGTATCGAGAACCAATAATGTTCTACCAATTTTTAAAGCTGTTTCATGAGCCTTCTCCATTAATAAACGAGCAATTCCATTCCGCCGATAATTCGGGTGAGTCATTAATTTTGCAATTTCAGCTCTATGTCCACCATTTTGTTTTGAGCATAGATGTAATAACGAATTTTTAGGTTTTCCATTTTATAAAGCCGGCAATAATTCCTCTATAAAAGTATTAATTTGGAGGTAATTATTTTGTTGTTATCAAATGCCTGGGAGTCTTATGAAGCTGACAAAAGTATTGAAGGGTTCCCCCCACATACATTAAAAGCTTACCGTCTTCAAGCAATGCTACTTATTCGGTATTTTAACGACCTGAATATTGACGCTATCACCACGATTCAATTAAAAGATTACTTGGGGAAATCCAGTGAAAATTTAAAGCCATCCAGCCTAGCCCATCGCATACGTTTTATGAAGTCCTTCTTCCGCTGGTTGCACGAATAAGGACATATTATGAAAAACCCTGCTGCTAAAATAAAGGAACCCAAAGTAGGAAAAAGAATTCCAAAGTTTTTAACGGAAAGAGAATTAGAACATTTACGGGAAGCGTGTAACACCGCAATGGAAAAAGCAATTTTTGAGTTCATGTTTTCAACAGGTTGTAGAATTGGAGAAGTTGTTTCGCTGGATAAAAATTGTATCAATTGGTCAGACCGATCAGCAATCGTCAGAGGAAAAGGAGATAAAGAAAGGGAAGTTTATTTTAATATCCGGTGTGAGATTTGGTTAAAACGATATTTGGATAATCGACAAGACAAGGATCCCGCTATTTTTGTAACTGAACGTTATCCTCATCGAATGAGCATCGCCCAGATGAGATATATTATAAAGCGAATTTCAAATCGAGCGGGCATCAATAAAGAAATTCATCCGCACCAACTCAGGCACAGCTATGCCACTCATTTATTGAATAATGGAGCACCTATGGATGTAATTCAAAGCCTCCTTGGTCATGAAAAAAGTGAAACCACCCGGAATTATACCCAACTTAGCGGAAGTATCAGACAGAACCTATACAGGAAATATTTTTAGAAAGGAATAGCGATGCTTCTATAAGCATCGCCCCCGTTAGCTGAAGAAGGAATTTTTACCTTTTATGTTTAATCCTTTTTTTGGATTTATTAGTTGCAGGAACTGTATCCTTTTTACCCGAAAACTAATTGTTGGGCAGTTGGATGCCGCGCCAGCCGCTTACATCGCATTGGCCATATTCATTATCACCCACAGCAACCACCGTGCCGTCCGATTTAAGCCCGACGGTATGGGCACAACCCGCCGCTATCGCCACAATATCGCGCCAATCACTTACATTACATTGGCCATACTCATTCCAACCCACAGCCGCCACAGTACCGTCCGATTTAAGGCCGATGGTATGATTACTACCCACCGCTATCGCCACAATACCGCGCCAGCCGCTTACATCACATTGGTCATTTTTATTCAAACCCACAGCCGTCACCGTTCCGTCCGATTTAAGACCGATGGTATGAAGGATAACCCGCCGCGACCGCCACAATATCATGCCAGAGCCGCTTACATTGCATTCGACTTCATTATTTCGGCCCACTGCTACCACCGTGCCATCCGATTTAAGCCCAATGGTACGACGCCAACCTGCCGCAACCGCTACAATATCGCGCCAGTCGTTTACATCGCATTGGTCATGCTTATTCCAACCCATAGCCGCCACAGTACTGTCAGATTTAAGACCGATTGTATGAGCATTACCCGTGTTCGTTGCCATATGAACATTACCAGCCGCGACCGCCACAATATCGCGCCAACCGCTTACATCACATTGGCCATATTTATTATCACCCACAGCCGTCACCGTTCCGTCAGATTTAAGCCCAACGGTATGACGACGACCCGCAGCTATGGTATCTTTAGGCCACCGTTTCACCCTTGACACCGCTTCTTTCGGTGAAATGTAATCCATGTTTTACCTCCTTGAAAACAAGACCTATTTTATTATTGTATCACTTTTGCTTGTTATACCAACCTGCCCTTTCGTGGAATAAGAAAAAGCCA
>NZ_JBALPG010000241.1:3428-3585 GCF_036965245.1 Neobacillus drentensis
ACTCTTGCACCCGATAGTTTAAGTCCAATACTTCACAAAGAGGTACTTGGTTGTAAGGTAACGGTTGAAACTATAGCATAATGAAGGACAATATATATTATAAATTAAGAGTCCTGGTCTTTTTTTTAACGGATTTTACTGGGGCTAATTTCGTGTT
>NZ_JBALPG010000242.1:0-161 GCF_036965245.1 Neobacillus drentensis
GATATATACTATACCCCTTATAAGAGGAATAACTAATTAAATTGCAAAACTTTAAGTTCTAGAAAATAGGATAAATTCCCCTATTTGTTTAGCGATAAACCATTAAACAGCCAATAGAAGATGTTCGTTATTCAACAATCGGGCGCAATTGTTGAATAAGT
>NZ_JBALPG010000242.1:202-3142 GCF_036965245.1 Neobacillus drentensis
GCGCAATTGTTGAATAAGTAAGATGAGAAAATAACAGATTTGCTTGCTGCGTAGTACAAATATACTGTGCAATAAAAGCTGGTAGTCCACTTTCTGGCGCGATTACTGAAAACTTAACAAAAGCCTAATTCCTCGGTAAAAATAGGAGGATTAGGCTTTTTCAATTCAATATCTCTAAAGTTTTTCTAATGGTAAATGCGTTGACAGCAAGTGGTAAATTCCATGGCAACTGATGGTACAAAACATGGCAGAAGTGGTACATTCTTGTGGCTGTAATCAACAAGAAGTAAATATAAAGTTGGCTTTTAATCTGCAGTGATCAATCGCTTTTTACGAACGAATCAGTTTAGTGCGGAAATAGAAATAAATGAAGCTATTTGTAAAAGAGAAATAAATAGCTTTATTAATTAAGTAAGTTTAACTCAAAAGTGCTTTTAAGGATTTCTTTTTCCAGAAAAATTGATGATAAGAAGATTGAGCCAAGAAATTGACGATGAACGCAATTGGATAGGCTACCCAGACACCATTTAAGCCCAGTGTTGTGAAATGTGATAAGAAGTAGGCTGCCGGAACTTGGATCAGCAGAATACTAATGATTGTAAATATTGTTGGCCATAACACAGTACCTGTTGCTCTCATTGTTGCTGTGATTGCCTGAGTGTGACCCAAAATAACGTAACTCCAAAATGAGATCAGTATAAGACTTTTTGCTATATTAATTGTTTCGGTGTTGTCTAAAAAGATTACTAATATATGATTTGGTAACAGGTAAAGAATGAGAATGAGAATACCACCAAGGAGATAATTCATGGAAACCGCTATTTTCTTTACCTGTTTGATTTTCGTAAAGTTTCCAGATCCTACTGCTTGTGCAACAAATACTGAAATGGATATTGATATACTCATTGCTGGAATTTGAACGTAGCTTGCAATTTGATTCGCGATTCCATATGCTGCAGTTGCATTAGACCCATAATCATTGACAAACGTGATGACTGCAATTTCTGACAACGCGATTGAAACCAAACTAATACTAGTAGGAATGGCTAATTTCAGTAAGGGTTTCAACACCGAACCTTTTAAGTGAAGATGTCTCAAAATTTCAGAGTCTAATTTGAGTATATGATTTCTTTTGTGTAAGTACCCTAATAGAATCACAAATGTAATAAAATTGGCTAATCCTGTAGCATACGCAGCACCATTTAATCCAAATTCCGGTAAGCCCAACCAACCGAAAATAAGTATTGGCAGCAAAGCAATATTTAGGATAACACTAATCAATAAAAAGTAAAAAGGTGTTTTTGAATCACCAACACCTCTCATAAAGGTTGTATAGCACATATATAAGAAAGTGATTGGCAATGTAACAAATAAAATACGTGCATACTCTGCGCTTTTAATCAGTATATTCTCAGGTGTTCCCATCCATTTTAGAATATCTACTGTAAAGAATCCTCCGATTAAGGCAACAGCAATAGAAATGATAAACGTAAAGAGTAGCGTAACCCCTACGACTTCCTTCATTTTTTGGATATCACCTCCACCGTATGTTTGCCCAACTAGAATGGAGCTTCCAGAGCCAATTCCGATGATAAAGGATATCAGGAAAAAGAGTAGAGGAAAGAAGGCAGAAATAGCTGCTATAGAATCCACTCCAAGTGTTTGCCCAACTACGATAATTCCAAATACTTGACCCAATGATTGCAAAACACTTGCTAAAATGATAGGAATAAGAAAAACAATCATCGGTTTTACTAAAGACAATGTTTCATTAAAAGATTTATTCATTTCATTTAACTCCTATAAGTTTCATAAAAAACCAACTATAAAGATTTTCGTTTCAAAAGAATCGCTCACCTAAAAGTGAGGGAAAGATTAATAATAGAGTAGTAACATTTAGTCATAACCCGTGATTTATTATTTATCTGATAAATTTTTAGACAAGCTGATAATATAAACCGAATTGAGTATCATACCATAACAGTTTGCCATGTTGACGGTTCGGGATACGTGTTTGTAAACTCCATTCGGGATACTGTTTAATAATCTGTACTTGGTCACCTGTAGCAAAAGCAATAAATGAAATATAATTTTCTTTTGTCATACGATGCCCACTAGATATTAACCATTCATTATCAATTTCTGAAATGGTTAGTTTTTCATCGTCTGTTGCTTTCTTCGCTACTAATGGTTCTAACTTTCTTCCGCAACAAGATATGGTCATACTTCCAGTTGCTAATACAATATTATTACATGACGGACAGACGAAATAATTAGACTTTTTCATATTTCCTCCTACAAATTCATTCGACGATAATTCACCATCTAAAATATATTCGATATTTACGCCAAGGAGGGTTGATAAACTTGGTAATAGCGTGATATCTGGACAGCCATACCCGCGCTCCCATTTTGATATCGTTCGATCAGAAATATTCATTTGATCCGCTAATTGTTTCTGTGTCAGTCCCTTTTCCTTCCGTAAATTAAAAATTAACTCTCCAATTTTACGATTATCCATCAATATTTCCTCCTACTCTAATGTCATCTTAAATCTTTAAATGTAACCAAGCAACAAACGCTCCGTAGAGTTATGCAGAGGGACTGCACCCCAATTTTCCTTCATCCCGAAATCGCGAATTTCTAAATTGCAGCGTCATATATTGATTATTCGCGTATAAAATGGGTGCTCTAATAAAATAAGAAGTTATATTTAATAAGTATATATATACAAAAAATATACAGCCATTTTCCACGTATTTTAATTGCAAAATAAAGGCGCCAACCAAACCAGTTAAAATGGATAGTGCGTGGTATTTTCTTTTAATACAAGGTGATTTCTACCAAAAATTATTACCTGGCTTTATCGAAAAGTGTAATTATTAATTTATTCGTTATTGATTACGGCCATTGAAATGTACTGTTATTGCCATCCCAAAA
>NZ_JBALPG010000243.1:0-5060 GCF_036965245.1 Neobacillus drentensis
GATTAAAATAGACCATATTTTATGAGATTAGGTCTGCTAATTAGTATTCTATTTATTATGTTTCTCCACGAAAACAGAACTGATTGCCTTTTACAGGTCTCCTTTTTTTAATCCCGATTGGAAAATGCTTTTAAGGGAAGATTTTGCTACAATATTCGTAACTAGTTGACGAGGTGAAGTGTATGTGCGGCCGATTCACACTAACAGCAACTTTCGAAGAAATCATAAATCGTTTCGATATTCAATCCTTCCTAGAGGAAGAGCTTTATTCTCCCAGCTTTAATATTGCCCCTTCCCAGTCGGTTTTAGCGGTAATAAATGATGGCAGGGTGAATCGGATGGGATTACTGAAATGGGGGTTTGTCCCTCCATGGGCAAAAGATTTGTCGATTGGCAATAAAATGATCAATGCCAGAGCTGAAACAATCTCAGAAAAACCAAGCTTTCGGAATGCCTTCAAAAAGAAACGCTGTATAGTCATTGCTGATAGCTTTTATGAATGGAAACGCCATGAAGATAAAACCAAAACTCCAATGCGGATAAAACTCAAGTCCAATGAATTGTTTGCTATGGCAGGAATCTGGGAGGGTTGGAAGTCACCAGATGGTAAAACACTTTATACTTGTTCTGTGATCACAACTGGTCCCAATGAATTAATGAAAGATATTCACGACCGCATGCCTGTTATTTTGAAACGAGAAGATGAAAAAATTTGGCTGGATCCAGGAATTTCAGATACCACAAGTCTAAAACCATTGCTTGTACCTTTCGATGAAAATGAAATGGAGACATATGAAGTCTCTTCCTTAGTCAACTCACCTAAAAATAACTCGATTGAGCTTATTCAAAAAATTTGTTAGCGCCCTTTTTTTAAAAACCATTAGAAAATGGACATGTTCACTACATACACGTACAAGCTTGAACATATGCTGTACTAACCCATAAAAGTTTTCCTTCTTTGGAAAGTGGCCTCCACCACTTTCTTTTTTTGTTCAAACTCATGAACCAACGAGTTGGTCTTATTAGCCACTCCATAGAATATATTTGTAAAAATACATGGAATCTGCCTTTTCTCTAGAGATTGAAAGGAGAATAAAATGTTTTTTATCCCAACCAAAGTCAATATCGAAAGCATGAAAATAAACAGTGCTAGTCATAAATGTGCTGTTTCCGTTGGACCCACCTTTCTAAAAAATATGAATGTTGCCGGAAAAAAAAACCAAGGTTTTGGCCAACAAATGGCGGATTTTTCGATTACCACAGTTCCCATAAACATTGTTTTTGATGATGAAATCATTGATATCCCCTCGATAAAAAGAAATCAGGCATAGGGAGTGATTTTGTTGAATATCGCACCAATGGCGATCAATTTTTTAGGATTTAAAGTAAATGTTATTGATAATTCCTCCTTAGTCAATTTGGGACCCAACCAATTTATTGATCAGTTAGTTTCTTATAAGAGAAATCAGGGGATTGGTGAACAAAATGGAGATATATCGCCTATTAATATCCCTATTACATGGTTGAATGACACTGATGTAGCGGATAGCAATACAGCTAAAAACAGTATTATTTAAATGTTGGTAGGGGTGATTTTGTTGATTTTTGCACCTATGGTGGTCAATTTTGGGGATTTAAAAGTCAATGTATTCGACAACGGTTCCGTGATGAATATGGGGCCAAACCAGTTTATTGATCAGTTTGTTTCCTATAAACGTAACCAAGGATTTGGTGAGCAAAATGGCGATTTTGTCCCAATGATTATCCCAATCTCCTATATTTACGATTCTGACATTAGTGACAGCTTGGTTTCAAAGAATAGTATTATATAAAATTGACTGGATTTATTCGAAATAGCCTAGGGGACTTCATTTAAAAAAGAGGTCCCCTGTTTCTTTTATTATCAAGGATAGCACTCGATCAAAAGATTAGGAAAAATTGAAGTCTTTCTAACCAAGAGAGTTTCAGCTTTCCTTTTGAGCGTTCCACCATTCTCTTACATCAAAAATACCATTAACTTCATTCTTTGATTTTTCAAATACTTCTACTGTTTCATTTGTAGAATAGGAAAAAATATAATGTGTGGGCGTTTCGCTTAAAATTCGAAAGGAACTAATTTCACCATCTTGCATTTCGACCATATATACTTTGCCATTCAGAATCTCATTAGTAAGCGCTAAATTTATCATTTCATTCTCCCCTCTAAATAACCTATATTTTCAATTTAACAGAAAAATGGTTATTAAACTGAATGAAAATCGAAAAATAAATGAATAAAGCTGGAGTGATTTATTCTAACAATTAGATATATTATTAAAAATCATGAAAATACAATGAATCGGGATGATTATTTGGTTATATTTAGGGAAAATAAGGTTATGGATATAAATCATCATTCTGTACATACCAGGAGTCGCACTTGTCAGTGTATTCTTTGGTAAGATCATTGTTTCAGCCTATTTTAAGATGCAAAAAAGTATTCTCCAGTTTTTATACGGAAAAATAATAATAATAATTTGACTCTCTAATAAATCCGATTTTTTCATAGAGTCTTTGTGCAGAACCGTTATCCTCGGCAGTTTCTAGCAAAACTCCTTTTGCCCCTGTTTCCTTAGCAAATCCAATTGCCGTTCTCATCAATTTCTCTCCCACACCTTTTCCACGGGTAGTTTCCTTTACAAATAAATCATTTAATACCCATGACCGCTGCATACTCACACTTGAAAACGATGGATAGAGCTGAACAAAACCAAGCGAATCATGTCCATTAAGAGCGATAAATACTACAGATTCTTCATTCATGATTCTTTCCGTTAAAAACTTCCTCGCACCATCCACATCAGACTTTTGATTATAAAACACCCTGTACAAATTAAATAATTCCGTTAAAGAATCGAGTTCGTTTATGGTTACTTTTTGGATTAGCATATTGTTTTCCCCTGTCTTGAGTAAATTAATTTGCTAAAATATAAAATACTTATTTATTTTCTTTGCAGCGCTTCATATACAAGATGCTCGTCTCCCTTTTTCACATATATATCATATTGTGCATTATCCTTAGAATGCACGGCATCTCTGAAATTTAGCGGCGTTTTCGTTTTAAATTTAATCCCTGCACTTTTTAACTTTGCAGTAATTGCAAAATATGTATCATTTCCAAAAGCAGTATAGATCAATGTCCATTTCCTATTTACCATCATTAGAACACTTGAAATGATTAATGTAAATAAAATAAGAACAAATAATACTTGATACATATTCCTCCCCCTCACACGTCCTGCTCAAACCTCTGAAAATCCATTCATTCCTGTTCCCTTATTTAATATTCTTTAAGTTTCATTTAATTCCTTTTTAAATGCTCATATTTTAATGTTCAAAGAAAAAAGCCTTGAATTTCTAAGGCTTTTTTTTAATACGGCAGGGCATACCACAAAATTATATTATTTTTTATTCTTTCTTTATTTTAAGTACAGGCTCTGTTAAATTTTAATGTTGATTTTTCTATAAAAATTTTGGAAAACCTACTAAAAGTAGATTTCCCTTACCATATCGTGATTTACCGTAAAAAGTAATCGACAATGGGTGGAAAAATTAATAATAGTACAGAGAAAGATAATAGAAAATTAGTGGTTTTTCGAGGTAGTATTTCTTTCCCTTCTCCATTGTACCAACCTTTAAATTGCCATTTGTTCCTATAAGTAACAAACAACAATAACAAAATAGCTAAGAAACCTAACCATTCATATTGGGTTACACCTAATGATTTGTAAAAATAGCTTAGAACGAAAGAGAAAAAACCTCCTAAAAGTCCAAATATCAATATGATTCGTATTAATTCAAATAAAACTCTCATTCCACACCCTCTTTCCTTTTATATTAATTTTACACCACAGGGACTTTGTTAAATATGACAAATTTTGAAACAATAAACAGCTAACCAGTTAAATGTAAAATTTCGCCAAACGCAAACTGTCATATGTGTCCGTCATTTCAATTACAAATGATGTTAGCAGAAATTCATTTATATGCTGTTTAGTGCTTTCGTTACTTTCTCAGTTTAAATCATCTTAGTGTATACTCACGCAGCCATGGCGGTAGTTGTCCTCGATTTCCACTACTACAATCCTGTTCAATTTGATCCTTTTCCCTTTTTTTCCATGATTCCAGAGTCTCAGAAAAGTCTTCGCTTTCTGCAGTAAATACTGTAATGTCCGTAATAGTAGGAGGATAGGGGCTATTTCTAATATGATTCTGAAGCTTTATCATCATTTTTTCATAGTCCATCTTCGAGCAAAATTCTAACCAATGGAGTATCGTATCATTTTTTGTAATACAGGAAGAATAAACAGATTCTATTAACACCAATAATTTGATTAATTCTTGCTTAGTCATTTACTTCACTCCTTCAACCAATCCCCACTGTATCATATTTGCAGTCCAATTTATCCACCGTTTCTAGTATTGACTAAAAAATTGAAAAAGAGCACAAAGTGCTCTTTTTGGTTATTTTATGAATGGACAACAACTTTAGAATTGATAAAATTTCTTATTTCCTCTTCATTAGTTAATTCCCTTTTTGGAAGGATGAGGGCGCTAATTGAACTGTTATATAGGTAGAAATATTCGTTATCTTCTTTGAAACCTATAATACCTGACCAGTCTACCTTCGTTTGACCGTTAGATGTAGATTCAACCAATCCCTCATCTGTTATTGATAAAACATGTTCCCCTAATAAACCGCCATTTTTACCCTCTCTAATAAATTTTTTGATTCTCCGGGTAACGGTGCTATAAAAATACTTTGGATAGAACAAAATCCATAAAATACCTGTAATGAAAAACGCTATAAACAATTCTAGAAACGGTGTATCACCTACTAAGGAAATGATATAAGATAATAAAATGAAAAATACGGGTGTTAAAAATCTTTGTACATTCAATGATCGAATGGCAGATTTAGAATTTTTAATGTGATACAAATTAAAGTGTATATAGTCTTCCTCTGTTAAGTTATACTTTATCTCCATTTAAATCCCCTTATTATTTTTACTTCTATTCTA
>NZ_JBALPG010000244.1:0-3004 GCF_036965245.1 Neobacillus drentensis
TTACTATGAATAATAAACTTAAATCATTATGAAAACGTGAGAAAACAAGAGGAAATTGAAGATAATCGTTTCTTTATAGAGGGAGTATAGTTCAAGAAGGAACCTTTATTCCTAATAAAAAACTCGCCAATACTGTGGCGAGTTTTGCTTTTTTATATGCCAACACCGATGTCAAAACTACTGTCATTTCGGCACAAATTTTTAGAAAAGCACCTCAAAACGGAACCCTTTAAATGTTTATTTATAGCTTTTTTTAATATCCTTTTGTCCTTAATTTGTTAAGATTCCTCCGTAAAAAGGAAGAACCTTGTGGTATGGTCAAATTAGATAAATAAAGGTAGACATTCACAAAAGGGAGGCTTATGATCATGAGTAAACAACGAAAACAACCAAACAATGGTCCAAATATTCAAATGGAAAAAGAAATTGTCAACGAGATGATCGGATTGTATTGTCGGAAAAAGCATCATCGTGATGTGCTCTGTAAGGAATGCCGGGATTTAAAGGACTATGCCTTTTTACGACTTTCTCTGTGCAGGTTTGGTGAAGAAAAATCTGCTTGTTCAAACTGCAAGGTGCACTGTTATAAACCAACGTATCGGCAAAAGATGAAGGCTGTCATGCGTCGTACAGGACCATGGATGCTTTTGTATCATCCGATTTATTCGGTAAAGCATATGTTCAATAGGTAATAAATTCCAACCTAAGTGTTTATTAGATTAAAAAAGCCACACTCTTGTGACGGTACCCCAATAACAAAAAGACTGCCATTTTTGACAGACGGATATTCAAGGAGCACCCTTTTTGTTTAATAAGCAAGATTATGGAGATTTATTTCCTTTGGAGAGAAGTAATCTTATAAGTAACGAAAGGGAATAGTTCTTTCTCTCCGAAAAAGAATTTGGACATTCCCTAATTGTATGCTACACTTTGTTTACCATTTGATTTACTGTTTTGATCTTCCCCACTCATTTATGAGTGGGGTTCTTTGATTTGATTTAAGCAAAATAAAAGACAGACTCCAAATTAAGAGTCTGTCTTTCGTTATTTTTAAAATTAAGCTTTACGAACGTTTGCAGCTTGTGCTCCACGTTGACCTTGCTCAACATCAAAAGTTACTGCTTGACCTTCTTCTAAAGTTTTAAAACCTTCGCCTTGAATCGCTGAGAAATGAACGAATACGTCTTCTCCACCTTCACGCTCGATGAATCCGAAGCCTTTTTCGCCGTTAAACCATTTTACTTTACCGTTTTCCATTTTTGTTGCCTCCTAGTGTGTTTTCCACACAATGTATTACTATCCTTGCTCTCAGTGGTCATCAAGAAGAAGTTAAAACTTATGCTATCATTTACACCGAACAAAAATAATTCTCTATTAGGATATCATTAATTACTTGTATTTGCAAGGTAAGTAATGAGTCTGCCGCCGCAATTATCCTTTTTTCAATAATGACTTAATCATATTTCAAATGTACATTCATAAAAATCAACGGACACTAATTTATCTTGTTAAAAAAGGAGTCTAGAAGAAAAAATGATAAAAATCATATAAATAACCCCAGATTATAATGAATCCGGGGTTTATTTGCTTTCCATCTCAAAGTAAGGTTGCTTCTTTAAGCTGCTTTTTTGATCTCTATTTTTTTCCCTTCTTTACGCCACTGCTTAAATTCAGCTGTTGCTGTGAAAAGGACGTCTGTGGATGAGTTAAGAGCTGTTTCAAAGGAGTCTTGTAAAACACCAATGATAAAGCCCACACCAACTACCTGCATTGCAACATCATTTGGGATTCCGAATAAGCTGCAAGCTAGAGGAATCAATAATAAGGAACCGCCGGCAACCCCTGAAGCACCGCAGGCACATACAGCTGACAGTACGCTGAGGATAATGGCTGTAGGTATATCCACTGCAATATCTAGTGTGTGAACTGCCGCAAGTGTCAATACAGAAATCGTAACAGCTGCACCAGCCATATTAATGGTGGCGCCTAATGGAATGGATACAGAATAAGTATCCTTATCCAAACCTAGTTTTTCACATAATCTCATATTTACAGGAATGTTAGCAGCTGAACTACGTGTAAAGAATGCTGTAATACCGCTTTCCCTTAAGCACTTAAATACGAGTGGGAATGGGTTTTGACGTATAGCTGTAAACACAATGATTGGATTGACAACTAGAGCTACAAAGAGCATACAACCTATCAAAACGGCAAGTAATTTTCCATAGCTTAGTAATGACTCGATTCCATTTGTCGTAATAGAGTCAATTACTAGACCCATGATTCCTAATGGTGCAAACTTAATCACCCATGTAACCATTTTGGAAATGGCATCTGAAAAATTAGAAATCATCGTTTTTGTTGTATCTGGAGCATTTCTTAAAGCCATACCAAGGACTATCGCCCAAGCTAAAATACCGATATAATTCGCATTAAAAATGGCTTTAACTGGGTTATCCACAACGTTCAACAGTAACGATTTGAGAACCTCTGTAACACCGCCAGGAGCCGTCAAATCCTCAGCACCCTTTGCAAGTGTTAAGCTTACAGGAAACACAAAGCTTACAATAACTGCGATTAATCCAGCTAAAAAAGTACCTAACAGATAAAGACCAATAATCGATTTCATATTCGTTTGGTGACCGCTCTTGTGTTGAGCGATGGCTGACATAACCAAGAAGAGTACCAAAACAGGTGCTATCGCTTTTAAAGCACCAACAAACAAAGATCCTAAAATGACAACAGGTTTAGCAACATCTGGGATCGTTACAGCCAGGATTATACCAATAATCAATCCAATAATTATTTGCTTTACCAGACTCACTTGATTCCATTTTTTCATTAGATTTTTCATAGTCATCCCCCCGCTTGTATAAGAAAAAGTGCAATTTTCCATAATCAATTTAGACGTACTACTATCAGACTATTTATCAATCTAATGATTATCTAATAGCGGTCACCTCAAATGAAATAGGTACCTTGCATCGATAGATGACCATTACCA
>NZ_JBALPG010000245.1:0-4705 GCF_036965245.1 Neobacillus drentensis
ATACCCCCTGGAGTAATCAGGGGAATTCGTCTAAAGGTGGTTTTACATTGAAAAAATTATTGCCCTTTTTAACCCTATTTTTAGTCTTAGTACTTACTGCATGTGGAAATGAAGGATATCGAAATGTATCTTCAGATGAAGCTAAAAAATTAATAGACAACAAAGAAGTTGTCGTGTTAGATGTAAGAACGCAAGAAGAATTTCAAACGGGGCATATTCCTGATGCAACGTTGATCCCAGTCCAAGAATTAGAAGAAAGATTAAATGAATTAAAAAAGAATGACCCCTATTTAGTGGTCTGCCGCAGCGGCAACCGTTCTGTCAAAGCTAGTGAAATTTTAACAAGCAAAGGTTTTAAGAAAATTTATAACTTGACTGAGGGTATGAATGCCTGGCCATTTGAAATTGAACAATAAGATCTAAAATTTGAAAATTGCACCTAAAAAACGTGTATAAAAAAGATGCTTTACAATAATTTTTATTAAATATAATACCTATATAGGTATATGGATCCCTAGGGGAATATTGAGCTTTGTGAGAAGAAATATGACAAAGAAAGTAATCTGCTCGAAAACTTATTCCTCTGTATACGGCAGCAATGAAAGCAAAAATGTTAAGATTAAAACAAATGAACTTGGGGAAACAGAAAAAGTTATAGAAAAATCAAATATATAAAGGAGATCTTGAAATAAAATGAGCTTCGAACATTGATGCTCATTTTATTTCTTTTGAAAACAGTAAGTTTAATTATTTATCATGAAGAGAATAACGTTGACATTATACCTATATGGGTATAATATAATTCTTGTCAATGCTATTCCTTTTATCAAAACCAATGATTAAGGGGTTGGAAACATGGATTATAATGCTCAAATGAAAAATAGAGTGAAACGTATTGAAGGACAACTTAGAGGAATTTTAAAAATGATGGAAGAAAATAAGGACTGTAAAGAAGTCATCACCCAGTTATCAGCAGCTAGAACTGCTATTGATCGTACCATCGGGGTAGTAGTAAGCTCCAATTTAGTGGAATGTGTTCAAAAATCGAATAACGAAGGTGAAAAAAACATGGAAGAATTAATTAAAGATGCAGTGAATCTGCTTGTAAAAAGCCGATAAATATGTTGAAATGCTATTTCATGAAAATGGATATATTTTTTATCTTTTATAATACCTATAAGGGTATATAAAGTTGGGAGTTTTACATTGCAATATTTAAATTATCTTATCATTGCACTATTTCTTTTCTTTATAATCAAGCGATTTCTGAC
Source organism: Neobacillus drentensis (assembly GCF_036965245.1). GTDB lineage: Bacteria > Bacillota > Bacilli > Bacillales > Cytobacillaceae > Neobacillus > Neobacillus drentensis_G. The sequence goes on from NZ_JBALPG010000245.1 coordinate 1,272, forward strand.
GACGCAAGGTGCTATCAATATTGCATCAACAAATTTGAAATGCGATTTAAATGACAAAAATAAACAATTTGTTGATGTACGTACACCTGGAGAATATAAAGGAAATCATATAAAGGGTTTTAAAAATATTCCGCTTCATCAACTTGCTCAAAAAGCAGAGAAAGATCTTTCCAAAGAAATAGAAGAAATTGTGTTTTGTCAAAGTGGAATGAGAAGCCATTAGGCCAGTAGGAAGTTAAAAAAATTAGGATTTCCAAAAGAGACGAATGTCAAAGGCGGCATGAGTGCTTGGTTATTAACTGCAAAGAGATAGTAACTTTATTATGGAGGTATAAAAAAATGGTGAAAGTAACACATGCAGCAATTACTAAAATTACTAATGAAGTTCAAGATGTAATCAATGAGGGCAAAAAGCCGCTGATCCGCTTTTCAATGGGAATTGGCTGAGGGGGGCCGCAGCTTCGCCTGACTCTGGAGGAGTCGGCTTTAGATACTGATGAAATCTTTGAACTAGACGGAATTCAGTTTTTAGTTAATGAACGTGATCAAGTTTATTTTAATAATGTAAAAATTGATTATACAAAGTCAATATTCGGAGGCGGACAATTTACGATCCTTCGGGTTTAATATTAAAGAGAGGCTGACTCAAAAGGTCGTTGAATAACGACTCTTTGAGTCAGTTTTTTATTTTTCTTCAATTTTGGCGTTACTTGGAAATTAATGGCCTCTAAGAAGGAGTAATCTCCGTTATTCTTTAGGCGTTTTCATCTGTTTTTTGGAAATGGTTTCCCACTTTTTTAAATTATGGGCAACACAAATTAGACACAGATCCATATATTAGGATCCAAATATTAAAGCTACATTTATTAGTATGAATCATCATTCAACTACACACTTCTCCCATTAAAGCCCTTCACGCACATAAAAATCGTCGATATTGTGACAATTCTATTAAGCCTATGTTTTCCAGTAGTTTTATGTAGGAAAGACATTATACTAACTTTGGAAAAAAATTCTTTATTTTTAATGTGAAGATTTGTATCGCTTTTTAAACTGAATAATGATGAAAGGAGTAATCACTTTTTGAAAAATGTTTTCTGAGCGGAACAGATTTTTCACTTAAAAATATAAAAAGCACTTTTATAGAAGAAAAACTATTCTCAATACTTCTATTTGATGTGCAAAATTTATTCCAAAGGAGATTTTATTAGATGAGGAAAACAATCAAAAACAGATTTTTTCTAATTGCACTTTCATTATTATTACTGATCGGCTTAACAGCCTGTTCATCTCCTGAATCCAAAAGTGAAACTATCGAGAAAGCTCCGAAAACTGAAACGAAAAGTGAAACGAAAACTGAAAAGAAAACTGAAACGAAAAGTGAAACTGTCAAGGAAACTCCGCAAAATATTACGAATGAAGAATTACCCAATGTTTCAATTATTGCTACTGGTGGAACAATCGCAGGTGTCGCCGCATCTGATACTCAAACAACTGGTTATAAAGCAGGAGAAGTTGCTATAGAAACTTTATTAGATGCTGTTCCAGAGGTGAAAGAAATAGCCAATATAACGGGAACACAACTTGTAAATATTGATAGTTCTGCAATGACCAATGAAGTTTTATTAAATCTGGCAAAAGAAGTAAATAAACAATTGGCAAGTGATAGCGTTGCTGGAATTGTTATTACTCATGGGACAGACACGATTGAAGAAACAGCCTATTTTCTTAACTTAGTAGTCAAGAGTGAAAAACCAGTTGTTCTTGTTGGAGCGATGAGACCGTCAACAGCGATCAGTGCTGATGGTCCACTTAATCTATACAATGCTGTAGCTATTGCTGCAAGTCCTGATTCTAAAGGGCATGGTGTCATGATTGCATTAAACGACAAAATTGGTTCCGCTCGTGATACTACGAAATTGAATACAACCGCTGTCAACGCTTTTGATTCATTTGAATATGGTGATATTGGGAATGTTCAAGGTAGTAAACCTTATTTCTATAACAAGCCTTCTCGTATACATACGAGCGAGAGTAAGTTTGATATTAGTAATGTAACAGAACTTCCGAAGGTAGAAATTTTATATGGGCATGGAAATGATAGTAGAGTATTGGTTGATGCTGCTGTTAAGGGAGGAGCAAAAGGGATTATACACGCAGGTACTGGAAACGGAAGCGTCTTTCCTGAAACGCAAGAAGGACTCGTAGATGCCCAGAAAAAAGGCGTTGTGATTGTCCGTGCATCACGTGTAGCTACTGGAATGGTAACACATGAAGCAACTGATGATACAAATAAATTCGTATCATCTGATTCCTTAAACCCAGCAAAAGCACGTATTTTGTTAATGTTAGCTTTGTTAGAAACTTCTGATCCTGTAAAAATACAAAGCTACTTTAATAATTACTAAATTTTTGAAAAAATCAACTCCCGAACTAATTGAACCTGAATTATTCATACCTTCTCTATGGTAAAGCATTTAATTAAAAAACCAGTGACATTTCTGCTCTTTTGAAAGAACCATATGCCTGTACGAGGGCTATGCATGATTTACAGCTATACAGTGTTGGTGAACCGAGCTCCTTTTTGCGTAATGTTGCACCGGACAGGTTCCTTATGAATTAGTTTTATCAAAGAAAAGGCCGTACCTAAAAAGTCGTTATTTCGACTTTTTGAGTCGGCCTCTTTTTTCACACCTTTGAATATCACTTTAAATTAATGAAATTAAAGGAGTAAAGTTATAACTTTTATATTAATAGGTGAGAAGTCCACTTCTATTTTGTAGGGAGGGCTTCTCACCTTATTTTATTGTTGAAGTTTTTCAGCAGCATACGAAATAATGTTAGCTGCTTCATCTCCAAATGGATCAAATTGACGTGATTCGATTATGTTTCCTTTTTTATCAAGGATTACAAATCCTCTTAGTGATTTAGGCCCGCTTGGATCCTTTAAATCAGCTTTTTCAATCATCTGAAGGTATTTATCAGATAATATTGGATAATCCAGACCCAGTTCCGCTTTTAATTCTTTATGATGCTCTACAGAATCTGCACTTAGCGCATAAATATCTCCAGGGAACCCAGCAAATAGCTCTTTATTTTTCTGCAGCTCGACCAGCTGTGATTTACAGTAGTCTCAACTATTCCCTGTGAATAAAAAAAGTAAAGTTGGTTTTTCTTTATTGTCTAAGGCTACTATGTTTCCTTTATCATCCTTAAGAGCTTTCTCATTCTCATCAGGAGAACATCCAGTCACGATGATGGTAAATATCATCAGGGAAAGAATGATCATAAGATAGTTCCTTTTCTGCATTTGGCAGATTACCTCCTTTGAATTTAAATTCACAATCATTATACCCAATGTGGTATAAGTTTTATTAAAGAAATATGACTAAATATCAAACTATTATTAAAAAACTATTAATTCATATTTAACC
>NZ_JBALPG010000246.1:0-2678 GCF_036965245.1 Neobacillus drentensis
AGTTATTAATTTGCCCTTTTTACTTTTTTGAAGATTTCGTTATATGAAAGCAAATTCTTCATACGCAGAAAAATATTTTTCATTGTGGTCGGTTGTATCAAATAATTACCAAGTGTAATCACAATAAGGATCCAAATTCCGCTAATTACAGCCCAACAAAACCAATCAAAGAAACTTATTACTTGAATTTTGAAAATTGTAAAGAAAGGAAATAATGAAATGGTTCCAATGATAAAATTATTTATTAGTTTATAAAATGTATTCTTTATTTGTCTTTGTAAGATATGACGGGAAGAATAAACAATTAAGTCAATCGTACGATATGCATAGGAACAAACAGAACCAATTAAAACCCCCTCAAGCCCCCACGTTCGTACTAGTATCAGTGATACTATAACATTTATTAGGGCCTCTATTATTGAGCGATTTTTAGTTTGTTTATAATGTCCTGCTGCGTTAACTATTGTTAATGAAGGAACTCTAATGCTATTAGATATCCCTACTATAATAAAAAGGATAGCAACTGAAGGACGAATATATTCAATATCTTTAATACTTGCTGTATACACTTTAATAAAAGGTAAAAAAAGTAAGGAGGTACAAGTATAGGCCCAAAACATTACAATGTAATACAAAGATTCAAATTCATTAAATGTCCTTAAAAGTGTAACTTTTTCTCCTTTTGCAAGAATATCTCCAAAAGCTGCCATCAGACCATTTGAAAAAGCAGATACTAGCATAACAACTCCGCTTATTACCATATAATAAATAGCAAAAACACTAACCTCTTTAAGTCCACAAAATATTGTAACAATTACAATTGGTGTATTAAAAACCGCCAATCCAGCTATTTGATGGACTAATGCATCTCTTCGATTGCTTATTGCAGAATAATTTGGTTCACTTTCGAAGCTAATGTTACTATATCTCCTTTTTACATAACCAATGAGGATGAACATTCTTGAGACATATACAACTGTACATGTTAATTGCACTGTTAGCACATGAAATCCACTTTTAATCATTAATATACAAACTAAAGAATTTAATAAAATTCCAAATATTTGCACAATATTTACTATATAACTTTTTTGGTCTGCAGTGAGAATAACTTGGTATTTTCCAATAATTAAATATTCAACTACTCCACTTAAACCTAATATTAATACCATTAGGAAGGAAATTGATTCACTAACCTCCCCATCAACAATTTGGGGATAAATTACGGCCAAAATAATAACTAAAATAATTAACAAATAACCGGATCGTTTATAAAAAGCCTTTGTAGCAGAAAGAATAGTATTTATTTTATTATTTTCACCGAGTGCAATAGGTGTATACAGAGCCGCTATTGAAGCTGCACCAACACCTGCTCCAACAATTGATAAATACGATAAAAATTGTTTGATGGATGAAACAAGACCGTTAATCTCAGAGCCATAACCATCGATATATAGTTTAGGTAAAATTATGCCTATTGCAGCAGTTATTATTTGTAAAATAAGACTCGTTATTAAGTTAAAGAGTGCTTTTTTACTTCTCATAGAACACCATTAACCATACAATATACTTTTTCTAATTCACTTTCATTACCTATCTCTTCTTTAGCTAATTCTTTAGAAAATTTTTGACTTAAACTTGAATTAGTTAATAATAACTTTATCCCATTATAAATTCCTTCAGGACTCATATTTACGATCAAACCATTTTTTCCATTTATTAACTGTTCACTAAAAACATTTAAGTTAGTTACTACTATAGGCTTTTGAAGTACTTTTGCTTCAGCAATTGCAATACCATATGCTTCATATCTTGAAGACTGAACATAAATATCACAGTTCTTTACAAATGGATAGGGATTTTTCACTTCCCCCAATAAAAAAATATTATTTTTAAGCCCATTTTCTGCGATTAGACCTTCCAACTTACGTCTTTCTGGACCATCACCAATAATATACCAACGAATATCGAAACCACTTTCAACAAGTTTTTTACAGGCAAGAATTGTAATATCAATACCTTTTTGTTCAACTAATCTTCCAATTGTTACAATTCTCTTTCCTTCAAAATTATTGAAAAATGGGTTTTTATTTTCCGCCATTTGTATAATTAATTTTGGCTCAATAATGTTTTGAATTATTTTTATCTTATTAGCATTTTCAGGATGAGCTTCTTCTAATATTACTTTACATTCTTCAGAAACTGTCACAATATAATCAAGCTTTGAAATATAATTTTGTTCAATTGAGATATCAGGTCCTAATTTTCGATAATCATTATGATTCCATCCAATCCTAATATCAGCCTTAACTTTGTCAATAATAAAATACGTTGGGGCAAAGTCTAAGAAACCGATTGCTGCGTGGTAGTGGCCTTCCAATTTCAATAAATATGTTTTAATGCTCAAATAATTCCTTTGGCTTATTATAGAAGGATTTAATTTAAATAACTCCATTACTTTCCACTTGAGACGATAATAAATAAGGCGAAACATCCCTAATTTAAATAATTCCTTAATTGCAAGATGTATTTGATACCAGTATTCCTTTAATGGGGATGGCACTTCAACTATATTTATACCCTTAGGAACCATGTCTGCAAACAATCCTCTAAGATTAAAAACTAATAAATCAACTTCAAATTTCTCTTTATCTAAAATTGTTAATAAATTTATAAGA
>NZ_JBALPG010000247.1:0-2388 GCF_036965245.1 Neobacillus drentensis
GCCCGATTGTTGAAAAAAACTTATTAATCTAATCATTAGAAAAACGTTCTGACAGTTTCTTTTTATGTGATTGAAACACGTCTTCTAGAGGAATATTGTACTTATTTGCAATCACAATTAAATTACCTAATACATCTCCTAACTCCTCAGTTAATTCCTGTTTATTTTCCTCATAAGAACCATTTACTTCATCAGGCCTATCCCGGCCAATCTCAAGAGCTCTTATGGCTCGTGCAACTTCGCCCGTTTCTTCTGCTAAAAAGCCAATACGAATAAAAATATCTAACTCAGACCAGCCCCTACTTTCATAATAATCATTTACCCATTGTTGAAACTCAGCTACATTCATTTTCATCTACCTCCATACAATAACCTAAATTTACCAAAATAATGAAAGTTTTATATAATCTTGAATGGTGATTCTATAGGGAGCGATTAATTAAACTTTTTTCAAATAAAATATTCTAGATCAAATTTCAACTAATCTATCTGGAACAACCTGCGCTCGTTTGCAAAATAAAAAAGGGAGTTGCGAAAACGACCACAAGGCTTTACTTAATTACCCGTTCACTCACTCCCTTTATTGATTATGCCAAAGAATCTTCAACTCTTGCACCAGTTAGCTTAAGAAGAGTTAAATTTTCTCTTGAAGAAACTCAGTAATTCTATCTTCTGCGACTACTTGAATTCCGTTTCTTTTAAGTAAAGCAGTAGTCACTCCATTTCCTACAATTTTCTTACCTTTAAATTCACCATTATAAATCATCGAACTCCCACAAGAGGGGCTAAACTCCTTAAGAATGACTACTGTTGCTTCAACCTCTTGTGCTTTTCTTAGAGTTGCATAAGCCCCTTGGATATAGAGTTCTGTAACGTCTCTACCCGATTTTCCCACCACTTTAGCCTTACCATTAAGAACATCGTCCCCATTGCCACCAACTATTTCAGCTGGTTCTCTCGGAGTTGAAAAGCCACCAAGTAATTCTGGGCATACACTTATTGCTTGGTTTTCTTCTAACAGTTGACGTATCTTTTTATCTAAACAATGCGTACCATTATATCTTACTTCTAACCCAGCTAAACATGAGCTCACTAAAATCATTTTTATCACCACAATCTAATAATACTTACCTGTGCGGTAGTGTAATAAGAAAAAGGCTGCATCACCCTTACCTTTTTGAACCAAAAACCATTAAAAAAATAAAGAATTCTAGACAAACAATCGTTATAAGTAAACTTCTTTTGGGTCATTAGAAAGTTCTTCAATAGAAAGAAAATCAAAACGGACATGCTGTTCTTTACCTTGGGGACTGCAAGCGTATAATCCTGCTAAAATAGGCGAATCAACTGGAATGTCTAAGTGAGCGATTCGAATCTGTCTCCATTCTTCTCCATCCCAAGAGAAATCAACATAGCAATTCTGAGCAATCTTAGATATTCGAAAGTATAAGTTTACGTCTTTACACTCTACATATTGTGTAGACCAATCCGAATATCCTTGATTTGTAACAACTGCCCCCAATTTACTTAACCCATTTGGTATGTACTCTAATGAAGTTTTAACCCACATGTCCTCTGAGAATCGAATCATCAACCCTGCTTGGTCGTACTTGGACTTTGGTAAAGCTTCAACCTTTGTTGTCATTCTAAAATTCTTTTTTGTTTTAGTATAAAGAAAATGGCCATTATCTACTTGAAAACCATAATGTGTTTTTTGCCAATAATCCGTTTCCGCATCAGTTTCTAATACAAGTTGAGAACGAGTGGTGTCAATAAACCAGTTCTTAGGTTCACAACGCCAATAGAGTTTACTATTCAATTTTTCACTTTCAAATTTTTCATTTAGAATCCATTCTTTATTCAAAAAAGCACCTCCATATAAAAATAAAAATTATGCTTTATTATCATTATTTATAATTATACTTCCTTCTTTAACAAACTGCTGCTTCTTTAGTACAAAAAGAAAAAGCTGCCCTTTTAACAGCTTTGATCTTCAACTCTTTTACCTATTTGTATTATAAGGCTTGCCAGATGTTCTGGTTAACCTTATTCAATGTGGTTTTATTATAATCGTTGTCAGGGTAGAACGAAGCACCCGTGGGCCCTAATTCCATTAAACTGTACACCCTGTGCTTATTAAACTCGAAAGGTTTACAACATAAAAACAACTTTCCCCAAGATTCAATGTTATACTAGTCCCTTTTTAAACCAAAATACAAATTTTTTTACAATATATAAAATAATTAGGTTACTTATTACACTAGAAAACCAATTCCATTTTTTGAAATAAAATAAAGAACTGTATTTTTCAAGGACAAATGAATAAGTTGCAATTGCTATTGCAAATATCAAAAAATGTATACAGATTCTTAATTTCACTTTTTCTGT
>NZ_JBALPG010000248.1:0-2066 GCF_036965245.1 Neobacillus drentensis
GCATTATAACATATCTGGCTTAAAAACTTTTTACCATTATCTTTATCTTCCTTGAAGAAAATATCAAACACCAATTCTTTATGTCCAGGTTTATAAAGTACTTTGTTTTCAAATGGAATTAATGAGTACCTTATAAATCTTTTTGATTCCTCATATTTAGGCTTTTCAATCAATGAAAGTAATTTTTCAAAATGATCTGTTTTTAATCTCCTTCTAATTTTACCACGAGAATCAAAATACACCTCATATAATAAACCATTTAATAAATGAAACGCTACTTCTTCATCCTCCTTGTTTAACTCATTCTCTAAATTCTTTATAAAATCAATAGCCTCATTCGAATTTCCGCATGCTGCTTGATATATATTTCTTCCCAATACGAATAGTGAATCAACTTTATATTCATTTAATTGTAATTTTTTTAAACTTGTTATCGCAGGATTCTGAGTGTACCAATCATGGCTTTTTAATCCTTTGATAACATTATCGAGGCTGTTATCTTCAAACACATACCTTGAATCAGCAAATGCATTTTTCGAATATCTCGTAGAAAATTCACCTGAAATGTATCCATAATTGAAATAAAAGTCTCCTATCAACGATGTGTGTTCCCACGATGTTTGTTTTCCCATCGTTATTAAGCTCAAAGTATTTCTTACTCTTTTAAACATTTCTTCAATACTAATATCAATTGTTTCTATATGTGTTAATAAAGCTTGTGTATATACGCCGTTTCTCCCTTCTCCATCGTCAGCTGTTTCACCAGGTGATGTTGAGTACCCGATTATTGTACCTTTGGGTGCATTTATTGGAGCTAACGTCATTGATGCATCACCACGAAATCTTCCACCAAAAGGATTGTTTCTACATGCATCTAAGATAATAATCTTAGTTCTTGCATTGCTTGCTTCAAACATATCTAGTATATCGTTTAAACAAAACGAAGTTCTTTTAAGACTATATTCATCGCTTGATGAAGTATCAATTGTAGCCAAATAATTTTTGCCTTCAATTTGAAATCCATGTCCGGCAAAATAAAATAGACCAATATCTGCATCTTTTAAAATATCTTTGTATTCAGATACTAACCTATCCATTTCTTCAATTTTTACATTTTGGGCTTGTATAACTTCAAAATTAAATTTTCTAAGTATACAACCAATATCCTCTACATCATTGACGGGATTTTTCAATTTTCTCATAGCTTCATAATCAGCATTTCCAATAATAAGAGCATTTTTAATCATCTCTATCGCCTCGTTCACATTAATTTTATGTCTTATTCATTACATTTCTTATAGCTCAGCCAAAATTCTTTATAATCCTATATTGCAGTCTTGTATATTCACACTCTTACAATATTCAAGTAATTAAATCTTTCATCTATCCTTAAATATCCAAATACGGGTCTATAGAAAAATCATTAATGATTCCTTCTTAGTCTAAATGAAACGTTAGCTTAAATACATTATTTCACAAAGTCACCTAAAAATAGAGACTTTGTTGCGCAGTATAGGTCTACTACGTAATACAAGAGTTACCCTAAAATTAGTCCCGTTTGCGCAAGGCTGGTCTTGTTTAATCATATTTTTTTACATTCTTGATAATCCAAACTATAGATTTATTCCTCCTATTACCAGTAAGACCGCGGTGGTAAACGTCTTGTCATTCTTTGGTACACTTCATGTCATTTAGTGGTAAATACAATGTCAGAAGTGGTACATTTCAATGGCTGTAATCAAAATAATGAAGCTATTTATTTTCATTTTACAAATAGCTTCATTTATTTCTATTTCGGACTAAACTGCTTTGCTCGCAAAAAGCGATTGTACCTGCAAACTAAGAGTGAACTTTATATTTACTTCATATTTGAAATAATTTATTTCAGGCAATTGGTTTTTGCAAAAAAATAGCCCTCCATAACAGGAAGGCAATTTTTTATTATGAATTGACGGCACAAAAAAAGCTCCCCATTAAGGGAAGCCCAAAAATGGAGTGGGTCTTACAAACTTTGTATTAAACTCACATGTCTGAGTAGATCAATCACCAACTAAAATATTATCTTT
>NZ_JBALPG010000249.1:0-3767 GCF_036965245.1 Neobacillus drentensis
ATTTTAAGTAAAAGAATGAATAATTGATAATTTAAAGAAGAAATAACAAATTCCGGATACAAAGAAGTGTATTTACTTATTCCGTAATTTTAGCAGATAGAAGTTATGTTTACTATTCAAGAATCGGGCGCGATTGTGGAACAACTTGGGAAGAAAATGATCAATCTAATTTGTATATAAATCAGTTTAAAGCTTTATTCTAAACCAACAAACGAATCTATAAATACATGTATTTATAGATTCGTTTGTTATTTGATATAAGGTTTCATAAAAAAAGTCTTGATAAAAAAAGTCTTGATAAAATGCTAACGATCGCTTTTGCTAGTTTAATCGTTACCATACTGTCATTTAACCATAAAAAAATAATTCACCCTTGAGTTAGGCTCAGGTGGATTATTTCCATCAAATTAAGTCAGTTACCTTTGAGGGAACTGTCTATTTCTGAACCGGACATGTAGCAGCATGGTCGGTCTTTTTTAATTTATGAATTTCTTAAGTTTATGATAACCAATGTTCGTGAACAAGAACTTTTCTTCTTTATAAAGCTTTATGTTTACATTGTCTGTTTTTTATATTGATGGGTGGATTTAATTTAAGACATTTATCCTCGTAGTGAGTTTCATAATTGCTTTGGCAATTTTTTGAATACCCTGGTTTATCGCAGCATTCTCTACCTGAGAAACACTAAGACGGATTACATTTTCTTTTTTACATTCCTGCAAATACATCTTTTGTGCATTATCAACATCCACATCATCCATGATTAACTCGTTAATCAGCTGTTCAGCTTTCAGCGGATGAGGCAATTCAATTGTTGAGTAAAAACCGGATGTTGAACCGGTATAGGAAGCAGTAACCGGGAGATACTTCTTATAGGCTGTCTGTAATATTTCACCTTTTTCCCGGTATATTTTTCTGATCTTTTTTATGTGGGCATCAAACATCCCATTTTTCAAGTAGATTTCAAGCGCACCCTGGGTTAATACAGGAGTATGTAAATCTGCTGCATACTTAGCCTGTGAAAATGCACTTTTCATAGATTCAGGAATAACAGTTAGGCCAAGCCTTAAACCCGGCAGCAATACTTTTGAAAAGCTTTTTGTATAAATAACTCTACCTGAAGGGTCATAGGCAAACATCGGATCCTGCTTCAGGTTGAAATCAAGATCTCCCATATAATCATCTTCGATAATATAAACATCATACTTCTGAGCTAATTCTACCATCTTTTTCTTTTCTTTATTCGAGTAACTGTAGCCGGTAGGGTTATGAAATCTTGAAGTGGTGTAAAAGAACTTAATATCATGGTGTTTAAAAATTTCCTCTAGACGCTGCATATCTGCCCCCTGTTTTGTTATTTCGATTCCAAAAGCATTGGCATTTTGAACCTGGATGGACTCCACAAAGGCAGGGTGTGTAGGCTGTTCCACGCATATATTGGTTTTTCCATTTGGAAATGGCATCTCGACAAATAGATTCAGTGCTTGTTGCGATCCCGATACGACAAATATCCTGTCTGGTACCGTAAATACCTGTAAATTTTGTAAATGCCGGGCCAGTTCCACACGCAGGGAATACAATCCTTGAGCCTCAGAGTAAGTAAACATGTCCTCTTTATATAATTCAATGGCCTGGTTGATACAATGTTTAAAATCTTGATAAGGCATTGCTTGTTTATCAGGTCCTGCTGATAAAAAATCAATTTTCCCCTTCTTTTTGTCAGTTCTTTCACGCAATGGAAAGTCTTCTACTATATAATATCCACTCTTGGGCATGGAGTAGATTAAGTGCCTGTTTTCTAATTCCTGATAGGCTTTGATAACTGTGTTGTGACTGCAAGAATACTTCTTTGACAGAGCTCTTATAGAAGGTAATTTGCTCCCAGACACTAATATTCCTTGAGTTACCTGTTGTTCGATCAGTCCAACAATTTCCTGATATTTTTTCATTTTTCTTTCCAACCTTTCCAATCTGTAAGGGTACAAAGCAAGAAAACTGTTATTTCATTTCATAACTGGAAAAAGTATACTTTACACTATCAAACTAGTAAACTAATTTGAAATGGCAGTTGTGGAGGCCTACATTGCTGCCTGACTAGTCAAAAAACAAAGGAGAATAGACAATGAAACATGTAAAATGCTGGATAATTGCTATCGTCCTGCTTTTTACAGGAACCATATATGACCTTCCTGTAAAGGCTGAAAAAATGAATATAAAAGACTTGTCAGTTGAGGAAGAATTTGCAGGTACACAAGGTACGATTGTAGTGAAAAATTTAAAATCAGATAAAATCTATGTATATAACAAAGAGAGAAGCGGGGTGCGCTATACACCAGAGTCTACTTTTAAGGTACCAAATGCGTTAATAGGTTTGCAAACAAAAGCTGTAAAGGATGAATACGAAGTGAAGCGCTGGGATGGCGTGGTTCGTGAAATTCCAGAGTGGAACAAGGATCATACGCTAGCCTCAGGGATGAGACATTCCGTGATCTGGTATTATCAACAAATGGCTCGTGACATAGGTTTTGAACAAATGCAAACATACATGAAAAAAATCCATTTCGGTAACGGAGATATTAGCGGCGGTATAGACCATTTCTGGCTGGATAGCAGTCTGAAAATATCTGCACAGGAACAAGTTCAATTTATGGAGAATCTCGTAGAAGAAAAACTTCCATTTGGCAAGCAGGAAATGAGAACGGTTAAACGAATAATGATTAATGATGAAGCTGATTCGTATGTTCTTCATGGGAAAACGGGTACACGTTTGTCAGATTATGGGTTAGGCTGGTATGTAGGATATATCGAAACCGATAAAGCTGATTGGGTTTTTGCGACCAACGTGGATGGAAGCGGAACAAAAGCACGAAACATAACCATGGATGTTTTAGAAGAACTCAATATCATAGAAGAATAAGCAAACAATGCAGAATGTATGCTCATTCTTCAATGATGAGCATACATTCATGCAAAGGGAGGATACTGACATTGAGCAAACTGGCATACTCAAAGATCCTAGGACTAGTTTTAGGGATTTTACTGATTATTGCAGCGGTAGGGTATGGTGTACTGTTTTTGATTGGAACAGGTTTACAACAAGCGTTCGCTGCAGATATCGATAAAGCACCAACAGATAACTATATCTTCCTTAACCTCGTGATTATAGTTATCCTTGTTATTATTGGGTTAATTACCGCTAGAGGACCCTTTGCCTTTAAAAAAACCGCAGGTAAAGTAACATATGCTAGCTTTTGTTTTATTCTCGGGTTTCTTGGTCTTGTGTTTTTTTTCATTTCGTTAGGAGCATTAGGCGACCAGTTTGAATATTTAATTTTAGCAATTGGAATCATTTATTTTTTATTAGGTTATTTGATTATAAAGGAAAATAATCTTTTCAACAGGGAATTGTAAGTACTAGGAAGATTTCATCAGTAGAAGTGATTGAAAAGGAAAGCACCATTTTTTTTAGGTTTTATAATAGAAAATTTTGAAGCGAAATCTCAAATGATTTCGCTTTTTGCTTTTTTCTTTAGAAATGATGAGAATATCTAGCTTTCAAACTTATGTAATGAGGATAAATACATCTAAGAAAAATAGAATTTTAATTTTCGAACCGAACAAAATAATTAAAAAGTGATACTATTATTAATCAAATACAGAGGACATTGTCAATAACGAATTGGAGCTTAATCTTCTTTTCTAAAAAAGTTTCTTAGAAGTACAAGGAGGAAAATAAAATGCCAAATAAGAAGGATTATGAAAAAGGC
>NZ_JBALPG010000250.1:0-1154 GCF_036965245.1 Neobacillus drentensis
TACTCTATAATGCAAGGTATTAAATTAAATAAAAAAGACTTTAAAGATAACAAGTCCTTCTTTCACTAAACTGCCCAGTTAGTGAAAGAAGAAAAAAGCATTACCGTTGTTCCAGTTATGCACCCTTTAGTAAAAAAATAACTTTAATACCAGTCCTTAAAAAATACCCATTTTCCATCATTGTCGAGTGAAAAGATAGATTTGCACTGCTTACATCTTAAAATAACACCTGATGGGTAATTAGGATTATCAACCACTACTTTTGTTGCACATTTTTCATAACCACACTTGGGGCATTTTTGTCTCATATCTTTTCTAACTTTCATCTTGTTTTCTCCTACAAATTCATACATTTGGTAACTCAATTTTACCATATTCTTGTTCCACTAAACTGCTCGTTAGTTCAATAAGTAATTAAACAAAAAGGCCTTAATCCTTCCTGGATCAAGGCACCAGTTAGTGTAATAAGGAAAGTTATTCATAAAATCTTCCCGATAAGAGTATGTTTGCAAAGTCCTTCCAACTAGGTTTGTCAGAAATCAAATTTGTATCTGTCATCCAAGCTTCCAAAGACTCAAAATATGCTTCGAGTGTGATATTTTCCCATTTCTCTTCATTGTTTTTTAAATCTATTCTTAACTCATTAATAAATGATATTAAATCTTCTTTTGTTTTTACAAAATCAGATTTATCCCAAATATCCATTTCTCCACGCTCATAATCCGATAACCAATTTTCATAATAATCCTTATCTTTTACCTTCGAGAAAACTACCGCAGGATATTCTTCAATTTCCTTCATAAGTTCCCTTGCTGTTATTTCTCCATAGTCCTTTATATATACGTTATCATCCAGAGGAAACTCCCAAATTTTAAATTTAGCCATCTCCACATTAGTATAACCTGCTACATCTCTTAACCAATAAACAGCACCGTCTTTATTAGGACTAATGACAACCTGTACAATATAGAATTTAAAATCATCGTCAATTGCATATGCTTTTAGCTCATTATCACTTTTCATTGTTATTTCTCCCTTTATACAATGAGATCTTTTATCCATAAAACATCTAAATTCATTCTCATAAAAAAGGTATTCGTTGCAAGAACTTATTAATCCTTCTTAAGCTAATCTGCCCGTTACTTCAATAAGAA
>NZ_JBALPG010000251.1:0-336 GCF_036965245.1 Neobacillus drentensis
CCACAATAGGGCAATTTTCTTGAGTAACACTCAAGGAGAAAATTGGAAGCTTATGTTAAAATATACTGAGAAGATTGTAAAGGAATGTAGATAAACTAACGGTCCAGTTGAATAAGATAATATACTCAAATTGAGGAATATTCTTATTAATCTCAGATTTAATGTTGACTCTCACCTTGGGGGTTAGCTTATTATTCTCTTGAGGTGATATCGATGTTAATAAACGAGGTATGCAAAAAAAGTTCACTGACAAAAAAAGCAATAGAATACTACGAAAAGCAAGGGCTGGTACACCCAAAAATTGAAGAAAACGGATATAGAAATTTTAGTGAAAAG
>NZ_JBALPG010000251.1:375-1164 GCF_036965245.1 Neobacillus drentensis
GAATTATCCATATTAAGAGAAATATCTGTTCTCAGAAATTTAGGATTAAGTATTTCTGAAATAAAAGATACTTTTGAAAGTAGCAATAAGTCATTAACATTATCGAAATATAAATATTTAATGGATTTAAAAAGGCAAAGGGCAGTTGAACAACAGCAATGTCTTGAACTCCTAATTGAAAGCTATAATATTAATGAAGCTATGGAGTTTATTAACTCTAATCTCAACGGTTCTTTTACAATCAAAGAAAAATTAGTGCTGTCTTTTCCAGGTGCATTTGGTATTTATTTGTCTATTCACTTCGGACAATTTTTAAATGAGAAAATTGATAGTGTTGAGAAGGAAGAGGCTTTTAATAAAATTGTTCACTTTTTGGATAATATAAATATTACCAAAGAAATAGCAGAGTATTTAGAAGGCTTCACTTCTTTAATAAAGCAGGATGACTTAGAAAAAATGAACACTACATTACTAAATGCAATTGATGACATTGACAGCTATATCGCAAATAATGAACTGTTTATGGAGGAGTACATCAAATTCCGTAATTCCGAAGAGTATAAGTCAACCCCTACATACAAAATGCAGCAATTGCTATTAGAGTTCCAGCAAAGCAGTGGATACTATGAGATTTTTATAACAAATTTAAAAATTTTGAGTAGGTCTTACCAAGAGTATTCGAATAAACTCCAAGATGCAAATGAATTGTTTATTAAGAAGTATCCAGAAACGGAAAAGTTTTTTCAAAAGGATTGAAATAACATAAACGGGAGCGTTGATCCAAGAAGG
>NZ_JBALPG010000252.1:0-1843 GCF_036965245.1 Neobacillus drentensis
AATATGAAACATTTAATTCGTATTCCGCCATTTTAGCGAGCATACCTCTGAATTCATGTGGATGGCAAAATTCTTCCTCTCGGAAATGCGTTTTCACCCAGGCAATTAATTCAATTGGACTATTGAAATATTCTCCACTTCGGTCGCTTTTACGAATGGTATATCTTCCGTTGTCATCATCAATTGTTACCTCAACAGGGAGGGCTCCATCAAAACTGCATAGTGAAAATTCCATCCTCATCACATCCAATCCATTGGTTTAATAATTTTCATTAGTATATGTTCCTATTGGTCAAATTATATGCAAAAAAAAGTCAGTTGTCAAAATATTTTAAAAATTTGATTAACAAATTGGACATTGACTTTAGAAATAGTAATTGTTAAATTGTCTATAGTGGTGATACATAAGTGAAAAAGAAAATGCTAAATATCACTCTGATTTAAATTTTATTGCAATTTGTGAAATTACTATGAATTATTGTAAAGAATTAACGCAAAAGCATTATTCAATACTATAATCATAGTAGAAATATACAACATTTGAAGGGGATGTAATCCATGTTTTCTAATATCGGAATACCCGGATTAATTTTGATTTTAACACTTGCACTGATTATTTTTGGACCAAAGAAATTACCGGAAATCGGAAAAGCTTTTGGACAAACTTTAAAGGAATTTAAAAAGTCTACCCGCGAACTTACGGACGATGTAATGGAAGACATCAAAGAAGAAAAGAAAAACTTGACTAAATAAGGTGTAAGATTTTGGGTCTTGCACCTTTTTCTTCTCGGTGTTAAAACTATAAGGATGCGTGAAAACATGTTAATCTCTCAGAACGTAGGAACGATTCGGTTGATTTCTTGGTAAGGTAAAAAAATCAATCTGTATATTACTGAGAGCTTCATACACGTGCCCATTTTGTAACATTTGAAATTGGCAGGGGAAGTACATGGAAGATAAAGAATTAAATTTAGTTGATCATTTAGAGGAATTACGCAAACGAATTATCATATCGGCTTTGGCATTTGTTGCCTTTTTTATCGTTGGTTTTATATACGTTGACGATATTTATAAATGGTTTGTTGGGGATCAAAAATTGATGGTTCTCGGACCAAGTGATATTATGTGGATTTATTTTATGCTTGCAGGCGTTGTTGCAATTGCGGCAACAATTCCTGTCCTGGCATTGCAAATTTGGCTGTTTGTCAGGCCGGCATTGAGACCGGTAGAAAGGAAAATAACCCTTTCATATGTACCTGCTTTATTTCTCTTATTTATTTGTGGCCTTGCTTTCGGTTACTTTGCCATTTTTCCAATGGTCTTAAACTTTTTGATAAACATAGGACAAGATATGTTTGTCACAAACTTCACTGCTGAAAGGTACTTTCGCTTTATCATGAACATGACTCTGCCATTCGGTGTGTTGTTTGAACTGCCGGTAGTGGTTATGTTTTTAACATCACTGGGAATTATTAATCCGTTTGTCTTAGCAAAAATTCGTAAATATGCCTATTTCGTTCTAATCATTATTGCTGTTGTTATTACTCCACCAGATTTTATGTCTGATTTTGTCGTAACCTTACCACTCTTGCTCCTTTATGAAATCAGTATTAATTTATCAAAGTTTGTTTACCGAAAACGGTTAAAGAAGCAGCAAGAAACGGAGCAAGATGAGGAGAATGAAGAAGCAATAGAAGTATAAATATTAGCACACTAGACCTTAAGAGATTTTTAAATCTCTTAAGGTCTTTTTTGTTTCAATACTTATTAAATAAGTAGTTTACTCTTATTCATATTTTTGTTGAATTACTATTATTTCCAACTTATTAAAAGAAAATATTGT
>NZ_JBALPG010000253.1:0-1903 GCF_036965245.1 Neobacillus drentensis
GCAATTGCAAGTGCATTGATAGTAAGGGGACACTAATTGGTAAAAGAACAAAAGATAAACATATTCTAAAGGAGCAAAGGTTTCAGTGGATTTTATCCATTAAACGCATTGCTTCTCTCAGAGTTCTTACACATTGTGAGTCTCTAAATCTTAAACAATATTAACCGAAATATTATATATTTAAGGTACATGTATAAATATTTACATTATAACCCAGATAAATATTGTGAAATAAGTCTAATTCAATTATAAAAAGAGGTGCAATATGCAACAAAAATGGTATCAAAAATCATGGGGGATTATTTTATTACTCCTTTCACTACTTATTTTATTTACTAGTTGTTCACAACAAAATAATACAGAAATCAAAATAAATAAAACTCAAAAAGTAAGCAAAAAGAAAGCAGCCACTGTTGAAAGCAAAAAAAGTACACCTGACGATGAAGCCGAAAAAACGACTAGTGAAAGCGTAGTCAGTCCAAGCGTTCCTGCCACTAGTACACCAACGATAACAAGTGTTAATGGTGACTTTGACTACAGTAAATATACACTAATTGTAGTAGATGGCGGAGATATGTCAGGATATAGAAAGCCGAATGTCAGAGTTGATGTCGGGTTTGGCGACAGGGAATATTGGGCTTTTACAAATGAATACGGACAGCTAATTCGTGTTGAGGCAAAAAATATAACACTCCAAAATCCGAATACTGAACATGTTTTATCGTCTGGGAGATACTATTCTGATGAAGCAAAGGTTCCCGGTACAGAGAGTCAAGAATTAGATGAAGGGCATGTAATTGCTGACTCACTTGGGGGAGTATCTAACGCATATAACATTACACCTCAAGACAGCATTCTCAATAGGCACGGCGATCAAGCTTATATGGAAAAAGTGATTCGAGATGCAGGAGGTTGTACAGATTTCGTAGCAGTGATTCAATATCCAAATACTCAGACGCAAATTCCTAACCATTATAAATTCACATACAAAATTCAGGGCAGATCCATTAGAGATGAATTTGACAATGTAAACCCAGATGAAGTGAACAAAAATTTAGGGGAAACGACAGGTACGAGCAGTACGCCACCGAAAACAGACAATGTACCAGCAAACGAAACGGTAAGTAGTAATGAAGATGTTAGTAAGGTGGATACCAATCATAATGGAAGTGTTACGATCGCTGAAGCCAAAGCTGCTGGCTTTAAAATGCCAATTACGCGCGATTCATGGCTCTATAAATATATGGACGATCGAGATGGTGATGGACTAGTAGGTGAGTAAACAAATCGGATATTTATACACATGTAACACAAAAATGAAACAAAATCGGCAAAAATAGGTGCTCTCGGTGTCTTAAACCTTGATCAAATAATTGAGTTTCTAGCATTACATGAAAAATGGCATATTGAACAAATAAAGGATATCATTAAAGCTTTTAGGTAAACAGAAGGGATAAGCCTTCTGTTTTTTATTAACAGAGCACAAGAGGAGCTGTAAGAGACATGGGCGAGAGCGACAGAAGCAGAAACAGAAAATAGAAAAAACTACAAAGCCGTATTGTTTATGAAGAAAGATAACAAATGTAATTAACAGTCTTCCATTCAGGTCTATCGCTTTAGGAGTAATTGTAGAGCATAGAAATTCCACCACATAATCATTTAAACATTTATTGTGAAGAAATGTACTTACACTAACAGGGGCAAGAGTTAAAGAAGTGATCGCTACGGCGGTCTTTTTTCTTGTTGTGCTAACGGAGCAGTTTAATGGAATAAGGAGTTTTACCATAACTAGGTTAATAACATTAAGAATATATCATATGGGGAATATAAATTTGTTGGAGTTAAGATTAAAAGGATTTCAGCTTTAGTTTGGAATCCTTTTTAAAATATATAAATTTATTCG
>NZ_JBALPG010000254.1:0-1154 GCF_036965245.1 Neobacillus drentensis
ACATTAGGGAGACCCAAGTTGGATAAAGAAAAGCCTGCTGTTGCGCTACGTATGTATAATAGTAAAGAATATTATATAAGTGTGATAGTCTCAGCAACTGGAATATCTCAAGGTTCCTTATATAGAGCAGTCAATAGAAGAAGGCTTGAAGAAATAAAAAAATAGGGCGTGTTTTATTATTTCTTCAATTTTACTTTGCGGTTTACAGCAGGAACCCTGTCACTAAGCCCTTTAGGTAACACTATTTTTGGTCTAATCCTGGTAAATGGTATTGGCTGGTTCATAATGTATAGAAAGCGAAAATATAAATTATAAACTAAAGATATGTGTATATTCAAGAATAGGGCCATATAATCGAATAAGTAGCTGTATAAAATCTCACTTTTTTATACAGCCACCAGGCGAACTTGCAGCGTGAGCAAACGTTTGATTTATCAACGATATATCAAATTCTGCATAAACAATAAATTATGGCAAGTTGCCCCCTCTTGGTTCCCAAGGGGTTTTGTGATAGGGAACTTCTATTAGGAAGTTTTATATAAACTAGTTTTGTATTGGATATACAACTCAAGTTATCATTAATTGTTACTTTATCTTATTCCATTTCCTGATGAACAGGCCATGCACCTTGCAATTTTCTAATCATGATAATTTGTCCGGCATGATGAGCATCATGACGTATGATACCACTAATACGTTTTAAAAGGGAAAACTTAGATGTATCTTTCTCTATATCCGTTTCACTCAATTTTTGAATATGCTCACCTAATCTTTGGTTAACTTCATGCATCTTGTTTACGAAAGCATCCCAATCTAATTGAGAATTTCCTTCAAACGCAAATGTATCTTGATTATTTGTTCCGTAGTCTGCTTTTTTTCCTTGTAATTGAAATAACAAACGCTCTTTATAATATTGTAAGTGGGCAGCGATTTCCCAAATGGAATTCATACTTTCAATATCAAGCTTCCATGTTGCTTGCTCTACAGTCAGGTCAGTAAGGGCTAGTTTTATTGGTGAGTACCAATCATCTTGATTATAGGTGTGGTCTAATTCATAAAGCAAAAGATCGATCACATTCATTGGTTATCCTTCCTCCTTTTTTTAGTCAATTTATATTGTATTTTATTAATAACACTCTTAGAATATTTTAAGT
>NZ_JBALPG010000255.1:0-211 GCF_036965245.1 Neobacillus drentensis
TATAAATGGAATGACATTGTACAAGATATTAGTTTTAATCCAAAAGAAGATAGTAATGAACTATATCCTCACTTTCAGAATAGAGAAACCTTGGCACTGCAAGATGCCGTTGAAGTGATGATAGCCTGTCACGATAGTTTCATTGCGAATAAAATTGTTCAATTTTGTGGAGGATGGGATAAGATTAATAAAAAAATTAAATCAAATTTTA
>NZ_JBALPG010000255.1:264-697 GCF_036965245.1 Neobacillus drentensis
AAAAATATAAATATTACTCGAAATCCAATGGATCTAGATAACAATGGAGAATTGAGTCAGATGTTAGAACTTTTGCGTTTTATATTTCTAGGATACAAAAATAATCCTGAGTTATGGATTCCAATTATTAATGGGTTAGTTAGACAACAAGGTGAAATAGAAGGAATACCAACCCATCACTTAAATCATATGACAGGTGGATTAGAAAATGTTGTATTAGATATTGGGATAATTGGAGAGTTCACTCAAAATCCATTATTGTATGTTTTGGGAGCAAAAGACTTGCCTAGTCGATATAAAGAGAAAGTAGCGGATGAAAAAATTATAGATGCTATGAAATTACTTTATATTGAGTATTCAAATCAAGAAACCGAAACGAAAAGTGAATGGTCGGCTAATTCATAATGCTTATTGAACTAAAGGGTGCTTTAGT
>NZ_JBALPG010000255.1:732-1989 GCF_036965245.1 Neobacillus drentensis
GGTGCTTTAGTTCAATAACGATCTTCAACAATCGGGCGCGATTATGGAATAAAACTTAGATTTTAAAAAAACATTTTTGTTATATTTTTAAGTCCAGTGGAGTATCTTACATCAAAGATTAAACAACTATATTTTAACCCTGTCCTAAATTTAGAACGGGGTTATGCTTGTTTGAGGTTTTAAAATAACTTTATAGTCACTTTACATAGGGATACTAATACCATATAACGGGACATAGATTCAATTATAAGTAATGGGCTCCAATTATTTTATTTTTAGTATCTCAGGTAGCTAGCGGTGTATTGTTGTTTTCATTTGGCAGTAAATTAATAAACTGGATAGAAGTCCCCTTATAATCATAAAGGAATAAGGTATTATTAGTTCTGAGAAACACGTTAATTTTAAATAATAATATTGTTAAAATAATACGGTTAATTATGATTTATTTTAGAAAGGTAAATAAAAAAATAATCCGGTTAAATATGATTTCCTTTTTATGTTATTCAAATAGTGAATTTCAAAATCCGGTAATTAATGATTTCAATATCAGATTAAACCTTGATTTAATAAGACCTTAATCCGATTAATTTTGGAGTTTAACAATAATTGTGTGAGCTTTCAAAATTTCGTGGAATCTCTCCATAATTTCGTAGAGTAGTTCCATATTTTGTGGAATGAGATTATCAGCGTTTATATTAGTAATAATTAATCGGTAAACGCAATTGTGTGATAAACGCCCAGAATAACAGTAATATTTTGCACTTAATAAACCACTTAGACAATTGTTCTAGGTGGTTATTTATCTATTTTGAGGGAGGCTAATGTTGTAACCAATACATCCTAAGCCTTATTTTGATGAAAGTTTGAAGGGCTATATTACAAGAATTACTACTTTAAATGGGTATGAATCCTGTAGTTGAGTTTACCAAAATGTCGGATTAACTTAAACAGATGAAAAACAAATGATAAATGTAAATAAGATTTCAAAGTCTAAAGTAAGTCTCAAGGACTTAGCAAAATTAACTGCTAATTAGGAGTCTGATCTCTGGGCTCTTACATACTGTGATCAAGTTGGGGATTTTGAAGAGGATTCTTTTAATGACCACATAGTAGATTACATAGGAAAAAATGCTTTCAATAGCCGCAATACTAATTGTTGTCTAGAGTGTCTAAAGGAGAACCTTTATTTCCGTAAATTATGGGAACTCACTATTTACAACATTTGCTATAAACATAATTGTCGAAAATATCTAATTA
>NZ_JBALPG010000256.1:0-1434 GCF_036965245.1 Neobacillus drentensis
CTTTTATCTTGATTATAGAAGAAGGGTAAATTAAAATAAAATTGTATTGGTTGTATATGGTGTATATGTGATACATAAACACTTTTGAAAGTGAGGTTTTGCAATGAAAATAATCATTAATAATATTTCCGATCAACCGTTATATCAGCAAATAAAAGAACAAATAAAGGGAGGAATTCTCCGTCAGGAATTAAAGGAGGGTGAACAACTTCCATCCATACGTTCATTAGCAAGTGATTTACATGTTAGTGTTCTTACAACAAAAAGAGTATATGACGAATTGGAAAAAGAAGGATTTATTTTATCAAAAGTTGGAAAGGGTTCGTTTGTAGCACCAGAAAACTTGGATATGTTATCTGAAACTAAAAGGCATATGTTAGAAAAAAAACTCGCAGAGGTTTGGCAAATGGCTAAAACTCTTGGAATAACGAAAGAAGAACTTAATTTAATGATGGATATTATTTTTGAAGAGGGGGATGAAGGGTGAAAAACGTTTTAGAGGTAAAAAACTTAAAGAAGAAGTTAGATAAATTTAGTTTAGATTCAGTGGATTTTTCACTTAAAGAGGACTGTATTACAGGTTTCGTTGGTATTAATGGCTCTGGGAAAACGACAACAATAAAAACTCTACTAGGCCTCTATCCAAAAGATGATGGAAGTATTCATTTTTTTGGAAAAGAAATGGAAAAAAGTGAAAGTGAAGTAAAGAATCGTATTGGTGTTGTTTTGGATGAAGGTTATTTTTATGAAGAAATGACATTGAAAGAAATGAAGAGTATTATTGCTCCATCCTATTCCGATTGGGATGAAAATGTTTTTTTTAATTACATAAATAGGTTTAAATTGAATTTAAATCAGAAAATTGCTGCAATGTCTAAAGGTATGCGAATGAAATTTGCCATTACATTAGCTCTTTCTCACCACGCTGATTTATTGATCATGGATGAGCCAACAAGTGGGCTTGACCCATTAGTTAGAAGTGAGTTAATGAACATATTTTTAGAGTTTATGAAGGAGATGGGGAAAAGTATCTTCTTTTCTACTCATGTTACTTCTGATCTGGATAAAATAGCTGACATTCTTATTCTAATTGATAATGGGAGAATAATAATAAATGAAAGTAAAGATGAATTATTAGAAAGACACGCGTTGGTAAAAGGCGGTAACAATTTAATTAATGAATACACACGAAAATTATTTTTAAGTTTAAATCAAACATCGTTTGGTTTTGAAGGTATTACCGATAAGAAAGATGTAATATGTGAACAAATGAATGACATCATTATAGAAAGACCTTCCATTGAAAGTATTATGTTAGCGTATATAAAGGGGGAATAAAAAATGTTATTTCATCTTGTCAAAAAGGATTTTATTTTGGCAAAAAAATATTTATTATTTATGCTTATTTTTTCAGTTGTTGGTCCTATCTTTATC
>NZ_JBALPG010000256.1:1520-1814 GCF_036965245.1 Neobacillus drentensis
AAAATTGGGTTTAATAACGGCAGTGCTGTTAGTTTTCTCATTACTGTATTATTTGTTGAATTTATTATATACAATATGACTTCGATGTCAGAGGACAAATATAAAGGAGCATCCCTTATTTGTACAACTCCACATACTAGAAATGGTGTCATTAAAGCGAAATATTTGTTTGTTCTAATCATTTTTGTCGGCTGCTTTATACTATACAATCTAGCAACTGTTATAGGTGCGTCCGTTGGAGTAGAACGATTGGATATAGCCAGTGTAGGAAATTCTTTATTAGTTATTTCAATT
>NZ_JBALPG010000257.1:0-1087 GCF_036965245.1 Neobacillus drentensis
GAAATAGATGGAACCTATCAAAAATTAAAGAATATAGAACACCTCATCCCTTTCTCAAAACATTTTTATATTTGTGAGTTATACAAATATAGATACCTATTATTCAAGGGTTTATTTGAAGAAGCAGAAGCTCAAAGAGATTTATTATATAAGCAAAAGAAAAATTTTTCCCAACATGAGAACTATTTATTTCGCTACTATAATGCGATATTCTTAATCTTAAAAGGTCAGTATAAAAATGCCGATGACATACTTGATACCTTGTATACTGAAAATGATCATGAAACCACAAGTGGAGAATTCCTTTATCATCGAGCACTTGTAAAAAGTTTTCTTGAGCAATCAGGTCATGCTATTCATTTTGGTAACATGGCACTGCAAATATTTATGAACCAGCATAACTTCATTCGTATTCTCAATACACTAATGTTGTTAGGGATCAATTACACTCATTCTAATATTTATGAAGAAGCTCAAGGATGTTTTCAACACCTAATTCGCAATGCAGAATTATTAAAGGAAGAAAAAATGCTTCCGCAAATTTACCATAATATGGGATTTTTGCAAAATAAAATGAAAAATGTTAAGGAAGCACTATATTATTATGAAAAAAGTTTGGAACTGCAGCCTAAATTAAATCAACACTATCTTGTAACTTTATATTCTATTGGAGAAATACATTATTCTCTTAAATCAATCGAAAAAGCAAGAGAATGTTTTCAAGAATTGAATTCATTGTCAAAAGAACTAGGTGTTAAAAAATTTAGGCTTTTAGCTGATTTTTACCTTCTCCATATGGTCTCACCGGTCAAAGCGTTTAAATATTTAGAGTCAAAAGTAATTCCCTATCTTGAAGAGACAAATGAGCATGCTGACGACCTTGGCCGATTTTATAAAATGCTTGCAGATTTTTACAATCAAAAGGGAATTGTGATCGATGCAGTAAAATATTTAAATAAATTAATTTAGGGGGTAAATGTTTATGAAAAAGTTTGCTTTACTATTATTTTCAATCTCATTGCTCACTCTTATTACATCAACAAAGGATGTTGAGAAGCAAAGGTCCCACACAGACGTAGCGTATTAT